>CACZHW010000024.1 GCA_902781095.1 uncultured Eubacteriales bacterium
GCGCCTGGTAAAGGCTTCTTTTTTTATCCTCTATGCTTTTGTAAAACAAATACCCCTGCTTCCTTCTCTGAAAACAAGGGTATTGTTGATGGTCTGAGGGGCTGCCGCAAGGCAGCCCCTCTTTTGGAAGGAGAAAAGGTCAGATTCAGTTGAGCGGCGTCTCGAACATGAAGTCCGGATACTCGCCCGTGGCGGTGACATAGCCGCTGATGAAGCCGAAGGTGCAGGCGTCCGCGTCCGCGTTGGAGCCGAGGCGGTTGGTGCCGTGCACGACGCCGGTGATTTCGCCCGCGGCGTACAGGTTCGGGATCACTTCGCCGTAGATGTCATAGACCTGCGTGCGCTCGTCGATGACCAGGCCGCCCATCGTGTGGTGCACGGAGGGGAACTGCGGGATGGCGTAGTACGGGCCGTGCTCGATCTTCGCCATCGTGTTGGCCATGACCTTCTTGAAGTCGGGATCCTCGCCTGCGTCGATGTAGCCGTTGTGCTGCTCGATGGTGGCGACCAGGGTCGCGCCGTCGATCTGCGGATGCTGCCCCTTGATCTCCAAGGCGTTGATCTTCTCGGCCAGCTCCTCCAGGGTATCGGCGGCGAGGATGCGGCCCTCTTCGATGCCGGCGGCCAGCTCTTCTTCCGTGGCGTACGCCTTGACGACGTCCCAGTTGAAGATGGAGTAGGTGGAAACGAAGCCGGTGTTCACGGCCGCGTTGGCGCAGACGTCGCGGCGCTCGCCTTCAGAGACGTAGCGCTTGCCCTGCCAGTCGACGTAGACGATGCCGTAGCTGGGGCCGGAGAAGGGCCACACGGCGTATTTGTCCAGCACGCCGTTGGTCGGGTCGGCGAAGGGATAGCGCTGGATGTTGCTCATGTTGGTCGTGTTCGCGCCGATGGCCTGGGCCAGGGTGATGCCTTCACCGGTGGAAGCGGCCTTGTTGTTCGTGGTGGGGATGTCCTCCGTCAGATAAGGAACCTGGGTTTCGCGCATCTTCACGTTGGCGCCGAAGCCGCCGGTCGCGAGGATGACGCCCTTCTTCGCTTCGATGGTCTTGTAGGCGTCGCCGGTGGAGACGCGGATGCCGACCACCTTGTTGGCCTCATCACGGGTACGGTAGATTTCTACCAGCTTGGTGCCCAGCTCCAGGGTCACGTTGTCCTGCGCGTCGATCATCTTGCGCTGGAGGTTGGTGATGTCGGAGCCCACGAAGTTCTCCGTGGAGTAGGTGCGGTAGCCGTAGTGTCCGCCCGGACGGGCCAGCGTGTCGCGGATGACCAGGCCGTTGTCCAGCAGGACGTTGAAGAAGTAGGGCGCGCCTTTGCACATGACCTCGACCATGCGCGGCCAGCCCATGTTGTCGCCGCCGACGAGGGTGTCCTCGATGTGCTTCTCAGCCGTATCGGGAACGAGGTTGAACATCTTCTGCAGGCGGGCGGCCTCCTTGGAGGTGTAGGCGGCGTACTGGCCGCCGTTGATCGCGGAGTTGCCGCCGGTGGTGGAGAGCTTCTCGACCAGCACGGTGGAAACGCCGGCTTCGCCCGCCGCGTAAGCGGCCGCCATACCGGCGAAGCCGCCGCCGACGATGACGACGTCATAGCTCTCGTCCCAGGTTTCGGGCACTTCGAAGGAGCCGAGAACGGGGTTGTAGGACGGGGCGGCGTCCGGCGCAGCCGCGACGGGCGCCTTGAAGGCCTCGACGTCCGCACCGGCCTCGACCAGGGCGGCTTCGACGCCGGCCTTGATGCCGCCGGAGCTCATCGTCGCGCCGGCGATGCCGTCGATGCCGATGGACTGGGCGTCTACGATCATGCCGGGCAGCTGTTCGATGGCCGGCCAGCCGGGAGAGGTCTCCTGGTGCTCCTTGACCTCGACCTTGGTGATCTTGCCGCCTTCGATGGTGGTTTCGACGACCATGCCGTCGAACATGCCCTTGGCGGTCTCGGTATACACGCCGTCCTTCACCTCGGCCAGGCCGGCCGTCATGACAGACGCGAGCATGCACACGGAGAGCACGAGGGCGAGCAGCTTGCTGTGTTTCATGGTGTTTCCTCCTTTTTTCAACCTGGGGGCAATCCGTCTGCCCCTCTGGGGTCAGTATACCAAAGCGTTAAAAAAAGAACACACGATTCTGCGGAACCGTGTGTTCGGAAAAACGAAACCGTCTTTACAGGGCAGACAAATAGGGATCGAAGGAGGCGGGCCCGGTCAGGGTGTCTGGATGGGCGGCCAACTCGCCGGTGGCAAATTTGACGGCGAACCGGATGAGCCTGCGTGCAGAAGGGGAGAGCTCCTCACTGTTGCGGTAGAGGACCGATTCCCAGAAGAACAGGGGTTCTCCGACGAGGGAAAGCGGCTTGACGCCGAATTCCTCGCCGAGGCGGGGCAGCGCGTGGGAGGGAATCAGCAGCAGCGCCTGATCCCTGCGGGCCTGCTCCATCATCAGGGAGATGCCGCCCAGAAAGGAAGCGCGGCCGACGGCAAGTCCGCGGGAGCGCAGGGCCCCCCGGTATTCTGTCATAAAGCAGCAGTTGTCGTGCGGGTGGATGACCGGCAGAGAGGAGAGGCTGTCCCAGGAAACAGAGGGCTGATCGCGCAGCGGGTGTCCCGGCGCGGTGCAGGGAAACAGGGGCTCCCGGTACAGCGGAATGTGGCTGAGCCCCTGCGGCCGCCTGGGCGCGGTGCTGTAATAGAACCCGACGTCGATGAGGCCGGCCCGCAGCAGGTCGGGAACGGCGGCGTTGGGGGAGGTGGTCATGCTGTAATGCGTATCGGGACAGCGCACGCTGAACCGGTGCAGCAGATCGAAGAGGGAATAGGAGGTGTTCATTTCGCAGCCGCCGACTGCGACGGCGCGGACGTTTTCGCTCTCCTGTGCGCTGCTGAGGAAAGCCCGGTATTCGCTGAGCAGGTCCCTGGCGCCGGGGAGCAGACGCCGGCCGTCCTCGGTCAGTTCCAGCTGCCGCCCGTTCTTGTAAAACAGCGGCGTGCCCAGTTCCTCTTCCAGCATCTGGATATGGCGGAAGAGGGAAGAGGGCGCGTACTGCAGCCGCTCGGCGGCCCGCTGGTAATTGAGCGTTTCCGCCAGCGTCAGAAAGGTCATAAGCTGTTTGGTATCCATGGCAAAGACTCCTCGGCAAGGTTCAGCGTCCCCGAAAACCATATTATTGTCTGCATTTTAACACACAGAGGACTCGAAATCAATGGACGGGCAGTCGAGGAGCCGCTCCATGTAAACAGCGGAGGGATCCCTGCCGGTTTCGGCAAAGCCCAGCGCGCGGTGCAGCGCGAGGCTGGCGGCATTTCCCGGTTCGATCTGCACGGCCGCGCGGCGGCAGCCGCGCTTTTCCATTTCCCGGAAGAGCAGCGGCAGCGCAGTCGCGGCGATGCCCTGCCGGCGCAGCGCCGGCGCGACGGCGATGCCGTAGGAGAAGGTGCCGCCCTGCAGGCTGTGCACGGTGATGCCGCCCGCATGCCGGCCGTCGGCGCGGATGAACCAGCGCAGATCCTCCGGCTGCCTCCCGACGAACCGCAGCGAAACCGTCATATACTTCACCCCTTTCCTCTATTATAGCACGGGCTGACGGCGGCGCAAGAAAGATTCCGCTCCGACAGAATTGAAAACAATTTTCATATTGACAAGCGGGAGGCGGCTGATTAAAATGATAACCGTTTTCAAATCAGGGGGAGATTGTATGACGACGAAAGCGCCTTACCGCACGCGCCAGCAGCGGGAACTGCTGCAGTACCTGCGCGCCACGCCCGGGATGCACCATACGGCGGCGGAGATTCACGAGCATTTCAACGGCGGAGAGCGGCCGATCGGCATGGCGACAATCTACCGCCAGCTGGAACGGTTTGTGGACGAGGGCATCGTGCGCAAGTACGTGCTGGAGACGGGGGACGGCGCCTGCTACGAATATGAGCAGGAGGCGGACGAGTGCCTCTCGCACTTCCACTGCAAGTGCGAGAAGTGCGGCCGGCTGATCCATCTGGAGTGCGCCGATCTGGAGGAAATCCGCACGCACCTGCTGCGCCACCACGGATTCGACTGGCACGCGGGCAAGACGGTGTTCTACGGCCTGTGCGAGGCGTGCCGAAGGGAATAAAGGAGAATACAGATGAAGAAGACAAGCGCAATTCTGCTGTGCGCGCTGCTGGCGATGCTGTCGCTCTGCGGCGGCGCTGCGGCGGAGAAAATAAACGTGGTTGCAACCATCTTTCCCATCTACGACTGGACCCGTGAGGTCGTGGGGGAGAACACGGATTCCGTCGAACTGACGCTGCTGCTGGATTCCGGCGTGGACCTGCACTCCTACCAGCCCTCCGTACAGGACATCGTCAGGGTGTCCAGCGCCGACGTGTTCCTCTACGTGGGCGGCGAGTCGGATGCCTGGGTACAGGGCGCGCTGGCCGAGGCAGTGAACAAAAACCAGACAGCCCTCAGCCTTGTGGAAGCCATGGGGGCGGACGTCAAGACGGAAGAGATCGTGGAAGGCATGGAGCATGACCACGAGGAAGACCACGACCACGAAGAGGATCACGGCCACGAAGAGGACCATGACCACGAAGAGGAAGCCGACGAACACGTGTGGCTGTCGCTGCGCAACGCGCAGAAGCTGGTGGGGGCCATCGCGGCCGCGCTGGGTACGGCGGACCCCGACCGCGCCGCAGCCTATCAGGCCAATGCGGAGGCTTACTGCGAAAAGCTGGCTGCGCTGGATGCCGCGTATGCGGAGGCGGTCGGGCAGGCGGCTCATCATACCGTACTGTTCGGGGACCGGTTCCCCTTCCGGTATCTGGTGGACGACTACAATATCGATTATTACGCGGCCTTTTCGGGCTGCTCCGCCGAATCGGAGGCGAGCTTCCAGACGATCGTATTCCTGGCCGGCAAGGTGGACGAGCTGGGCCTTCCGGCGGTGCTGACCATCGAAAACGCGCAGCCGCGCATCGCGGAGACGATCGTGGACAGCACGAAGGCCAAGAACCAGAAGATTCTCGCCCTGAATTCGCTCCAGGGCGCGACGGCGAAAGACGCGGCCGAGGGACTTACCTACCTCTCCGCCATGGAGGACAACCTGAAAGTGCTGAAGGAAGCGCTGAACTGACGACGACGGCCCGGAGAGCGGAAGCCCGCCCTCCGGATGATTCAAAGGAGACGGACATGGCACAACTGACTTGCAGCGGGCTTTCCCTGGGCTACGAGCGGCGCGTAATCTGCGCCGGCCTCAGCTTTTCCGTAAACGAGGGGGACTACCTGTGCATCGTGGGGGAAAACGGGTCGGGCAAGACGACGCTGATGAAGACCATCCTGGGGCTGCAGAAGCCTCTGGCGGGCAGCATCGCCTTCGGAGACGGGCTCAAGGCCGGGGAAATCGGCTACCTTCCCCAACAGACCGCGGCGCAGAAGGACTTTCCGGCGACGGTGTGGGAGGTCGCGCTCTCCGGCTGTCAGGCGCGGATGGGCAGGCGGCCCTTCTACAGCCGGCAGGAGAAGGAAGAGACCCGGCGGAACCTGGCGCGCATGGGCATGGAGGGCCTGGCCGGCCGCTGTTACAGGGACCTCTCCGGCGGCCAGCAGCAGCGCGTGCTGCTGGCCCGGGCGCTTTGCGCCACGAGGAAGCTGCTGCTGCTGGATGAGCCGGTCTCCGGGCTGGATCCGGCCGTGACGGCGGAGATGTACGCGCTGATCACGCGGCTGAACCGGGAGGAAAAGGTGACGATCATCATGATCTCCCACGATCCGGGCGCGGTACAATACGCTTCCCACGTGCTGCACATCGGGCGGGAGCTCTTCTTCGGCACTGCGCAGGCCTATCGTGAGAAGTGGGAAAACGGCGATTTTGACTTTATGAGAGGGGGTAGCGCGCTGTGATTGAGACGCTGGGCATGTATTTCCAGTTTCCCTTCGTGCGCTACGCGCTGATCGTCGGCGTGCTGATCGCGCTGTGTTCCTCCCTGCTGGGGGTGACGCTGGTGCTGCGGCGCTTCTCCTTCATCGGGGACGGGCTCTCCCACGTCGCCTTCGGCGCGCTGGCCGTCGCCGGTATCCTGAACCTGACGGACGACATGCTCTTCGTGCTGCCGGTGACGGTGCTGGCGGCCGTGCTGCTGCTGCGCACGGGCCAGAACACGAAGATCAAGGGGGACGCGGCCATCGCCATGATCTCGGTGAGCGCGCTGGCCATCGGTTACCTGCTGATGAACCTGTTCTCCACCTCCACGAACCTGTCCGGGGACGTGTGCTCCACGCTGTTCGGCTCCACCTCCATCCTGACGCTGACGCAGGGAGAGGTGTGGCTGTGCGCCGTCCTGTCCATCGCGGTGGTGGCGCTGTTCATCCTGTTTTACAACAAGCTCTTCGCCGTCACCTTCGACGAGGACTTCGCCCGGGCGAGCGGCACCAGGGTGGAGGCTTACAACCTGCTCATCGCGGTGGTCATCGCGGTCATCATCGTGCTGGCGATGAACCTGGTGGGCTCGCTGCTCATTTCCGCGCTGATCATCTTCCCGGCGATGTCGGCCATGCGCATCTTCCGCAGTTTCAGGGCGGTAACGCTGTGTTCCGGCGTGCTGTCCGTCGTCTGCGCGCTGCTGGGCATCCTCATCTCCATCGTCTCCGGGACGCCCGTGGGCTCCACGATCGTCGCGGTCAACATGGCGGCCTTCCTGCTGTGCTGCGGAGCCGCCAGAATACAGGGAGGAAAGGCATGAAAAGGAAAACGTTCGCAGCGCTGCTGCTGCTCGCGAGCCTGCTGGCCGCCGACGCTTCGGCGCTGTCGCTCTTCGGCAAGGCGCCGGAGAAGGAGGAGGGCGTCGATCTGGACCTCTCGCAGCTCAGCGGGACGGTGGTCTATTCCCAGGTTTACAACATGATGGTCACCCCGCAGGATTACGTCGGCAAGACGATCCGGATATCCGGCCTGTACGACGTCTATGAAGACGCCGGGACGGGGAACACCTATTTTGCCTGCATCATCCCGGACGCCACCGCCTGCTGTGCGCAGGGCATCGAATTTCTGTGGGCGGGAGAGCATACGTATCCGGACGACTATCCGGAGCCCGGCTGTGAAATGACGATGACCGGCCGCTTTGAGACCTACGAAGAGGACGGCGCGGAGTACATCCGCCTGGCCGACGCCGAGGTCGAGTGGGGAGAAATCGATTAAAACTTTTGTTTTCACGGGATAAAAAGGGCCTTCCCTTCCGTCTGATGGATGAAAACCACAGACGGGAGGGATTTTTGCATGGAACAGGAGAAGAAAGGGCCCGCGAAGGAGCAAAAGACGGGAAAGCGCCTGCAGAGCCTGCGGGCATGTTTCACCGGCATCGGGGTAAAGCGGCTTGGCGCTGCGGCGCTGATTCTCTTCGTCGTGCTGGGTACCGCGCTGACGCGGGACAGCCTGCCCGCGCGGACAAAGCGGACGCCGGCGGTTGAGACGGCGCCCGACTACGGCTATTACGTCAAGGAAGAGCCGTTGGATGGCTTTGCACCGCGCTCTGCGGCAGTAAACGGCGCTGCCTACGCCCTGGATGACACCGCGGCCTGGGCCGAGGAGGCGCTCGTCATGGATGAAGCCTCCACGGCGGGGGAGACGCAGAGCGCGGACACCG
Source organism: uncultured Eubacteriales bacterium (assembly GCA_902781095.1). GTDB lineage: Bacteria > Bacillota > Clostridia > Christensenellales > Aristaeellaceae > Ventricola. Next base: position 7,613 of record CACZHW010000024.1, read on the forward strand.
GCAGCAAGATCATCCGGACCGCGTACCTGTCTCTCGTCAGCCGCAGCTTTGACGAAGACCTGGCCGCGATTCGTGCGCTGTGCAAAGATGCGGGCGGCTGGATCGCCTCCTCGCAGGAGAGCACGGGCTCGGGCGGCCTGCGCACGGCCGGCCTCACGCTTCGCATCCCGTCGTCTGAGCTGGACGGCTTCCTCTCCGGCGCCTCCGGGATCGGCCGTGTGACGCGGCGCGACGAGAGCGCGGAGGACGTGACCGAGAGCTACCAGGACACACAGACGCGCCTGGAGACCCAGCGTCAGCTGATGGCGAGGCTGCAGTCGCTGGTGACGGAGGCGGCCAGCCTGAAAGACCTGCTGGATCTTGAGAGCAAGATCGCGGATACGCAGTATTCCATCGACCGGCTGCAGGGCAGCCTCAACGCGACGGACCGGAAGGTGGACTACGCGACGGTCGACGTTTCCCTGCGGGAGGAACGGGCGAAGGAAGCCGCGACAGACGAGAAGACCGGCCTGCTGCGCCGCATCGTGCTGGCCTTCAGCATAGGACTCTCGGGCATCGCGGCGTTCACAGGCGACATGCTGGTCTTCCTAGCCGCGGCGCTGCCCGCGCTCCTGCTGATCGCCCTGGCTGTGCTGATCGTACGGCGGGTGCGGCGCAGCAGGGCAAAGCGTTGACCCTTCGGGTGTTCGATGCTATAATGGCGGGGAATCGTCAGGAAAGAAGGACAAGCCATGAAGAGCATCGCATCCGCGCTGTGGAAGGTCATCGATACGCTGGCCCGCGCGGTCATCTCCCTCATCGCCAGGGTTTCGCCGAAGCTGGGGGAAAAGTGTCTGAATCTGTGGAACAACACCGAACTGGTCAGCTACCTGTTCGTGGGCGCGGCCACCACGCTGGTCAACTACGTCACCTACTGGTTCGCCACGCGCGTCTTACATACTGGGGTTTTACTCAGTAATACCATTGCATGGGTAGTTGCAGTTGCCTTTGGGTATTGGGCCAATAAGACTTTTGTTTTCAAAACACATTGCAAGAGTTTCAAAGAGTTGATTAAAGAAGCTGGTAGTTTTTTTGCAATGCGTCTAGTATCATATGGAATTGATGAGTTTTTGATGCTTGTGACAGTTGGAATTATGCACTTGCCTGATTTGATTATGAAAATAGTAATTAATTTTGTAGTGATAATACTGAACTATGTATTTTCAAAAAAATTTGTATTTAAAAAATAATTCTTAACCGCCTGCGGGCGGTTTTTTGAGACAGGAGCGGACAAATGACGAAGGCTTTTACCGTACCGGAGGCGGCGCGCGCGGCGCGGCAGGCGAGCTACGCGCTGGCGGCTTCTTCCGCCGCGCAGAGAAACGAAGCGCTGCGGATTCTCTCGGAGTTGCTCCGCGAAAAGAGCGGGGCGGTCTTTGCCGCCAACGCGGCCGACGTGAAGGCCGCGGAGGCAGCCGGCCTTGCGGCCCCCGCGCTGGCGCGGCTGCGGTTTGACGGGCACAAGCTGGAGGACGTCTGCCGCGGCGCGGAGGCGCTCTCCCGGATGGAGGACCCCATCGGCCGCGTGCAGATTCACCGCGAACTGGCGGAGGGGCTGGTGCTGACGCGCCTGTCCTGCCCGATCGGCGTGGTCGGCGTCATCTTCGAGAGCCGGCCGGACGCGCTGGTGCAGATCGGCTCCCTGTGCCTGAAGAGCGGCAACTGCGTGCTGCTCAAGGGCGGCAGCGAGGCGCTGAACACGAACCGGGCGCTGTTTGCCGTGCTGGAGGAGGCGGGACGCCGCGCCGGCCTGCCGGACGGCTGGACCGCGCTGCTGGAGACGCGCGAGGACGTGGGCGCGCTGCTCTCGATGGACGAGGACGTCGACCTGCTGATCCCGCGGGGATCGGGCGCGTTCGTCCGCTACATCATGGAGCACACGAAGATCCCGGTACTGGGCCACAGCGAGGGCGTGTGCCACCTGTACCTGGATGCGGGCTGCGATGCCGGCGAGGCGGCCCGCCTGGCTGTGGACGCGAAGACGCAGTACGTCTCCGCCTGCAACACCATCGAGACGCTGCTGTGGCACCGGGAGTCGGAGCAGGCGGTGCTTGCCGCTGCCGGAGCGCTGCGGGATGCGGGCGTGCGGCTGCTTTGCGACGGGGCGACGCAGAAGCTGCTGGCGGAAGCCGGGATCGCCTGCGAAGCGGCGGAGGAGGCGGACTGGCGCACGGAGTACCTCGCCCTGACGCTCAGCCTGAAGTGCGTCGGCAGCCTGGAGGAGGCCATCGCCCACATCAACCGGTACGGCTCACACCACACGGACGCGATCGTCACCGGGGATGACGGGGCCTGGCGGCGCTTCGCCGCGCTGGTGGATTCCGCGGGGGTGTACCGCAACTGCTCCACCCGTTTTGCGGACGGCTACCGCTACGGCTTCGGCGCGGAGGTCGGGATCTCCACGGGCCGGCTGCATGCGCGCGGCCCGATGGGGTTGGAAGGCCTTTGCTCCTACAAGTACCTGCTGGAAGGACACGGCGACACGGTCGGCGACTTCGCGGAGGGCAGGAGAAGCTTTACCCATAAGGAACTGAGGTGAGAATATGCGGTGCGGATGCCCGAATTGCGGAACGTATATGATCCAGTCGGAAAGCCTGGACCTGGGCTGTGTGTGCCCGGACTGCCTGGCGCGCTGCCGCGCGTGCATGGGGACGAACAGCGTCGTGCCCCGGGAGGCGCTCTCGAGGCTCGTCTTTGTGGATCACACGGCGGAAGAAGAGGCGCGCGAGGAGACGGACGCCTCCGGCGGAAGGGAACCCCTGCGCCCGGAAGACTTTGTGGACTGAACGGAATACGGAAGCGGGCTTCCCGGGAGGGGAGCCCGCTTTTTGTTCAAATCGATCTGACTAATTTTGACCATTTCTAACAAAAATCAAAGAAGGTCAAAATATAAATTACAATTTCATAAACAAAAAATCAATAATTAAAAGAAAAATTAAAGAAAGAAGCGATTTAATGGCACTGCCGGAAATTAGCACTCAACACTTGACAGTGCTAACAACGGGTGGTAAGATACGGGTGTCAACGGAAGGGAGACGGCCGGAAGAGGCCGAAAGCCCCGAACCGCTTCAATAGATTGAAACCAAAACAATGGAGGGATTCTTATGATGCTGAGCAATGTTTTTTCCGATATGTTCGATGATATGATGTATGGTCTTCCGCGCATGATGCCCGTGAACAACACGAGGAACCAGGGCCTGATGAACTGCGATGTGCGCGAGTACGACGACCGCTACGAGCTGGACATGGAGCTGGCCGGCTTTAAGAAGGGCGACATCAAGGCGGAGCTCAAGGACGGCTACCTGACCGTGAAGGCGGAGCGCCGCAATGACGAGGAGCAGAAGGATGAGGCCGGCAAGGTCATCCGCAGCGAGCGCTTTACCGGCGTGTGCCAGCGCAGCTTCTACGTGGGCGAGGACGTCAAGCGCGAGGACATCGCGGCGGCTTACGAGGACGGCGTGCTGAAGCTGTCCATCCCCAAGAAGCCCGCGCTGCCCAAGGAAGACGAGATCAAGTACATCGACATCCAGTAAACGGACGCACAAACGAAAGGCTGCCCCGGGCGGGCAGCTTTTTTGTGCGCAAAAAAACCTCCGCCGGGAGGCGGAGGCAGGGAATGGTCTTTTACCGGCTGCCCTTGTCGTAGGGGATGCCCTCTGCCTTGGGCGCCGCGGAATTGGCGGAGAAGAGCACGAGGACGATCAGGGAGATGATGTAGGGCAGCATATTGTACACCGTGCTGGGCAGGTTGAGGCTGTTGAGGAAGCTGAAGCCCGTGTACACGTTGGACAGCGAGCGGAACAGGCCGAAGAGCAGCGCGGCGAGCGCGATCTTCGTGGGCTTCCATCCGCCGAAGATCATGACGGCCAGCGCCAGGAAGCCGAAGCCGGCCACGCCGTTTTCGAATTTCCACTCCGAGACGCCGGCGGTGATGTAGACCAGGCCGCCGAGGCCGCCCAGCAGGCCGGAGATGAGGACGCCCGCGTAGCGCATCTTGCGCACGTTGATGCCCACGGAGTCCGCAGCCTGCGGATGCTCGCCGCAGGCCATGAGCCGCAGGCCGAAGCGCGTGCGGTACAGGATGACGGTAGACAGGATGAGCAGGAGCACCGCCAGCACCATGAACCAGTTGAACTCATACCCGTCGACGAAGAGGAAGTGTTTCTTTGCCGCGATGTACTGGATGGTGGAGGAAGGGTTGTTGGGGTTTTCCGCGGTATTGATCGCCTTGACGATGACGGTGGCGGCCGCGGTGCCCAGCAGGTTCATCGCCGTGCCGACGAGCGTCTGGTCCGCCTTGAAATCGATGGCGGCGACGGCCAGCAGCAGCGAATAGAGGATGCCCGAGAGCATCGCCGCGCACACGCAGATGAGGAAGAACAAGAAGCCGGGCATCTCCGGCGGCAGGTATTTCATGACGAGCGCGCCGCCCAGCGCGCCGAAGACCATGATGCCCTCCAGGCCGATGTTGATGACGCCGGAATGCTCCGAGAAACAGCCGCCCAGGGCGACCAGCATCAGCACCGAGGTAAAGACGAGGGTGTACTGAATGAGCAGGATCATTGCGCGTTCCCTCCTTTATCGGAATTGTGCTTTTCGCCCCGCTTGTCCAGCCAGCGGTTGAGGCTGGTCTTGAAGAAGAGCACGAAGCCGCAGAAGTAGATGATGAGCGAGGAAATGAGGCTGGAGATCTCCGCGGGGTAGACCTGCTTGTCCAGCTGTGCGCCGCCGTCGGTGATGTGCTGGATGAAGAAGGAGGAGAAGATGGAGGCGATGGGGTTGAGGCCGCCCAGGAAGGCGGCGGCGATGCCGTTGAAGCCCATGCCCGGGACGGAAGACTGTGTAACCGACCAGTCCTCAAAGCCCGTGAGGTAGAGCATCGCGGCGCCGATGCCGGCGAGGCCGCCCGCGATGGCCATGGTCAGCACGATGTTGTGCCGGTCCTGCATGCCGCAGTACTTGGCGGCGTTTTTGTTGAGGCCGGTGGCGCGCAGCTCGTAGCCCAGGCGCGTCTTGGTCAGCAGCACCCAGATGAGGACGGCCAGCAGCACGGCCATCGGCAGCGCCAGGCCGACGTACTTGTTGTTGTTGAAGAAGTTTTGCAGCCCCAGCTGCGGCAGCACGGCCTGCGGGTGGTCGACCACCTGCTGCACGCCGTCCACGGTGACGAGCCGTTTGGTGACGCTGTAGGTGTACGGGCTCGTGGGGTTCTTGACGCCGGTGAGCAGCGTGTTGACCAGGTAGAGCGAGATCCAGTTCAGCATGATGCAGGAGATGACCTCGTTGACGTTGCGGTAGGCCTTGAGCGCGCCGGAGACGGCGCCTACGATGGCGCCGGCGGCGATGGCCGCCAGCATGCAGACGAGCCAGGGGAGGCCGAGGCCCACGGCGCAGTAGATGCATGCGCCGGCGCCCGCCACGTACTGGCCGGCTGCGCCGATGTTGAACAGGCCGACCTTGTAGGCGAACAGCACCGAGAGGCTGCACATGAGCAGGGGGGCCGTCTTGACCAGCGTGTTGCCCAGGTTTTTGATCTGCGTGGTCTTCTTGCTGTAGTTGAGGAAGTTGCGCATGATGTCCATGATGGCTTCGCCCGCGCCGCTGGGGTTGATGATCAGAAGGGCGATGAAGCCCACGAGCAGGCCCAGCACGATGCACAAAAGCGAGGCGAGCAGCGCCTGTACGCCCGGTCTGCGCAGCAGGCTTTCGCGGTTTGAACTCTTCGGCATGCCTTACGCCTCCTTCTTTCCGCCGTCGCGCTTGGCGCCGGCCATGTACAGGCCCATCTCTTCGGGATTCGTCTTCTTGGGATCGAGCTCGCCCACGATCTCGCCCTCGTACATGACGAGGATGCGGTCGGAGACGTCCAGCACCTCGTCCATCTCCAGGGAGACGAGGAGGACGGCCTTGCCCGCGTCCCGCTGGGCGACAATCTGCCGGTGGATGTACTCAATGGCGCCGACGTCCAGGCCGCGCGTGGGCTGGACGGCGACCAGCAGGCTCGGGTTCTTGTCGATTTCGCGCGCGATGATGGCCTTCTGCTGGTTGCCGCCGGACATGGAGCGCGCCATCGTCACGGGGCCCTGGCCGGAGCGGATGTCGTATTGATCGATCAGCTTTTCGGCGTAGCTGCGGATGTTGGGCCTGCGCAGGAAGCCGTGCCGGGTGAAATCGGACTCAAAGTAGCGCTGCAGCACGATGTCGTCTTCCAGCGAGTAATCGAGCACCAGGCCGTGCTTGTGCCGGTCCTCCGGGATGTGGCTCATGCCCGAGATGGAGCGCTCGCGGATGGGTGCGTTCGTGATGTCCTTGCCGTTGAGCACGATCTTGCCCGAGACCAGCGGCTCCAGGCCGGTGAGGCCGTAGACGAACTCCGTCTGCCCGTTGCCGTCGATGCCGGCGATGCAGACGATCTCGCCCGCGTGCACGTCGAGGGAGACGCCCTTGACGGCGTTGTTCTTGTGCACCCGGGAGGCGACGGTCATGTTCTCCACGTGCAGGATGACGTCGCCCGGATGGCAGGGCTTCTTCTCCACATGGAAGTTGACGTTGCGGCCGACCATCATGGCGCTCAGGTCTTCCATCGTCACGTCCGCGGTGTTCACGGTGCCGATGTATTTGCCCTTGCGCAGCACGCTGCAGCGGTCCGCGACGGCCATGATCTCCGCAAGCTTGTGGGAGATGAAGAGGATGGATTTGCCCTCGGCGCGCAGGTTGCGCATGATCTGCATCAGCTCGTCGATCTCCTGGGGGGTCAGCACGGCGGTCGGCTCGTCGAAGATGAGGATCTCGTTGTCCCGGTAGAGCATCTTGAGGATTTCCGTGCGCTGCTGCATGCCGACGGTGATGTCGGAGATCTTCGCATCCGGATCCACGTGCAGGCCGTACTTCTCGGAGAGCTCGATGACGCGGCGGCGCGCGTCCTCCTTCTGCAGGAGGCCGAACTTGCCGGTCGGCTCCACGCCCAGGATGATGTTGTCCAGCACGGTAAAGCACTCGACCAGCTTAAAGTGCTGGTGCACCATGCCGATGCCCAGGGCGTTGGCGTCGTTGGGGTCGTTGATCTTGACGACCTGGCCGTCCTTCTTGATGATGCCCTCCTCCGGCTGGTACAGTCCGAAGAGGACGCTCATCAGCGTGGATTTGCCCGCGCCGTTTTCGCCCAGCAGCGCGTGGATCTCTCCGCGGCGCAGTTGGAGCGTGATGTTGTCGTTGGCGATGATGCCGGGGAAACGCTTGGTGATGTTCAGCATCTCGATGGCATATTCGCTTGCCAAGTTGCATCCCTCCCATAAAATAAACTCCGGACAACCTCCGGACGCGCCCCTTACGTGCCCGCGATAGGCCGGTGTCATTTTGACAAAAGCCCCCGCTTCGCCGGACCGGTAAAACAGGGGCTTTTGTCAAAATCCCGGGGAGAGGCTCCCCGGGAATGCGGTATTACTTTACAGTGCCGCGGTCATTGACGGTGATGCTGACGGAGGGCATCGCGTCGATGGCGTTGGAGACAGTGATTTCGCCCGCGAACATCTTGGCGACGAGCGCCTTGTAGTCGTCCACGGTGAAGCTGTCGGAGAACTGAGTGCTGGGAGCGATCTGCACGTAGTTGGCGTCCGGATCCTCGCCGACCAGGCCGAGGGTGTCGACCTTGCCGCCGAACTCGTCCCACTTGCCGTCGACAACGGCCTGCAGCAGGGTGTTGACGGTGGCGCCCAGGCCCTTCATGGCGCTGGTCACGGTCAGGCCTTCCTTGTTGTAGGTGGTGTCGATCTGGGCAGCCTGGTCGACGTCGACGCCGATGACCTTCGCGCCGTCAACCTTCACGGCCGCTTCCGCAGCGGAGGAGTAGATGCCGCCGCCGCAGGCGAAGACGACCTGCACGCCCAGGGTCTGATACCAGTTGTCCATGTAAGCGGTGATGTCGGCGTCGCCGTAGAACTGGTTGCCGTACACATACTCGACGGTCACGTCCGCGCCGGTCTCGGCCGCAGCGGCGTCAGCGCCCTGCACGAAGCCGAAGCCGTAGCGCACGACGGCGGGAACCGCCATGCCGCCCAGGAAGCCCAGGTGGGTGTAGCCGAGCTTCACGGCCGCATAGCCGGCCATGTAGCCGCACAGCTCTTCCTGATACACGGCGCAGTAGACGTTGGAAGCGGGCTCGTTGCCGCCCAGGTCGCCGGCGCTCACGTCCAGCGCGATGAACTTGATATCGCTGTACTCGTCCTGCACTTCCGCGATGGTCTCACCGAAGGCGTAGCCGGGCATGATGATGACGTTGTAGTCCTCGTCGGCAGCCTTCTCGACCATGGCGACGCGCTCCGCGGTGGAGTCGCCGGCGGGCTTGTAGTAGGTGAACTCGATGCCGTTGGCATCGCAGTACGCCTTGGCCGCTTCATAGGTGGTCTGGTTGAAGGACTGGTCGGTGATGTCGCCGTAGTCGGTGATCATCGCGACGCGGATGTCTTCGGCGACGGCCGCAAAAGCGACGAGCGCCAGAGACAGAGTCAGAAGAATCGCAAGAAACTTTTTCATTGGATTTCCCTTCCTTCCGTTTATTCAGCATAATATGCCGTCGCAGTTATTATAACAATTGAACGGTGTTTTGAAAAGCACTTTTTTAAAATGTTCACCCTGACCCACCGGCGAAAAGCAAGCGGAATCCCTTCTATTTTTCGGATTGTCACGGGCAGCGCGAAAAGATATAATAAATTGGTTCATTCTGAATAAGCACACCAGGGGGCAGGAAACGTGAATACAGAAGGCATGACATACAGAAGACTGGGCAGGACGGACCTTCAGGTCAGCGAAATCGGCTTCGGCGGCGAATGGCTGGAGCGGCATCCGAGGGAGGAGTCCGTGGAACTGATCCGCTACGCGCACAACCGCGGCATCAACCTGATCGACTGCTGGATGCCCGATCCGAAGTCGCGGGACATCATCGGCGAGGGTATCCGGGAGTGCCGGGGGGAGTGGTTCGTGCAGGGGCACATCGGTTCCACCTGGCAGGACGGACAGTATGTGCGCTCGCGGGACCTGCGCAGTGTCGTGCCCGCCTTCGAGGATTTGCTCCGGCGCATCGGCGGCGGCTACATCGACCTGGGCATGATCCACTACATCGACTCGGAGGCGGACTGGAACGCGGCCATGGGGACGGACTACATCCGGTACGTGCATGAGCTGCACGAGGCGGGGATCATCCGCCACATCGGCCTCAGCACGCACAATCCGGTCATGGCCAGGCGCGCGGTGGAGACCGGCTTTGTCGAAATGATCCTGTTTTCCATCAACCCGGCCTTTGACATGCGGCCCGCGACGGACGATCTGGACAGCCTGTTTACCGGGTATGAGGGGGCTTTCAGCGGCATCGATCCGGAGCGCTCCGCCCTCTACCGCCTCTGCGAGGAGCGGGACGTGGGCATTACGGTGATGAAGGGCTTCTTCGGCGGGCGGCTGTTCAACGAGGCAACCTCGCCCTTCGGCACGGCGTTTACGGCGCCGCAGCTCATCCACTACAGCCTCTGCAAGCCGGCCGTCGCCTCCATCCTGTGCGGCTACGATACGAAGGAGCAGGTGGACGCGGCCGTCGCCTACGAGACGTCGGACGACGCCGAAAAGGACTTTTCCGGCGTCATCGCCTCCGCGCCGCTGCACGCCTATTCAGGCCAGTGCACCTACTGCGGACACTGCAGGCCCTGCCCGGCGAACATCGACATCGCCATGGTCAATAAATTCTACGACCTGGCGGTGCAGCAGCCGGCGGTTCCCGAGAGCGTGCGGGAGCATTACCTCGCGCTGGAGCAGACTGCCTCCCGGTGCATCGGGTGCAGGGGCTGCGAGGCGCGCTGCCCCTTCGGCGTTAAAATCGCGGAGCGCATGCAGAAGGCCGCCGCGCTCTTCGGCCGGTAAGCGGAGGAGGCGGGCGTGCAGATACCTTCCGGAAAAAGGGGAGAAAAAGCGGCTGCCGCCGCCGCAAAACTGACGGCGGAGGACGAACGGTTCCTGGAGAAGAGCCTGAACGGGCCCATGTGGCAGGTCATCCTGCTGGTGGGCACGCCGCTGGCGCTCTACGAGGGGCTCAGCATCCTCTTCTCGATCATGGATACGATGATGGCCGCGCACATCAGCAAGGAGTCCGTCTCCGCGGTGGCGTACCTCACCCAGCTGAACGCCATCCTCTCCGCGGTGGGCGGCGGGCTGGCAGTCGGCGCGGGCATCCTCATCAGCAACGCCTACGGCGCCGGGGATTACAGGCGGGTGCGCAGGCTGGTCAGCACGCTGTACGTGCTCTGCCTCGCCTCAGGTGTGCTGATGCTTGCGGCCATCCTGCCGTTTACGGACAGCTTTTTGCGCCTGGCGGGCACGCCGGAAGGGCTCATCGCGGTGGGCAGGCCGTATTTCGCAGTGCAGATGCTGGTGATGGTCATCACCTTTCTCAACAACGTGTACATCGCCGTGGAGCGCGCCAGGGGGAAAGCCGGGCTGATCTTCCGGCTGAACCTGCTGACGATCGCGGTAAAGCTGGCGTTGACGGCCTATTTCGTCTACGTCCTCGAAGCCGGGCTCGTCATGATCGCGGTGGCGTCGCTCCTCTCCCAGCTCTCGCTGTTTGCCGTCGCCGTGCGCAACAGCTTTGCGGGCGAGAGCGCGTTCAGCTTTTCGCGGGAGGCGGTGTCCTTCCGGCGGGAGATCACGGGGCCGATGCTCTCGCGTTCCGCGCCCGTGATGGCCGAAAAGGCGCTGTTCGCCTTCGGCAAGACCATCGTCAACTCCATGTGCACGTTCTACGGCGACGTGATGGTGGGCGCGATGGGCATTTCCAACAACCTGGGCGGCATCACGACCAATCCGCAGGCCGGCTACCAGCAGGGGTCGGCGGCGGTCATCAGCCAGAACCTGGGGGCCCGGCGGTACGCCCGTGTGCTTCAGGCTTTCTACTGTACCCTGGTGATCGACGCCGCGCTGGGCGCCGTCATCTCCGGGCTGGAGCTCTGGCAGCTGGACGCCCTTACCGGCCTGTTTGATTCCGGCAGCAGCGAGTTTCACCGCATGATCGTGACCGTCTACCGCTACGAGGCGCTGGGCGCCGTCCCGCTGGGCATCAACGCGGCCGTGATGGCGCTGCTCTACGGCCTGGGCAAGACGAAGCTGACGCTGCTTTTGAACGTTTCCCGCGTCTTCCTGTTCCGCATACCGGTCTTCTGGTTTCTGCAGCGCTTTACGGACTTCGGGGAGGCGAGCGTGGGCATCGTCATGATGGTCAGCAACGTCGCAGTCACCGTGATGGCCGTGGTCATCGCCGCCGCGGTGATCCGACGCTTTAAACAGGAGCACGCCGGGGAAATGTGCTCCGCAGCGGACGGACCGGCTTAATAAGGAGGAAACAGATGGAGATCAGGCATTCGAGAGAGGCGGACTTTGAGCGCATCATGGAGATCTATGCCCGGGCGCGGGCCTTTATGGCGGCGCACGGCAACCCCAACCAGTGGGGGCCGACGAAATGGCCGCCGGAGGAGCTGATCCAAAGCGACATCCGCTCCGGGAACAGCTACGTGTGCGTCGGTGATGGCGGGCGCGTCGTCGGAACCTTCTACTTCGTACAGGGGCCGGACATCGAGCCGACCTACAGGAAAATCGAGGACGGCGCCTGGAAGGACGACAGCCCTTACGGCGTCGTGCACCGGATTGCCGCCGACGGATCGGAAAAGGGCGTCGGCGCTTTCTGTCTTGACTGGGCCTTCCGGCAGTGCGGGCACCTGCGGATCGACACGCACGGGGACAACCGGGTGATGCAGAACCTGCTGACCAAACTGGGTTTTGTGCACTGCGGGACGATCTACGTGCGGGAGGACAGGGACCCGCGGCTGGCTTTTGAAAAGACGGCCGGGGGCACGAACGGGGAAAGAGGAGAGGATTGATCATGGATATCGGGATCAGGCTGCACGACACGAAGCCGGGCACCCTGCGGGAGCGGCTGGGCTTTGCCCGGGAGCAGGGGTTTACCTGCATCCACCTGGCGATGCACAAGGCCGTCCCCGGCTTTCGGATGCAGGACGCGCCGAAGCTTTTGACGGAAGAACTGGCGCAAGAGGTGCGGCGCGCTTTTGAAGAGGCGGGGATGACCTGCGCCGTCCTCGGCTGCTATCTGAAGCTCGCGGACCCGGACGACGGGGCTGCGGCCCAAACTGCAGAGATTTACGCGGCGCACCTGCGCTTTGCCAGGCTGATCGGCGCCCGGTGCGTGGGGACAGAGACGCCGCCGGTACCGGCCCTCGCCGCGGAAGGCGCGCCCTGCCACACGGAGGAGGCGTACCAGCTGTTTCTCAGGCGGATCCGCCCGGTGGCGCGCAGGGCGGAGGAAGAAGGCGTCGATCTGGCGGTCGAGCCGGTTTGCAGCCACGTCATCCATGACGCGCCGCTGGCGGAGCGTCTCCTGCGCGACCTCGAATGCGACAGGGTGAAGATCATCCTGGACGCGGTCAACCTCATCGATACGCCGAATACCGGCCGGGCGGAGGAAATCATCGATGATTCCCTGCGGCGGCTTTCCGGCCGCACGACCGTGCTGCACCTCAAGGACTTCATCCCGCAGCCGGAGGAGCCGCGGCCGAAGCCCGTCGCCTGCGGCAGGGGACAGATGGTGTACGGCGGCCTGCTGCGCCTGGCGGCGGAGCGGAAACTGCCGATTACGCTGGAGAACACGACGCCGGAGAACGCGGAGGGAAGCCGGCTGTTCCTGGAACGGACGGCCCGGGAACTCGGACTGTCCGGACAGTGAGAAAGACAGGGGAAGAGCAAGATGTTTGTCGTAGCAAAAGACGGAAGCGGGGACTTCACCGGCATCCAGGAGGCGATTGACCGCATCCCGTGCGGGTACCGCGCGCCCACCCTGCTGCTCGTCCGGCGGGGGGAATACCGGGAGCGCGTCGTCATCAACCGGGACAACCTGCGCATCGTGGGGGAGGACCGGGACGCCACGGTGATCGCGGCGTCGGCGTGCGCCCACGACAAAGGGCCGGACGGACGGGAGCAGGGGACCTTTCTGACTGCCACGCTGCTGGTGACGGGCAGGGACGTGGAAATCGAAAACCTGACCATCCGCAACGACGCCGGGGACGGGAGCATCGCCGGACAGGCTGTGGCGCTCTACGCGGCGGGAGACCGCGGCGTGTACCGCAACTGCGTGCTGGACGCGCACCAGGATACCCTCTTCTGCGGCCCGGTGATGCAGAAGGTGGAGGCCGCGGCAGCCCCCAGAAGGAGCGGCGCCGAGTGCGTAGAGAGCGTGGGCGACTGCCCGCCCACCCGCGGGCGGCAGTACTTTGAGGACTGCTTCATCCGCGGGGACATCGACTTTATCTTCGGCCCGTACCGCTGCTGGTTCGAACGCTGCACGCTGTATATGCGGGCGCGGGGCGGGTGGTACACGGCCGCCAATACGCCGCAGGAGCAGCCGTACGGCATGGTCTTTCACGCCTGCCGGCTGACGGGGGAATGCCCGGAGGGCGGGGCGTATCTGGGGCGGCCCTGGCGGCGCTTCGCCCGCACGGTGTTTCTCGCGTGCGAGATGGACGGGAGCGTTGCGCCTGAAGGCTTTGCCGACTGGGACGGGGAGCGCTGGGTGACGGAGCGCTGCGGCGAGTGGCGCACGACGGGCGCGCGCGCAAACCTTTGCACGCGGCATGCGTCCGAGCGGCGGCTCTCGGATGAAGAGGCCGCGATCCTGACCCCGGCGGAGGTCATCGGGGGCCCGGACGGCTGGCAGCCGCAGCGGCGCACCCCGACCTGGTTCCTCTGCGGTGACTCGACGATGGCCGACTATCCGCCGGCGGAATACCCGATGACGGGATGGGGACAGAAGCTGCAGGCGCTCTTGCCCGCGGGCGAGTTCGTCCAAAACGAGGCGGTGAACGGCCGCTCCAGCCTGAGCTTCATCAGCGAGGGGCGGCTGGAGGACGTCGGGCGGTGCCTGCGCGCGGGCGACAAGCTCGTCATCGGCTTCGGTCACAACGACGAGAAGCCGGACGCTGCGCGGCACACGGACCCGGAGGGCAGCTACCGCGACTGTCTGAACCGCTACATCGACATGGCGGAGGTGCACGGGGCGGAGCCGGTTCTGGTCACCTCGATCGCAAGGCGGCACTTTGATGCGGCGGGGAAGCCCGTGCCCACGCACGGCGCCTATCCGGAGGCGGTACGCCGCCTGGCCGGGGAGCGCGGCGTCCGCCTGATCGATCTGGAGAGTGCGACCATGGAGATGCTGAAGGCTGCAGGAGCAGAGGGCAGCCGGAAGATTTACTGTCACGTCCCGGCGGGAAGCCCCAATTACCCGGAAGGCAGGGCGGACAACAGCCACCTGCAGGAGGGCGGCGCCGTGCGGATCGCGAAGCTGTTTGTGGAGGGGATGGCCGGAAGACAGTGGACCGGAACGACCCCGGAAGCGGAAACGGAAGGGGATCTGACGGAGCTGATCGGCCGCGAGGACGACGTTATGAAAGGGCGCTGACACAGATGACGACGGAAGAAATGAAGGCAAGGGCCGAAGAACTGAAAGCGCTCCCCCCGCAGGAGCGGATACGGCCCGAAAACCTGCTGCGCTGCATCGGCGCCTACGCGGCTTATGACGCGCGCTGTCAGAAGAGCCTGGAGGCCTCCGCGATTGCGGGGCTGCTCCGGGCGGCACGCGAGGCCCTCGGCGGCGACGTGTCGAACGGGGCGTATCTGGCCGCGCTTGCGGATGCGGCGGAGGGCATGGAGGAGCAGATCTACGAGCATTACCGCTGCGTGGCGGATCTGCTGCTGGAGGCTGCGCAGGCCTGGCTGAAATCGGAAGAGAAGAGCGATCCGCTGGCGCTGTGCGGCGTGCTGAAAGGCATCCGGCTGGGGCTGCTTGACGCTGAGCGGTACATGCCTGCGGCCAGGCAGGCGGCCGGGGGACTGGATCCGGAGGCGGACGGCGCCGAACGTGCGCTCCGGGAATACGGGAGGGTTAACGCTTGAAAGTGTTGTATTGCGGCGCCCGCAGCGTCACCGTGCTGCTGGACGGCGAAGGATTGTATATTGCGCGCCGGCCCCGGCGCCTCTTCCTGAACGGGCGGGACGCAGGCGAGGAGCGCCGCTCCGTCTGCTCCCTGTTCGGCCTGTGGCCGGACACGGAGTATGTGCTGGAGAGCCGGGACGAGGACGGGACGTGCGAGTCTCTGAGCTTTCGCACGAAGCCGGAGAGCTGTACGCTGGACGTGCGGCGCTTCGGGGCGAAGGGCGACGGGGAGCACGACGACACGCCCATGCTGCAGGCGGCAATCCTCTGCTGTCCGGAGGGCGGACGCGTCGTCGTGCCGCGCGGCGACTACTGCACGGGCCCGCTGTTCCTCAAGAGCGACATGACGCTGGAGATCCAGGAGGGCGCCCAGCTGCTGCTGCAAACCGACAGAAACCGCTTCGCGGTGCTGCCGGGGGTGACGCGCACGACGGACGAACAGGGCGAGGTCCTGCTGGGGCTCTTCGAGGGCAACCCGCTGGACTGCTTTGCCGGCGCGCTGAACGGGATCGGCATCCGGAACACCGCCGTCATCGGACAGGGCGAAATCGACGGCCGGGCAGACCGGGGCGACTGGTGGCAGGAGCCCAAGAAGAAGATCGGCGCCTTCCGCGGCAGCCTGCTGTTTCTGCAGCGCTGCGAGAACGTGACGGTGCAAGGGCTCACCTTCCGCAACAGCCCGTGCTGGAATCTGCATCCCGCCTTCAGCCGGAATCTGGATTTCCTGAACATCCGCGTGCTGGCGCCGTACCACAGCCCCAACACGGACGGCTTTGACCCGGAGAGCTGCCGGGACGTCCGGCTGCTGGGGGCGGAGTTTGCCGTCGGCGACGACTGTATTGCAATCAAGGCGGGGAAAATCTACCTCGGAAGCCGGTACCATGTCCCGTGCGAGAACATCGAGATTGCCTTTTGTGCCATGCTGCACGGGCACGGCGGCGTGACCGTCGGCAGCGAGATGGCGGGCGGCGTGCGGAGCGTGCGCGTGCACCACTGCCGCATGGAGGGCAACGACCGCGGCCTGCGCATCAAGACCCGGCGGGGCAGAGGGGAGCACGGCGTCATCGACGACATCCGCTTTGAGGATGTAAGCATGCAGAACGTGAAAATCCCGCTGGTCATCAACAGCTTTTACCGCTGTGACCCGGACGGCGACTCCGACTTCGTTCAGAGCCGCCGGGCGCGCCCCTGCGACGCGACGACGCCGGCCGTGGGCGGCATCGTCTTCGAACGCGTGCGGGGCGGGGGCTGCCAGGCCTGCGCAGCGTACGTGCTCGGCCTGCCGGAGCGGCCGGTTTCGCTGCTGCGGATGAAGGACTGCGCCTTCGCGTTCGCCAAGGATCCGGCACCGATGGAACCCGCCATGGCCGGCGGGGTGGAAGCGGTGGCGGCGCGGGGACTGATCCTGCAAAACGTGGACCGCGCTGAAATCGACGGCGTGACGCTGACGGGCATCCGCGGCAGGGCAGTGGACGCCGCAGGCGTCGCCTGCCTTGAACTCCGGAATACGGCGGAGACCGAAACCGTTTGACGGCGAAGCTTTAAGACCTATAAATGAACAAATCTCATGCTTTTTGTTGGGGATTTTGCTCATTTAGCGTTTGCGAAATGAGCAAAAACGTGTATAATAGGAATCATTTTAGGAGTGTTTTGGTGCACAAGCGGACGGGGAGGACTGGAGTTGGACCGGCACAAGACCCTT
This sequence comes from uncultured Eubacteriales bacterium, assembly GCA_902781095.1. Lineage (GTDB taxonomy): Bacteria > Bacillota > Clostridia > Christensenellales > Aristaeellaceae > Ventricola. The sequence continues at coordinate 24,391 of CACZHW010000024.1, forward strand.
GAAAGCTACCGCGCCATCGACCTGTCGCTCTTCGCCCTCATCCTGATCGTGTTCGAGACGCTGATCGTCAACGCCTCGAACGTCTGGTTTCCGGGTGAGGCCTGGAGCGTCTCGGCGGTGGCGGCCGTTACGGCAATCGTCCTCATCCGGTGGGGGCCCTGGGGCGGTATCCACGCGTTTCTGGGCGGCATCGTGTTCGTGCTGGTTTCCCGCGGCACGGCGAAGCAGGTTTGCATCTACGCGCTGGGGAACCTGCTCTGTCTGGCCGTGCTGCCGCTGATCCGGCGGCTTGGGTGGCAGAAGATCCGGGAGCGCTCCGGACTGACGCTTTTGTACGGCTTTCTCGTGCTGCTGCTGATGCAATCGGGCAGGGCAGCGGTCGCGGTGCTGCTCGGGACGAAGCCGCTGACGGCGCTGGGGTTCATCACGACGGACGTGATTTCCTATATCTTTACGCTGACGATACTGTGGATTGCAGCCCGCCTGGACGGGATGCTGGAGGATCAGAAACATTATCTGGCCCGGGTCAACGAGCCACGGGACCATGAAGGAGGAGTTCGATGAAGGGGAAAGCAACAGACTACCTTGTCCTGGATCAGGCCACGGGCACCTACCATGAGAACCCGGAACAGATGGTGCGGGATGACGTGGAGAAGCACTACTGGCTGAACGTCGGCAGGGCGATCGCGAAGGATTGGCGGCTGTATGTGATGATGGTCCCGATGCTTCTCGTCTTCCTGTTCTGGCGGTATTTCCCCATGTACGAACTGCTGGGCTGCTTCAAGGTTTCCGACACCGTGCTGCCGGTCAGCGAGCAGCTCTTCTGCGGCGTCAGCTACTTCAAGCGCCTGCTCGTCGGCGGGGACAGCCTGAGCGCCAACTTCTGGATGGCGATGCGCAACACCTTCCTGCTCAGCTTCTACGGGCTGTGCTTCGGGTTCCCCATGCCGATCATCCTGGCGCTGTTCTTCAACGAGATCCGCTCCAACGCGGCGCGCAGCGTCTACCAGGTGATGACGTACCTGCCCAAGTTCATGTCCACCGTCGTCATGACGTCCCTGGTGACGATGCTGGTCAAGCAGGGCTCCATCATCGGCCAGATGGGCATCGTGAGCCAGGCGCTGGTGAAGCTGGGCCTGATCACCGAGGAGGTCGGCAACGCCGGACTTTTGAACAATCCGGGCTTTTTCCGTGCGATCTACCAGATCAGCGGCATCTGGGAGAGCGCGGGCTACGACAGCATCGTGTTCTTCGCGGCGATCATCGCGATTTCGCCCACGAGCTACGAGGCGGCGCAGATCGACGGCGCGGGCAAGATGGCGCAGATGCGCTACGTGGTCATCCCGTGCATGCTCTCCACGATCGTCATCATGCTGATCACGAGAATCGGCAGCCTGCTGAACATCGGCTACGAAAAGGTCCTGCTGCTCTACAACACCAAGACCTACGTGACGGCGGACGTCATCTCCACACTGGCCTACCGCACCGGCCTCTCCGGCGGCGCCGGAACGGGCATCGCCTCTGCAGCGGAAATGATGAACAACGTGGTGGGCATGCTGCTGGTCATCGGCGCCAACACCATCGCGCGCAAGGCCTCCAACACCTCGCTGTATTAATGAGAGGAGAGCGTTCGAATGAAAAGAAAGCTTGAGATCTCCGAGCTCATCTTCAAGATCATCAGCTACTTCCTGCTGACGGTCTTCGCGCTGATGTGCCTGTATCCGTTTGTCTACGCGGTGTCCGCCTCCATTTCCGGGCGGCATGCGGTCGAGTACAGCGAAGTGATCCTGTTCCCCAAGGACGTGCAGTTCGAGGCGTTCTCCATGATGTTCGGCAACAACATGTTCTGGAACGCTTATTCCAACACGCTGTTCCTCACGCTGTACGGCACCGTCTGGGCGCTGGGCGTCTCCATCTTCGGCGCGTACGCGCTCTCGAAGAAACGGCTGCTCTTCCGCAAGTTCTTCAACTTCTTCCTCGTCTTCACGATGTGGTTTTCCGCGGGCATCGTTCCGCAGTACCTCAACTACCTCGATACGCAGAAGGTCTTCCGCTCCGTGGGCATCATGGACGACAAGTGGCTGGTCGTCATCGCCATGGGTATGGCGGCCATGAACATCATCCTGCTGCGCAACGCGTTTGAGAACGTGCCCAGCGAAATCGAGGAAGCGGCCATCGTGGACGGCGCGACCGAGTTCCAGATCCTGAACCAGGTTTACATCCCGATGAGCAAGTCGACGATCGCAACCGTCGCGCTGTTCTTCGCCATCAGCCGCTGGAACGGCTACTTCTGGGCCCGGCAGATGATCAGCAACCAGAACGAACACCCGCTGCAGGTCTTTATCCGGCTGCAGCTGGAGCAGTACACGGATCCGGAGCAGATGGCAGGCTGGAACCGGGCGTACGCGTCCGACAGCGTCATTTACGCGCTGATTGTCTGCTCCATCGTGCCGATCCTCATCATCTACCCCTTCATCCAGAAGTATTTCGCGAAGGGCACGAACGTGGGCGGCGTCAAGGAATAAAGGGAATGCGCCCCGAAGGCATCGGGTGCAGATAAACGGTCTCCCGCAGGCGGCGGAAGCCTGCAAAAATCAAAAGGAGGGTACAACCTACGATGAATGCATTGAAACGGATTGCGCTTCTTCTGGTGCTGGTGATGGCGGTCGCCATGGTCGGCACTGCCTCCGCGGAGCTTTCCTTCGAAGAAGGAACGCTGCTGCGCATGGGCACCGGCTACAACAACGCCAAGACCGGTCTCACGTTCGATCCAGAAGTCGCTGGCGAGGGCATCACGCTGGCGGACGGAAAGACGTACAACTCCGGCGACCTGAAGCCCACCTGGGTGGCGGTCCAGGACAAGCTGGGCGTCAAATTCGAGAGCGTCTACCAGGGCAACAGCGCGACGAAGGAATTTGACTACTGGAAGGAAAAGATGGGCGACGTCGACATGCTCTCCGGCACGGCCGCGAAGCTGAGCGAAGCCGGCGAGGCCGGGCTGGTCGTCAACATCGCCGATTACCTGGACGATATGCCCAACTTCAAGGCGTATCTGGAGGCCAACCCGATCGTCCGCCTGTCCATAACGGGCAACACGGACACCGGCGCCATTTACTTCAGCCCGTACTTTGACGGCGTCAACGACATCGAGCGCATGCCGCTCATGCGCGTGGACTGGGTCGCCAAGCTGCTCAACGGCGAAGGCGAGTTCACCGCCGAGGCCTGCAAGAACCTGGCGGCGCCCGTCTACCAGCCCTACATGCCCACCGAGGGCAGCATCTCCATCGACGTGGTGACCCCCGACGGCACCGCCGTGGAGACCATCACCAAGGATTATGACAAGGGCGGCAACATCGTCGCGAAGATGAACGAGGCCGGCGAAATCGACGGCGTCACCGCTGTCAACATGCTGCGCACCTACATCGACGAGGCGTACGGCGGATACTACGGCACCGAGCGCGCCAATCTGTTCATCGGACAGAACGCGGCTTGGGACGCGGACGAGCTGGTCGCGCTGCTGCGCTGCGTCGTGGCGAACCCGCAGACGCTGAACGGCACCGACACGATTCAGGGCCTCTTCAGCCGTGAGGACGCGAACAACCAGCGCCGCGTGGACATGATGCGCCTTGCCGGCCACCTCTTCGGCGTACGCGGCCTGGAGTCCCGTCAGGATTACCTGTACGTCGGCGCTGACGAGATGATGCACGACGCGCGCCAGGAAGTGGCGGCGTACGAGGCGATGTCCCGCATGCACGACATGGCGCAGGAAGGCCTGATCTCCCAGGCGTTCATCAACGGCGAGGACGTCAAGAGCTCCAACTACCTGGAGGAAGACCTCGGCTTCATGCACTATGACTACAACCAGACCCAGACGATCCTGAACACCAAGCTGGACGCCGCGGCGGGCGAAAAGTACATGGCGGTCATGGTTCCCGTGGCCCGCTGGTTTGACGGCACGGACGAGAACGGCGTGTACATGCGCTTTACCGAGAGCTGGCGCTCCGTCAAGGTCGACGGCTGGGGCATCTCCAAGGCCGGCGTCGGCGACGACGAGAACAAGCTGAACGCGGCGCTCTCTCTCATCGACTTCGCGTATTCCCCGGAAGGCACCATCCTCATGAGCTATGGCCCGGACGCCTTCATCAAGACGAAGGAAGACGGCAGCTACGAGACCTTCCTGTTCAACGGCCAGCAGATGCCGGTGATCGCGGACGCGACCTACGCGGAACTCTGGGAGAAGGCCTCCGGCAACTACACGAACTATGCGCGCTTCTACCTGGGCTCCACGCTGAGCTTCATGAAGAGCCAGGCGTTCGAGTACCAGTGCACGCATGAGGTCGGCAAGGAAGGCGCGGGCAAGATTTCCGCGGCCATCGGCCTCGGCACCATCAAGCACCCGCTGCTGGAGGTCGCCGAGAATCCGTGGTACACCTCCGTCCCGACCATCCTGCCGACGACCACGACCGAGAACCAGCAGCTGGGCGAGTACACGGACCTGAACAACAAGTTCATGCAGAACAAGGATCAGGAGAACGCTTTCGTCGACATCATCGCCAAGGGCTTCACCGCCGAAGGCATGGGCAGCGCCGAAGAAGCGGCCGCGACCGTCGCTGACGCCATGATGGGCGTCCAGTACCTGGACATCAAAGAGGGCGCCTGGGAAGCGCTGCTCGACTACTATTCCGAACTGTAATCCCGGCAGCCGCCGCCCGGGGGAAACCCCGGGCGGGCGGCGACTTCAATTCAACCTCAGGAGGTCGGTCGAACATGTATAAAAAGCAGGTGGCACTGCAGAAGATCCTATGCTTTGGGATACTGATCATCTGTGCGCTCATTTTCCTCTATTCGCTGGCGATTATGACCGATCTGTATGATGCGTTGTACAATACGATCCGGAACCCGGCGAAACTGGACAAGACCACGGTGACCGGATCCAGAATCTATTATGATATGCAGGGGTTCAACCGGGATTTCCTGCATGCGGCGATCGGAATGCTCGTCGTGAGCCTCACGCTGTTTGTCACCAACACGCACACGCGGCGCAAGTATTACGTCGGAAACTACGTGGCCACGGGCCTGGTTTCGGCCTGCGGCGTCGCCTTCACGGCGTGGGCACACGGGCAGATCGAGCTGTACAAGGCGCAGTTCCTTCAGATCAACTTCGAGGAACTGGCAGCGAACGCCGCAAAGAAAAAGAGCCTCTATACGGAATCCACCTTCTGGTTTGACATTCACTATCTCGTCTTCGGTTTGCTGATCGTGGGCATCATCCTGCTGATCGCGAACCTCGTCTGGAAACGGAAACTCATGAAAGAGGAACAAACCCTGATCGCGCAGGGGAAGGAGGCGTCCGCATGACAAGGGCCATGGATGACCGCCAGATACGGATGGACCGGATGCGCTACGTGAAGAACACGGCCTCTTCGAGGCTTTGCTATCTGGCCATTCTCATGAATGTTCTGTATTTCGTTTCGATATATCAGTCGGATGTCGGCTCCTGGTACTACCAGATGCTGATCGGCATCTCCATCGTCTACAATCTGCTCTTCATGCTCATGGCCTTCCTCGCGTCCGAGGGCGTTAAGAACTACAAGGCCAACTACAGCTGGATGCTGTACGGGCTGGGCATCGGCCAGATCATCCGGATCTTCATCCTGCCTTCCATGGCGCACCAGGCCGTTGTCAAGGTGAACAACGCCGAAACGCTGGTGATGGGCAACGGCCAGTATATCCGCTGCGTGCTGTACCTGCTGATCAGCGCGGGGTGCCTGATCGCCGCGGCGTGGATCAACCAGAGCAAGAGCCGCGCGCTGGCGGAGTATGAGCAGTCACTATCGTCCCACACAGCAAAGGAGGCTGCATAAAATGGCCCAGATGAGTTTGCAGCACCTCGACAAGATTTACGACAACAACGTGCAGGCGGTCTTCGACTTCAACATGGACGTCAAAGACGGTGAGCTGATCGTCCTGGTCGGCCCTTCCGGCTGCGGAAAATCCACGACGCTGCGCATGGTGGCGGGCCTGGAGGACATCTCCCGCGGCAAGCTGCTGCTGGACGGCAGGGACATCACGCAGACGCCGGCCAAGGACCGCGACATGGCCATGGTCTTCCAGAACTACGCGCTCTACGGCCACATGACCGTCTATGAGAACATGGCGTTCTCGCTGACCCTGCGCAAGGAAGACGTCAACGTCATCCACAAAAAGGTGCTGGCGGCGGCGGAGATCCTGGGCCTGACGAGCCAGCTGAACAAGAAGCCGGCGCAGCTCTCCGGCGGCCAGCGGCAGCGCGTCGCGATGGGGCGCAGCATCGTGCGGAGCCCGAAGGTCTTCCTCTTCGACGAGCCGCTGTCCAACCTGGACGCGAAGCTGCGCGGCGCGACGAGGCGGGAAATCCTGCTGCTGCACAAGCGCCTCAAGGCCACGATGCTCTACGTCACGCACGACCAGACGGAGGCACTGACCCTGGCGGACCGCATCGTCTGCATGAGCATGGGCCACGTGCAGCAGATCGGCACCCCGCTGGAACTGTACGATTCGCCGAACAACATCTTCGTGGCCGGCTTCATCGGCCTGCCGCCCATGAACTTCTACGACGTCACCTTCGAGGACGGCGTGCTGAAGGGCAAGGGCTTTACGGTGGAACTGAGCCCGGAGGAGAAGGACACCCTGTCGGATTACGTCGGCCGGGAAATTACGCTGGGCGTCCGGCCGGAGGACGTGTCGGAGGGCGGCACCCTTCCGGTGAAGGTCTTCAGCAACGAAAACCTCGGCATGAACACGCTGGTGCACGGTACGCTGGGCGGCGGCAGCCGCATCACGGCGAAGCTGCGCGGCTGGGCCGATTATAAGGACGGAGATACGGTCCTGGTCCAGCTTGGCAGAAAGCACTTCTTCGACAAAGAGACCACGAATGCGATCCGGAAGGGAGGAAAGTGAACATGGCAAAGCAGCCTTCCGGGATGAACGAATTTCTCCGCAAGCGGATCGTCGGCCTGAAGCGCAAGCCGCAAACGATTGCACTGGCCGTGCTGGGGATCGCTTTCCTGTATTACTCGCTCAATCTGACGCAGATATCCAACACGACCGCCAAGATACAGGGCCCGGGGATGGGCCTCGCGGGATTTGCGACCATGCTGCTCTCCATTCTCAGCCTGGTTTGCTTCCTCAACGCCTTCCCGCACCGCAAGAAGACGAACATCCCGATGCTCGTGCTCATGTACGTGATGCTGGCGATCATCGTCTATTGTGATTTCTACTACGGCGGGCGGATTACGACGGCCGTCACCCGTGCGGAAAACCCGATCGATCCGACGGGCGCGAACAGCTACATCACCAAGGCGGCGTCCATGCTGAAGGTGCACACGGTGATCGTGATCATCGGCGCCGCGCTGACCGCGCTGCTGCCTGTCTACTCCAAGTGGATCAAGGGCATCAACACGTCCATCGAGGTGGAAGCCAACGAGGATATGGGCGTCATCGATTCCGGAGACGGGGACGACTGATCCTATGGCCAAAAAAGGCAGAAAGCCTGCGCCGGAACCGCACAAGACCGCCTCGGATTATTACAGCCTGAACACAAAGGCCGTGGAGGATCTGGTCAGCGCGGACGTCACAAACAGCCCGAAGGTCAGTGAAGCGGAGCTGCGCCGGTACCGCTCGGGCCCGAAGATCCGCCTGGCGGATTGGATGAAGGCAGTGCTCCTCAAATGGTGGTTTGCGGGGGCGGTGTGCTTCTTCTTCCTCTGGGGGCTGGGCACGGTGGTCCCGAACCGGGAAAACCAGCTGATCATCGTGGGGTTGGCGCTGGGTGCGGTGACCGACCTGTTTACCAACAACATCTTCCGGTTTTACGCCCGGACGCTCGGGGAGAACGACCGGTGGATGATGTTCCCCCGGAACAGCTTTTCGACGTTGCCGCTGAACATCGTCTACGGGTATGTCATCCTTTTCCTGGTGGTGCTGACGTACAACGCTGTCAACGCTTTCCTCATCGCGGCGACCGGGGTGCAGGACAAGATCCCGCTGGGCGTCGGGCCGATTCTCTTCGGCCTGCTCTGCACCGGATGGGACCTGCTGCTGCTGGCAGCCAAGCGGATGCTCATGCGGATCGTACGGGATGCGAAAAGGCGGGCCGCCGGACCCTGAGAGGTTTGTATGTTTGAAAAGATAGACCGTTACATCGAAAGCCTCGTGCAGCAGTCCACACCCGAGCGTACGGCCTGGAATCAGGAACGGCTGAGGACCACGGGCAAGACGGACTGGAATTACATCGACGGCTGCATGCTGACGGCGCTGGAGACGCTTTCGGAAATCACCGGCAACGAAGGTTTCGCGGATTTCGTGGAGAGCGTCCTCGATTACTATGTGCAGCCGGACGGCGCAATCAGCACCTTTGCGGCCGAAAAGCACCGCCTGGACGACATCAACGAAGGCCGTGTGCTCTTTCCCGTCTATCAGAGGACGGGTAAGGAGAAATACCGCCTCGCAGCCGGGACGCTGCGCGATGCGCTGCGCCGGCAGCCGAGGACGGCGGAAGGCAGCTACTGGCACAAAGAGGTCTATCCGGACCAGGTGTGGCTCGACGGCATCTACATGGCGCTCCCGTTCCAGGCGCTCTACGAGCGGCACTTCGGCACCGGGGATTACTCGGACATCATCGGCCAGATCCGCACCGTGCGGGATCGCATGCGCGACGAAAAGACGGGCCTCTACTACCACGGCTACGACTGCAGCCGCAAGGCTTACTGGGCGGACCCGGTGACGGGGAGAAGCCGAAGCTTCTGGCTGCGGGCGATCGGATGGTTCACCGTAGCGCTGACGGACCTGTGCGAGATCGTGACCGACGCCGCAGCCCGGGAGGAGATCGCGGACATCCTGCGGGATCTCGCATCCAGCCTGAAGCATTACGCCGATCCTGCGACCGGCCTTTACTGGCAGGTGGTCGACCAGGCCGGACGCGAGGGGAATTATCTGGAGAGCAGCGGCAGCGCGATGATCGCCTACGGCATGCTGAAAGGCGCGCGCCTCGGCGTGCTCGGAGAGGAATACCGCAGCCTGGGCATGCGGACCTTTGACGGCCTTTTGAACCATTGCCTGACCTTTACGGGAGACCGGATGGGGCTGGACCACATCTGCCTGGTCGCCGGGTTGGGGACGATGGGCGGCAAAGTGCGCGACGGTTCCTACGAATACTACATATCCGAGCCTGTGGTCAGCGATGACGCGAAGGGCGTGGCGCCCTTCGTGCTGTGCTACAGCGAAGTCAAACGAACCGGGAATCCGGTTTAACAGCAAACAGCAACCCTGCTCCGTGGGAGTAAGCAGTCAAGGAGGCCAGAACCGGATGTATATCGAGCTGAAGAACATTAACAAGATCTATCCCAACGGGTATCATGCGGTACACAATTTCAATCTGGAGATTGAGAAGGGGGAATTTGTGGTCTTCGTCGGCCCCTCCGGCTGTGGAAAATCCACGACGCTGCGGATGATCGCAGGTCTGGAGAACATCTCCAACGGCGAATTCCTGATCGAAGGCAAGCGCGCCAACGAGATGGGGCCCCGCGAGCGGAAGGTCGCGATGGTTTTCCAGAGCTACGCGCTCTATCCGCAGATGACGGTGTACGACAACATCGCCTTCGGCCTGACGCTGCAGGGCGTGGACGAGGACGTCATCGAAAAGCGGGTTAAGGAGACGGCGAGGATTCTAGGCCTGACGGATTACCTCGACAGGCTGCCGCGTGCCCTCTCCGGCGGCCAGCGGCAGAGGGTCGCGATCGGCCGTGCCATCATCCGCAAGGTCGGCATCTTCCTCATGGACGAGCCGCTCTCCAACCTGGATGCGAAGCAGCGCGTGACCATGCGTTACGAAATCGCGAAGATCCACAAGGAGACGGGCGCGACGACGATTTACGTCACGCACGACCAGACGGAGGCCATGACGCTTGCCGACAAGATCGTGGTCATGAAGGACGGCTACATCCAGCAGGTCGGCACGCCGTATGATCTGTATTTCAAGCCCGCGAACGTGTTTGTCGCCGGCTTTATCGGCGAGCCGCCCATGAACTTCGCGCCAAGCCGGGTGTCCGGCGGGTGCATCCGCTTCGGCGGGGCGGAGCTGGACCTGACCCCGCGCTATGCGGACGCGAAGAAACTGGAGGGGAAAGAGGTCATCTTCGGCTTCCGGCCGGAAGCGGCCGTCCTGCAGCCGCAGGAGGACGCCTACCGGATCGACTGCAACGTGGAACTGACGGAGATGCTGGGCGACTACACCAACGTGTACATCACGGTCGGCGAGCAACAGGCGATCCTCAAGGTGGACAGCCACGACACGCCGCAGACGGATGCGCCGTTCACCTTCTACATCCCGTATTCGGGCGTATACCTGTTTGACGGAGAGACGGAAAAAGTCATCTGACGATAAAGCTTCAATTCAACTGCCGGCATTTTCCGCAAGCCTGCCGGTCTGCGGGAGATGCCGGCATTCGTTCGGGAGGAAGAACCATGAAATACGGAGAATCCACGTTTGACGTGCTCTACCTGCTCTTTGCGATCCTCAGCGGGATCGTGATCCTGAAAAAGGCCCGGAACCGGACGGAGCGGCACATGGGCCTGGCGGCGCTGATCCTCGGCTGCGGGGACGCGTTTCACCTGGTGCCCCGGGTGATACACTACTTTTCCACAGCCGATCTGACCGCCGCGCTGGGCATAGGCAAGCTGGTCACCTCCGTCACGATGACGGTCTTCTATGTGCTGCTGTATGCCATCTGGCTCGGCTACTACCGGGAGAAGGAGAACGTGAACGTCACGCGCGCGGTGCTGGCGCTCGCCGCCGTGCGGATCATCCTGTGCCTGTTTCCGCAGAACGGGTGGCTGGAGAACAGCAGCGGCGTGATGTGGGGCATCCTCCGGAACATCCCGTTCGTCGCCCTGGGCGTCCTCGTCTGCCTGCTCTTCTACCGCAAACGGGGAGAAGCGCCCCGCTTTGGGCGGGTATGGCTGCTGATCCTGCTGTCCTTCCTGTTCTACATCCCGGTCGCGGTCGGGGCGGGCGCGCTGCCCATGCTGGGCATGCTGATGCTGCCCAAGACGGTGTGCTACATCCTGCTGATCCGGGTCTTCCTGCTGGCGGTCCTGCGGGATGCGTCCCGGTAAAGGGCCGGAAGACGCTGCGCTACCGGGTAAAGAGACAGTGGGGGAGTGGGACGATATGCCCGCAGATTCACAGGCACAAAGAGAGCAGCAGGTGCTGGAGACCGCCATGGAGGCGGGACACATTCTGCTGGAGAACGGCGCGGAGATTTCCCGCGTCGAGGAGACGATGGAGCGGATTACCCGCCATTTCGGCGTGGATTCCGGGGATTTCTTCGTGCTGAGCAACGGCATCTTTACGACGGGCGGCAGCGCCTCCGGGCGGTTTGCGCGTGTGGAGCATATCCCGGTGCACGGCGCGCAGATGGACCGCGTCGTCGCCGTCAACCAGCTTTCGCGCGAGGTGGAAGCGGGTAAACTGACGCTGGAGGAGACCGCCGCCAGGCTGAAGGAAATCCGGCGCAGCCCGGGCAAGCGGTTCGGCGTGCAGGTGCTGGCCTCGGCCGTCGGCAGCGCGGCTTTCTGCGTGCTGTTCGGCGGCAGCCTTCGCGACGCTCAAGCGGCCTTTATCGCCGGATTGCTGCTGTACTGCTATGTGCTGCGGCTCAGCGCGCCGCATCTTTCCAAGCTGGTGGGCAGCATGGGCGGCGGCTCGCTGGTCAGCCTCGTCTGCGTGCTGCTGCGCACGGCCGGGATGGGGGACAGCCTCTCCTATATGATCATCGGCAGCATCATCCCGTTGGTGCCGGGCGTCGCCTTCGTCAACGGAATCCGCGACATCGCGGACGGCGATTACATCTCGGGTGCGGTGCGCATGCTGGATGCGCTGCTGGTCTTCTTCGGGGTGGCGATCGGCGTGGGCTTTGTGCTGACGGTGAGCAGCAGGCTGGGAGGGGGTGCCTGGCTGTGATGCACACGGTTGCGGCGGCTTTTATCGGCACGGTGGCCTTTGCGCTGCTCTTCGGCGTGCCGCGGCGTTACTATTTCGGGTGCGGCTTCATCGGGGCCGCGGGCTGGCTTGCGTATCTCGTGCTGGAAGCGGCGGGGCTGACGGCGACGGAGGCGACCTTTTTTGCGGCGCTGCTGGTGGCGCTGCTCTCGCGTTTTGCCGCCGTATGGCAGAAATGTCCCTCGACGGTCTTCCTCATCGCGGGCATTTTCCCGCTGGTGCCCGGTGCGGGCATTTACTGGACGTCCTACCATCTGGTCATGGGAGAGCTGGCCTCGGCGCTCTCCACGGGCTTTGCGGCAGCCAAGACGGCCGTCGCCATCGTGCTCGGCATCATCCTGGTCTTCGAGATACCGGGCCGGTTCTTTCATCCGCGGATCCGGCAGATGTGATGCGGATGAAAGAGGCAGCAAAAGCATAGAGAAAAAGCGTGTCAGGCTTGCTGGCACGCTTTAAACTTTGCGGAACGGATCAGTCCTGTGCGCCGGCCGAAGCGGCGTCCCTCGCTACCTTCCTCTGGTTGTAGAGACCGTAGAGGATGGTGAGGACGGAGATGAGGAAGAAGCCGACGGCGATGGGCCGGTGCAGGATCTCCCAGAAGTTGCCGTTGTTGACATCCACGAAGCGCACGAAGTTCTGCTCGCACATCGGCCCCAGGATGAGGGCCAGCAGGATGGGCGAGAGGGGGAACTCGTACTTGTTCATCAGCCAGCCCAGCACGCCGAACAGGACGCAGACGCCCACGTCGAAGACCGTCTTGTTGATGGCAAACGCGCCCAGCAGCGAGATGACGAGGATGATGGGGTAGAGCATCTTCTTTTCGACCGAGACGATCTTGGCGAAGAAGCGCACGCCCGCGCAGCCAACGGCCAGCATGGCCAGGTTGGCCAGCATCATGGCGGCGAACACGCGGTAGACGGTGGGCAGCTCGTTGACGTACATCATGGGGCCGGGCTGGATGCCCTTCATGATGAAGGCGCCCAGCAGCACGGCGGTGACGGCGTCG
>CACZHW010000025.1 GCA_902781095.1 uncultured Eubacteriales bacterium
CCCCTGTATATCTCTTGTTTGGTTTTTCTCTTGACATATAACAACACCCCATTCGTTAGTAGTATACCATACTGTCTAACAAATGGGGTGCGGTTCACCCACGCGGCCTTTCCTTTATGATCCTGAACCTTACGCTGCAGGCGTCTCCGCTTCCGTTTCCGGGCCCGCCACGGGCGCGGCAGTCACATCGTCTCCCAGGGTTTCCACGGACAGCTCCGCCAGCGTCCCCTCCGCTCTCAGTTCCGCGAGGGCTGCGTTCACGCACGCGGCGAGATCCGCCCTGTCCGCGGACACTAGGAAGGATACGGGGAGCGCTTCCTCCGCCTTTGCCGCCACGCGCAGGTCCGCCAGCGGATGCCCGTCCAGATAGGCGAGGAAGGACAGCTCGTCCCACAGGCAGGCGTCCGCCCGCCCGGATACGACCAGCTCCAGCGCCTCCTCCGCCGTTTCGGCCGGAACCGCCGTCACGTCCTGCGGGAGGCCTTCCGGCAGCTGCTCCGCCGCTCCGGTCACGGCCACCCTTGCGCCCGAGAGACCGGCAAAATCCGCAACCGCCTCGTTGTCCCCGCGCACCAGCAGCACGGTCCGGGAATATGCAAACGGTTCGGTGGCCAGAAAGCCCTGTTCTTCCCCGGCCGGCGGATTCACCCCGAGGGCCAGATCGTACTGCCCGCCGGAGAGCCCCGGCAGCAGTCCGCCTTCCTCCGCTTCGGCAAAGGCCGCCTGCACCGCCATCTTTCCGGCTGTTTCGCGGACCACGGCGCGGTTGAAGAGCGCCAGCGCGCCCGCGTCCTCTTCATATTCGCAGAGAACCGACGGGTTTTCCGCCGCCGCGAGCACCTCTCCCTTTGTCCGGATCGCCTCCGGCACCCCTTCGGCCCGGGCCGCTCCGGCAAACAGGAGGGCTGCCGCCAGCACATACAGTCGTTTCAGGCGCATACGTCTTCATCCCTTTCGCATCGTTTTTCTCTATTGTACACCCATTGCAGCCCGCTGCAAATCCCTTCCGGATTCCCTTATGAAAAGAGCGGCGCTCAGAAGCGCCGCCCCGTGCTCGATCCGCGGGAGCCGCCGCTGCGGCCGAAGCTGCCGCCGCCAAAGCCTCCCATGCCGCCCATGCCACCGAAGCCGCCGAATCCTCCGCCCATCGGGGGCCGGGGACCGAAGCCCCGCGGGCCAAAGCCGCCCATCGGCGGACGGCGTCCGTAATGATACGGGCCGTAGAAGCCGCCGCCCCAGAAGGGGTCCAGCGGCGGCCGGCGATAAACCCTGCGGCGCGGACGGAAGAGTACAGACAGGATGAACAGGAAGAACAGAAGCTCCAACATATCGCTACCTCCTGGCTTTCGCCGGTCCGGGATGGATTGCTGCGGCTGCAGGTTCTAAAAAAGACCCGCACCATGACCGCGTCACAGTGCAAGTCTTGCCTTCTCATTTGAACCGGATACCGGGTTCCCTGCCCGGCATCGGGTGTCGGCCTCAAACCCGCCGGTCACCCGGCGTCTGGCTACTCCCTTGCTGTTGGATTATCGTACCATACTCCCCGGCCCCTGTCAAGACTTCTTGATAAATTTTTTCAGTTTCTGATTTATTTTGACTTTTAATCTTATGATACCCGGCAAAGCCCAGAAGAAAAATACTGTTGCGCCTGACAGCCCTCTTTGTTTAAAATAGATAGTATGAACAGTAAATTAACGCGATGGGAAGATCGGAGGCTTGTCAGCTATGGAAAAAGCATCTGCCAGAGAAAGGATTGCGGGCGCCTGCATGGCGCTGCTGGAAACCACCTCTCTGGAATCAATGAAGACGCAGGACCTGATGGAGAAGGCCGGCATCTCCCGTTCCACCTTCTACCGGCTCTTTGCCGACAAGTTCGAGGTCGCCAACTGGATTTACCAGCGGGAGACGGAAAAGATCATCCGCGATTATCCGGATCTGAAAAACTGGAACGAATGGTCCCTGGTCCTGCATAACTACATGCGGGCACATAAAAAGTTCTTCCGGAACATCGCAGGGTATACCGGGCAGAATTCATTCCGGGATTTTCTCTGTCGCTACTTTGCCGGCAACGTCCTTAAATACCGGACAGGCGGAGACAGCGAAGTGACCGAAGAACAGCGGTTCGCCGTTCAGGCTTTTTCCCTCGTCGGCGCCCAGACGACCGTCGATTGGATTCAGAACGGCTTCCAGCCGGATGACGAAACCCTTCTTGGGTGGCTGAACGCGTGCATACCGCCCTGTATCCGTTCCTTCTATCAATAAAGCGACAGGCACCCGGAAAAGGGTGCCTGTCTTTGATCGATCTGTCTGTCAGTGGGATTCCAATTGGCTGCACGCCGTTCCGGCCGTGTCGCCCAGGGCCAGTGCGCCCTGGAGAGCAGCGATCAGGATCTTGGTAGGCTGTCCCACGTCGCCTGCATGGTACAGGCGCGGGATGGGATTACCCTGCCAGTCAAGGGTTTCACCGTTTGGGCCGCCCTGCAGGCCGCCGATGGTGTAAACCATGGTGGGCAGAATCTGCGCCGCATAGTACGGTCCCTCGCCGATGGGATCGAGGTAGAATTCGGAGCGGCCGAAGGCGTCGTTCGTCTCCGCGCACCCTGCGTTGTAAGTTTCGATGGTCTTCTTCAGGTTCTCCACGTCGATCGGCTCGTTGCCGCTCTGAGCGGCCAGCTTCTCGACCAGTTCCTCGATCGTATCCGCCTTGACGAACCAGCCCTTTTCCAATTCTGCCTGATTGTCTTCGCTCCAGTTGTAAAGGTTATACATGGAGGCGTAACCGCACCAGTAGTCGCGCGGGCCGATGGGGCCGGCCTCGAACATCGCCTCATCGAAGATCACATACATGGGCAGGTTGAAATACCCGTTGTAAATCGGGAACGTGCCGTCATACGCGAGGAAGGGCATCTGGCACTTGCTGTGCACGATGTACATCTCTTCATCCATGAAGCGCTCACCCTTCGTATTGACGAAGATGCGGGAGTCCGGCCCAAGGGAGGGCGCCATGTGCAGGATGGCCGTACCCATTTCGTCGCTCGCCTTCTTGTAGGAGTAGCCGTACCATTCGATCTGCTGGTTGCTGACGCCGTCCAGCGCCGCACCGGCTTCCAGCGCCATCAGCAGGCCGTCGCCCGTCTGGGTCGGCGCACCCGCCAGCGCATAGTCGATCATATCCGCAAAGTGGAAGCGGGTCATGAGGTCCTTGTTCGCCGCGTAACCGCCGGTGCACAGGATAACGCCCTTGTTGGCGCGCACAAACAGATCGCTTCCGTCCGCCTGGGTGCACTGCACGCCGAAAACCTCCTTCGTCTGGGGATCGGAGATCAGCTTCACAGCGGGGGTCTCATAGAGCACTTCGATGCCCATCGCCTCGATGTTGGCCACAACAGCCTTGTAGAAGCCCATACCGTAGCCTTCGGAAGTGGAGTTGGTGATCTTGAGGCCGTTGTCGGTCAGCCAGTTCAGCAGCTCATTCTCCTTGTCGAAGAGCTTCTGGGCCTCGTCCTGAGTCAACCGGCCTTCAGCGCTGGCAAAAATCTCATCCACTGTATAGGGCTTGATAAAGCCCATGCTGCTCGGCGCGGAGCCGCCCGCAAATTCCTTGCTGGCCTTCTCCACGATGATGGTGCTGGCGCCGTTTTCCTTGGCTGCCTTGGCAGCCATCGCGCCTGCCGGGCCGAAGCCCACCACGACGACATCCGCGTCCCTGTCCCACTCAGGCATCCAGGACGGCGTTCCCTCCGCCACGGCCAGTACTGCCACGAGGAGCAGCGCCACGGAAAGGGCGATTCCTGCGATTCTCTTCATACGATTTCCTCCGTTCTCTCTCTCTTTATTTGGAAGCGGCCACGGCCTGTGCCACCGCTTCATTGAGCGCATTGCAGGTGATCGTCGCACCGGTGATGGCGTCCACCGCTTCACCGTTGCTCTCGATGAGTTTCGGAATCTGCTGATTCAGCGCCGCCACACCGATCTCCTCGGATTCATGGGCCTCCACGACGTCGATGGCCGTAATCTTTCCGTCCGCGATAGCCGCCTTCACCATCACACGGCCGCCAAGGCCGTTCTCACTGATGCCCAGATACTCGTTTTCTGAAAGCTGCACGGCTGCCGCCGGATCAAAGCCGGTCGCCTCTTCCACCGCCTGCTGCACCGCACCCTTGAAGGCGATGCTGGAGAGTGTGGCGCCCGAAACGGAATCCACATCCGTGGAATTGGCCGCCACGATGTCCTTGGTCAGCTGCAGGATCGCCGTCGTACCCAAGCCACGGGTCTCCTTTTGTTCGACCGTCTTGATGGACTTGATGGTATCGCCGTCCATGGTCACGGCCACGCGGATGGTGCCGCCGACACCGTGATCGTTCTGTCCGTAAAAGACGCCCTCGTCCGCCGCCGCTCCAACGCACAGGGCCAGCAAAAGCGCCGTCAGGACGAGCAGTCCCGCTTTCCTTTTTCCGTACATGCCGATTCCTCCTCTTGATCGCTTCAGGGTTCCTTTTGATAGACAGTATAATAACGATCTCGTCCGCAAAAAAGAAACGAAACGGCGATTTGTCCCACCAGGCTGAGGCTTTGGAACAAATCGCCGTTTTGTTTCATCTCGGCAAAATACCGTTATACTCCGGACCGCCCTTGACTTTTCCTGCAGTCCATAGTATGATTTGTAATACAAATCATACTTTCAGAGGAGGACACAGCCATGAAAGCGCCGCAGGGCAAATACGCGTGGACGGCCACCGTCGGAGAAAAGGGACAGATCGTCATCCCCAAGCAGGCCAGGGAGCTCTTCGGCATCCGGCCCGGAGACACCCTGCTGCTGCTCGGCGACGAAAGGCGCGGGATCGCGATTCCCCCGAAGGGCGCCTTCTCGGAGCTCTTTGCAGCCGCCTTTGAGGCGAAGGACGGCGGTGAGCAGCCGTGAAGGTCGCCTGGTTCTGCATCCCTGCGCACGGGCACACCAACCCCTCGCTGCAGGTCGTAAGGGAACTGACGGCCGCCGGTCATCAGGTCTTCTTCTTCTCCTTTGCGCCGTTCCGGGAGAAGGTCGAGGCGGCCGGCGCCGTGTTTGTCGGCTGCGACGGGTATGATTTCGAGATGGAAGACCGGCAGAACGCGGACCGGGTCGGGAAGGACAAGGCGTTCGCGACGGAGCTGCTCGTCTCCTCCACCCTCGCCCTCGACGAAATGACGACACAAAAAATCGGAGAGATCCGGCCGGATGTGATCGTCTCCGATTCTGTCGCCTTTTGGGGAAAACTCGTCGCCCTGAAACACGGAATCCCCTACGTGTGTTCCACGACCACCTTCGCCTTTAACCGCTTCTCGGCCCGGTACATGAGGGAGACGCCGTGGGACACCGTCAAAATGCTCCTCGCCCTGCCCCACATCCGGCGGCAGATCCGCCGCCTGCAGGAGCGGGGTTACCCTGTCCGGAGCATCCTGGATATCGTGCAGAACGACAACGAAACCAACACGATCGTTTACACGTCAAAGCTCTTTCAGCCGTGCGCGGACACCTTCTCCGGCCGCTACCGCTTCATCGGGCCGCTTCTGCGCCCCGTTCGGGAGCCCTTCGCCAAGACGGCGGAGAAGACCGTATACGTCTCCCTGGGCACGGTAAACCGGAACCGGGACTTTTACCGGAACTGCATCCGTGCCCTTTCGCACACGGGCTGGCAGGTCATCGTCTCCCTGGGCGCCAACCCGGAGCGGTTTGAAGACCTGCCGGACAACGTGCAGGTTTACGAATCCGTCGACCAGATGGCTGCGCTGTCCGTCGCAGACGCCTTCATCACCCACTGCGGCATGAATTCCGCGTCCGAAGGGCTGTACTACCGGGTCCCGCTGGTGCTCTGCCCGCAGACGCCGGAGCAGGGCGCCGTAGCCCGGCGGACAGAGGAGCTGGGCGCCGGCCTGCGGCTGCAGTCCATCTCGGAGGAGGCCATCCTGAAGGCCGTGCAAAAAGTGCTGACGGACCCCGCTTTTAAAGAAAATGCGGCGCGGGTCTCCGACAGCTTTCATGCCTGCGGCGGCACGGCGGAAGCCAGGGCCTTTCTGGAAGGCCTGGCCGCAGGGTAAGCGCGGGATCAGCGGATCATCTTGGGCGAGACGAAACCGGTCTTCCCGTTTGGCAGGCGGATTTCCACCCAGCCGTTCTCCGCGGTGGAGAGCAGCGGATAGCTCTCCCCGCCGAAGGCCCAGCCGATGGCCTCGCCCGACTTGGACGGCGTCTGGCGGACGTTGACCGCCTTTCCATCCCGGATCCGTACGGTGAGCGTCATCTCCTGCTCCGCCGCCGGTTCGGGGGTCGGCGTCGCCGCCGGGCGCAGCACCTTTTCATAGGCCGCAAGAAGCGAAGCGTCGCCCGTCAGCCACAGCGTCGTCCGCCCGTCCTCGAAAAAGCGGACTGCCAGACCCTCCTCCTTTGCGCCGCCGTCCGCGACCGGGAAGGCGAAGCGCAGCACGTCCATCCGCGTTTCGCCTTCCAGCGACAGCACGCGGTAGTCAGCCGCCTCAAAGCTGCCGGGGGTAAACCCGGAGACGTAGACGTGCTCCCGACCGGACTCCTGCAGGCCGCCGAGCAGCCGGAAGCCGCGCAGCAGCGCCTTCTGCTGTCCGCCGCGCACGCCCCTGTCCGCGGACAGGTCGGAGGCGCCTTCCGCCTCCTGCAGGCAGACCGAGTTCATCAACCGGCCGCCGTCAAAAGGCACGCCGGCCGCGACGAGCGTCTCCCCGGAGAAAACCGTCTGCGCCGTCCCGGCCCAGGCGTTGAACGCCTCCGTCAGACGCCTGGCGAAGCTGTTCCCGAAGACGAGCCCGACCGGCTCCACCTGCGCCGCAGCAACGGCCCACGCAAGGCAGAACAGCAGTGCGGATACGACCAATCCCTTCTTTTTCATTTCCGCTTCCGACCTTTCATATCGTATAAAAATGCTTACCGGTTTCCATAACCGGTAAGCATTATATACTATTCAGGGCCGGACCGGCAAGGCTGCGCCCTCCGGCCGTTTTCCTTACCGGTTGAACAGCGGAGACAGCGCTGCCTCGTTCTCCTCCAGCGCGCGCAGCACGAAGGTACTCCAGTGCCGCGCGTTCGTGTCGCTGTCGCCGAAGACGTAGTCCTCCTGCCCGTAGTCGATGACGTCGAAGCCGGGGCAGGCCTTGCTGGCAGCTTTCGTGCGGTAGGCCGCCGCGTCCTGCAGGGTAAATGACACCTTGCCTTCCTCATCCAGCGCCACCCAGCCGGTCAGGTCCGTCCCGGAGGCGGTTTCGGCGGTCCCGTTGGCCGTCTGCGGCTGCGCCGCCGGTTTTTCGACCGTCTGCGCGTCTGCCGTATGGGCGCCGAACATCTCATCCACGGTCAGCGCCAGCGAGTTGCCCAGGATTTCGGAGGGCACGTGCCCGCCGTCCCACTGCCATTCCACCGTCGCGTCCACGCCGGCATTCAGGAAGGCGAGCTGAAGGTTCAGCGAATTGAACATGGAGATGTCGCCTTCCGCCGCACCGCTGACCATGCGGACCCATACGGGGTTATGCGTACCTTCCGCGCCGATGTAGGCGAGCGGGTTGTACAGCGTCACGATGTTCTTTCCATAGGTGTCGCCCGCCTCGATCTCCGCGATGTCCGCGCGGTAGGCCGCCACCATATCGGCGTAGCTGCCGTAATTGGCGGAGTCCGTCGTGCTGCCGGAGGCCTGCGTCGTCCCCGCGTCCGGCGTCCCGACGAGCATCTCGTCCCCGCCTGCCGCACCGCGGGCTCCGTCCGGGCCGCCGAAAGCCGCGCCGTCCGGCAGACCTTCCGGCCTCCCCTGGCCGCCGAAACCTCCCATCCTGCCCATGCCGCCGCGGCTGCTGCTCTTCGTATAGCGGCCCTCGAGGAACGCCTGCGCCTTCTCCTGCGCCGTCATCGCGGCCACGGCCTCGTCGCTGAGCGCTGCGCCGTCCGCGCTGAACCACGTCCACCCGTCCGCATAGGCCAGGTTGTCCAGCATCCACTGCAGGTTCTCCGTAAACTCCGCGAGGTACAGGTCGAGATAGCTGCCGCCGTAGCCGTTGGTTTCCGCATACTTCTGTGCGTCAACTTCGATCGTCAGCGCGACCGTGCTCTCCAGCAGGCCGTCCCCGTCGAGGTCGAAGCCGACCTTTTCCTCCTCCACGCTGAGGTTCCGGCTGTTGACGGTTTCCATGTACTCCCGGGCCAGGCAGGCGGCCAGTTCCTTCTGGAAGGCAGTGTTGAAGGTGTAATCCGTATCCAGCGTGTACTCAAAGGCCATCGCCATGTCCGCCTCGTACAGGGAGGTGATCGGGCTGTAGGCGACGCAGCCCCATGCGCCGTCGGAGAGCGCCACTTCCTCCCCGTTTACGTTCACCGTGGTGCAGTAGCTGCCGTCTTCCAGCCGGTAGACGCCCACCGCGCCCACGGCGATCTGGTAATCGTAGAAGTCCGGATGGTCGGAGGTGGCGGCGAACATCACCGCATGCGCGCCGCCGCCGCTGCCGCCCGTGGATACCCAGTGCTCCACGCTGCCCGGCAGGTTGCCCAGCAGGATGTTGTAGCGCACGAACCGCGCCGCGGCCTTCTGGTCCGCCAGGCAGGAAGGCGCGTCGCCAGTGTACACCGTGTTGCCCGCGTCGTCCGTCGTGCTGTCCTGCTTGCCGCGGTTGCCGCAGGCCACGTTGATATACCCTTCCACCGCGTAGGCCGCGGAAGCCGTGGTGTTCGTGGAGTTGCCGTAGCCCGCAGCGCCGGTGCCCAGGATGACGGGGGCCGTGGCGGCGGTGTAGGTCTGTCCGTTCGTGCTCGTCACGCTTGCCGCGTAATCGATCACAAGGCCGCCTTTCACTGCGCCGGGATCCTCCGCCGCGGTCACGTCCGCCGTGCCGTCCCCGTCTGTATCGATGCCCGTCACGTACGCGCCGGGCACGCACACGGAGACGCCTTCCTCGTCAGGGATCACCGGCCGGGTGACGGCGCTTACGACGGACAGCGTCCAGGCGTCCGACGCCGCGTCGTACGTCCACTCCTGATCCGGGTTGTTGGAAAGGTTCAGCGCGCTTTCAATCTCCGCCTTGTCCTGCACGCCGTCCGCCGCCGCCGCGCAAAGGATCAGCGCCAGAACCGTCGACAGGATCACGGAAAGGGTCTTTTTCATCTTCTCTTCTCCTCGCTCTTTCATTCAGTGCAGCCATTATATGCCCTTTTTCTTAAAACAAACTTGAAAAATCCGCCCGCACCCGAAAGGTGAAGGCGGATTCTCTGGTGTTTGCTTATTTCTCCGGATCCGCGCCGATAACGGCTTTGATGCGGCGGACGCCGGCGGAGGAAGACTCCTCTTTCTTGATGGTGAAGCTGACCAGCTCGCCGGTGTGGCTGGCGTGCGGGCCGCCGCAGATCTCCTTGCTGTAGGGCCCCATGGTGTACATGCGCACGCGCTCGCCGTACTTGCTCTCAAACAGGCCGATGGCGCCCTCCGCCTTGGCTTCCGCCACGGTGGTCTCCTTCATCTCGATCGGCACGTCCGCCTGGATCCACTCGTTGACCAGGGCCTGGACCTCCGCGATCTCCTCCTTGGTCATCTTGCGGCCGAAGGTGAAGTCGAAGCGCAGGCGCTCCGCGGTGATGTTGCTGCCCTTCTGGGCGACCTCCGGACCCAGCACCTTGCGCAGCGCCGCGTGCAGCAGGTGCGTCGCGGTGTGCAGGCGCGTCGTCTGCAGGCTGTGGTCGGCCAGGCCGCCCTTGAAGCGCTGCTCCGCGCCCTGCTGGCTGTTCTTCTGGTGCGCCTCGAAGTTGGCCTTGAAGCCCTCCTCGTCGATGGTCAGGCCGCGCTCCGCCGCCAGCTCCTTCGTCATTTCGACGGGGTAGCCGTAGGTCGCATAGAGCTCGAAGGCCGTCTGGCCGTCGATGACCTTGCTCTCGCCCATCTTCGCGACGTACTTTTCAAACTCGCGCTCGCCCTGGCGCAGGGTGCGCGCAAAGCGGGTTTCCTCCAGCTTGAACTGCTCCATGACGAAGCCCTCGTTCTGGCGCAGCTCCGGATAGACCTCCGCGTACTGGTCGATGATGACCTTCGCGATTTCGCCGGTGAAGCCCTCGGCCATGCCCAGCTTCATGCCGTAGCGCACGGCGCGGCGGATGAGGCGGCGCAGCACGTAGCCCTGGTCCACGTTGGAGGGGCTGACGCCGCGCGGATCACCCATGATGAAGGTGGCGGTGCGCAGGTGGTCGGCCACGATGCGGAAGGCCTTCGTCGTCTCCTCGTCGTCGCTGTAGTTCTTGCCGGAGAGCTCCGCGATCTTCGCGATGATGCCGGTGAACGCGTCCGTCTCGTAGACCGTCTTGACGCCGTTCAGCGTGCAGATGGTGCGCTCCAGGCCCATGCCGGTATCCACGTTCTTCTTGGCCAGCGGGACATACTTGCCCTCCGCCGTCTTGTTGTACTGCATGAAGACGTCGTTCCAGATCTCCAGGAAGCGCCCGCAGCTGCAGGCGGGGGAGCAGTCGGGACCGCAGGGCGGCTGGTCCTTGATGATGAACATCTCGGTATCCGGGCCGCAGGGGCCGGTCTGTCCCGCGGGGCCCCACCAGTTGTGCTTGCGCGGCAGGAAGTAGATGTTCTTGGGATCGACTCCGTTCTCCATCCAGTAGCCGGCCGCCTCGTCGTCGCGCGGGATGTCGCCCTCGCCCTCAAAGACGGTGAAGGCCAGCTTGTCCTTGGGCAGGCCAAGGTACTCCGGGCTGGTGAGGAATTCCCAGCTCCAGGCGATCATTTCCTTTTTGAAATAGTCGCCCAGGGACCAGTTGCCCAGCATCTCAAAGAAGGTGAGGTGGGAGGAATCGCCCACTTCGTCGATGTCGCCCGTGCGGATGCACTTCTGCACGTCGGTCAGGCGGGTGCCGGCCGGGTGCTTGCTGCCCAGCAGATAGGGGACGAGCGGATGCATGCCCGCCGTGGTAAAGAGCACCGTGGGGTCATTCTCCGGAATGACGGAGGCGCTGGGGATCACCGCGTGGCCCTTGCTCTTGAAGAAGTTCAGCCACATGCTGCGCAGTTCACCGGAAGTAGTCGGTCTCATGTCCATATCTCCTTATTCAATAATTGCAAATTCGCCGTACATTATAGGTTTGCCCTTTTACCCTGTCAACCCCGCGGAGCGAGAAAAACCGGGGGACGACCGCGGTTTTGCGGCCATCCCCCGGCAGAGAGGGGGGCATTTTCAAAGCGGGGATTACGGCAGCAGCGAAACCGAACCGCCCACCAGGCTGATCGCCTGATTAATGCAGGCCTGGTGATCCGAATCCACCTTGTTGGAGTTGTGCGTCTTGGAGCCGAGGAAGTGCAGGCAGAACTGTCCCGGGAAGTTGTTGTTGGTGATGTTCTGCTGACCGTGCGGCGTGCCGTAGATGGAGCACACGATCTGATAGCCGTTCGAGGTCTCGATCAGCATCGGCCGGCGCACGTAGTTGATGTAGCTCGCCGAGGACACGCCGTAGATGGAGCACAGCGTCTGCGTGTCGTTGGCCGCCGCAGGCTCCACGTCCAGGTGGTTGCCCGCGGACTGGATGTAGATGTTGAGCGTCTTGCCCGTCTTGAGGTCCTTCAGCTTGGCGGTCTTCTTTGCCGCGAGGCCGTAATCCGCCAGCCTGCCGGCGTTCTTCGCCTTGAACCAGTCGAGGTTGTAAACCGTGCCCTTGACGCTGACGCTGGAGCTGCCGGAGCTCGTGTCATAGCCCTGCAGCGCCGCCATCGTCTTGCTGCCCACGATGCCGTCCGCTGTCAGGCCGCGCTTCTCCTGGAAGGCCTCGACCGCCGCGGCCGTCTTGGTGCCGTAGTGGCCGGTTACCTCGCCGGAGTACATTCCCAGATCCTTCAGCCGCTGCTGGATCCAGCTGACCGTGGAGCCCGTGTCGCCGACCCGGTAGGTCGTGCTGGAGCTGCTGCCGTCGTTGGCGTAGGAAGTGGCGTCGCTGTCGCTCACGCGCTCGCAGTACTTCGCCATGATGTAGTAGCCGCTCTTCAGCTTGTACCAGTCGCCGGAACGGTCCGTGTAGTAGAACATGTCACCCCGGTTGGCGGTGCCGACCTTGCCCGAGTCGGTCCCCTTGTCCTCGCGGATGGCGACGCCGCTCGCGGTCACGCGGAGAAGTCCGATGACCTCATCGTCATTGGCGTTTTTGCCGCTGGAGGCCGCGTAGTCCGAATAAGAGATGATCGTCACATACCGGCCGGAGACGTAGCCGCGGTAGGTATACCCGTTCTTCTGGGCGGATACATAGTACCACACGTCGCCGTTGCTGGCCGTGTAGCGCTTGGTGATCTTGAGCGGCGTTGCGTTCTCCAGGCTGACCTTGCCCGCGCTGGAGGTGCTGTGGTCCGCGCGCACGGTGACGCCGGAGGTCGTCGTGCGGCCGTACGTCGTGATGCTCGTGGTGCCGCTGGACTTCGAGTTGCTGCCGCCGCCCATCGCGCTGACGATGGCGTTCTGCGTCGTCTTGTTGGCCACGCCCGTCTGGGAGAGGCCGCGGGACTTCTGGAACTTCTTGACGGCCGCCTCGGTCATGCTGCCGAAATGTCCGGTAATGTCGCCGTAGTAGAAGCCCAGCGCCGTCAGGTTCTCCTGCAGTGCGCTGACGCCGGAACCGGTGGAGCCCAGCTTCAGGGTGGAAGAACTCGTGGAAGGCGTGTAGTTTGCGCTGGAAGAACTGGAGCCGCCCTTGTTCTTGTAGACCTCGTTCAGCTTGGCGGTCGTCTTCGAGCCCGCCACGCCGTCCGCCGTCAGGCCGTACTTGGCCTGGAAGGCCTTGATCGCGGCCACCGTCTTGGTGCCCGCGTTGCCCGTGATTTCACCGGAATAGAAGCCCAGCGCCTTCAGCTTGTTCTGCACGTCGGCCACGGAGCCGGACGAATAGGAGGCGCTCGATGAGCCGCCCACGCTGCGCAGCTTGGACATCGTCTCGGAGCCCAGCACGCCGTCCGCCGTCAGGCCGTACTTCTTCTGGAAAGCCTTGATGGCCGCGACCGTCTTCTCACCCGCATTGCCGGTGATCTCGCCCGCGTAGATGCCCAGCGCCTTCAGCTTCTCCTGCGCCTCCGCGATCGCGCTCTTGCTGCCCGCAGAGGAAGAGGAGGAAGACGAGGACGAGGAGGCACCCTTGGACTTGTAAACCGAGTTCAGCTTCTCAACCGTTTTGCTGCCCGCAACGCCGTCCGCCGTGAGGCCGTAGCGCTTCTGGAACGCCTTGATCGCGGCTTTGGTCTTGTCGCCCGCGTGGCCCGTGATTTCGCCGGAGTAGATGCCCAGCGCCTTCAGCTTCGTCTGCACATCCTTAATGGTGGAAGCCGACACGGAAGAATCGGCGGAAGAGCTGCCGGAAGAGCCGCTCTGCTTCGCCTCGTTGCGCTTTTTCTGATTATAGAGACCCACGCGCTTGGTGGGCAGATTGCCGTCTTTAACGCCGAACAGCTTGTTCGCCTGGGTCGCGCTCAGGATCTTGACGTAGGTGTCGTCGCCGTCCGTCTGGCAAATCCAGCCGGTCAGCACGTCGCCCTCGTATCCGCGGTAGCGCACCTGCACAAAGGTGTTGTGTCCGCTGGTCCTGGAGTCCACGATGTAGACGCACGCCTTGCTGGCGATCAGGTCGATCACGGTTGCGCTGGTGGAGCCGCTCTCGCGCACGCGGATCTTGTCCTGCGTCTGTCCGTAGACTTTGCTGTAGCTGGCGGCAAAAGCCGGAACGGCAAGAACCGTCAGGAGAACCACCAGCAGTGCCACACCGAGAATGTGCTTGCCTGTCCTGCTCTTCATGTACCTTATCCCCTCTTTCGAATATGCGCGGCCTGCGGCGCCCGAAGGGCATACCTTGACCGCATGCAATCATCTTAGGGCGATTTTATTACAATTCTGTTAATTTGTCAATCACATTTTATGGTTTTGATTCAGATTGCGTGTTTTTTATTAAGTCCGCGCCCATTCTTCTTTTCGCTCCTATTAAAAACCCGCGCCGGTCGGCGCGGGTCGCAGAAAAATTCTTACACGTGCAGGGTCGCGGGATAGACGCCGCTCTCGTGCAGGGCCCTGAGGTCCTGCTGCACGGTGGGCTTGTCTTCCTTATACGTGACGCCGAACCACTGGGCGTCCGTCGTCAGCATCGGGACCGTCAGCTCGCCGCGCTGCATCAGCGCATCCACGGCGGAGGGCAGCAGGCACTCGCCCTTGATGTTGTCGGGCGCCAGGTTCTTCAGGAACTCCTCAAAGTAAGCCTGCAGCTTTCCGAAGATCCACGGGGTGAAGCCCCAGAAGTTCATGCTGACGGGCGCCAGGGGATCCAGCAGCACGCCGGGCTCTCCTTTTTCAATGTCGCGGATCTCGCCGTTCTCGCAGAGCTTGATCTTGAAGGTCTCGGTCACCTTGGAGAGGTTGCCGTCCTTTTCGGAACACACGCCGCGGGTGACCGTTCCGTTTTTGGAGACGGTGTTGCGCAGCTGGTAACCCACGATCGTGGCCTCGCCCTCGGGCGCGAGCGTCTGCAGCTTGTCGTAGATGGACTTGTAGGCGGAAACGCCGTAGTAGTCGTCCGCGTTGATGACGGCGAACGGCTGGGAAATCACGTCCTTCGCGCACAGCACGGCGTGCACCGTGCCGAACGGCTTTACGCGCTCCTCCGGAATCTTATAGAAAGAAGGAACGCTGGAGAAATCCTGGAAGACGTAGTCGACCTTCACCTTTTTCGCGATGCGGTCGCCGCAGATGCCGGCCACCAGATCCTGCATGCCCGGCTTGATGACGAAGACCACCTGGTCGAAACCCGCGCGGATCGCGTCGTAGATGGAGTACTCCATCAGGATTTCGCCGTTGGGGCCCAGTCCGTCCACCTGCTTGTTTCCGCCGTAACGCGAGCCCATGCCCGCGGCCATGATGAGAAGTGCAGCACCCATAATCATACCCTCCCGTAGGTTTTAATGTTTCGGAACCATTATAAACCGTTTGGCCGGGGAGGGCAACAGCCTCGCACGAAAAGTCGCCTGTCGGAAGATGTCTCTGAACCGGCATCCGCCTCCCCGGAAGCGCTCCCGGAGAGGCGGATGATCTCATTCAATTACACACTCCACGCTATGCTCTCCCGCACCGGCGGGGATCAGCGTCCCGTCCAGCGGTTTGCCGTCCAGCGCCAGGCGGACGGTTCCCTTTTCGTCGCCGGAGCGGTTGACGATGTGGATGCGATAGGTCGCGCCGCGGAACCTGCGCGTCACGCGGACCTCCGGAAGCTCCGCCGGCAGGCAGGGATCGACGCGCAGGCCGTCGTAGTCGGGCCGGATGCCCAGGATCCCCTGGGACACCGCGTAGAAACTCCAGGCGGAGGTGCCCGTCAGCCAGCTGTTCTTGGCCTCGCCGAAGCGCGGCGCGAAGGGGCCCGCCACCATCTGGCTGTAGACATAGGGTTCCGTGCGGTGCAGCCGCTGGTCCTCGATGTAGGCGGGACAGGTGCGGCGGTACAGGTCGAACGCCTTGCCGCCGTGGCCCAGAGCCGCCTGCGCCAGCACCACCCACGGGTTGTTGTGGCAGAAAATGCCGCCGTTTTCCTTGTATCCGGGCGGATAGGAGCTGATCTCGCCCAGCTCCGTGTGATAGCGCGTATAGGGCGGCGTCAGGATCGCGATGCCGTAGCGGCTGAGCAGCAGCCGCTCCACGGCGTCCAGCGCTTTCTGCGCGTAGCCTTCCTTTATACCCACGCCCGCCATGACCACGAAGCCCTGCGGTTCGATGTAGATGCGGCCTTCCTCGTTTTCATGCGAGCCGACCTTGTTTCCGTATGCGTCGTACGCGCGCAGGAACCACTCCCCGTCCCAGCCGGAGGACAGGACCGCCTGCTCCATCTCGTCCCGCCACGCCTCGGCCTGCCGCGCCTCCTCCTCCAGCCCGCAGATGCGGCACAGCGCGGCGTAGTCCGGCGCGACGGCGCAGAACATGCCCGCGATGAACACGCTCTCCGCCACGCCCGATTCGAAGTTCGCCGTCGTCTGGAAGCTCTCGCCGGGCGTCGTGGAGAAGCAGTTGAGGTTCAGGCAGTCGTTCCAGTCCGCCCTGCCGATGAGCGGCAGGCCGTGCGGCCCGCGGTGCTCCCTGGTGTAGTGCAGGCTGCGGCGCAGGTGCTCCATCAGCGGCCGGGCCAGCTTGTCGTCGTTGTCAAACGGCACGGGCTCCTCCAGGATCGCCGTATCGCCTGTTTCCTTTATATAAGCCGCGACGCCAAGGATGAGCCACAGGGGGTCGTCGTTGAAGCCGGAGCCCACGCCCAGGTTGCCCCGCTTGGTCAGCGGCTGGTACTGGTGGTAGGCGCTGCCGTCCGGAAACTGGGTGGCTGCGATGTCCAGGATGCGCTCCCTGGCGCGCTCCGGGATGAGGTGCACGAAGCCCAGCAGGTCCTGCGTGGAATCGCGGAACCCCATGCCGCGGCCGATGCCCGATTCGAAGTAGCTGGCCGAGCGGCTCATGTTGAAGGTGACCATGCACTGGTACTGGTTCCAGATGTTGACCGCGCGGTCCAGCCGCTCGTCCCCGCTTTCGACCTGCATAACGGCGAGGAGCTCCGTCCAGTAGTCCGACAGCTCGCGAAAGGCCGTGTCAAACTTCTCCTCCGTGTCAAACCGGGAGAGCAGCGCGTACGCCGGCGCCTTGTTGATGACGTTCGGCGCCGTGAATTTCGCCTCCGGCGGGTTCTCGCAGTAGCCCAGTACGAAGATGAAGCAGCGGCGTTCCCCGGGGGAAAGCGTCATGCGCAGGTTGTGGCTGCCGATGGGCGCCCAGCCGCTGGCCACGCTGCCGGCCGCTCTTCCCGCGCGGACCACGGCCGGGTCGTCAAAGCCACGGTACGCCCCCAGGAAAGTCTCCCTGTCCGTGTCAAAGCCGTCCACCGGCGCGTTGACCGCGTACACGGCAAAGTGGTTGCGGCGTTCGCGGTACTCCGTCTTGTGGTAGATCGCGCTGCCCTCCACCTCCACCTCGCCCGTGGAGAAGTTGCGCTGGAAGTTGGTGGAATCGTCCTGCGCGTTCCACAGACAGAATTCCACAAAGCTGAACAGTGAGACCCGCTTTTCTTCTGCGCTGCGGTTCTCCAGCTCCAGCCGGGTCACCAGCGCGTCGGCTCCCCGGGGCACCATGGCCGTTTCGGTCGCCCGCAGGCCCCCGCGTTCCCCCGTGATGCGCGTATACCCCATGCCGTGGCGGCACTCGTAGGCGTCCAGCACCGCGCGCACGGGCATCCACCCCGGCGTCCAGACGTCCCCGCCGTCGTTGATGTAGAAGTACTGCCCGCCCGCGTCCGTCGGCACGTTGTTGTAGCGGTAGCGCGTCAGGCGCAGCATCAGGGCGTCGCGGTAAAAGCTGTATCCGCCGGAGGTGTTGCTCATCAGCGTGAAGAAAGCCTCGCTGCCCAGGTAGTTGATCCAGGGAGAAGGCGTGTCGGGCCGCGTGATGACGTATTCCCTCGCGTTGTCGTCGTATCTTCCGTACTGCATGGTGATCCCCCTGTTCTTCGATGATCGAAATCGTTTTAGGTCTTTCTTATCATAATCGCAAGGCTGCACAAAATCAAGCCTTTCCCGCAAAATTCCGTTCAAAAGCAATGTTATATTTCATTTTTTACAATCTGCAAGAAAACAGAACCGCTATTTTATCGGCGGAGCGGCTTGCCAACTGCAGCCCCGTTTTTTATAATAAAGGAAGCTAAACCGTTTTAGCGCAGGTCTTCCCCCGATACAGAAAGGAGATCACCATGACCACCAGCATCCGTGATCTTGCCGCCGCCTGCGGTCTTTCCGTCTCCACCGTCAGCAAGGCGCTGAACGGTTATCCCGACGTGAGCGAAAAGACCCGCGAACAGGTGCGCCGCGCCGCGGAATCCCTCGGCTATCATCCCAGCGCCATCGCCCGGTCCCTCAAGACCGGCCGCAGCTTCAACCTGGGCGTTCTGTATTCCGACGACACGCAGAGCGGCTTTACCCACAACTACTTCGGCCCCGTGCTGCAGGCCTTCAAGCAGGAGGCGGAGCGGCGCGGCTACGATATCACCTTCATCTCCAAAGGACAGCAGGGCATGACTTACCTGCAGCACTGCCAGTTCCGCAGCATCGACGGCGTGTGCATCGTCTGCTCCCACTTCTCCGATCCGGAGGTGCAGGAGCTGCTCTCCGGTCCGCTGCCCGTCGTCACCGTCGACTACGTCTTCAACAACCGCAGCTGCATCCAGTCGGAAAACCGGCAGGGCATGGAGCTGCTCACCCGTTACGTGATCGCCCGCGGCCACCGCAAAATCGCCTATATCTCCGGCGACGAAGGGGCCGTCTCCGGCGTTCGCGTCACCGCCTTCCGCCGTGTTTTGCGCGAGGCGGGCATCCCGCTGCTGGAGGCCTACGTGGCCGGCGGGCGCTATCACGATCCGGCCACCGCCCGCCGCGTCACCCGGAAGATCCTGGCCCTGCCCGACCCGCCCACCTGCATCCTGATGCCGGACGACACGGCCGCACTGGGCGGCATGGACGCCATCCGCGCCGCAGGGCTTCGCATCCCGGAGGACATCTCCATCGCGGGATTCGACGGCGTACCCATCCTGCAGATGTGCAAGCCCCGCCTGACCACGGTCCGCCAGGATACGGAGGCCATCGGCATCGGCGCCGCGCGCAAGCTCATCCATCTGATCGAGGCGCCGGATACGACTTTCCCGGAGATTCTCTCCGTCCCCTGCAGCCTGCTCGAGGGCGAAACGGTCGGACTGCAGCATTGATTGTACATATTTAACAAACAAAAACGTTTTAGATTTTCTTGACAGGAGAACTGTACGGGTTTACAATACTGCCAGAAACGGACGGATCCCTCCGTCCCCACACGGGCGAAAGCCGCATCAAAAAGGAGGTTCTCCGAATTATGAAGAAAGTCATGAGTCTGGTTCTCGCGCTGGTGCTCGTCGCGCTGGCCAGTGCCGTCATCGCCGATGAAGGCAAGGTGCTCAACATCTGGTGCTGGAACGACGAATTCCAGAGCCGCTTCAACGACTACTATCCCGGCGTCGCCGAGATCGCGGCCGACAAGTCCACCACCACCCTCAAAAACGGCGTGGTCGTCAACTGGATTATCAACCCGAACGCCGACAACAACTATCAGAACAAGCTGGACGAGCAGCTGGACAAGCAGTTCGAAGGCCAGCTGGCCGATGACGAGAAGATCGACATCTTCCTCATCGAAGCCGACTACGCCCTCAAGTACGTGGCTGACGAAGCCAGCCTCGACGTGCGCGCCGACATCGGCCTCACCGACGCCGACCTCGCCGACCAGTACGACTACACCCAGAAGATCGCCTCTGCCGACGGCGTCCTCAAGGGCGTAACCTGGCAGGCGACCCCGGGCCTGTTCGCCTACCGCCGCTCCATCGCCAAGGACGTGCTGGGCACCGACGATCCGGCCGCCGTGCAGGAAGCCCTCTCCGACTGGGACAAGTTCAACGCCGTGGCCGAGCAGGCTGCCGCGAAGGGCTACAAGATGCTCTCCGGCTATGACGACAGCTACCGCACCTTCTCCAACAACGTGTCCGCGCCCTGGGTTTCCGGCGACACCGTGACCGTGGACCCCAACCTCATGAAGTGGGTTGAGCAGACCAAGGAATTCACCGACAAGGGCTACAACAACAAGACCTCCCTCTGGTCCGCCGAGTGGGCTGCCGACCAGAGCGCGGAAGGCAAGGTCTTCGGTTTCTTCTACAGCACCTGGGGCATCAACTTCACGCTCGTGGGCAACGCGGGTGAAGCCGGCTTCGGCGACTGGGCCGTCTGCTACGGACCGCAGCCGTATTACTGGGGCGGCACCTGGATCTGCGCCGCGAACGGCACGGACAACGTCGAGACCATCAAGGACGTCATGCTGGCCCTTTCCACCGACAAGGACATCCTGAAGAAGATCACCCTCGACACCCAGGATTACACCAACAGCATCTCCGGCATGAGCGAGATCGCCAACGATCCGGCTTTCGGTTCCGACTTCCTCGGCGGCCAGAACCACGTCGCCCTCTTCCTGGAGGCCGCGCAGAAGATCGACATGAGCAACATCTCCGCCTATGACCAGGGCTGCAACGAGAAGTTCCAGCAGGCCTTTAAGAACTACTTCGACGGCAACGCGACCTTTGACGAGGCCAAGGCTGCCTTCGAAACCGCCATCAAGGAACAGTATCCCGTCATCACCACCGTGGTGTGGCCGGAGTAAGGATCCTCAAGACATCGTACCTTGTCAGGGGGCGGGCATTGCCCGCCCCCTTTTCAGCAGAAAGGCAGGCTGATGCCCCATGACGGCAAACCGGAAAAAGAAGACGGGCGGTTCTGTCAGCTATGCAAAATACGGCTATTTCTTCATCGCGCCCTTCTTCCTCTCTTTTCTCCTTTTCCAGCTGATTCCGCTGGCTTCCACGGTTTACTACAGCTTCTTCTCCTATTTCCGCGACGGCCGCAAGTGGATCGGACCCACCTTTGCCGGCCTCGACAACTACCGCTACCTCTTTTCCACCGATCTGCCGCGGTATCTCGGCAACACGCTGGTGCTCTGGCTCATCGGCTTTATCCCGCAGATTCTCGTCTCCCTGCTGCTGGCGGCCTGGTTTACGGACTACCGGCTGAACCTGCGCGGGCAGAGCTTTTTCAAAACCGTCATCTACATGCCGAACCTGATCATGGCCTCAGCGTTCTCCATGCTTTTCTATACGCTGTTCGCGGACAGCGGCCCCGTCAATTCCGTGCTCCGGATCGTCGGCGTCACGCAGGAAGGCGCACCCATCCGCTTCTTTGCCAGCATCCTGGGGACGCGCGGGCTCATCGGCCTCATGAACTTCCTCATGTGGTTCGGCAACACGACGATCCTGCTGATGGCGGCCATGATGGGCGTCGATTCAACGCTGTTCGAGGCGGCCGAAATCGACGGCTGCACGCCGCGGCAGATCTTCTTCAAGATCACGCTGCCGCTCATCCGGCCCTTGCTCGTCTACGTGCTGATCACCTCCATGATCGGCGGCCTGCAGATGTTCGACGTGCCGCAGATCCTGACGCGCGGCTCGGGCGATCCCATGCGCAGCGCCATGACCATGATCATGTACCTGAACAACCACATGTTCTCCCGCAACTACGGGCGCGCCGGCGCAGTCTCCACGGTTCTGTTCCTCATCTGCGGCGTGCTGTGCGTCGTCGTCATGCGCTCGCTGGATTCTGACCGGAAGGAGGCCAGGCAGAAATGAACACTTCGTCCGTAAAGGCAAACGAGAAGAGCGCGTTGTTCAGCCTGCACGCGCGCAGGGCACTCGCCTACATCGTGCTCACCGTGCTGTGCTTCCTCTGCCTGTTCTTCTTCTACGTGCTGGCGATGAACGCCACGCACAGCCACTACGAAATCCAGAGGGGCTTCAACCTGCTGCCGGGCCGGGACTTCATGAAAAACCTGTCCGCCACCCTCGCGGATTCCTCGCTGCCCGTCCTCAAGGGCATCCGGAATTCCCTGCTGATTTCCGCGCTCTCCGCGCTGCTCTCCATCTACTTTTCCGCCCTGACGGCCTACGGCATCTACGCCTATGACTTCAGGCTGAAAAAGCTGGCCTTCACCTTCATCATCCTCATCATGTCCATGCCGACGCAGATTTCGGCCCTGGGCTTCGTCCGGCTCATCGGCCGCATGGGCGGCACCAACCACCTGTGGCCGCTGTTTCTGCCCGCCATCGCCAGCCCGACGGTCTTCTATTTCATGATCCAGTACATGAAGAGCAGCCTGCCCATGGAAATCGTGGAGGCGGCGCGCATCGACGGCTGCTCCGAATTCGGCACCTTCAACCGGGTCGTCCTCCCGCTGCTCAAGCCGGCGATGGCCGTGCAGGCCATCTTCTCCTTCGTCGCCTCCTGGAACAACTACTTCACCCCCGCGCTCATCCTGGACAGCAAGAACAACCCCACGCTGCCCATCCTGATCGCGACCCTGCGCAGCAAGGACGTCGCCAGCCTGGATATGGGCTCCGTGTACATGCTGATCGCCGTCGCCATCCTGCCGGTCATCCTCGTCTACCTGCTGCTCTCCAAGTTCATCGTCGCCGGCGTAACGCTGGGCAGCGTGAAGGGCTGAGGCCGCAGACGCATCCCGCAGAACAGGAGAAATTGACACCATGAGCTTTCCGAAAGACTTTCTCTGGGGCGCCGCCACGGCCTCCTATCAGATCGAGGGCGGCTGGAGGGAGGGCGGCAAGGGACCTTCCATCTGGGATGACCTGACCCACGAGCGGCGCGGCTTCATCCTGGACGGCTCCTCCGGCGATGAGGCCTGCGACCACTACCACCGCTTCCGCGAGGACGTGGCCCTGATGGCCGGCCTCGGCATCCGCAACTACCGCTTCTCCGTCAGCTGGCCGCGCATCCTGCCGGAAGGCACCGGCAGGGTCAACCCGGAGGGCATCCGCTTCTATTCCGATCTCGTGGACTGCCTGCTGGAACACGGCATCCGCCCCTTCGTCACGCTGTACCACTGGGATCTGCCCCGCGGAATCTACCAGCGCGGCGCCTGGCTGAACGAGGAGATGCCGGAGTGGTTTGCCGCCTATGTGCGGGAAGTCGCCCTGGCGCTCGGCGACCGCGTGAAGGACTTTCTCACGATCAACGAGCCGCAGTGCGTCATCGGCCTGGGATACGTCTCCTGCGAGCAGGCGCCCGCCGTCAAGCTTCCCGCGCGCGACATCGTCCGCATGAGCCACATCCTGATGAAGTGCCACGGCCGCGCCGTACAGGTGCTGCGCGAAACCGTGCCCGGCGTGCGCGTGGGCTACGCGCCCTGCTCCGGGCCCGTACTGCCCGCAAGCGAAAAGCCGGAGGACGTGGAGGCCGCAAGGCGCGCCTACTTCGCCGTGCCCGACGACCCGGAGCGCTTCACCTGGTCGCCCGCCTGGTTCTCCGATCCCGTGATGCTGGGCGGGTATCCGCAGGACGCGCTCTCCGCCTTCGGCCATCTGCTGCCGGAAGGATGGGAAAAGGACCTCGCCGTCATCCATCAGCGGCTGGACTGGTACACGCAGAACATCTACAACGGCAACCTCACCGTCCGCGCGGCGGACAACGCACGCGGCTACGAGGAAGTGCCGTATCCCGTCGGCGGAGAGCGGACGCTGATGGGCTGGCCCGTGACGCCGGATGCGCTCTATTGGGGCCCGAAATTCCTCTACGAGCGCTACCGCACGCCCATCCTCATCAGCGAAAACGGCATGAGCTGCCACGACTGGGTCTTCCCGGACGGGCGCGTGCACGATCCCGCCCGCATCGACTACCTGCGCCGCTACCTGTCCGCCCTCTCCCGCGCCGTCGCGGACGACACGGACGTGCGCGGCTACTTCTGCTGGTCCCTGCTGGACAACTTCGAGTGGAAGTTCGGCTACACCCAGCGCTTCGGCCTGGTGCACGTGGATTACGCCACACAAAAAAGAACGCCGAAGGACTCGGCGCTCTGGTATAAGGAAATCATGGAGACCAACGGGGCAGGGCTGTAACAGCCTCTCCCGGATGGCGGATGATCTGTTCGAACCGTTCATCTATTGCGGCACAACAAGAGCCAAAAGGCCAGCCTCACAATTGAGGCCGGCCTTTTTTACAATCGGGGATCCACCGGCTCGCTCTCCATGGCCAGTACGCCGAAGGCACATTCATGCACTTTATACAGCGGTTCCCTGCGTATAAACCGTTCCAGAGATTCCATTCCGAGGGAAAACTCCTTAAGTGCAAGGGTGCGCTTCCGGCTCAGAGAACGCTTTTTAAGCCGCCCGAGGTGATCCGCTTCCAAGTATTCCGCTCCGTAGATAATCCGCAGATACTCTCTCCCCCTGCACTTTACTGCAGGCTGCAGAAGCACGCCGTTTTGTTTGGCAATATAGGTTTCCGGTTTGACAACCATACCCTCACCGCCGGCGTCCGTCAATTCCAGCCACCATTGGACCCCTGCGCGGACGCTTTCTTCCGATTCTGTGTTCACGCAAAGATAGGGCGTGGCCATATACACCGGATCCATTCCGGTCATATACTTTCGGATTGTCTCCATGTGCCACGCATGTTTCTCGCCGGAGAAAACCCTTCCTTCAACCGCCAGCAGATGGAACGGTGCGATCCTGAAATCATCTGTTGATTTGACTGTCCAGCAGTATTCCCTGTAAGCGTCGATATACCGTACGATATCCTCCTGTTTTGCCCTGAAACGAGTCAACAGATCTTTCGGGTCCACATTCTGTCCGGATGCAGTTTCCCCTACCTTAAATGGCCGGTTTCCCCGCGCGCATACCTGTTCCAGCGCACTCACAACAGCGTCCAGACTGTTTTTCCCGGAATTCCCCGTCGCGGCATATTGCGTCCTGAGAAGGCCCTGCGCCTTCTCGCTCCAGGGCATGAGTTCCGTATCCAGGCAGACCCAGTCGGTGTCGAAATCCTCCCAGAACCGCGTCCTTGACAGCACTAGGTCCAGTCTGTCCAGGAGCGCCGTTTCCGTGGCCGCGTCATCAAAAAACCGTCTGCCCGTACGGGAGTAAATAATCCCTCGGGAACCGTCCGTCACACCGAAGCGTTGTCCAGCCGTCTTTGCAGTTCTGCAAAGAATAATCACCGCACGCGACCCCATGTGCTTCTTTTCGCAGACCACATTCGGGATCCCTCTGCTGCGATAGTATTCAAAAGCCTGCAGAGGGTGTTCAAGGTAGCCATCCAACCCGCTGGTTTCACAGGGCGACATGGTTGGAGGCAGATAAATCAACCAGTGCGGGTCCGCCGCAAAACGAGACATGATCTCCAGTGCAGCAGCCGCATTCCCTTCGCTGATGTCGATCGAATGATACAGCGCTGTTTCGATATGCAGCTTGTGGTTGAAATCACCAATCGTCAGCAAATCTCCCGGATCGTCCTCCTGATTTTGATCCTCCAGCGGCTTCACCGGTTCAAAATACTGCCGTTTTGCCCGCACGCTGACGATTTCCCGCTCCGGATACCGGAAGCACGTCAGGCTGCCGCCGAAGACGCAGCCGGTATCAATACAGTAAGTGCCGTTCAGGGATTTGACTTCTTTCCCGGCAATGTGCCCGTACACGATGGTGGCCCGGCCGCGATAATCTGCTGCCCAATTGAGGCGGACCGGCAGGCCGTAAGAATCAACCTCTCCGGTGGTTTCACCGTACAGGCAGAAGTCCCGCACCCTCATGGAGCCACGACCGATGTATTCCTGCCTGAGTCCGGCGTGAGCGGTAACCAGTTTTCCGTCATCCAGCACATAGTGGCTGACCAGTCCGTCCAGGAATGCGGCTGCATCCGCTCTGAAGGACTCGCTTTGATTCTCCATCTCTCCGATCGTCAGATCGATGCCGTTGGTGATCTTGATATTCTTTCCCTTGAAGTAGTTCAACAGCTTCATGTCATGGTTCCCGGGAACCGCCAGTGCATTTCCGTTCTTCACCATCTCCATGGCCAGTTTCAGCACATCGGCATTACGGGGCCCGCGGTCACAAAAATCCCCCAGGAAGATGACCCTCCTGCCGTCCGGATGAGCGTATCCATCCCCGCCGGGCACATAGCCCAGCTGTGCCAGAAGCTCCTCCAGCTCGTCACAGCAGCCATGGATATCCCCGATGATATCGAAGGGGCCGTGTTCTTCTTTTTTATTATTCCATAGCTTCGTCCGGATCACTTCTGTGTTTTCCAGCTGTTCCAGAGAATTAATGACATAAATGAACCGGAAGCCCTCCCGTTTGAGGCTTTTAATCGACCGTTTCACTTCCAAGCAGTGCTTGCGGATCACCCGCTCCGGGTAATTCCGTTCCGGCCTGGCTTTGTTCCGCTCCTGCAGCAGGGTTTCCGGCAGGTTCAGCACGATGGCCACAGAATGTACATTCTGCTCTCTGGCCATGTCGATAATCTTCTTCCTGGCATATTCCTGGGTGTTGGTTGCATCAATAACCGTCAGCTTCATATTGCTCAGCCGCTTGTTGGCGGCGTAGTGCAGCAAATCAAAAGCGTCATTCGATGCACTCTGATCATTTTCATCATCCGAAACCATACCTCTGAAGAAATCCGAGGAGAGAACTTCCGTTGGTTTGAAGTGGCGAAGGGCAAAACTGCTCTTCCCGGAGGACGTCGCACCAATCATGGCCACCAAGCAGAACTCCGGGATTTCAATCCTGTACTTATCCATTCTTCGTAAACACCCCCATCTGTGTCGGCTGTCCGTGCTCCTCATCCGTGTCACCGATGCCGGAAATCACACAGGAATATCCGAATCTCTCACAGACATGCGCAGTCCAATACCGGAACTCCTCCCGCGTCCATTCGAACCGGTGGTCGCTGTGGCGCAGATGGTTCTCTGGCAGCGCTTCATAGTTGACGTTGTATTCCCGGTTCGGTGTCGTCAGGATGACCGTACCGGGTTTTGCGAAGCCGAAGATAACCTGTTCGAATGACGTGATTCTCATCGGTTCAATATGCTCGATGACTTCTACGATACACGCACAGTCATAGCCCTCAAACCGCTGATCCCGATAGGTCAGGGAGCCCTGTATCAGGGTCAGTTTGTTTTTCAGCGTCAACGGCATCCGGTCAAGGTTCAGCCGCTGCGCTGCCCTGTCCAGCGCTCTGGCCGCCACATCGCAGGCGGTCACTTTTCGTATCTGCGGCTCCTTCAGCAACATCTGCGTAAGCGGTGCGCTGCCACAGCCTAGATCAATCACGCTGCCTGCCCCGCTTTCGAGCACGGCATCCCTGACCGCTTCCAGGCGCCGGGTATTGAGCGGTGTCCGGGCTGCCTTTTCTTCTACCGCCTCTTCAGCCGCTTCCGCTTCTTCAGCGGTTTCATCGTCTTCATCCGCACCGGTTGCCAGCCGGTCGATTGCCTTTCTGGCCAGCCCTTTCTTTGCTCCGAAATACCGATGTACGATCCGTTCCTTGGCGGGGTGGCCAGCAAGCCAGCCTTCTCCGTGATCCAGCAGCTTCCGGATTTCGTCCTCATTCATATAGTAGTGCTTCTGCCTGTCAAAGACGGGAATCAGCACATACAGATGATTGAGCAAATCTGAAAGCTTGACTTCGCCGGTAATCGTCAGGTCAATATAGGGAGAATCGCCCCATTCCGGAAACTTTTCATCCAACTTGCTCCGTACGGTTTTCACTGTATAGCCCAGTGGCTCAAACAGTTCTCTGGCCAGCGTTTCATTGCCGCGGTCCTTCAGAGAGGCTACAGTGGCTGTCAGATTCAGCGGCATATCCGCCAACTCCTGCCGGTGTTCGCTTTTCCCCCTCATCGCTGAACCAAAGACGCGGTTGATTGCCGTGCTCATAAAAGAAGTTGCTGCATAAGGCCGGTCGTTAACATAGTCAAACAAGCCGCCTTCCCTGCTGCCCAGTTTGCCGCGGGCCAGATCAATGGGATCAATATCCAAAACCAGCGCAGCCGTCGTCCGTTCGCTGCTGACTTCCGGATAAAAAACATAGGCTCTTCCATAACTCAGTTCAAACTGCTGCGCTCGGTCCGGGTGCTTGGAAAGCAAGTAGCCCAAATCCTGCGTATTCTGTCCTTCCCAGGTAATTGTCAACAGCAACTTCAGCGCCTCCTCTTTTCGGATTGCATTCCTTTCCATCCGCTCTGCTGTCAGGTTGTTCATCGTTC
This sequence comes from uncultured Eubacteriales bacterium, assembly GCA_902781095.1. GTDB lineage: Bacteria > Bacillota > Clostridia > Christensenellales > Aristaeellaceae > Ventricola. The sequence goes on from CACZHW010000025.1 coordinate 27,688, forward strand.
TTATCCGTATGTTGCCCAGATAAAAACGCCCGTTCCTGAGAGAACGAGCGGCTGCGGTGATCTTATCCGGATAATTCTTATCTGAATTCGGATGCTTCCGGAAATTCGCTCGTCCTCATACACATATCAAACAGAACCTTCAGGGGCTGGCACTGAACGTTCATCTCATCCATGCGCTTGCGGTTCGATAAGCAAATCATCTTCAGAGCTCCTTTCATCGTTACGAACCTAATCAGGTAGCAGCATATCACAATCAGGGGATACTTGTCATTGTATCTGTGGTATAAGACCGGCATCCTTAACTGTTAACGCTTTCCCTTCTTTTTCGAAAGAATACGGACCTTTTTTCTTCCGGATCAGGAGGAAATTCCTTGTCCACTCTGCTCAGCAGTTCTTTCATATGCCGGTCCGTATATTCAGCCAACTCTTCATACGCATCGTTGACAGCCCTGAGATAAGTCCCCAGGACGTAATCCGTTCCTCTGTCAAGCGTATTCGCCTCCAGCGCCTTCATCCCTGCATCAATCAGGTCCTTGATGGATCCCGCAAAGCTCTTTAGTTCATCCTTGGCCTCAAAAAATTCACTTTTCCACTCGCCTTCCGGATTCTGTGCAACCCAAAGAGCTGCTTCAAATACACTGATGATTCTTCTTATGCCAAAAATGGATGCGGGAATATCAAATGCCAGATTCTGACCACCTTTCATCAGATGGCTTTCCAATTTCGTTTCTTGTTTTTTCAGTTTGCTTATGACAGTCTGGAACTCTTCAATCTTCTTCTCTGTCGTTCTGCTTTCACTGCTCACTTTTCCGCTCCTTATTATAACATCTTAAGTTATTATTTATTCATAAGTTAACTCAAGCCATCGGACCCGCTTCTGGTTCATGGCCGCCTCCCCGCAGTACTCTGCTTACATCTTCGAAAGCTCCACCGCGATCTTCGCCGCGGCCCTGGCGTTGTTGAAGGCCAGCTGGATATTGGTGGCCAGGCTCTCGCCGCCCGTCTCCTCCACGATGTGCGCCAGCATGAAGGGCGTGATGTCCTTGCCCTTGACGCCCGCCGCTTCCGCCTTGGCCAGCACGCGGTCGATCACGGCGCTCATCTCGTCGAAGTCCATGGCGTATTCCTCCGGCACCGGGTTGCCGATCAGCACGCCGCCCACAAGCTCCAGGTCCCATTTGGCCTTGAGCACCGCGGCCGCCTCCCTGGGCGTATCGACGCGCGCGTCCACGGAAAAGCCGCTCTTGCGGCAGTAGAAGGCCGGAAAGTCCTTCGTGCCCAGGCCCAGCACCGGCACGCCCATCGTCTCCAGGTATTCCAGCGTGCGGCCGATGTCCAGGATCATCTTCGCGCCAGCGCAAACCACCGCCACCGGCGTATGCGCCAGCTCCTGCAGGTCCGCGCTGATGTCCATGCTGTTTTCGCCGCCGCGGTGCACGCCGCCGATGCCGCCCGTGGCGAAGACGCGGATGCCCGCCAGGTTGGCGAGGATCATCGTGGTCGCCACGGTCGTGGCGCCCGTCAGCTTTCCGGCCACCACGATGGGCAAATCCCTGCGGCTGACCTTGAGCACGCCCTTCGCCTCGCACATGCGCACGAGCTCTTCCTCCGTCAGGCCCGCCTTCAGCCGGCCGTCGATGACCGCCATGGTCGCGGGCACCGCGCCCTCCGCGCGGATGATCTTCTCCACCTCGCGGGCGAAATCCAGGTTCTGCGGGTACGGCATGCCGTGGCTGAGGATCGTGCTCTCCAGCGCGACGACCGGTTTTCCCTCGGCAACCGCCTGACGGATCTCTTCGGTGATATCCATGAATTGTGCCAGCTTTTCCTTGTTCATACGATGTACTCCTTTATGATTCGCTCGATTTCGCCGGGGTTCATCCCGGCGCTGATGGTGTTTTCCGAACATACAGCGATGATGCCTGCCGCCATGGCGGTCTCCAGCGCGCCTCGGGCGTCCCTTCCGGCAAGCGTCGCGTGGATGATGCCCGCCATGGAGGCGTCTCCGGCCCCCGTGGCGTTGACCATGGCGACCGGGCGGCTCCTGCCGCGAAGGGTTCCCTCCGGCCCGCGGTAGAGCATTCCCTCCGCGCCCAGGCTGACGAACACGCGCCGCACGCCCTTGCCGCGCAGCACGTCGCAGGCGAAGACGATCTCCTCCTCGCTGCCGCAGGGGAAGCCCGTCAGGGCCTCCAGCTCCATGCGGTTGGGCTTGACGGTATCAAAAAAACCGATGTACGGCGCGATCGCCCTGGCCCAGGCGGTGCTGACGGGATCCAGGTACAGCGGCCGGTCGCACACCTCCGTCAGCCGCCGCACGGTTTTGCCCGACAGGTTGCCGTCGCACACCACGATCTCCGCGCCCAGCAGCAGCGGCGCCGCCGCGTCCACCATCCGCTCGTCCAGATGCTTGATGATGTGCATGTCGCTCATCGCCAGCAGCATGTCGCCCTTCTCGTCCATCAGCGATATGTAGGAGGACGTATGCTCGCCCTCCAGCATCCGGGTATAGGTCATGTCGATGCCCGCTTCCCGGCACCCCTCCATGATGCTCCGGCCGTTTACGTCGTTGCCCACGACGGTGCAAAGCCGCACGTCCTCGCCCAGGCGCGCCAGGTTTTCACAGATGTTCCGGCACACGCCGCCCATGGACATGTGCAGCGTGCCGGGATTGGAATCCCGCATGACGAGCGCTGCGTCGCTGCGCCCGTGCACGTCCATGTTCGCGCCGCCGATTCCGGCCACATATCCCATCCGATCCCCTTCTCTCTTTCCGCGGCCGCCTTACGCCCCGGCCGCCGCTTTCTCCAGCGCCGCATGGCAGCGGCGGGAGACCGGCACGTCGATGCCCAGGCGCTCCGCGCGCCGGATGAGGGAGCCCGTAAAGGCGTCCGTCTCCAGCGGGCGCCCCGCGTCCAGGTCCCTGCGCATGGAGCTCGTCCCCTCCGGCGGCTGTTTCTCCAGCACGAAGTGATACTTCTGCTCCGCGATGTCCTCCGGCAGGTTGACCCCTTCCGCGAAGCCCACGCGGGCCGCTTCCCACAGCAGGGCGTGCAGTTCCTCCCGCATCCCGTCGTCGCGCCGGATATCGCCCGAATAGGCGTGATGCAGCGCCGTGACGGTGTTGTACGCGCAGTTCAGGATGTACTTCTGCCAGATTTCGCTCTCGATGTCCTCCGACCAGCGCGCGTCGAAGCCCGCGCCCTTCAGCAGTTCATACACCGCGTAAATCCGCCGGGTCTTCTCCGCATCCGCGTACCTGCTGCCGATGAACAGGTGGGTGTACGGCCCCTTCTGCGTCACCGAGAAATCCTCCCCCGCGCCGGAGAGCGTATAAATCAGCGAATCGCCGACCGTCGCGTCCGGGAAGAGGGCGCGCAGCCGGTCGCCCGCGTCCGTTCCGTTCATGACGGGGACGATCACGGTATCGGGGCCCACCGCCCCCGCAAGCTTCTCGGCCATCCCGTCCAGCGAGTAGTTTTTCACGCACACGAAGATGACATCCTGCGCGCCGAGGGACGCGCCGTCCTCCGCCACGTACCGGGGAAAGAACGTGATCTCCCCGTAAAAGTCGCTGTGCAGACGCACGCCGTCGGTGCAAAAGCTCTCGGCCCGCTTCCCCCTTGCGATGAGGGACACGTTTTCTCCGTAAGCCCTGCCCAGCACGGCGGCCAGGTTGCAGCCGACGCCGCCGACGCCGGCCACGCAGATCTTGGGTGTTGTCATATCTCTGCTCCATTCTCAGGCGGCTTCATCCGCCCGGTCCGCTGCAGCCCCCCGGGATGCGCTCCCGTCACAGCAGCGGGAGGATCCTGCCCGCCCAGACGGCGCTGACCGGCATGACCAGCACCATCGCCGGGATCATGTTCGCCACGGGGATATTCTGAACTTTCATGATGGTAAAGCCCGTCGCCAGCAGGACGACCCCGCCGCACGCCTTGAAGTCGTCGATCATGACCGCGTCCGTCAGCGGCAGGATCACGCGGGCCAGGCAAAACAGCGAGAGCATGATGACAAGCTGCGGGATGCCGATCAGCATCGTCGCCCGCTTCAGCCGGCAGGCGAAGATCATCGCGGTGAAGAAGTCCAGGATGGACTTGGCGATGAGGATGCTGTGGTCGCCCGTCATGCCGGAGGTCATGGAGCCGTAGATCCCCGTTCCGCTGGCGCAGAAGAGCACCATGGCCGTGACCATCAGCCCGAGGTCCACATCCGTGCCGGGGCTCATCTTCCGCAGCAGCGCCCCCGTCCCGCGGCGGATTGCGCCGTCGATGTCCAGCGCCGTGCCGGCCAGCGTGCCGATGATCACCGCGAAAATGACGGCCGGCATGTTGCGCATCAGCACGACGGAGGAAATGCCCATCGCCAGCGCGCATACGCCGAAGGTGACCGTCATCTGCTGTTTCAGCCGCTCGGACAGCCTGCCGCCCATACGGCTGCCCAGCCATCCGCCCAGCACGACGGAAAGCACGTTAATGATTACGCCTGTCGGCACGGTTCCGTTCCCTCCTCACGCATTTTCAAGGGTTTTTTTTGCTTTCGCCCGGCAGCAGCCCCTTGTCGCGGAAGAGCGCCTCAAAGCTGCGGTCGTGCCACTTCTCGCCCTCTTCGCTAAAAAAACAGGCCGGTACGCCCGGCACCCGAAAACGGTGGTTTGCCACACAGGCGGCGCAGTTGCCGTGTCGCGGGCAATCGCGGGTGCAGGGGCAGTCCCCGGTCAGCGCGGTATCGTTCATCTGTTCTCCCCCTCTGTGCTTTCCCTCCGGTCTTGCTGTACAGCCCGCCCTATCTTATCTCATTTTGCAAAGAATCTCAACAGGCAAACCATTCTCTGCCGTCCCGACCGCACCCGGACTCCACATATCCGCTGTTCTCCGCTGCTGTTATTCACTTTGCATCTGCAAAGGTATAGGCGGTTTTCATCCATGAAAGCAGTTCTTCATCCAGCTCCTCCGGCGTGCTGACAACAATATGATGCGTCCATCTTCCGGGATATGGTTCCGTCTTTACCGCGATTCGTTCCGAATCCAAAGGAGCAGGCAGTCCGAGGGTAATCACCATGTATCTCATCGGCAGCTCGGCTTTTCTTTTCACCCGCGCAAAAGAGACGCAAGCAAAAACGTGACGGTTGGAAAAGGTGATCTGTGTCTTTTGCACCCTTTTGTTCACCGCGGGGAAAGAGTCAAAGAGAATCTCCTCAAAAGCCTGGTACAGCGGAAGTACATCCATATGCCGGTCAAAAAACATCAGCGTATCCGCATCCAGTTTCCACATCCTGCGTCTCCTTCAATCACCACATGGACCGTGTCTCCATCCTATTTCCGTCAAACAGCGCGTGAACCTTCACACGCCCCTTCCCGGATTCTTCCCGGATATTCCATGGCTTACACAGGATTTCATCCGCTCACCTCACAAAAAATGCATGAGGGCCGACACGCTGAAGAGGCGCATCGGCCCCGTCTGTTACCTTACCACTTCAGTTCTCCGTCGCCGCCCATCAGCCGCGTCATTTCCTCGATCCGTTCCAAAGGGAACGGAGGGGAGGAAACCGGCTTCATGGCCAGGGACATCAGCTTCATGGGATTGTCGTCTGCTGCAATACGATTAGAGCTTAACGCTCCGCATGCCCTGCAGCGATGAATAATAGCCCATTCGCCGTTCTTCCTTACCCATACAGCAATCGGCTCCATCACGCCGCCGCAGTCTGCCGCCCGGTCTCCCGGTTCGTTGTCCAGATGTTGGCTCGACAGGCAATATGGACAGTGATTCCGGTGATCGCTCCCTGCGCCTGTCGGCACGACGGTTTTGCCGCAGACTTTGCAGACGAAGGTCTCCTTGCATGGGTGTGTCTTATAGTAATTCTTTTCGAATGATTTTTTCTTGTTTTCCCGATTCATGGGGGATTGTCCTCCTGAAAGTAAAATCATAAACCTTCCGGGAGGCTTGCGGGATCGTCGGCAAACCTCCCGGTTATGCCACAATCTCCATTGATTTGCTAAGTGTCTTCAAACAGCACTTCTCCTTCTTTTCTTTATCATCAAAGCCCTGCGGCCTGATTTCTGCTTCACATTGTTATTTCGCTTTGGCGATCAGGAACCCCTTTATGACCAGAAAAGCAAAACAGACGATACCGGCATAAGGCTGCCTTGTCGCCATAAACACAATCACCGCCAGTATCGACAGGACGATTCCCGTCACGAGCCGGTGTCTGCTCCAAACCGGTTTATTGAAATGCGCGATGATCACACCACAGATCCCGTTCAGGATCGTAATACTGATGATCACGATAAATACGATTTTCACCCACGGACTGATCCCGGTCAGCCCGAACAGGGATACCGTTTCGGACGAGCCGGTCCCGTTTCCGAAGGCTGGGATAAACAGCAGTATCGCCAGAAGAATATCCAGCGCATTACATATGAGCGAGACGTACCTGCTGACGAATTCCTTCTTATCGGTTTCCGCCACGGTGATCATCTCGTCCGAACAGATGAGATCATCGATGGTTACGGAGAAATACCGGGAAATCTCTTTCAGCGAGTCGATGCTCGGATACCCTCTGCCGGATTCCCACTTGGAAACGGCCGTTCTTGATACGTACAATGCCTCTGCAAGCTCCTCCTGAGTGAGCGACCTGCTCTTTCGTAATTCTTGAAGTTTTTCACTGAACTCCATCTGATGCCTCCGACTACCTGTAAGGTTTCTCCTGGCTGGTATGCTCTGCCATAAAGCGATAGATCAGGTACAGGCCGGTGCTTAGAAAAACGGAGCCGATAATATCCGTGACCCAGTGTACTCCTGAGATCAGTCTTCCGAGCACCATAAACGCTGAAAAGTCAAATACAAATGCCGTAATCGCTTTCCGCGTCACCGGATTCGCTATTCTCCGGTCCACCTGATACTTAAGCGTCGGCATCACACTCAGAACCAGCAGGGCAGTCGATGACGGATAGGATGCTTCCAGATTCCCATCTATCAGGATTGGCCTGTAATTGATCGGCACCTTCTCAAACAGCAGATAGCCCAGGATGACCACCACATAATAAACGCCCAACAACTGGATATCGGGATCTACCTTCAGTAGGCTTCTCCGTTTGATCAGCTGTACAAGCCCCAACAGCCCGAAGCCCATACATACTATAATCGGGACAAGGCCAAGCCAGTCGGTAATCGTATAGATCGGCATATATACACCGGTCAGTCGGTGAAACCATACATTGATCGCAGCAAAGCCGATCTTTGATCCGAGCGGGCCTGCATTCTGTACATCGATATGCCGGATCAATACAGTCCATAAGGCAAAGGTAGCCAGCAGTACGATCCCCGCCAGCAATTCTTTTCTTCTGATCTCTTTCATTTTCAAACCACCCTTTCTGTGACGCTTGGTCAAACAGAGTGTAATAGATGGTCCTAAAAAACGAAAGAATCGCTCCGTCACATCTGCGACACGAATCGTGTCATTGCATTATTATGGCTTTTTTCGCCTGTAACGGCAGTGCGGGAGCCCTGACGCGTCGGTTAAAACCGGAATCTGTCTCCCCGCCCCGGGCGGAAGGATCAGAGCCTTTCCTTTATAAAAACGACCGATGTGGGGGAGGATGTGACCATAACACTCTCCTGATGGAAAAAAGCGCATAGATCCTTCGCAAGATCTGTGGCAATCTGTTCGGGAACGTCAATCAGCGTGAGCATCAAGGTGTTTTCCTCCGTGTAGCGGCCGTCCTCGTGAAAGTATCCTCCGCTGATCTCCTGAACGGAAAAAGCAACTTTGTAGCTTCTGCAGGCGCCTTTCAGGATCGAAATGTACCTTTGGGAATCAAATTTCTGGACGCGGGTCTCGGAATCGTTCAAGCCGATATAAATGGTTGTCTGCCTTGATGAGTGATTCATGCTGTTACCTCATTATATCCTTTTGTCTTTTTGTCTTTGGCTGCCGATCCATAGAGAGAATCATAAAGGGGAATCAGTCAACGGACAGAAGCGTTCGAAAAAGCAGATCAACTGAAGTGATCCGGTTCTCATTTCCACACCTGCTTCTCTTCAATGGCAATGGTTACCACGTCGCCCGTTACATTTATTATGTTCTGGATCCCTCCGAAAAACACTTCCAGATAGACCGCAGTCGGTATCAAAACATCGCCTTGCAGAAACATAGCGACGATCAGCGTACCGATCAGAATTGACCCCGGCTGATTCGGTGCGCCAAAGGAAAGAAACACGACCAGGATCGCAATAACCACAATTCATTAATCCTGTGCTGAAGTTTCTCAACGAACATGGCAACATGGTACGATCATCTGAAGAAGCTCTTCCACATAGCATTCCGGGTGGTTGATGGAATACTCTCCGTGACACAGGCCACCCTTTATTTCAAGGCAGCTTCCGGGCAGCACCTCATGCAGCAGCTCTGCGGAACGAAGCATCTTCTTCTGTTCTTTCTTTCCGACGACAATGCGCACCTTCGACCGGTTGTTTTTAATCTCAGGCTTCAGTTTATACGCGGTGTTCGCCTTCAGAAAAGCGATCATGTTGTCTTTGGTGATCTTAACTGTGTCCCTGTAATAATCCAAAAACAGATCATCACAAATCCGAAGATACTGAAATTGCGCTTTTGCAAACCATTTCTTCCGAATCAACCCATAGCTCAAAGCAAATGTAGGTCTTATCAGCGCATGAGTGATCCTTGCTGGAATGACAGACGCGCTTTCAAGAATAGCATATTGACAGATATTCTCCCGTCGTGTCAGCATTTCCACCAGCACTTGAGCGCCGAGGGAGAGTCCTCCGATAAGCAGAACCGAGCCGCCATATTCGCTGTCAATAAAAGAGATGACCCGGCTTGCATTTTCCTCAATGCTTATAAAATCATGATCACTCTCCGCGTGTCCATCAAGGATCGGCAGCACCACATGGTAGCGTCCACTGAGCAGTTCCGCTTCCGTTCTGAAATTCCACCAAGAGAGCCCGCCACCGTGAAGCAGCATGATGATATCACTGTTTTGTTTTCCGTATTCGATTACATTCATGCTTGCTTCACCCCTGTCAACACTATTTTGCTGTTGCCGTCTTAATCGCGCCCAGACAGTGGATTCTGACAACGCGGTTTTCATCGATTTCCGATATCTGCCGCAGATGCTCCAGATAGGGCCTGACGAACTCCGGTCTGCGTTTGGCGAGAACACGGAAGATCTCCGGTGCTTCCATCCGAACCTTGTCATCTGAATCGTGCAGGGTCGGACGTATTTGTGGCGATGTTCTCTGATGCCCAGATAAACGCCAAACGGACTCTTGGCTCCTCATCAGAGGCAAAGCGGAACATGCCCGCCCAGTACGGTTCGATTATGCTATAGTCGCCCCGCCCGATCCTGCCGATGGCATTTACCGCCCGCTCCCGTAAAAGAGGCTCCGGACTGTCAAGGAAGGCAGCTATCGCCGGAACCGCGTCCTGCACAGACTGAGGGTAGATGTTGCCCATCTCTCCAAGCAGCCAGAGAGCCTTTGCCTGTATCTTTACGGAGTCATGGGTGAGGAGAGACGAAACATAGGGACTGCTCTCTTTCCATCTGTCCTTCTCTTTTGTCAAGGCTCCGAGCTCTTTATAAAGTTCTGCTTCAGTCATTTCAATGGCCCCTCAAACTGGAATTCTTAATATATGAGTAGAGGCTTTCACAGTCTCTGCTCTTTCATTATGATGAAGGTGATTGGTCTGACGTAATCTGGAATTGGGACACCACGCCCGG
>CACZHW010000026.1 GCA_902781095.1 uncultured Eubacteriales bacterium
ATGCCTCAGTTCCCATATTACTTTTGCTTTCTCTCTTGCCGTACCCTCTCGGCAACTAAGGCATTCAATTTTTTTAGGTATGCATTCTCGGCTCTCAGTAGTTGTACTTCTGCAATGAGATCTTCCTCAATCTCTGGCTTCAGTTTTTTGGCGGGCGTCCTTTGGCACCCCGGCCTCGGCGTTCTGTGTACAGACCCCCTTCCTCGAGGTAGATGCGTTCCCATTGACGTACACGTTCATGATTTCTTATCTCAAATTGTCGTGCTGTTTCGTGGTAGCTTAGCTTTCCCCGCATCATTGTTTTAACAACTTCTTGTTTGAAATCCCCCTGTATATCTCTTGTTTGGTTTTTCTCTTGACATATAACAACACCCCATTCGTTAGTAGTATACCATACTGTCTAACAAATGGGGTGCGGTTCAGGTTCACTTTTGCGGTTTTTTTCATTTTTTCGGTTTGCTAAACATCCATACATATTGATACCCAAGACGTTGGCTTTCTGCTCAATGTGACTCGCTTGTAAGCACATAGTACTGCTTTTATTCTCCCTGCTTTTTATAAAACAAATACCCTGCTTTCATCTCAGAAAACAAGGGTATTCGTAATGGACTGCGCTTCACCAAATGTAATCGTCTAAATTTTAAAAGTTGAGATCCCGGAAACTTCCGAGGTTTCCATCCTTCCAGTGTCTTCTGCACAAGCTTACATATTGCGAATTGCCCCCAAGGACAATTTGTTCGCCTTCTCTCACAATCTGTCCATTCTGTATTCTCGCATTAAACGTCGCCTTCCGTCCACACCAGCAGATGGTTTTGATTTCTTCAATCGTATCGCTCCATCGGAGAAGCTCTCTGCTGCCTTCAAACAGTTCGCCTCTGAAATCAGTACGGAGTCCGTAACAGATTACCGGTATACTCTTTTCATCCACTATATCCACCAGTTTTTTAACCTGGTCTGCCGTTAAAAAATGTGCTTCATCCACGATGATGCAGGACGTATCCGAAAGATCGATGTTATCAAGATCCTCTATGAATTGGCACTCCGTCTGAAGCCCGCACCGGGAACGCACCAACGTTGCCCCGTCTCTGTTTTCAAGCTTAGGTTTCAGCATAACAACTTTGCAGCCGCGCTCTTTATAATTGTATTCGACCATTACTGCATTGGCCGTCTTACTGGATCCCATTGCTCCATACCGAAAATAGAGTTTTGCCATCTTTTTTCCTCCCGATTACCCATTATAAAAAGGCCGCAGTAATCTGCAGCCTTTACATCCGCAGCATTTAATCGTCAAAACGCGCTTCCATATACGCCTTGACGATATTGAGGCATTTCTGCTCGCTCATGTGTCCGGTATTCAGGCACAAATCGTAGAGTGCCGCATCTTGCCACTCTCTTCCTGTAAAATACTTGAAGTAATCGGCGCGGCGCTTGTCAGTTTTACGGATGCGTTTCTCTGCTTCCTCCAAGTCCAGCCCGTCAGTTTCCATGACACGGCGCACACAATCGACAACTGGGGCAGTTACAAAGACGTTCATTACATTGTCCCTGCCACGCAGAATATAATTCGCACAACGTCCGACAATCACGCAATTCCGAGTGGATGCCAGTTCCCGAATGATCTTGGCCTGATAGCGGAACAGGTTTTCATTGGAAATAAAATCATCGCTGTCAGGCGGTATTACTTCACCTGTGTAAACCTGTCTGGCAATCCTGAAAAGAGGTAGCCGAGTATTCTCATCGGCACGAGTGAACAATTCTTCGCTGATTCCACTCTCATCGGAGGCAATCCGAAGGATTTCTCGGTCATAGTAGTCATACCCCAACTCTTTTGCGAGCAGTTTTCCCATCTTCCGGCCGCCGCTTCCGTAGCTGCGGGCAATGGTAATGACCCTGTTTTCCATTCAAATCCCTCCCGTCTTCATACCATGTAAAATCCTCCATAAAGAGTATACAGAAAAGTGCGCCAAAAATCAACCGATTTTACAGGGCTCCATGCAGCTTAATCCTACCATTAGTTTTGTTTGTGCAATTTCCTGTATTCAACTGCATCTCCTGTATAGAAGCACGGATATAATCAGCGGCGCTGCTGCAAATCTTGTTGCAACAGCGCCGCTGTTATTGTTTTTTTCACTCAAATGAATCCGTATTCAAAGTTTGGCGTAAGTCTTCAGTCACTCCGTTTATTGAAGAGCGCATTGACTACGATGCCCAGAATCAGTGCAGTCGCGATGGGTGAAATGGTAATCGGGCCCAGGTTCAGAGTCAAACCGCCGATACCGGTGACCAGAACGGAAGCAACCACAAAAAGGTTGCGGTTATCCCCGAGGTCGACCGGCTGAAGAAGTTTAAGGCCACTGACTGCGATAAAGCCATACAACGCAATGCAGACGCCGCCGGTGATGCAGGCCGGTACGGAATTGACAAAGGCAATAAACGGTCCAAAGAACGAAAGCAGAATACAATAAACCGCCGTAATAAATACAGTTGAAACAGAAGCATCTCCGGTAATTGCAACGCATCCAACGCATTCGCCATATGTGGTATTCGGGCAGCCGCCGAAGAACGCGCCGATGATCGAGCCCACCCCATCGCCAAGAAGCGTACGATGCAGCCCGGGTTCAACAATAAGATCTCGGTTGATAATGGAGCTGAGGTTCTTATGGTCCGCAATATGCTCCGCAAGCGTTACAAAGGCCACCGGTGCAAAAAGCATGAAAAGATTCAGCACTCCGCTTATTCCGCCCAGCTTTGAAGCGCCTTCGCTGGCGATGCCCGCAAAGATGAACTGCGGCATTTGGAACAGTTTCATGTTGTTAAACACAGTGAGATCAATAATCTGCAGCGACACAATTCCGGTCGCATTCCCTACCAGCGTCAAAACAAGCGCAACGATATACGATGCCAAAATACCAATGATGAAAGGGATCATCTTCAGCGCACGGCTGCCCTTGACAGATGCCCATACCGTAACAATGAAGGCAAAGAGGCCAAGCGCGATGGAGATGAGGCTATACCCTTCGGGTCCATTCTGCAGATTGCTGATAGCGCTGCCGCACAAAGACAAGCCAATCAAAGCAACCGTAGGTCCGATTACGACCAGTGGAATGAGCCGTCTGACCCATCCCGTTCCCGTTACCCTCACAAAAGCTGCAATTACCACATAAACCATGCCCGCAAACAGTGCACCCAGGAAAATGCCCAAATAGCCGAAAGCTGTTGCGCCGATCAGCGGAGAAATGAATGCGAAAGAACTCCCCAAAAAAACCGGGCTCATTCTCTTTGTAACGAAGAGATAGAACAGTGTACCAAATCCTGCACCACAGAGTGCAGCCGGCTGGCTCATATACGCTGTGCCGCTCCCGGAGTTGACCAGCACAGGAACCAGCAAAGTCGCTGCCATAATCGCAAGAACCTGCTGAAAAGCGTATATCAGGTTTTTCCGAAAAGGCGGTCTTTCATTGACATCATAGACAAGCTTCATTGTTTCCTCCGTTCCCAGCGCCTTAGCGCCACTCACTTCCAGCAGATAGTAAAACCCGCCGTACGGGCATACGGCGAGTTGCGCTTTTTGGCTAGAGGCGCATCTTGTCGGTCTCCCGTACCGTCTTAAAGATTGCCGTGCGAAAGATTATCATATACAAATCAGAATGTCAACCCTTATTTAATCTCTACTTAATGGTATACTGTGATTCGTCGAGTCTTGCATACCGGTGAGCTCACTGGTCCATGCCGCAAGCAAGGGATTGAGATTATCTCTCCTCCAGAATGCATCAATCTCTTCATGCTCCTGATCTCCTGTCAACGGGACAAATACCAGGTTATCTGCACCAGCAAGCTTATTGGTGAAATAGTCAGGCAAGATCGAAATCCCCTCTTCCGCTGCCACCATTGTAAGAATAACCTCCAAATCAGAAGAGCGATAGAGGATGTTTGGGTTGTAGCCAGCCTCCCGGTACAACCTGATGAAGACCGCATCGCCGTAAGACTCGAAATCCTCTGACGGTGACATATACAGCAGATTCTCCCCCTGCAGTTCAGATCGGTTCAACTGCATGCGTCCTGACAGCGGATGACCTTTATACATTGCCGCCACCAGGCGGATTCTGTCAGTCTGCGCCCAACGTACATCCGGATTCTGACGAAGATTTGTACTGTCCCATGTAAAAATGATATCAAATCCACCTTGCATCAACCCCGCTGCCAGTTGATCGGAGCTTTTACGTTCAAATGTCAAAAAGGTGTTGGGATGCGCTTGGCGAAATTTGCGGGCAATAACCGATAGGTCACTTCTCTCATACCCCTTCAAAAAACCGATATGCAAGCTTCCGCTTCCCCCTGTTGCCGCATCTTTTGCACGGTGAACCGCCAAATCAATCTGCTTAAGAATGCCTTTGGCATCCGCATAGAAAGCCTTGCCTGCCTGTGTCAGCTGGACAGGTCTCTTTCTTCTGTCGAACAGCTTACAGCCCAGTGAATCCTCCAGCGTCTGGATATGCTGTGTCACAGCCGCCTGTGTAATAAAGAATTGCTCTGCCGCTTTGGTAAAGCTGCGGTTTTCTGCCGCTGCGGTGAAGATTTTCAGCTGTGTTTGGTTCATCCGGCGCCTCCATAAATAAGCTTTTACTTATTTTATTATAAAAGATTAAAGCTTGCAAGCTCCTAATCATCCCCTTAAAATTAGCACACTCTATACAGAGATCATCGTGTGGAAAGAGGGAACAGAATGGGTAAAGAACGCGAAAAACTCGGAAGCCGTCTTGGCTTCATCATGCTGAGCGCTGGCTGCGCAATCGGCTGCGGCAATGTGTGGAAGTTTCCCTGGATGACAGGTCAGTTTGGCGGCGGCGGATTCGTTGTCATCTATCTCATCTGTTTGATCCTGCTCGGACTGCCCTCTCTAACGATGGAATTCGCCATTGGTCGGGCCGCTCAGGCCAGCCCTGTCCGGATGTATCAGAAACTTGAAAAGCCTGGCCAAAAGTGGCACATACACGGTATTCTTGCTTTGCTTGGCAATATTGCACTCATGGCATTTTACACGGTTGTTACTGGATGGATGATGTACTATTTCACTATGTTCCTTTTTGGGAAGAGTGCTGATTTGGGCTTTGTCAAGATGATAACCACCCCGAGTGTTAACGTAATCTTTCTTCTGCTGGCTGTGGTACTTGGGTTCAGTGTTTTGCGTTATGATTTACAAGGCGGGCTGGAGCGCGTAACAAAGTACCTGATGTCCGCGCTCTTCATCCTGATGCTGGTTTTGTCGATTCATAGTGCTATGCTTCCGGGTGCCAAAGAAGGTCTTTCTTTCTATCTGATCCCGGATTTTTCAAAAATCAATGGCTCAGTTATCGTTGCAGCCATGAATCAGGCTTTCTTTACGCTTTCTGTCGGCATTGGCGCAATGGCTATTTTCGGCAGCTATATTGGCAAAGAGCGCTCACTCATGGGTGAATCGCTGCATGTCATTCTGTTGGATACGTTCGTAGCCATTATGGCGGGATTTATCATGTTTCCCGCTTGCTTTACCTACGGTATCGAGGTGAATGCAGGCCCGTCGTTGCTCTTCGATACTATGGCGACCGTCTTTAACAATATGGCCGGCGGGCGCGTATGGGGCACTCTCTTTTTCTTGTTCATGGTTTTCGCCGCTTTTTCCACAGAGCTGGCTGTTTTTGAGAATATTCTCGCTTGTGTTCGCGAAATGACCGGTCTCAGCCGACCGAAAGGCTGTATTGTCTGCGGCATCGGCATCTTTCTTATTGCTTTGACGACCGCGCTGGGCTACAGCGTCCTGCATTTTCAGCCTTTCGCTGCCGGCTCTGCATGGCTTGATTTCTGGGATTTCATTGTCAGCACCAATCTGCTTCCGCTCGGCGCACTCGTTTTCTCCATCTTCTGCTGCTACAGAATCGGCTGGGGATGGGATCAGTTTCTGGCTGAAGCTAACGCCGGACGCGGCCTTAAGGTAAAACCATGGATGAAGCCCGTTTTTAAATACTTCGTTCCGCTCTGCGTCGCAGCTCTGTACCTATACGGTCTCGCCACCTTTCAGTGGAAGTAAGATTTCTCCCTGATACCAACAGAAATTAAATGAATAGACAATCCGGGCAACTGAAAAACTTTCAGTCGTCCGGATTCTTTACTGTTTAATACAACATATCTCAGTTATATATAAAGCCTTGACGCTTCCTTGTTGTCGTGGCGCACCGAGTCTTAAAAACCTCAAAACATGCTGTTTTTATTTCAGGGCAAGACCGTCCGAGAATGCTTTCCCAACCGCTTCTCCCACTACACGATACACGTTAAAGGACGAGTCAAATATGATTGGTCGCATCTTACCAAGGTCTATTTTACCATCCGTAAGGACAGATTCATCCGCCTGTAACGCCACAATTTGGCCTATGACAAATCCGGTTGAAGGATCCCAAGAGCTGACTTTGCATTCCAGCGTCACCGGAAACTCTTCAATGATCGGTGCGTTGACATATGCGCTCTTGTGTGTATGGCAGCATGCTTTCTCAATCTTGTTGACTCTTTTTCCAGTCTCCACGCCAAAGTAGTCGCAAATCCGTATGGTATCCGCTGTTCCGAAGGCTACGGTAAATGCACCGGTCTTTTCAAAGTTCTCCGTCGTTTTATGTTTCGCAAGCATCAACGTGATCTCGCCTTCATCGCTCTGCATTCCCCAAGCTGCATTCATCGCATTCGGCACGCCTTTTTCATCATATGTGCCGATGATAAAAACGCCTTCCGGGGTAATGATAGATTCTCTTTCTCCAAATTCTATGCTCATTCTCTTGTCCACCTTTATATTATTCATCTGTTGTTTCTTTTCCTTTACGGCCAAAAAGCCATTTTCTCGCGACGGCAATGGCAGCGCGATAGTACCAAGGTCTCAATACCCGGTCCGCTTTCCGGAGTTCGTTGATAATCGGCAGGTGTTGTGGGCAATGCGCTTCACAGCGCCCGCACGCAACACATTGTGTCGCAAAAGGAGTTTCTTTCCGCAAGGCAACGCTTTGGAAGTATTCATGCCTGCCATTACCTAGACTCTCAGTTGATGTCACGTTATAACAACGAAACGTGCCTGGAATATCGACCCCTTTCGGGCACGGCATACAGTACCCACAGCCTGTACACCCCACTTTCAGGTTTGCGTCGATTGCCAGTTTGATTCTGCTGATCAATTCATGATCTGCCGCCTTGAGACATCTCGGCCCTGCTGATGATGCAAGTCGGCAGTTTTCCTCCAGCATCTCTATACTGTTCATGCCGGAGAGCACACATGTTACCTCCGGCTGATCCCACAACCAGCTGAAAGCCAATTCAGCTGCATTTCTATGCTCCGGATCATCTGCAATCAGTTGTTTTGCCTCTTTCGGCAGCAAACTGACCAACTTGCCTCCGCGCAGCGGCTCCATGATGATGACGGGTATCCCCTTTAACGCCGCAGCTTTCAGACCTTTTCGACCTGCCTGACTAACCTCATCCGCGTAGTTATACTGAATCTGACAGAAATCCCAATCGTATGCTTCAAGTAGTTGCAAAAACATCTTCGTGTTGCCGTGGAAGGAAAACCCAATCTGACCTATAGCCCCAGAAGCCTTCTTCTCTGCAATCCACTCTTCGATTCCCATCCCCTGCAGTTTCTGCCATGCGTCGATATCCGTCAACATGTGCATAAGATAGTAGTCCACATGGTCAGTCTTGAGACGTAAAAGCTGCTCCTTAAAATACTTTTCAATGCTGTTCTGATTGCGGATCAGATACTGAGGCAATTTCGTGGCAATATAGATTTTGCTTCGCAGATCATTCCGTTCCACAATTTCTCCCAGACAGGCTTCACTCCCCGGATAGATGTACGCCGTATCAAAGTAATTGACACCCAACTCGACAGCACGGAGGATTTCTTTTTCCGCTTCTTCCAGGTCAATCGCGCTGCCCTTTCGCGAAAAGCGCATACATCCGAATCCGAGTTGTGAAATCTTCTGTCCTCGCCTATCCTCACGATATAGCATGTTACAGTTCCTCCAGCCGGTCTTTCAAATCATCCATCCGATCATCGATCTCTTCCAGCCTTTCCTCCCAAGCGATGATGTCCGCCTCTTCAGCCGTCTCAGGTGGCTCTTCTTCAGAAATCGAATCGTAGAGCGCTTCCAACTCCAAGAGCAGCGTCTGCACCTGCGCCCGGTTTAAATCCGATAGATTCATCTGATTCAGTTCTTCAAACGACACCATGTCATGCTCCTCCTCGGTGTTAACGTTCAGTTGATTGTGACTGCGGCATTCCAATGCAGGTTTTTACCTGCTGTACAGCCATCTCGACCAGTTTTGAAAGCGGAGCTGATTCTACGCCCGCCACGCTGGTTCCGCATCGTTCCATAGGCAACAGTACTCGATGCGCTCGGCTTGATCCAACAGCTACTGCCATCTCGGGAGTAATCTCCCCCATCATGGCATCCGCCATCAGTATACCGATCGGCCCGCAGATGACATCCGCCTCACGACAGACAATCCGGACAGGATTCTCTCCCGTAGCACCCTGATCCGCACCGGCACGCAGCATCGCTGCGGTAGCCAGCGCGTTGCTTCCTACGCAAAGCAACCGGTGCGGAGTTGTGATTCCAGCAGCACGGAGCGCTTCTATCAGCAGTGCGCCTACGCGCCCACCCTGCCCGTCTATGATCACGATGGTCATACATTCTCTCCTTTGCGCCCTGTCAAAACAAGCCCTGCCGTCAGGTCTCTCACAACTTCCCCCGCTGCGATAAGCCCCGCTGCCGCCGGGACCCATGCTACACTGCCTGGCACACTTCTTCTTTCCGGCTGCTCCGCCATCGCCTGCTGCAGACCCTCATATGGCTGAAGCGGTGCCTCTTTGGAGTATACCACTTTCAAGTGCGGTATGCCGCGGCGCTTTAATTCCTGCCGCATAACCCTTGCGAGCGGACAAACAGAAGTTTCAGTTATATCCGCCACCTCAAAGCGCATCGGATCCAGTTTGTTTCCTGCACCCATGCAGGAAATGATCGGCACCTTCGCAGTATAGGCACTCTCTGCCAGTGCAAGCTTGGCTTTTACCGTGTCGACAGCATCCACCACATAGTCGAACTGCGAAAAAACGAATTCTTTCGCCGTCTCCGGAAGGAAAAACGTTTTGTGCTTGATGATAACGGCCTCCGGATTGATCTGCCGGATACGCTGCTCCGCAGCATCCACCTTTGCCATACCGATTGTGGAGTAAAGCGCGATAATCTGCCTGTTCAGATTGGTCAGACTGACACAGTCGTTGTCTATCAGATCCAACGTTCCGACCCCGCTGCGGGCCAGCGCTTCCACGACATACCCGCCGACACCGCCGATGCCGAAAACCGCAACCCGCGCCCGTGAGAGACGCTCCATCGCTTTGTCACCCAGCAGCATCTCTGTCCTCGAATACCACTTCAGCACGTTTCACCTCTCAAAAACGTCCTGCTGCATCAATCACGATATCAAGCATTTCCTTTATCTTGTGATCCATATCCTCCGCGAGTGCGAACTGTGCGCGTGCACGATCCAGATTCTGTCTTGGGTGGTGCACTTTAAAGTAAACATCCCCGTTAAGATAATCCGTCAAAAAACGCAGTCCGTTTTCCAGTGTCATCAGTTTTGCGCCAACTGCAAGGGAACATATCTCGTCCCGCTCCATGCGGCTGCCAGCTTCTGACAAAAAACCCTGTGCAAATGCACGGTACATCTCCAGCGATACGCCCACTTTGTTCAGATCCCGTTCATCCTCAGCTGCTGTGCTGGCGCCGGTACGGATCGCATCTCCAAAGTCATACGCCGCCAAGCCCGGCATTACCGTGTCGAGATCAATCACGCACAATGCGCAGCCCGTGTCACTATCCAGCAGGAGATTGTTGACCTTCGTATCGTTATGCGTAACCCTCAACGGAATCTTCCCTTCCGTTAGCTGCGTGAGCAAGAGTCCATATTCATCTTTTCTCGCGTGACAGAACTCAATCTCCGCCCTGACCTCTGACCGCCGGCCCACAGCATCCCTTTCAATAGCCGTAGTCAGTTGTTTATACCGCCCTGGCGTATCATGGAAACCCGGGATAACCTCCTTCAGCGTCTCAGCCGGGTATCCGGACAGGCGGCGCTGAAAGCGCCCGAATCCACGGCCTGTCTCCTCAAAAACGCCGGGATTCTCCGGCAGATCACGGCCAAACGCGCCATCAATAAAGCGGAAGACTCGCCAGGCTCCCCCATCCTCATCCTCGTACAGCAAATCACCATTTTTCGTGGGGATAATCGTCAGTGTTTCACGCTTTGGATCTCCGCCCTCGGCACGGATACACTTCTGCAACCAGCCGGTCACACCAGCGATATTCTCCATTACGTCGCGCGGTCTTTTAAAGACAAATCCGTTGATCCATTGCAGGATATACCGTTCCGGGCAATCTTTCGCTTCCAGAACAAAGGTTTCATTGATGTGGCCACTTCCGTAAGGCCGTGCATTCCACACTACATCCTGGAGTGCAAAACAGCCCGCCAGCTCATCAGCACGCTCTTGTTTTTCCATAACGTTCCCCCGTATTGTCATCCCAGTATTACGTTTATTATATCGCTCATTTTCAGGCGACGCAACCACCCGCTTAAACCCGTCTTTTCAGCCTCTACAATTGCAGATCGTTTCCAGAGGACATCGAATCATCCGCTAACTCTTTGATTAAACCTTGTGTTTTATGATATACTGTTTTTAAACACTTCATTAACACACAGGAGGTTCACATGAGATGAGTGCCGATTCCTGCATCAACGAAGTCGTTCGTCAGTTGAGCGAGCGCAAATCCGTTCGCGCCTTTACAAATCAGCCAATACCTGAAGGAGTCAAAGAAGAGATTATGCGCGCCGCAACAGAAGCCCCGACTGCCGGCAACCAGCAACTGTATACCATTTTGGACATCACGGATCCCGATCTTAAGACGAAACTGGTAGACACATGTGACCACCAGCCCTTTATCGCTGCAGCGCCGCTTGTTCTCATCTTTCTCGCAGATGTTCGGCGATGGATCGATCTCTATGATGCAGCCGGTATCAACCATAGGAACCCTGGGCCTGGAGATTTAATGCTGGCCGTCAGCGACGCTAATATTGCCGCGCAAAACGCCGTCAGTGCCGCATGGAGCTTTGGCATCGGCTCCTGCTACATCGGAGATGTCATGGAAAACTGCGAAAAGCAGCGTGAACTGCTGAATCTCCCGCCGCTGGTCTTCCCTGCCGCAATGCTGGTATTCGGATATCCGACCGATCAGCAAAAGACCCGTGTAAAGCCGCCGCGGTGCCCACTCGACTCTATCGTACAGGAGAATGGGTATCGCATCCGCGATGCCAAAGAGCTGTGCAGCATGACAGAGAAAGACTGGCATACCACAACGTTTGCAGACTGGGCCCGCCGTTTTTGTGAGCGAAAATTCAATTCCGGTTTTTCCCGCGAGATGAACCGTTCGGTTGCTGAATACCTGAAACAGTATCCATAAGCTGCTCGTTTGGTATAGTCAAAGCCTCTCCGGCCGGAGAGGCTTTGCTTATACTGTTTTACAGTGGTAAAAAAGCCGCATCATTTCTGCTGCATCTTCCGCTTGCGTACCGTTACACTCACAGATGATCGTTGGTTCATAGTCTCTTTCGGCAAGCAGGGATGCCAAATATTCAAACCTTGGGCCATATGCGGCCTCTGCAAAGGTACGGTGACGCCGTTCGCCCTTTTCTGTGTACTCAATCGTTGAAAAATGGATATGCATCTTTCTGGCCCGCTCTTGGCCCAGCATGCCTTCCGTTTCATCCAGCACCCGGGCAAAATCTGTTCTCGTATTCAGCGCACCATGGCCAAGCGCATGCAGATGTGCAAAATCAATGCACGGAATCAAGCGTTCATCCATTTTGCAGAACCCCAGTGTCTCGACCAGATTACCGATTTGGGCAGCCTTGCCCATCGTTTCCGGACACAGACGGACGGCTCCCAGCCCTTCCGCTTCCAGTGTGTCCATAGCAATCCTGAGACCTTCGGTACAGTGAGCCAGTGCTTCGCCGCGCTCCCGCTTTTGCTGCGCACCCACGTGCACCACTACGCGTTCGCCGCCCATCCATTTCACCCTTCGGGCTGTTTCTACAATGTAGTTGATGGATTCTTCCCGCTTCATGGGGTCAGGATCGGCGAGGTTGATATAGTACGGTGCATGTCCGCTGACGAGGACCCCGCAGGCTTCTGCTTCGCGGCCGATGCGTCTTGCCGTGTCCTCGCCAAGTTTGATGCCGCGGCCGAACGAGTATTCATAGGCTGTCAGTCCCCTGCCAGCCAGCCACGCCGGGGCTTCTTCCGAGCGTTTGTATCCCTCATCATAAAAGCTGTCAGAATTCCCCGCCGGGCCAAAGCGAATCACTTATCCAGCCTCTGGGAAGCATCACGAAGCAGCTCGATAATCGGCAGATGCTGAGGGCAGACTCCCTCACACTGGCCGCACGCAATACAATCCCTCGCCCTCGCGCTGCCCATCGCACGAAGATTATCATAATAAAGGTGCGGACGGATATGCTCTCCAAAGGTCACAAGCATATTAACTGCCTTGAAGATTTCAGGAATCTCAATCTTCTTTGGGCATCCCTTGCAGCAATACCTGCAGGCTGTGCACTGTATCGTCGGCACAGAAAGAAGCTGTGCAGCAGTTTCCTCCAGCAGTTTATGTTCCATCTCATCGACAGGTTGGAAATGCTCAAACGTCTTCAGGTTGTCCTGCATCTGTACGGGATCACTCATTCCTGAAAGAACCATTGCCACTCCCGGTAATGATGCTGCATACCGCAGAGCCCAGGATGCATCGCTGTCTTCCGGCCGCACGGCGCGCAGTTTACTCTGAGCGCTTTCCGGCAGATTAGCAAGGAAGCCCCCCTTGACCGGTTCCATGACGACGATTTCCTTACCATAGCGCCGGCAAATCTCGTAATTTCTGCCGGACCAGATGGAATTGCTGTTCCAGTCGACATAGTTAATCTGCAGCTGGACAAACTCTACTTCAGGGTGCGCCTCAAGGATCTCTTCCAGCAATTCCGGTTCCCCGTGAAATGAGAATCCCATGTGACGGATTTTTCCTTCTTCCTTCATCCGGCAGACAAAAGACCAACAGTCGTGTTTGTCGTAATCCGCTTTTCTGGCGCTCGTCAGGCTGTGGAGCAGATAATAGTCAAAATATGTAACGCCGCAGCGTTCAAGCGATTCGCTGAACATCGCTTCCGGCGTCAGCTTTCCTTTCATCACCCAGCCGGCCATCTTATCCGCTACGGTAAAGCTTTCCCGTGGATAGCGCTTGACGACCGCTTCCCGGAAAGCTTCCTCGCTGCCCGCATATACGTACGCCGTATCAAAATAAGTAAACCCACGCGCCATGAACTCATCCGCCATACGGCAAACCGCTTCATGGTCGATGATCCCGTCGTTCTTCGGCAGACGCATCAAGCCAAAGCCGAGTTGTGTCCTTGGGAAAATGCTATGATCGCTCATTGTATTTCCTCCGTTGCGCCAAAGCGCCTTTCTGAAAACCCGCTTCCCAGCCGGGAAGCGGGTTTGTTCGGTTGTCTGTCTCAGTCAGCGTAGAGTTTGCGTGCATTGTAATGCGTATGCAGAAGCTCATGCGCTTTATGACTGCCGGGCTTTGTCAGATACTCATTGTAAAGCTGTTTGATTTCCTCGTTTTCATGGCTCTTGCGCAGGGCTTTGGCACGGTCTTCACCATAGAGGGCCTTTGCGCGTTCCACGCGGATATCACAGGTCATCTTCTTCTGCGCGGAGACGATGGGCTGACCGCCACCGTTGACGCATCCGCCGGGGCAGGCCATGATCTCGATGAACGCATACTGCTTCTCACCAGCCTTGACACGCTCCAGCAGTTTGGTCGCGTTGCCAGTGCCGCTTGCGACCGCGACGAGCACCTTATTCCCGCCGATATCAATTTCGGCTTCCTTGATGCCTTCCACGCCGCGCACGGCCTTAAACTCGACATCCGTCAGCTTCTCGCCGGTAATTGTCTCATAGGCGGTACGGAGTGCGGCTTCCATAACGCCGCCCGTCGCACCGAAGATGACGCCTGCGCCGGTGCTTTCACCCATCAGGCTGTCGAAGTCTCCATCCGGAAGATTGGCAAAGTCGATGCCTGCTTCCTTGATCATGCGGGCCAGCTCACGGGTCGTCAACACCGCATCGACGTCAGCCATGCCGTCGTGGCCCAATTCAGGCCTGCGCGCCTCAAACTTCTTGGCGGTGCAGGGCATCACGGAAACCACGCGGATCTTCTTCGGATCAATTCCTGCCTTCTCGGCGTAATAGCTCTTCACGATCGCGCCGACCATTTCATGCGGAGACTTGCAGCTGGAGAGATTCGGCAGGAAGTCGGGATGATAAGTCTCGCAGTACTTGATCCACCCGGGGCTGCAGGAAGTCATCATCGGCAGCACGCCGCCATTCGTGATGCGTTCCACCAGCTCGTTCGCTTCTTCCATGATGGTAAGGTCCGCGCCGAAATCGGTGTCGAAAACCTTGTCGAAGCCGAGACGATGCATTGCAGTGGCCATCTTGCCGGTGACGCTGGTTCCCATCTCAAATCCGAATTCCTCTCCAAGCGCTGCGCGGACCGCAGGAGCGGGCTGCACGACGACATGAAGCTCTGGATCGCGGATCATGTTCCAGACGTCTTTCGTCTCATCCTTCTCGTAGAGGGCGCCCACCGGGCAGTTTACGATGCACTGGCCGCAGTTGATGCAGCTCATTTCGGAGAGCTTCATCTCCCACGGGGACTCTATGGCCGTCTTAAAGCCACGGTTAACCGGGCCGATGACGCCGACATGCTGTATCTTCTCACAGACGGAGACGCAACGGCGGCACAGGATGCACTTGTTGTTGTCGCGTACGATAGAGGGCGACAGATCGTCCACAAGATACTCATTCTTTATGCCGGCATACTCTTCCTCGTCATCCACGCCGAGCTCACGGCAGAGCTTCTGCAGTTCGCAGTTTTGGCTGCGAATGCAGGAAAGGCACTTCTTTTCATGAGTAGAAAGCGTCAGCTTCAGGATGTTGCGGCGGAATTCACGAATCTCAGGCGTATTGGTTTTGACGACCATGCCGTCGCTTGCAGGCAGTACGCAGGCAGCCTGCAGGGAACGAGCGCCGGAATCGACGACGCACATACGGCACGCGCCGATCTCATTGATATCCTTTAAGAAACAGAGTGTTGGGATACGAATGCCGGCCTGCCGGGCCGCCTCCAGAACCGTCGTGCCCTGGGGAACCTGAACCTGGACGCCGTCAATCGTAAGGTTGATCTTATTTTCCATTGTTCAATCCTCCCGCACGATTAGGCCTTGATGATCGCACCGAAGCGGCACTTCTCCATACAGGCGCCGCACTTCAGGCACTTCGTGGTATCGATATGGTGCTGCTGACGCACCTCGCCCGTGATCGCACCCGCCGGACAAACCCGCGCGCAGGCGGTACAGCCGCGGCACTTATCCGTAATGGAGTAGTTCAGCAGAGCCTGGCAGTGATGCGCCGGGCAGCGTTTTTCGCGGATGTGCGCCTCATACTCGTCGCGGAAGAAACGAAGCGTGGAAAGGACCGGATTCGGCGCGGTCTGTCCCAGTCCGCACAGCGCAGTGGCCTTGATGGTCTTGGCCAACTCTTCCAGCTTCTCGATGTCGCCTTCCTCGCCCTTGCCTTCGACGATACGGTTCAGGATCTCCAGCATGCGTTTGGTACCGACACGGCACGGCGTGCACTTGCCGCAGGATTCATCGACGATGAAATCGAGGTAGAAGCGCGCAATATCCACCATGCAGTTGTCCTCATCCATGACGATCATGCCACCGGATCCCATCATGGAACCCGCCTGGATGAGGTTGTCGTAATCCACCGGCGTGTCCAGCAGACTCTCGGGCAGACATCCGCCGGACGGACCGCCGGTCTGTACCGCCTTGAACTTCTTGCCGTTCGGGCATCCGCCGCCGACATCGTAGATGATCGTGCGCAGCGTCGTTCCCATCGGAACCTCGACCAGACCCGTATTGTTGATCTTGCCGCCCAAAGCGAAGACTTTCGTGCCCTTGGACTTCTCGGTGCCCATGGAAGCATACCACTCGGCGCCGTGCAGGATGATCTGCGCAACGTTCGCGTAGGTTTCCACGTTGTTCAACATGGTCGGTTTCCCGAAGAGGCCCTTCACAGCCGGGAAAGGCGGACGCGTCGTCGGCTCGCCGCGCTTGCCTTCAATGGAATGCATGAGTGCCGTCTCCTCACCGCAGACGAACGCGCCGGCACCGAGCCGGATAAAGAGGTTAAAGTTGAAACCTGTGCCGAAGATGTTCTCACCCAGCAGGCCGTATTCCCTCGCCTGGTCGATTGCAACCGTCAGGCGCTTCACGGCAATCGGGTACTCGGCGCGGACGTAAATGTACCCTTCACTGGCGCCGATGGCATAGCCAGCAATTGCCATCGCTTCGATGACACTGTGCGGATCGCCTTCCAGAATCGAACGGTCCATGAACGCACCCGGATCGCCTTCATCAGCGTTGCAGGCCACGTACTTTTGATCCGCCTGGCTGTTATAGGTAAACTTCCACTTGAGCCCGGTGGGGAATCCTCCGCCGCCGCGCCCGCGCAGACCGGATTTCAGGATCTCGTCGATGACCTGCTCGCGCGTCATGCTTGTCAGTGCTTTTTCAAGCGCACGGTAACCGTCCATCGCGAGATACTCATCGATGTTCTCGGGATCGATCACGCCGCAGTTGCGCAGCGCAATACGATGCTGATGCTTGTAGAAGTTGATGTCTTCCAGCGCTTTGCTGGCATTCTGCTCGTGTGTCGCGTGATCGGTATAGACGAGATGCTCAACCTTGCGGCCTTTAAGCAGGTGCTCGGTGACAATTTCGTCCACATTCTCTGGTTTGACGCGGCTGTAGAACGTTCCGTCCGGATAGACGATAACGACGGGCCCTGCTTCGCACAAGCCGAAACAGCCGGTACGAATGACCTTGACTTCCTTATCCAGGCCATTTTCTGCCAGTTTTTCATTGAAGCGTTCGATCAGTGTGGCAGAACCGGAAGACGAGCAGCCGGTACCGCCGCAGACCAGTACATGCGCGCGATAGATATCCATGTCTCAATCCTCCGATCAATTGTTGTCCGCCGCGCCGATGGTGTATTCCTCCACCGGTCGGCCGTTGACGACGTGCTCCGCCACAATACGCGGTACCATCTCCGGCTTTACATGCACGTAGGTAACTTTCTCCTGGCCCGGGACATAGACATCCACCATGGGCTCCAGACGGCACATACCCACGCATCCCGTCTGGGACACTGTCACGTGCTGCAACTGCCGTTTCTGAATCTCATCCACAAAAGCCAGCATCACCGGGCGCGCGCCCGCTGCAATACCGCAGGTGGCCATGCCGACGACAACGCGTGTCGTCTCACCCTTTTCTTCTTTGCGGACGTTGATTCTGGACAGCGTCGCCTTGCGGATCGCTTCCAATTCGGCCAAAGATTTCATTGCATGATTCCTCCCAATATCGGTGTGATTTCTTCTTCCAGCGATTCTTTGATCCACTGCACCACGCCTGGCTCTGCCAACGACACGCCCTCCAGAACCGGTCGAATTTCCTCGGTTGAAAAGGACATTTCGCCTTTCGGACTGCGGCATGTCAGCGAGAACTCCGGTTTGTCCGGGCTTCCCATGACGATGGACGCCATGGTGGATGCCAAATCTCCGAGCGGAAGACAGTCGATGCTGCGCGTTCCAAAGCGCGCGGTAATCGTGGTGCCTTTTCCCTGCTCGCTGTCTATGTGAACATCGCCGCCGGAGAGCATCGCGTTTTGCATCAGCAGGGGAATGCCTAATCCGACTTTACGCGTGCTCCGGGTAGTGACAAACGGGCTTTGCACCGATTGAACAAATTCTTTGCTCATGCCCCGGCCGTCATCTTCAACGGTCATGGACAGCATTCCGTCCGCCCCAAGGTCAAAAGTGATGTTCACGTGGCCGGCGCCTGCCGTAACGCTGTTCTGAACGATGTCCAGCAGATGCAGTGCTATCTCTTTCACGCAGCGTCTCCGGGCATATTCTTGTACTTTTCAATGATTGCGGGAACTGCGTCCGGCGTAAGGCGCCCATACACTTCGCCATTGATCATCATGACCGGCGCCAGGCCGCAGGCGCCCAGGCAGCGCGTCGCTTCCAGTGTAAAACGTCCGTCCGGTGTGGTCCCGCCGACAGGAATCTCAAGCACCTCGCTCAGCTTGTCCAGCACCTTCTGGCTGCCTTTGACGTAGCAGGCAGTGCCGAGACACACACTGATCAGATACTGTCCCTTCGGATGCAGCGAGAACTGCGCATAGAAGGTCGCCACGCCGTAAACCTCGCTAAGCGTAACGCCAAGCCCTTCGGCGATGACTTTCTGCACATCTTCAGGCACGCAGCCAAAGATGCCCTGTGCACCCTGAAGGACCGGCATCAGTGCGCCGGGCTGACCCTTGTGGCGCTTGATCAGCTCCTTCAACTGTGCAAACTTTTCGTTGTTCTCTCCCATACCCTTCACAATCCTCCTTCATGAGTTGGATGACAAGATGGCATATCGTCAGATATACGATTAACCCTTATCCAGTTTATTATAAGCTATATAAACCACTTTGTAAACAAATTATCAATTAATTTTTTATGAACAGAAAGGCCAAAAAGATTAGTTATTCCTAACTTTATGTTCCCTCCCTCAGTACATTCAGAAAGCCTGCTACGCTTCTTTCAGGAAGCTCCAGGCTCTCCTCTGCCTCCAGAATGTCTCCCAGATAATGCGCGTCTGATGAATGAAGCACCAATCGACCTTGTTGAGGCGTATGCGCGCAGGGCAGCGCACGCCAGACTTCCACCGCCGTAAAGTGGAGTTCCGGTGGTACGAAACCCAAATTGACCAGCAGCCCATTGGAACCTCGGTTGATGTGTGCGGGAACCGGCACACCGCCGCGCTCCCGGATCATTCCGACCAGCTCATTGAGAGACAGATCCGTAGCCCCGATAAGCAGCGCGTCTTCCTCGTCCGTCACCTCGTCGTCGTCATTCATGACCAGCTGATTGCCGAAAAGGGACGGTTTATTCTTCTTTTTTGGCAGATGTGTTTTGATCAGTTCGCCAAACTCCAACGCCGTTCCCACATCCGGTAAATAGCTGAGGAGATGCACTTCTTCCCTTGTGGTGATCTCCATTCCCGGGATCAGCAGCAGCCCGTACGCATCACAGCACTTCTGCGCTGCCGGCAGATTTCGGGCGGTATTATGATCTGTCAGCGCAATCATCTGCAGTCCTTTGATCGCCGCCATACCGCAAAGATTGGCTGGCGTCATATCATCACTCCCGCAAGGAGACAGACAGGAATGAATATGCAGATCGCAAAACAGCCTGCCCATGATCAGTTATGCGCTGGGATGCCCATCCCGGCCATTCGTCCGCAGATTTCATAAGCCGTTAGCGGTGAAGAGAGTACGCACATTCCCTCCTCTACCGCCTTATTCAGGCTGTCCCCTTCCATCACAATTCCCTCCGGCAGAATGACGCAGGCCATTTCGGCCAAAACTGCGACAGCAATTACATTCATATGGGTCTGTACGGTTACCCAGGCCATCCCCTCGTCGCCGTGTGCCATGACCCAGCTGAGGAGATCGCAGCAGTAGCCACAGGTTACCGCTTTGTCCAAAGAGACTTCCGGCGTCAGATTCCGGGCTTCGATCTTTCCCGCAAAATCCAAAATGGTCATTCCTCTTCCTCCTTATTCCCGCCTCGTCTGGGCCAGTTCCACCATTTGCTGCGCCATCACCTGCAGGCGCTCCCGCATGAGATGAATGCAGTCCATCTCCGTACAGAATCCGCGCACGATGTCTTCGGCGAAGGTCGCGCAGGTCGGCGAACCGCAGCTGCCGCAGTCGTATCCGGGCAGCCGTTCGATGATCTCGTTCATGCGCTTCATCTTACGCATCGCTTCCGCGCGGTTCTCGTCCAGCGCTACGGCGTGATTCTCCCGGAAAGGCTCATCACAGCGCATCGCGTATTTGGTCAGCATGGAAATCGGCACATCCGTGTCCGGATGAACCGCCGGCATCTGTTCCACGAGATGGCGAATCGCGTTTTTGCTGACGAAGTTGTTTTCAAAAGTCAGCGGGCCGCCGACACATCCGCCGATACAGGCGTTCCCCTCAAGGAAAACGAGATCCGACAGCTTGTTGTTTTCCACTTCTTCCAATACGCGGATGACGTTTTCAATACCATCCACGGACAGGCTGTTCTCCGGGCAGACAGCTGAAGCCTCTCCGCTGGAGGTCGCCCAGCCCACTCCAAAGCGCGTCGCCGGCACGAAATCCGGATCCGACTGCATCTCGTTGATATGCGGCAGCAGCATACCATAGATATCCATCATGGAAATCGCACCGCTCAGGTCTGAATGCTTCTGTCCGATCGGCGTCCGGATGGCTGTCATCTTCGCCGGACACGGCGTGATAAAGAAGCAACCGACATCGGCAGGATCACAGTCGCGCTTTTTGCAGAATTCCGCCCGTGCAATTGCCGCAGCCACTTCCATAGGCTGGCGAATATCCACGATGTTGTCCAGCAAATCCGGAAAACGCACCTGGATCAGCCGGACCACTGCCGGACACGCAGAGGAAATCAGCGGTCTGGGCAGATCAGGCTCCCGCAGACGTTCGCGAATAGCGCGGGTCACCACATCCGCACCGCGCGCCACCTCAAACACATCATCGAAACCGACCCTTTTGAGCGCCTCCAGCACATATTCCGGACGTTTCAGCCCGCGAAACTGTCCGTACAGCGAAGGCGCAGGCAGCGCAATCGAATACTTGTAGGCTTTGATATTGGCCAGGCTGTCCGTAAACGCAACCTTCGCGTGATACTCACAGACGCGGATGCACTCTCCGCAGTCGATACACAGATTATCCAGTATATGTGCCCGCCCTCCACGCACACGGATTGCCTCGGTCGGACAATGTCTCAGGCAGTTGGTACACCCCTTGCAGCGTT
Organism: uncultured Eubacteriales bacterium; assembly: GCA_902781095.1. GTDB lineage: Bacteria > Bacillota > Clostridia > Christensenellales > Aristaeellaceae > Ventricola. Next base: position 21,114 of record CACZHW010000026.1, read on the forward strand.
CCTTGTCCAGCCGTACAGAATGGTATCGTCTCTCCTCCATATCCTCCGTCCCCTTTCAGGCGCCCGCTGCTTACAGAGGCAGATTGAAGCGCATGGTGATTGTCGTTCCCTTTCCCAGTTCGCTTTCAATAGAAAAATCATCGGCATTGCGCTTCATATTGGGGAGGCCCATACCTGCGCCAAAGCCCAGCGAGCGCGCCTCCTCATTCGCGGTCGAATATCCCTCGCGCATGGCCATCTCCAGGTCAGGTATGCCGGGGCCCCTGTCGCTGGATACCAACTGTACCGCTTCCGGATAGACGGTCAACACTAGCTCGCCGCCCATAGAATGGATGACGAGGTTCAATTCCACTTCATAGGAGGCAACTGCGACACGGCGCAGCACGTCGCCTCCTACGCCCAGTTGTTTCAGCTTGCGCTTGATGTCCGCGCTGGCCTGACCTGCGCTCGTGTAATCCGCAGCCTCTACGGGGTAAACCGTGCGAAAGAGTTCCTCCATCACGCATCATCCTCCGTATTCCATTCCATTGGAACCGGTACTCCGCGCATTCCCGCCTCATAAAGCAGGCCGCAGGCCGTAAAAGCGGTTGCTTTCGTCGTCAGGACGACAAGCCCCTGTTCCGCTGCGCTGTCCAGAATGTCTTCCGTAGGCACTTTCCCGCGGGCAAAAACCAGGCACTTGAGATCCAGCATCTCACTGGTTCTTACGACATGCGGATTCGTGAGGCCGGTGATCAGCACCGTCTTCTCATCCACAAAAGCCAGCACGTCGCTCATCAGGTCGGAGCAGCAGGCGGTATAAACAGGCGTATCCAGTTTATCCTCCCCTCGCAGCACTCTCGCGTTCAACACGGAGATCATGTCCGCTATGGTCATTTGGTTCACCCCCGTCTTTGTCTCGGATGGCATTATTTTCCATATTCTGATTGTAAGGGAATTCTATCCGTTCGTCAACGCTAACACAGCTTTCAGTCCTGGCCGCATCGCAAAAAGACACCGCCCGCAGCTTCGCGCCACGCGCAGTGTCCATATGCTTTTTATGTCGGTTCAAAGCCATGTTGCGCCGAATCCCGTGATGTACCAATTGTTTTTCTGCAGTGTATACTGACAGTTTTGACGCGTTATCTCCGCTTCCGGCACCACACTCATGTTGTAGTAAGGCTGGGCAGGCCGGGCATCATACCGGTAATTCATACGCTTAATGGTGGAATTGATATTTCCTTCCACTGTCGTTAGTTCATACAGGCTGCCCCCCAGCGGGGTTACGCTTTCCACAATGGCGATATGCGTGTACGGCGTTGAGCCGCGAACCCCGTATATCACTACATAACCGGGGCGCGGTACCGCGCCTTCCGTTCCGGAAAGCCAGCGCCCCTGTTTGTCGAAAGCTTTGTAAACATTGCCCACACGGCCTTCCATGGCAGTAAAGACCGCGTCCTCCGGCAGCTGCTCCTTCAGGTTATAGTGAATCAGGCGTACGCCGCTGTGGTAGGCGCACCAGATTTGAAAAACCGAGCACCACCCGATTTCCCGCTTGTCATGATAATACCAATAGGTATACTCATTGGCCTTCGGCAGCTTTTCAAACGGATGCAGCTCAAACTGTGCGCGGGCCTGCAGCACAAAGTTACGCGCTTCCAGCGGCATGTCCGCCGGAAACTCGAGATCGTAAGACGCCAGTTCCCCTTCCGCCTGCGTAGGCTCGCTCTGCGGCGGCGGATCCATCCGGACAGGCGCAGTATCAGCCACGGCACAGGCACAAATCAGCAAAGCAGCCAGCAAAATCGGTAAAACCCGCCTCATCTTCTCATTCTCTCCTTTCAGTCACCGATGACCGCGGCAATGGTTTTCAGTATCAGTTTCAGATCCGTCGCAGGCGAAATCTCTCGCAGATAACGCATGTTCAGTTCAATTTTGTCGGGCATGATCTTCTCCACATAGCACCGTTCGGGATCATCAGCCTCGGCGAGAAGATCGTTTTCGTTCCGGTAGGCAATGGAAGCGTAATCCGTGATGCCCGGACGCACCAGCAATACCTGCCGTTGGTACGGTGTATACAGCCGTACATAGCGCGGTACTTCCGGCCTTGGGCCGACAAAGCTCATTTCCCCGCTGAACACATTGATCAGTTGGGCCAGCTCATCCAGCTTCGTCTTTCGAAGAAAGGCGCCCACACGCGTGATGCGGCTGTCACCTCCGACGGTGATCTCCGGACCTTTCCGATCCGCATCCTGTACCATTGTACGGAATTTGAAAATGCGAAAGGGCTCGCCGTCCTTTCCCACCCGCTCCTGCCTGTAGAAGGCCGGCCCCCTGCTGTCCAGTCGGATCGCCAGGGCGATGAGCAAAAACAGCGGCCATAAAGCCAGCAGCGCTGCCGCACTGATGAGGATATCCATTATGCGTTTTAGCACCAGCTGTGCTTTTTTCCGTTTCAAAACCCCGGCAATATCCATATTTTCTCTCTGCAATCCGCTTACACCCGCTTTCTGAACCGAGTCGAAAACAGCAGACTGAGCAAAAACGCCTGTCGGTGTTTCATCATCCAATACTTTACGGCAATCCTGCGGGGCAGCTTTGTCATGTCCACATCCCGGTAAAGCGCAGCGATATCAGGGCGGGACAGATAAGCGCGCGAATGCGCAACCCTCTCCCGGAAAGAAAAGGGCGTCCCAATCATCGAGAAATTGCGTACCACGTCGACAGCCATCTTGCGCTTGCGTATTTTCATGCGGGCCATACAGGCGCTGCTCCCGCCCACGAGCATCACCAGTGCATCATTGGAACGCTCAAAACTCTCCGGAATATAGGAGCTGTAACGTTTGGTTATGCTGCCCGCATGGAACCGGTAGTGATAGTAAGCGCGGTCCACTGCTACGGCTGTATTTGCGTCCATCAGGCAGGTAATGATGAAAAGCAGATCCTCCGCGTAACGGATATCCTCGCGGAAGCGGTGCATCCCGATTGTCCGCCGGGCAAAGAGATTGCGCGGCGTGTAGCCGGACAACGGCAGCTCATCCGTATCCTTTTCTTTCGAGAGCATGGCCGGTATCAGCGCACTCCGGATTGCCGCGCGGTTGAACCGCGTGCCGTCCGGAAAACCAAGCGGCACATCCTCCGTGCCGGAGGGTCTGTCTTTGAACACCCGGCAGAAAGAAACCTCTGCGTTGATCTGCTCACAGGCATTCAGAAGTGTTTCATACATCTCCGGATCAGCAGTGTCATCCGCGTCGCAAAACCCAACATATTTGCCGAGCGCGGCATCTATCCCGGCGTTTCTGGCTGCGGAAACCCCACTGTTTTCCGGCATTGTAATGACTCGTACACGTTCGTCCAAACGCTCCGCTTCTTTCAGCCGGGCGGCGGACCCGTCCGTACTGGCGTCATCGACGAAGATGAACTCCATTTCCCGAAGCGTCTGTTTCAACAGCGACTGCACGCAAGCGTCCAGATAGTCTCCCGGATTATAAACCGGTATCACGACCGATACCCGCGGCGTCATGCGGCTTCCTCCCCGTCTGCTCTCCACAGCGGCGCCTGGACGAGCAGGAAGCTGCACCCGATCAGCGAGAAGGGGGCATATACGGATTCAAACATTCCCACGAGGATAAAAACGGTGCAGAAAGCAAGCGGCGTCGCCGCAAAAGCACTCTGTCTTCTCCTCTTCCAGTAATACCGCAGCGACAGAACAAAGGACAAAACCGTATAAGCAACCAGCAACAGTCCTGCAATCCAGCCGTTGTTGTATGCCACACCCAGGAACGCGTTGTGCGCATTGAAACGTCTGTCCCCCGCGCCGTCTTTCGCCACCCACTCCTGAACGATACTGGACGGGTGCCCGTTCCACGTAAGGTGATGCAGGACGGTTTGCCAGATTCCCCACCGGTCGCTCGTCAGATCATCCATGGAGAGCTCACGTTCCTCAGGCTTCGGTACCGTGATCGGATTCCCATACGTTTCGTGATTATAGACAGCCAGTTCATAATCTTCAACCGCTGCCTCGTAGATTTTTTCCTTTGTGAACCGCCACCCGAGAACTGCCAGAGCTGCCACCAGCACAAACAGCAGTGCCATCGCCCTTCCCGGCCGCCTGACGGTTCCCGCAAGAATTGCACCGGTCAGGATGACGGCCACTCCGCCGAACGCAAGCAAGCCGGAGCGGGACATTGTAAACACCAGCGTCACCGCTGCTCCTACACCGCATAGCAGGCTGATGAGTCCCGCCGTTTTCCTTCCATCCCTTATCCCAGCATAGGCGAGCAGGAAGGCACTTGTAGCAGCCACGATGCAGCACATGGAAAGGGTGTTTGCATCGTAGAAAATCCCCCTGTATCCCGGATATCCCCATGTCAACGGTTTTCGAATCCACGTCATGATTAGAAAGGGCATTGTTCCGAGAAGAGCCCCGCGGAGCACACAGCGCAGGGTATCGTCATCCTCTCTGCTGCACAATACCGAAAATACGATGGGATAACAAATCAGCAGCGGAACGCTCTCCGATAGCCAGTCCTCAAAGAACAGGCCGGATACCACCATCATACCGTGCAATGCAAACCAGAGCACTGCCATGCTGCGGCGGAATCGCGTAGGTTTGCGTCCCGGAATACGTGCCGTCAGTGTCACAAACATCAGCAGTACCATGCCAAAGAGCACGAAAACCATCCAACGCATTGGGAACTTCCGCTGTGTAAACAGACAGCAATACCCTTCCAGCGCCGCCAACGCCAGCGTAAGCAGCCGGGCATCAAAAATCTCGTTGAAGATTCCCGTCACCCGGTCATACAGCCCAAGAAGGCCGGATCCATCAATTGATTGTCTTTTCATCGTCCGCACCCGATTTCTCTGTAAATCTCATCCATTGTTTCTGCATTCCGCCGCCAGGTCAGCTTTAACGCCGCCTGCCTGCCCGCCTCTCTGAGCGGCAACAAGGCTTTTTCATCGCGGAAAATTCGGCGCAATACCGTTTCTACCGCATCCGTATCCCCTGCCGGAACCAGAAAGCCGTTCACGCCGTCCGTAATGGTATCCGCAATTCCTTCATTTTCGGCACCCACCGCAATCATGCCGGCAGCCATCGCCTCAATATAGACGATTCCGTATCCTTCACCCCAGCTCGGCAGGACAAACACGTCGCTCTCGCTCATCCTACGCAGTACTTCCTCATGCGGAAGACCGCCGGTCAGCGTCACCCGGTCAGCAAGCCCCAGCTGCCTGGCGCGCTCCCTCAGCTGGCCTTCCATCGGTCCGATCCCGATGATCGTCAGCGTAGCATCCGGCCACTCTCCGGATATGCGGGCAAATGCCTCCAACGTTCTGTCCATACACTTGCGCGCTTTCAGTGTGCCCACCGAAAGAATGCGGTGCGGCACGTTCCGGCATTTTTCCGGAATCAAAGACAGGTCCACGCCGTTTGGCACGACACGCGAGAGGCCTCTCTCCCGATAAGGTGCAACGCGGGAAAGCAGCAGCGAGGAGACCGCCACCAACGCGTCCGCCTGCCGGGCAATCCGGATATTGCGCCCCCACGGCTTTTTACCCGGAATAAAATAGTGGAAGATATCCGTCCCGTGAACTGTCAGTACAAACGGAATCCCCAGCTTCCGTGCGATCAGCAACCCGGCATGCCCGTCTCTTGGCAGCATATGCGCATGCAGCACATCAAACGGCCGTTCGGCATGAAGCCGGCGCGCGATAGGGAGCGCCGTACCGGCCATCAGCCTGCCGCCGAACAGATACTCGCCTTTATTGCCCAGCGTCAGGCAGCGCGGATAATAAACCTTGATTCCGTCGACAACCGCTTCCTGCGGCGTCTTCTGGTCCAGCTGCGCCAGAGACGGCCTCAGCTTTCGGGCCATCGGCGGCACACCAACGCAGGAGATGACGACAACCTCGTGCCCCATATCCCGCAACGCCTTTGCCTGCTCATGTACGTAAAAGCAGTAGGGAGAATTGTCATCCTGCCGGTGAATCATCATCAGGATGCGCAGTGCTCTGTCCTTCATCGGCAGCCCTCCCTTCTTTCAACAGATTTGCTTTACGCTTTCATACAGTCTTTTCCAGCGCTCCGCAATCAGCGGGAGAGCGCATTGCGCTGCTGCGCTGACGCATCGTCTGGATAAACCGGCATAGTTCTCCGAGGCAACCAGGCAGAGCTTCTCTGCCATCTCGTGCGTGTTTCCGCAGGCAACGGAATAGCCGACTGTCCCTTCCGGGAAGAGTCCGTCAAACCCCTGCCCCCGGGTATAGAGGACCGGGACTCCCCTGCTCATCGCCTCCAGATAAACCATACCGAACGTCTCCGCTCGTGAAGGGACGAGCAGCACATCAATGCTGTCATAGAAAGCCTTCATTGCCGGAGTCCCCGTAATCGGGCCCAACAGTCTGTCATCCTGCCTGCGGGTATCCGCAACCTGTTTCCGAAGAGGCCCGTCTCCGCAGGCTGTCCACACAAATCTTCTGTCCGACAATCGATTGGCAAGATGAACAGCTTCAAGCGCCTGCAGCGGCTGTTTTCGATCATTCAGCCTGCCGGCAAAGCCGACCCGCACGGGATTGCCGCACGCTACTCTCGGCGATCCGTCCAACCATTCGGGCTGAATACCGTTCGGAATGACCGTGCTCTTCTTTTGCAGCGCGTCCCGCGCTTTTCCCGCAATCCAGGTCCCGATCACGCGTGAGCGCACTGCGTCACCCAGAAAAACGACAAAACTCGCTCCCTCAAGGATCCGCCTTGCCAGCGGATGCAGCCAGGGCAGGCGCCAGAGCACCTCCGTATCGCTGTAGCGCAGCGTTACCCCGTACGGTATACCCGTCTCGTTTGACAGTGCCATTGCAATAGAGCCATCGGTGAACAAGGTATGTGCATGAATGAGACCGCACTCCGCCAACGGAATCTCCTGCCGGATCACCGGGACGCTCCGTTGTGCCTTTCTGAAGAAAAGCAGCGCATCGCTCCGTTTGACCGTCAGACGCTGCAGCGTTTCAACCCCTGCCGGATGATTCTTCCCGAGATTCGACGCGTATTTCTCCGGTACAAAGACCCGTTGGGAAACCCCACTGTCTCTCATCGCCTCAAACAGCTGCGGAAAAACCGATGAACCTGCCAGGTTGCAGCAAATGTGCAAAATCATTTGCTCATTCCCCGCTTCCTGCTTTCCTCTCTGAGAAAGCGGGGCAGCTGCACCAGCCCTGCCAGAGAGCCGAAACCGTAAGCAAAGTGAAAGGCCGGGTACAGGATAATCTCTACCGGCAGAAACCGCATTCCCTTCTCCTGCGCAATCGTCCATGCGTAGAAGACGTCCAGCATCAGGTAAGCCCCCCACATCAGCGCCAGGAGGCCCGTGATGACCGGATTGCCCAGCGCCAGGCCGGCCAGCCCGCAAAGCGTGCAGAGAACGAAAAGCAGCGGCACAAAATGCCGGAGCCCCATGCTGCCGGGCACAAGCGCCATCGTGATGACGTTCCATTTGCCGTTCATAAAGCCCATGCGGCAGATTCCGCGCAGGGTATCCCGGCAGTAATAGAGCACGCGGATTCTGTGGTTCAGCCAGATCTTTCCGCCGTTTTTGCGGATGCGGTAGTTGAGTTCGTTGTCCTGATTGCGCGTCAGCCTTTCATCAAATCCGCCGATGCGATCGAACAATTCCCTCCGGAAACAGCCAAAAGGCACAGTGTCCACATAGCCGTCTTCGTCCGTAAGCCGGTAAGACGCGTTGCCCACGCCCAGCGGCGTTTTCAGCATCGCCGCGATTGCTTCACCCATAAAGCCCCTGCCGCGCGTCTCAAACACGCCGCCCGCGTTTTCGCAGTCATGCGTCAGCAGCGTTTCCACGGAAAGGCGGACATAGTCCGGCGGGTACTCGGCGTGTGCGTCCAGCCGCACGATGACCGGCGCGGAACTCTCCCGGATGCCGATGTTCATCGCATAGGGCACGGTGCGGTTCGGATTATGCAGGATTCGAATCTGCGGATGCTGCTTCTGCTGGTTTTGAAGCAACTCGACCGTCCGGTCTTCCGAGCAGCCGTCGACGAACAGGACCTCCATCTTCCCTGCAGGATAATCCTGGGAGAAGATGGACGCCACGCAATCCTCTATATACCGTTCTTCATTGCGAACGGGGAGAATCACCGATATCTCAGGCAGCTGCATGATTACACCACTCTTTACCTTTTCACTGTACTGATTGGGCCGCATTAAACAGTTCCAGCAGTTCTCCGCTCCCGGCGCGATGAAGTTCATCCAGGAACGCCTGCCAGTGTGCGTCATCCAGCGGCTGCTCTCCGCTGGCGAACCGGCCGATTCCTTCATCGACGAGTCTGGCCAGCTCCCGGTTCAGCGTCTCCGCTCTCTCCAGTGCTTTTCCGGACAGCGTATACGGAGCGTTCACCAGGATGCTGATTTCATTGACTCGGGCGCTTTCGCCCGCAATCCACCGGTCCTGCGCGCTGTCCACGCCGGACATAAAGGCGGCTGGATACAGACCCGGTATCGTCGTCCCGGTGTTCATAAGCGACTCCCTGCGTATCGTTTCGATTGTCCGCGCATCGCTCGTGAGGAATCGCCAAGTGCCGTCAGCATTCCGGATCCAGTCCTCTTTTTCGATGCCTGCACAGGCCAATACGGCCGCTTCTTCACCGTACAGGGCGTCCACCCAACGAAGGGCAGCGCTGACATCCCTGCACGTGCTCGTCACGGCAAAGCATCCCGTCCAGACCGGGCCCAGCAGGTCACGCCACATCCGTTTCCCATTACTGGGAATGAGCAGAGCAGTATAGTCCATGACGCTGCCGACAGGAGCACGCGTCAGCGGGCTGGCGGACACAATCAGGCCGGATACGGTCTGTTCCTGTCTGGATTGACGCGAAGAGGCCGTGCTGTCTTCCAGCGCTTTCGCTGCATATAATTCGGTAAAAGCTGTTTCCGGAAGAAGGCCTTTCTCTCTCCACTCTGCCAGCATTTCGACAAAGGCCCGGTACTGCGGCAAATCCGGCGCAAAAGTCAAACTGCCGTCATCCAGTCGCGCGATATTCCAGTCATCGGCCACAATACCAAAGTATGGCAGTAACCAGCGCATTTCCCACACACCGGTTATATCCGCCGCAATTTCGTCTTTTAATCCGTTCCCGTTCGGGTCATCTTCCGCAAACGCCGCAAGCGTCCGGGTTAAAGCTTCCGTGCTCTCAGGCACAGGCAGTCCGAACTTTTCCAGCCAGGCCGCATTGATCCACGCACAAACCTGCCGTTCTTCTGTATTGATTTGCGGTAATGAAGCGATTCTCCCGTCCGGCAATTCGATAATCTTTCTCCATTCCGGATGCAGAGACAAAAGCCGGGACAGGTTCGGCATTTCGTCATCAATCAGCGGCGCTAAATCGATGAGTGCCCCCGCATCCATGAGCCGCTGCTCGCGGCTGCGTGTCAGTTCTGCCTTGAAGAGGATATCCGCATCGGTTTCCCCTTTTTCCATGCCATCCAGCATCTTCTGCCATTTGGCGCCGTCCGGCTCTTCCCTGCCTTCGACCGTCACGCCCGTGAGTTCCTGCATACGTGCAAAAAAGCGGCTCTCAGCCCATGTGCGGGATACGCTCTCCGTCTCCGGTCCTACAGCTTTCAGACCGTCCGCAACCGCAGACGCTGCGAATAACCATACCGCTGCAGCCAATGCTGCACTAAACCGATGCTTCATCTGCGATCCTCCAGATCAAGATTTTGCCGCCAACCGGCCGCGCACTTTCTGCACTGCGCTTCGAACCAGCGACTTTTCGGATTCATTCATCGCAAAACACCAGAGGCTGGCGCAATAAACGATTGTATAGGGCGCCGCAAACTGCAGCACACCGCCATAGCCCTTGAACGGATGCAACTGTACCGCGGCATAGCCCAGCGCAACCGGTACCAGCATTGACGGCAGGATTGAGGCGATGCTCCGCCAGAACCGGATCATATCAAGACCAATCCTGCGGTGATAATAGACGTTCATCACGATGCCGTTACCGATCAGCAGCGAAATGGCTGTTCCCATCGCACAGCCGAGACCGCCCCAGCGCATGCCCAGCGGAACGGAAACCGCCACATTGCCCGCTGCCATGCAGATATAGACCTTTGAGCGGAACTGGTGCATGTTCTTCGCCCTTTGGATTTCAATCCCGAGGTTCTGAATGAGCGGAATCGTCACCGGCCCCATCAGCATGAGTGCTATGGGAAATGCACCGGCGTACTCCGGTCCGCCCCACGCGAGGATAAAAGCCCGCCCGACAAAAACAAACCCCGTAAGTGCGAGCATCAGCAGCATGAACTGGATGCGCCCCACACGTGTGAAAAGCTCCGTCAGCTTGCCGTCCCCCTCACCTCTCGCTACAATCCGGTTGATCTGCGGGGTAAAGACGCCGGAGATTGAGGTGGAAACCGTCATATAATACCGGTGAATCTGGGAACCGACCCCGTAAATCGCCGTCGCAGTCGTTCCGCTGATGATGCCGAGGATGGTGGTATCGACCGTCCAGTTCACCTGATCGATGATCATGTTGAGGAAAATAAAGAAAGAGAAACCCATCATCTCCCGGAGAAGACCAAGATCAAAATGGCCGAAGGAGATGCGCATCCCCAGCTTCTTTCTGCAGTACCAGATACTGGAGATATCGGTAACCGCCGAAAGCACGAGGGTGACCACAACCAGCGCCACGGAGCCAAAGCCCATCAGCAGCAGCGGGAGCATCACGATGGGGTTCAGTACAGTGCGGATCATGCTGATCATCCGCTGAAAGAAAAACCGCTCCCGAACCGTGATATACGAGGTAAACGTGCTTGCCGGAAACGAAACCGCGATGTTGATGACCAGCAACGCCATCAGAATCCGCGCCCGCTCAATCTCTTGTGCCGTAAGCCTGGCAGCGAAAATATGATGCACGTTGGCTACCAGTACCCCGCCCACCAGCAGACTCATCGCGCCGATGACGAGAAAAATCGTTAGGAACATCCCGTTGATCTTCGCCGTTCCGTTTTCCCCTTCTCCCGCTTCTGCCCGGGCATAGAAACGCACATAGGCGCTCCCCAGTCCGAAACTCATAAGGCTGAGATTGGAGATAAAGCCTGCCACCAGGGTATAGAGCCCATATTCGCTCTGCCCCAGCAGCCGAAGCATGACCGGCGTATAGACAAGCGAGATGACCGTCGAAAGAATCGTCTGCCCGTATGAGAGCAGAACGCCCGCTTTCTTTTGGTCCATAATCGCTCCCAAATCATAGTTTTAACTTAATTAGTTTACCCTTTTTACGCAATGTTTTCAAGCCCCGGCAAAAAGCCTCGTCATTTCGTCTCTCCCTCTTGCAAAATACCCCCGTGGGGTATATAATCGTAAACAGCGAGGTGAGAGTTATGCAGACAGATCCCCTTAAAACCCATGCGCCGGAAGAAAACTGCTGCGCCAGCCGTACCAAGCAACGCAGCAGCAAGGAGCAGCAGGATTTGCTCAATCGCCTCTCCCGCATTGAGGGGCAGATTCGCGGCATCCAGCGGATGGTTGAAAGCAGCGCTTATTGTCCCGACATCCTGATTCAGGTTTCGGCAGCCAGCGCCGCATTGGCCAGCTTTTCAAAAGTTCTCCTTTCCAACCATATACGAACCTGTGTGGCGAATGATATCCGGGACGGAAAAGAAGAATCCGTTGAGGAACTGGTCGGCGTTCTCGGGAAACTGATGAAGTGACTGATTGGAGAAGAAGGTATTTCGCATGAAACAGTATACCGTTACCGGCATGAGCTGCGCCGCCTGCAGCGCCAGGGTTGAAAAGGCCGTCAAGGCTGTTCCCGGCGTAACAGAGTGCTCCGTCAGCCTGCTTACCAATTCAATGGGCGTCGAAGGAACCGCATCCGCGAAGGACATCATATCCGCCGTGGAGGCTGCCGGCTACGGCGCCGCCGCCAAAGGCGAGCCCGGAGCGGCTGCAGCTGTGCCGGGTGCCCAAGCCGATCTGGAGGACCATGAAACCCCGCGGCTACTTCGCCGCCTGTTCTCGTCGCTGGGTTTTCTCATCCTTCTCATGTATTTTTCTATGGGCCACTCCATGTTTGGATTCCCTCTCCCGGCGTTTTTTCACGGCAACCCCATTGCGGTCGGCCTGATTCAGCTTTTGCTGGCTGCGGTGGTCATGCTCGTTAACCACAGGTTTTTTGTAAACGGCTTTAAAGGGCTGATCCACCGGGCACCCAACATGGATACGCTGGTCGCCCTTGGTTCCTTCGCTTCCTTCATTTGGAGCGTATTCGTACTCTTTGCCATGACGCGCGCGCATGCGGATGGCAATCAGGCCGCAGTAATGGCGTACAGCATGGATTTCTATTTCGAATCGGCCGCCATGATTCTTGTACTCATCACCGTCGGCAAGATGCTGGAAGCACGATCCAAAGGCCGTACGACCGATGCGCTGAAAAGTCTCATGCGCTTGTCCCCCAAGACGGCTGTGCTTCTGCGCGACGGCGAGGAGGTCACGGTTCCCGTCGGACAAATCCGGCCCGGCGACGTGTTTGTCGTAAAGCCCGGCGAGCAGATTCCTGTCGACGGTATTGTGCTGGAAGGTGTGAGTGCCGTCAACGAGTCGGCCCTGACCGGCGAAAGTATCCCCGTTGACAAAGCGGCAGGGGATCCCGTAAGCACCGCAACCCTCAACCAGTCCGGTTATCTGCGCTGCCGGGCGGTCCGTGTCGGAGAAGACACCACCCTCTCCCAGATCGTGCAGATGGTAAGCGATGCCGCCGCGACCAAGGCGCCGATTGCCAAGATTGCAGACCGCGTCTCCGGCATCTTTGTCCCTGCTGTCATATCGATAGCTGTCGTGACTACCGTCATCTGGCTTCTTGCCGGGCAAAGTGTTGCGTTTGCCCTCGCACGTGGCATTTCCGTTCTCGTCATCAGCTGTCCCTGTGCGCTCGGGCTCGCGACGCCGGTCGCCATCATGGTCGGAAACGGCCTTGGCGCCAAAAACGGCATCCTCTTTAAAACTGCTGCAACCCTTGAAAATGCGGGTCACACGGATATCGTCGTTCTCGACAAAACCGGAACCATCACAAGCGGTCAGCCGGTCGTAACCGATTTGTATCCCTGCGACGGATTCACGGAAGCATCTTTTCTCGCGCTGGCTGCTGCACTCGAAAACCACAGCGAACACCCGTTGGCCCGCGCTGTTCTCGCCCTCGCAAATGAGCGTAGCGTCGTTCCCGCTGAGGTGGAAAACTTTCAAGCCCTCCCCGGTAACGGTCTTTCTGCCATGCTGAAGGGAAAGAGGCTCACCGGCGGCAGCCTCGCTTATATCTCTTCTCTCTGCCCTCTGCCGGAATCTGTTCGCCGCGAGGCGGAAGCCCTTGCCGCTTCCGGCAAAACGCCGATGCTCTTTTTACAGGATGGCCGGCCGGCCGGTATCATCGCTGTCGCCGATCCGATCAAACCAGACAGTCGAAAGGCGGTTGAGCAACTGAAGGCGCTCGGCATCCGGGTCGTCATGCTCACCGGAGACAACGAGAAGACTGCAAAGGCCATCGCAGCACAGGCCGGTATCGACGAAGTTGTTGCCGGCGTGCTCCCCGACGGAAAAGAGCGCGTTATGCGCAAACTCATGCAGGAAGGTAAAGTCGCCATGGTCGGCGACGGCATCAACGACGCTCCTGCCCTCACCCGGGCCGATACCGGTATCGCAATCGGCGCAGGTACCGATGTCGCTCTGGATGCCGCTGACGTCGTGCTGATGAAGAGCAACCTTCTCGATGTACCCGCAGCCATCCGGCTCAGCCGGGCCACTTTGCGCAACATCCGTGAGAATCTCTTCTGGGCTTTTTTCTACAACGTCATTGGCATTCCGCTTGCAGCCGGTGTCTGGTATCCGCTCTTCGGCCTGAAACTGAACCCGATGTTCGGCGCCGCCGCGATGAGCCTGTCCAGTTTCTGCGTTGTGTCCAACGCGCTCCGGCTCAATTGGTTCCGGCTTTACGATGCTTCAAAGGATAAACCGGTAAAGCACAAAAAGATAAAGGAGGTTACATCCATGGAAAAGACAATGAGAATTGAAGGTATGATGTGCATGCACTGCGAGGCCACTGTCAAAAAGGCGCTTGAGGCGCTGGACGGCGTATCCGCTGCAGAAGTCAGCCACGAAAAAGGAACCGCCGTTGTTACCCTTTCCGCTCCGGTTGCGGACGAAGTCCTTAAGAAAGCTGTGGAAGAAAAGGACTACACCGTTACGTCCATCTCCTGAAAAACGCCCGATCAAATCAATGACGCCTCCAGTATGCTTCGTACGCTGCCGGGGGCGTTTTATGACCAAAGGGCGGCTGCCCAGCCGCCCTTATTGTGGAAAGAAAAACACCGGTCCGTTTGGACCGGTGTCAGACCATCAAAAATACCCTTGTTTTCAGAGAAGGAAGCAGGGGTATTTGTTTTACAAAAGCATAGAGGATAAAAAAAGAAGCCTTTACCAGGCGCTTGATGTTTTGTACC
>CACZHW010000027.1 GCA_902781095.1 uncultured Eubacteriales bacterium
GATGAAGCCGAAAGCTCGGAAGCCCAATAAAATCAAGGGTTTTGCGTGTCTGAACACCCTTCATACGTTTTCTGTAAACTTTACCGCCTGGTTAGAGCACATCGTTCACATCATGGGGCGCGGAGCCGAAGCGCCGCCAGTGGCGGATGAAGCGGGGTTCGAAACACCTGGAAAACGAGCCATTGTGCTCGTTTTCAGTGAAGAACGGGCGGCAGCCCTGGGCAGGGGTACGCAAATCATCACACCCCTGCGGGCAACTCGTTCACATCTACCGTAATGTTTTAGACAGCTTAAATTCCGGTTGAACTAAACCGCCTTCGGCGGTAGCTCATTCCCCAACTGATCAAAGTTACTCTGACCAGATTTTTGAGCAGCTTTCATTATACATGAACTCCTTTATACTTGAAACACCGCGCTTGCGGAATATCGACGAAATTCTGGAAAGCGATAAACCTATTGAAGATAATGCATTTAAAAATATGGTAAATGATCCTGAATTCGACGAAGCGATTAACGAAATATTTGAAGGCTTACGGGAAACAGATGAATGGAATGACCTGATTGACTATTATATTGCACTGGAGTATATTTTCGGGGCTGTGGACAATGTATTTTCCATGGAACAGAATCATGACTTCGGGGTAGATTTAATGCTGAAATATGCAGCAATAGGAAATACCTTTGCATTATCATATTACGTTTTTCTTTATTTGCTTTTATGCTGCCTTCGCCCACTGCTGGGCGAGGCTCTTTTTTTTGTCATCGGTTGCCAAGCCCGGCTTTTTTGTCCTGTGGGTACTGAAGGAGAGGAACGATACATGCTCCTTCAGATTGGAGCGATCCCATGACAAAAGAGCAGAAACGCCTGATTGATCAGTACCGTCAGTCCGGCATGAAATATTCAGAGATTGCCCGCACGATTGGTCTGCCGGAAACCACAGTCAAATCCTATTGCTACCGGAATCCCGTCACCAATCCTCAGCCGATACCCACAGGGACAGTATGCCCACAGTGTGGAAAGCCGATCGTTTCCGGGAAATTCAGGCCCCGCCGCTTCTGCTCTGACGCCTGCCGGAACAAATACTGGCTGACGCACCATGAAGCCGCCGCCAGCCGTGCAGGCAAAAAGGTGATCTGCCAGCATTGCGGGAAGCACTTCACGGATTACGTGAACCGGCATAGAAAATACTGCTCCCACCCGTGTTACATCGCCGCCCGCTATGGAGGTGACCAGCATGAGTGAGGAGCAGTTCGACCGGGAGCTGAAGTTTCAGGTGTCCATGGCGCTGGTGGATGAGATGCTGCAGAAAGGAATCCTCGGGCCGGAGGATTATGAAAAATGGCTCCGTCACATGACGCAAAAATATAACCCGCCCATTGGTCGTGTTGTATCAAAGAAGAGCTCGTAACCGCTTGACTTTATTGGCTTTTAGAGTGAGTAATGTCGACCGAAAAGGAGGTCGTGAAATGGCCAAAGTTGTAAGGAAAATCGAGGCGGCTGCGCCAGCGCCGGTCAAGCTGAAGCGGGTCGCCGCTTATGCGCGGGTGTCCATGGAAACAGAACGCCTGAACCATTCACTCTCCGCCCAGGTCAGCTATTACAGCGAGCTCATCCAAAAGCATCCCGGCTGGGTGTACGCTGGCGTGTATGCCGATGACGGCATCTCCGGCACCAAGGTCAACAGGCCGGAGTTTCAGAAAATGCTGGCTGAATGCGAGGCGGGCAACATCGACATCGTCCTGACCAAATCCATCTCCCGCTTTGCGCGAAACACGGTGGATCTGCTGGAGACCGTTCGTCACCTGAAGGAGCTGGGCATCGAGGTTCAGTTTGAAAAAGAGCACATCAGCTCTCTGAGCGACGACGGAGAGCTGATGCTTTCTTTATTGGCCTCTTTTGCCCAGGAGGAAAGCCGGAGCATTTCGGACAACGTCAAATGGGGCCAGCGGAAGCGCATGGAGCAAGGCATCCCTCCGGGACACTTCAGGGTTTACGGATACCACTGGAAGGGCGATACGCTGGTGCCCACTCCGGAGGAAGCAGTCATCGTGAAGCGTATTTTTCAGAATTTCCTCGACGGAAAGTCCAGGCTGGAAACCGAGCGTGAGTTTGCTGCGGAGGGCATTACCACCCGGGACGGATGCCGCTGGGTGGATTCGAACATCAAGAGCGTCCTATGCAACATCACCTACACCGGGAACCTGCTCCTGCAGAAGGAATTCACCGCTGATCCCATCTCGAAGAAAAAGAAGAAGAATCGCGGGGAGCTTCCGCAGTACTTTGTGCCCAACACCCATGAAGCAATCATCGACAAGGAGACCTTCGATTATGTGCAATCCGAAATGGCCCGGCGCAGGGAGCTTGGTCCGCTGGCCAATAAGGCGCTGAACACCTGCTGCTTCACTGGGAAAATCAAATGCGCCTTCTGCGGGCAGAGCTACATGCACAGCCAGCGCTTCAACCGGGCAAAGCGTACTCTTCAGCCAGAAAAGATGGAAACCTGGGCATGCGGGTCGCGAAAAAAGAAGGGCGGACGATGCATCGGAAAGGAGATCCCACACAGGATCATCCTGCAGGAAGCCGCCAGCGCGATGGGCCTTGAAGCATTTGATGAGCAGGCCTTTACCGAGCGGATCGACCATATCGAGGTGACCGGCGCACGGGAGCTGACCTTCCATTTCAGGGATGGTCACACGGACATCCGGCACTGGGTGAACACCTCCAAGAAGGATTGCTGGACATCTGAGTACCGGGCTGAGGTCTCCGCGTATCGCCGCCAGCATGCGCCAAACCGGAATGGCTGCTCATGCTTTACGACAAAGCTGAAGTGCACGGTTTGCGGGGAGAATTTCAGGCGGCAGATGCAGCACCTCGCTTCCGTTGAAAACGAGACCGTTTACTACTGGCGCTGCCCGCATCCCACGAAGTGCGGCACCAGGGGCATCCGAGATGAAGAGCTCCGGCAGGCTACCGCAGAGGTGCTTGGCCTCGAGACCTTTGATGAAGCCCTTTTCCTGGAGCAGATTGATCACATCGATGTAAACGCGGAAATGATTCTGATCTACGTGTTCAAGGACGGTCGCACCGTTGAACGGAAATGGGACACGAAACGGCACATGCCGAAGTGGTCAGCGGAGCGCCGGGCACAGTTTGAGAGTCAACCGAAGAGAACCTACTCCCCGGAGCAGAGGAAACGGATGAGCGAGCACATGAAGGAAGTCAGGAGGAACAAATATTGGAGCAGCAAAGGAAAGTCGTAACCATCCCGCCGACGGTCAGCCGCTTTACGGCTTCACCCATCGCGGCTCAGAAAAAGCGTCGGGTCGCTGCCTACGCCCGCGTCTCCACAGACAGCGATGAGCAGTTCACCAGCTATGAAGCGCAGATCGACTACTACACCCAGTACATTAAGGCGCGGGACGACTGGGAATTCGTGAAGGTGTACACCGACGAGGGCATCACCGGCACCAGTACCAAGCATCGGGAGGGCTTCAAGGCCATGGTGGCGGATGCGCTGGCCGGGAAGATCGATCTCATCGTTACCAAGTCCGTCAGCCGCTTTGCCCGGAACACTGTCGACAGCCTGACCACCATCCGGCAGTTGAAGGAAAAAGGCATCGAGTGCTACTTTGAGAAGGAAAACATCTGGACGTTCGATGGAAAGGGCGAACTGCTGATCACCATCATGAGCAGCCTGGCCCAGGAGGAAAGCCGGAGCATTTCCGAAAACGTCACCTGGGGCCAGCGGAAGCGCATGGCCGACGGCAAGGTAGCCATTCCCTTCAAGCACACCCTGGGCTTCAAGCGCGGCCCCAAGGGTGAGATTCTGGTGGATGAGGAGCAGGCGAAAATCGTCCGGGACATCTACGATTGGTTCCTCGAAGGGCTGACCCCACACGCCATTGCTGCCAGGCTGATGGAAAACGGTGTTCCGTCGCCTCGCGGCAAGGAGGTGTGGCATCAGGGCACGGTGAGAAGCATTCTGAGCAATGAAAAGTACAAAGGCGATGCCCTGATGCAGAAGTTCTACACCGAGGACTTTCTGACCAAACGGCAGATCCCCAACAAGGGTGTCCTTCCGCAGTACTACGTGGAGGGCAACCATGAGGCGATCATCCCGCCGGAGACCTTTGAATTGGTGCAGCTGGAGCTTGAGCGCAGGAAATCCAAGGGAGGCCGCTACAGCGGAGTGGACATTTTTGCCTCCCGCATCGTCTGCGGTGAATGTGGCGCTTACTACGGCTCCAAGATCTGGCATTCCAATCAGGCAAAGTATCGCCGGGTCATTTACCGCTGCAATCAGAAGTACGGCGGAGACAAGCCCTGTTCCACACCGCATGTAACCGAGGAGCAGCTGAAGCAGGGATTTGTTGCCGCGCTGAACAAACTCATCTCCAAACGCGATGACATCATTGCCGGGCTGACGGAAGGCGCGGAAATCCTGTACGATACGACGCCCCTTGAAGCAGAGAAGAAACGCCTGTGGGATGAAATGTGCGTGCTGGCAGAGATGGTGCAGGCAGCAATCAACGAAAACGCGCACGTCGCCCTCGACCAGAAGGAATACCAGAAGCGATACGATGAACTGGCCACCCGGTATGATGGCGTCAAGGCTGAGCATGACAAGGTGGCCGGGCAGATCGCCACCCTGGTTTCCACCAAGACTGCAGCGCAACAGTTCATCGGCACTCTGAAAGGTCTCCCACAGAAGGTGACAGCATTTAACCCGGAGACCTGGGGAAAACTGTTGGATCATGCAACGGTTTGCACCGACGGCAGCATCCGCTTCACCTTCCGCAACGGCATCGAGATCTGACGATCCGATCATACCCCCTTTCGCTCCTGTCGCATTGACAGGAGTTTTTCCGTTTGCGGCGAAATAACAGGTGTGGGCTTGATGGCAAGCTTGTGCCCATCTTATAATGGATATTGCTTATGACACATACGAAAGAGAGGTACCATCCGTGGCAAACAAACTCAAACCTTTATCAGCCGAAGAACAACACGCATTAAGGGAAAAAGCTAAGAGTGAGCTTGAACGGCTTGAAGTTGTTTATGCGGATAATCATACCAGGGAAAAGATACATACGTTTAAGGAAAAGTATAGCATCTGTGAGATTGTATATAAAGTTGTTTTGGAAGATCACCAGTTTAACAAAACGGGAAAGCATCCAGACCGAATGAAGGTTGATATGACCCAAGTGCCGTATGCTTTGTCGTACGCCGGATATGATTTTGATCGAACACTGTTAACCCATTTGTTTGGTGCTGAGGAGAAAGTTGGAAGTCGATCTGTCAAAAAACTGCGTGACGCTTTGACACATAATATGAACCAGAAAGCAGTAGATGAATTGATTGATCGCGAAGCAGAATTACACCGTTATATGGATCAATTTTTGGAAAAGGTACGAGAGTACGATTCTGCCGCGTGATTATTAATCAATTGATTTGACTACAGCTACTCTAAATACATAGACAGATTCCAGTTTCATGAGGAGACAGTCAATGAAGCAGATTACGAACAAAGAATATGAAGAATGGCAGAAATACAAGGAGGAGAAGGCAAAGGGCCACATCCTGATGCCGGACACTCTCCGCTTCATCTGCGCTGCCAATGATTATGATCCGACGAAGATCGGACAGCATTTCCTGGAAGTGCTGCCCAGGGTGTGTCCGCCGGAAGAGGAGCATAAGCTTCACCTGTAAACTCTCTCTTGATGGAATGCCAGTTTTTTTGCAAGCCGCAGAAAGGAATACGATGCCGACTGAGGATGAACTCTACAAAGAACTCGGTGCGCTGACAAAAGCCAGGGACAAGTGGGAAGAAAGCATACCCTATGTTTCATCTCTTCTGAATCATGAATCCAGAAAAATCCAGGCGAAGGCTCTCTGGCTGCTCGGTGAGATGGGTTTTGCTAATCCCCAGGCTGTTCAGAATGCGGTACCGACGATTGCTTCTTTTCTGAATAGCCCGGCACCGCTTCTGCGGGAACGATCCGTGAATGCGGTCGGTCGGATCGGACGCGGTGACTATCATCTGATCGAACCGTACTGGCGAGAGCTGTTTCGCTTTGCATCTGATGAGGATGCAAGAGTCAGGCTGAGCTTTATCTGGGCATCCGAGAACATCGCGACAAATACGCCGGATATTTATGAAAATGAGATGCCGGTATTTGCGAAACTGCTGTATGATACGGATGATAAAGTCCGGATGGAAGCCCCTGAGATCTTCCGCGTTCTCGGCAAGCGCAGGCCGGAATTCGTCAGTCCTTTCATGGAGGAGTTGCAAAGAATATCGGAAACGGATAGCAACCGTGTTGTAAGGATCCACTGTCAAGGGGCGATCAAGGCTGCGTCACCGCCTCCGAGCATTTAAAGGAAGAGTTTTCGCATGAAAGAGATTGAGATTCTTGGTGAAAACCGCTTTGATACTTTCACCAAGACCCGGGAAGGCAGTCGGGCCATTATCGTGCAGGACGGTATGATCCTTCTTTCCCATGAAACAATTTCAGGATGGTATCTGGTGCCGGGCGGGGGGCTGGAAAATGATGAAACACCAGTGGATTGCTGTGTACGTGAGGTTGAAGAAGAAACTGGAGTAATTGTGCGGCCTCTTCATCATTTCCTGACGCTGTATGAGTACTATGAGGAATATCGGTACATCAGCTATTATTTTGTTTGTGAAAGGATTGGCCTCGGGCAGATGCATCTGACTGAGCCCGAGACACGCCGTGGTCTCGAGCCACAATGGATCTCCCTCCAGGAAGCAGTTGATATTTTCTCCCGTCATCAATCCTATGCCACGGAAAGCGAAGAAAAACGAGGCTCGTATCTGCGGGAATATACTGCATTGCAGGAGTATCTCCGGATTGGATGAAAAAGCAAATAAAAATGGCATCCTGCTTCCAGAGTCTCTGGTCAGGATGCCATTTTGTATTCCTGCTTTGGGCATTTGCGTCGATTTTCAAAAATGCGTCGATTTTTGGTTTCGACTCAAAAAATGCGTCGATTTGCGTCGATTTTTTAGTTTCGTTGGTTTGTGGTTTTGCCGACAGTACCAAGGCGGGTCAGCAGTTCGCTGACGTCGGCAGGCGTAAAGAATTCTCCGCCGCTCTTGCCCGCATTGCTGGCGTACATGGTCATCAGATATTCGTAGGCGTCTCCAAAAGCGTCGATGTCGTGGTTCTTCACTTCGCCCAGCTTCATGTCGCGCACACCCCACAGCAGCTTGCGCAGCTTTTCGTTGCGTTTGGCAACCGTAGCGCCCAGCTTGTTGCTGTTGACGTCAAAATCATCAAACAAACCTGCGAAGCTGTTTTCGGATACGCTGCCCTTGGCGCTCTCCTCTATGTGGCGGAAGACCGTTTCAAGGGTTTCGTTCAGGTTGTCATCCTGCGCAGCCCTGTCGCAGACGTTGCAGAACAATTCGCTCGGCAGGATGAAAAAGCCCTTCTCCTGAATGAGCCCTTCACGCGCCTCTTCCGCATCGGCGTCAGACATCTTTGCATAGTCAAAGTCAGCGTCGCCGAACTCATGTTCGCCTTCGTTGATGTAGTTAAGGAGGTTTTCGCTGATATACCGATAGAACATCGTGCCCAGCACGTAGTTCTTAAAATCCCAGCCGTCTACACTGCCGCGCAGTTCATCCGCAATCGCCCAAATTGCGCGGTGCAGTTCGTCGCGTTCCTGCTCTTTCTTGTTATCCATAGTGCACCCCTCACAGTTCGTATTTTCCTTATTTTAACGCGACAGGGTTATTCTTTACAACAAAAAAAGGCTATTATATGAAAGAAACTGTGCTATACTGTTTACTGATCATGCCCGGAAAAAGCACCGCGGGAGCAGGCCGGGCTGCAGAACCCTTTCCGCGTCATCCCCTGCCCCCCGACCGACGGAAACGGAGGTTTGCCATGAACATCGAGTACGAACTGGGGTACTACCTGGATACGAAGGAGAGTAACGGCGCCTTTTTGATCTGCGGCAGCCGCGGCAGCGGTAAATCGCATATCGTCAGGCAGTACATCGCGGACAAGAAGAACTGCGAATCCTCTTTTTTCGTGATGCTCTCCCTGTTCGGCATCTCCTCGGTCGAAAGCCTGACCAAGGCCATCAAAGAGAATATCGCCTACCGGGCCGTCATCCCTTCCAGGCTCTCCAAATCCAACCAGAAGGCCAACCTGTCGGATACCCACGCCGGCCGCCTCATCCAGTTTATCGGCTCCGAAAAGCTGTCGGACTTCAAAATCCCCGTCTCCGTCAGCCTGCTGGACCTGGTGCAGATCCAAAGCACCGTCCGTTTCCCGACCGGGGATAAAAGGCTGGTCCTCATCTTCGACGACCTGGACCGGTCCTCCCTCACACTCCCCGCGCTGTCCGGCTACATCTACAGCCTGACGGAGGGCCTGCACGTCAAGACCGTCCTGCTGGCGGACGAGAGCGCCATGCCCGCCGGGGAATTCGCCGCGTTCAGGGAGCGCATCGTCGGCCACACCTGCCACGTGAACCCCGATTACAAGGAGGCCGCCGCCGCCATCGTCCGCACGTATCACGCCATGGACCCGTCGTATTCGGCCTTCCTCAAAAAGCACACGGACGACCTGATCCTCGCCTTCGAGGGGAGCCGCTCCCGGAGCCTGCGCCCCATCCGCAAGACGCTGATCGGCTTCGAGCGGGTTTACTACGCCCTCTCGTCCATCACCTTCACCCCCGGCTTCTGGGGGGACCTGTTCTACAACTTCTCCCTCGCCTCCATCCGCGCCGGTATGGACGGACAGCGGGAGGCGGACGCGCCCGAAGAGGAGAGCGCCAGGGAAAACAACCTGCTGCCCTGCCTGCGAAGGTGGATCGAGGAGGGCGACTGGGACGAGGAGACGGTGAAGGAGAGCTACCGCAGCCGCTACGAGGCCCGGGCCGCGAGCGTCGACCGGCAGCTGCTGCACCTGGGCTTCTGGAGCCTCGACGACGCCGTCGTGCGCGAGGGCCTGCCCGTCCTGCTGGAGCAGGCGTACCGCGGCGAGCTCCCGTGCAACGACGCCGTGCTGCTGCTGGAGCGGCTCTGCGAGCTGGAGGCCAACGGCATCCCGCTGCCCTGCCCCGTCGACTACGCCGCATGGACGGCGGGCATGCGCGGTCGGCTTTCGGCGGTCTGTCAGGGGCGCGCCGACGAGTCGCCCCTGCACGCCGAGGCGGAGGATGGCAAGCTTGACGCCATGGGCGAGGAAGCGCGCGCGCTTTACCGGTACATCTGCGATACCTGCGACGAGTCCATCCGCATCCGGAAAAGCCGGAAGGCTTCGCTGGAATGCCTGCGCCGGCGGGACATCAACAAGCTGGAGCTGATGCGGCGGGATCCGGTCGGCCCCTTCGACGAGGAGATGCAGAAAGCCTTCTGCGATTGCTACATGGCCTCCGGCAACGAGACCCGGCGCAGGATGGCCAGATGCCTGGCGGAGGCCCCCCTGCCGC
Source organism: uncultured Eubacteriales bacterium (assembly GCA_902781095.1). Classification (GTDB taxonomy): domain Bacteria; phylum Bacillota; class Clostridia; order Christensenellales; family Aristaeellaceae; genus Ventricola. The sequence continues at coordinate 9,467 of CACZHW010000027.1, forward strand.
AGGAGCGGGCCATGGACACGGAGGGGCGGAGCGAGAGCGTCCGCAACCTGCGCCGGCTCGGCGAAACCCTCCGGGAGACGCAGCGCGCCGCGAAAGACTCCTTTACGCGGATCGTCGCCGGCGAAACCGCCCAGGCGGCCGAGGCGCTCGCCGCCCGGCTGGAGAACGGAAATCCCCCGGTATAACAAGAAGGCCGCCCCTTTCGGGGCGGCTTCGCTTTTCGGGTGACGTCTGTCCGGGCCGATTATCCGGCGGTAGCGTGACGCCGCTTTTTCATCCCGCTCTCCACCAGCGCGCAGATTGCCGGCACGATGACGTTGAGCGCGACGTCGAAATTAAAGGACTTGCCCGTAATCACGCACAGGACGTAGATCAAAAGGTTGAACAGGACGATAAATTTGACGAGACTCAGAACGAATTTCAACATGGCTTTGTCACTCCTTTCGGCAGGTCATCCCTGCTTCGGCGCTTTTGGGTTCTCTTTACGCGCACAGGATAGCAGGCCCCCCGTCACAGAAGCGTCACAGAAAAAGAAACCGCCCCGTCAGGAGCGGTTTCCTCTGTTTCGTTGACAACCGGACGCTTTTCGCGTACAATGTGGACAGGAAGGAGCCTTTACGCGAGGGCTCTCCGGTTTAACGGATAGAACCGCCGGTCAGGTCGCAACTGCCGGCGGTTCGCTTTTATTTACGAAAACACTCTATTGCTGTAAACAGCACCAGAAGCATCGTAAGAACGACCATGAGAATCTCATAGGCATTCATAAGCGACACCTCCCTTCGTTCTGTACGCGAAACGAGAGAGGCCCGCGGGCAGACTCTTCCTGTCCACGGCAAAAGTATATCACCGGATTCTTATGCTTATCAATTTATAAATATGTTTATTTGACTCACAGAAAAAGAAACCGCCCCGTCAGGAGCGGTTTCAGAGGATACAGCTGTTGCTTATTTGAAGTACCGGTCCAGCAGGCCCTTGAAGGCCTTGCCGTGCCGGGCTTCGTCGCGCGCCATCTCGTGCACGGTGTCGTGGATGGCGTCCAGGTTCAGCGCCTTGGCCTTCTTGGCCAGCTCCGTCTTGCCGGCGGTGGCGCCGTTCTCGGCGTCCACGCGCATCTGCAGGTTCTTCTTCGTGGAGTCGGTCAGCACCTCGCCCAGCATCTCCGCGAACTTCGCCGCGTGCTCCGCCTCTTCGAAGGCCGCCTTCTCGTAGTAAAGGCCGATCTCCGGATAGCCCTCGCGGAAGGCCTGACGGCTCATCGCCAGGTACATGCCCACCTCGGAGCACTCGCCGTTGAAGTTCTCGCGCAGGCCTTCCTTAATCTCGTCCGGAACGTCCTTGGCGACGCCCACGACGTGCTCTGCGGCCCAGGTCATCTCGCCGGCCTGCCGGGTGAACTTGGATGCCGGCGCCTTGCAGACGGGGCAGCGGTAATCGGCGGGCAGCTCCTCGCCCTCGTAGACGTAGCCGCAAATCTGGCAAACCCACTTGGTCATCTTCTGGTTCCTCCTATAGTTTATGTCGTTTTTCGCCCTTCGGGGCGGTGGTTCCTCCGGCGGCCTGTTATACAGGCGCATTGTTATCTTATCGTACCACCCGCGTGTTAGTCAACGCTATCAAACGCCGCTAAACCCCCGGTCGCCTCCCCCTCCTTGCCTTCCCCTTTAGGGGAAGGCGCCCCCGCAGGGGCGTATGAGGTCCCGCAGGCGGTGGATGAGGTCCCAAAGGCAGTTGTAATTTTCCCGCATTCCGCTATAATCAGTCTGAACGAACCGGCAGGCGAGCCCTGCGGAAAGGACACGGCATGTACATTCCGGACGAAAAGCGCTACGAGCGCATCCCCTACCGGCGCTGCGGCGCCAGCGGCGTACTGCTCCCCGCGCTCTCCCTGGGCCTGTGGCACAATTTCGGCAGCATCACGCCCTTCGGCGTGCAGCAGTCCATCCTGCGCACGGCCTTCGACAGCGGCATCACCCACTTCGACCTGGCCAACAACTACGGCCCGCCCTACGGCGAGGCGGAGCGCAACTTCGGCATCCACATGGACAGGGACTGGCGCCCCCACCGGGACGAGCTGTTCATCTCCACCAAGGCCGGCTACGACATGTGGCCCGGCCCCTACGGCGACCACGGCAGCCGCAAGTACCTGATCGCCAGCCTGGATCAGTCCCTCGCGCGCATGCACCTGGACTACGTGGACCTCTTCTACCACCACCGCCCCGACCCGGACACGCCCCTGGAGGAGACGATGGGCGCGCTGGACACCATCGTGCGCAGCGGGCGCGCGCTCTACGTCGGCCTCTCCAACTACCGCCCGGCGGAGGCGGCCGAGGCGATCCGCATCCTGCGGGAGCTGGGCACCCCCTGCCTCATCCACCAGCCGCGCTACAACCTGCTGGACCGCTGGATCGAGGACGGCCTCACCGACGTGCTGCGCCGGGAGAAGGTCGGCTGCATCGTCTTCTCCCCGCTGGCGCGCGGCGTGCTGACGGGCAAGTACCTGTCCGGCATCCCCGCCGATTCCCGCATCGCCCGCGACCCGCGCTACCTCAAGGCCGACGCACTGACGGACGCGCTGCAGCGCAAGGTGGCCGCGCTCAAGGCCGTCGCGGACGCGCGCGGGCAGAAGCTGCACCAGATGGCGCTGCAGTGGGTGCTGCGCGACCCGGTGGTCACCAGCGCGCTCATCGGCGTCAGCCGGCCGGAGCAGATCGCGGACAACCTCCAGGCCCTCAGCGCCGCGCCTTTCTCCGCGGAAGAGCTCTCGGCTATCGAGGAAGCGCTGCAGGCCTGAGCCGGGAGGGCACGCCATGGAATACAGACTCAACCGCAGGACCGGCGATTCGCTCAGCGTCATCGGCATCGGCTCCGCGTATCTCGGCAAGGCGGAGCGGGACGAGGGCGTCCGGGCCCTGCGCGCGGCCTTCGAGGGCGGGATCAACTTCTTCGACCTGGCCGCGGGCGACGGCCGCGCCTTCCCCCTCTGGGGCGAGGCGCTCGGCGACGTGCGGGACCGGGTCCGCTACCAGATCCACTTCGGCGCGGACTACACGCACGGCGCCTACGCCTGGACGCTGGAAAAGGACGCGGTCCTGCGCTCCGTCGACTGGCAACTCTCCCGGCTGCGGACGGACACCATCGACTACGGCTTCATCCACTGCCAGGACGAGCTCTCCGACTGGGAGGCCTACCGCAAAAACGGCGTGTATGCCTGCCTCCTGCACCTGAAGGAGGAGGGCGTCGTGCGGCACATCGGCCTCTCCTCCCACACGCCCGCCGTCGCCGGCCGCATCCTGGACGAAGTGCCGGTGGACCAGCTGATGTTCTCCCTCAACCCCGCCTACGACCGCGGCCGCGGCGAGTTCGCCAACGGCAGCGCGGACGAGCGCGGGGCCCTCTGCCGCCGTTGCGCGCGGGAGGGCATCGGCATCTCCGTGATGAAGCCCTCCTCCGGCGGCCAGCTGCTCTCCGCCGCCCAGTCGCCCCTCGGCCGGGCGCTGACGGCACGCCAGTGCCTCCGCTACGCGCTGGACACGCCCGGCGTTCTGACGGCGATGTGCGGCGTGCGCAATGCGGCCGACGTCCATGCGCTGCTGCACGTCTTCGACGGGCCGGAAGAGGAGCCCGCCTTCACCCCCGGCGACAGCCCGGAGTCCGCGCAGGCGGCGGAGCGTTGCGTCTACTGCAACCACTGCCAGCCCTGTCTCGCCGGCCTGGACATCGGGCTCATCAACAAGTGCTACGACCTCGCACGCGCCGGGGACGGCATGGCGGCGGAGCACTACCGGCAGCTCTCCCGCACCGCGAAGAACTGCACCGGCTGCGGCCACTGCGACAAGCGCTGCCCCTTCCGCGTGCGCCAGAGCGCCCGGATGGCGGAGATCGCCCGGTACTTCGGAAAGTAAAGATACAGAACATGCCCTGCCGGACGGCAGGGCACGAATCGTTTGGTCTGTCCTTTATGCGCGGTTCAGCGACGAAAAGTAACCGTACGCTCCGCCGGCCGCGCCGCTGACCAGCAGCACGCCGAAGAGGATCAGCACGATCACCAGCGCGCAGAAGAACGAGCGGGCATAGTTTCTGCGGTTGATGTTCTGGTTGCTCAGCGAAAAGACGATCAGCAGAATAAAGCCGACCAGCGGGATCGCAAACAGAATGGAGTAACCGAAATACGCCCACGGGGACAGCGGCCGGAACTGCTCAGGGCCGTCATAACCATATTTGTCGGTCATGTGAATCATTCCTTTCTTTAAATCGTGGTCAGATTGTTCAGTCGGGGCAGCGTCTGCGTCAGGGATGCCAGTGTCTGCCATCCAAAGTACGGTCATTTCGCAGCCCGGATCAGATTTCGGTTGATTTGACTCATGATATAAACATAATACGCGTAATCCCCATCTGACAATTGTGTCTCGTCAATCCCATCTATCGCCTGTGATACAGAGCTAAAGCGGGCCAGCATTTTAAAGTATTGAAGCGTGCTGGGGTTCTCTGCCAGTTTGATGTACTCATCATAAGCTGATTTATACTCGTCCATCGTTTTCTTAAAACGCTGATGTACCTGTATGCTTTTGCCGTTAATCTCAGCAGTGACCGTTTCGCCCGCTGTCCAGTCTGTCTGTGTACCGGATATTCCGCCAGGGAGAACCAGATTGATGATCGAATTGATTTGCGAGGTAATCGGATTCCCATCTGATAACAAGGATTGAAGCCACTTTCCTTTTCCCAATGCTCCTGTGGCAACCAAAGCCACAGTGACAAGAATCGTTATCAGCAGAGCACAGAAAAATGAACGGGCGAAGTTCCTGCGGTTAATGTTCTTTTTGCTGAAAGCAAATACGATCAACAGGAGAAGACCGATAACCGGGATGCAAAACAGCACTGTATACCCCAAATACCCCCATGCCGAAACAGGCTTAAACCTGGGGTCACCCGAATATCCATATTTATTCATTTCTGTTTTCACCTTCTGTTTTTAGTTTACGGATTCTATCGTGCAGGACCCGTCTGTAATTTTAATGGCCGTCTTTTCCTCCAGCTTCAACTCCACTGTGTCACCTGCCTTCATGGATACTGAGCGCAGGACATCGCCGTATTCCCCCAGGATCTCCACTTCCATTTCGCTCAAATCTCCCATGATGTTGCCAAGAGACGAGAACAACGAAGACCAGTTTCCATCTGAGCTGTCGTCAAGCGCATCATATGCGCTCCCCAAGGAACTGTATGCACTGCCGACCTTTTCTCCTTCTGTTTCAAGACAGGTAATCACATATTTCCCCGCAGGGATGTCTTTCCCGATGATGTACTTCCCATCCCGCAGTTTCTTGGATACTTTTTCTTCTTTTCCCGCACCAGCTACGGCTGTCGCCTTCCCGTCAACCGCTTCAACAATGACCGTAAAGCTAACGCTTTTCTCACTGCCGTCCACCGTTGAGGCTGTAATGGTAGCCTCGCCTGCTTCCAGGGCCACGACATCTCCGTCGCTGTCCACATAGGCAACTTCAGGCGCAGAGCTGGTCAACTGCAATTCCGGGTTCGTCGCATCCTTCGGGCTGATAATGAACTCCGGAGCAACGGCATCGCCGGCTTTCAGCTTATAACGCTTTGTTCCCATTTTTACGGAGGCCACCGGTACGTACACCTCAACAGTGCAGTCCTCTTCCAGTTCTGTTCCATCCGAAAGCGTCACAAAGCAGGTAATCACAGTCGTTCCGGGCTTAACGGCTGTAACCGTTCCGTTTGAACAGCTTGCAACCGTTTTGTCTGAAGTGCTCCACGTAAACTTTCCGGCCTTAACGCCTTCCCCGATATCCTCGACGGACGGCGTCAGTTTTTTCGTTTTCCCTTTTGCCAGCAGCACCTCGGTTTCACTCAGCACGATCCTGGTTTTGAGCCGGGAACGCTGCTCCGCTTTGATCGCGTTAAGCGCCTGCACCAGTTCCTCATCTGTCGCGCCTGAAAAGTCAAGATTGATTTCAGCAGCAGCACAGAAAGACAGCAGGGTCATGGCCAGCATAACGAGAATGATCCTTTTCATACTCATATCGGAATCTCCTTTCCCTAATAAGTATCCTTTTAATTTTACGCGACAATCGTATATAATACAATATCATTTAATTAATGCTTAACCCTGTCCGCCGCTTACGGGACTGGCAGTTGCCCGTATCCAGAGCACATGCTCTGTTTGCAGACTGCATAAGCCGGAGAGAATGTCATCCCCTTGCAGCAGATAAATGTTATAAAAGTATATTCCCTTTAGAATCCGGTTTTGTAGCCTAAAGCGAACAGGATGCAAAAGCTGCAAATCCTTAAGCCGCCGGCCTGTCTTACCCGGCGGCCTGTTTTGTGTCTCTCCTCTTGCGCATTGCGTGATGTCCCGTTGTGCCTTATAATCCTTATATACACGTGACAATTCAACGGATAAGGTAAAGGAGACCCCCATGGACAAACTCCGCATTGCCATCATCGGCTTCGGCGCGATGGGCCAGTCCCATGCCCGGACGATCCTGACCGAGGTGCCGGAAGCGCGCCTCACCGCCGTGGTGACCACCCACGAGGACGCCATCGCCAACCTGCGCGCCATGCCCGGCGGGGAGCAGGTGCGGGTTTTCCCCAGCGCGGAGGCCCTCTTCGCCTCCCGCGTGGCGGACGCCGTCATCATCTCCTCCGTGCACCGCCTGCACGCCGGTCAGGCCATCGCGGCCTTCCGCGCGGGGCTGCACGTGCTGCTGGAAAAGCCCGTGGGCGTCACCACACTGGAGGCCGCCGCCATCGAAGCGGAAGCCGAGCGCACCGGCCTCGCCTACGCCGCCATGTTCAACGTGCGCACCTATCCGATTTGGAAGGAGCTGCGGCGCATCGTCTCCTCCGGGGAGATGGGCGAACTGCGCCGCGTCAGCTACATCGTAACAGACTGGTTCCGCGCGCAGAGCTACTACGACTCCGCGGCGTGGCGCGCCACGTGGAAGCGGGACGGCGGCGGCGTGCTCTTCAACCAGGCGCCGCACAGCCTGGACATCTTTCAGTGGATCTGCGGCATGCCCGTGCGGCTGCGCGCCTTCTGCGGCTTCGGTCGCTGGCACGACATCGAGGTGGAGGACGACGTCACCTGCTACATGGAGTACGCAAACGGCGCGACGGGCACGCTCATCACCACCACCGGCGAGGCGCCCGGCACCAACCGCATGGAGCTGGCGCTGGACGGCGGCAGGATTCTCGCCGAAGACAACCAGTTGACGGTGACCCGCCTCTCCCGGGGCTGCACGGACTTCATCCGCAACTACCCCTCCGGCTACGGCAAGCCGGACGCGGTGACGGAGGTCATCCGCCCGGAGGGCACGGCAGAGATGCACGGCGGCGTCATCCGCGCCTTCGCCGCGCACATCCTGCACGGCACGCCCCTCATCGCGGACGGACGCGAGGGCATGGCCTCCCTGCAGCTCGCCTGCGGCATGCTGCTCTCGGCCTGGACAGGCGAAACCGTCACCCTGCCCATCGACGGCGCGCGTTACGCCGCGCTGCTGGAAGAGCGCGCCGCAAAGAGCCCCGACAAGGTTGCAAAGCCCGTCGTGCTGGACCTGTCCAAGTCCTACCAAAAATGAAAAAGGCCGCGGAACCGCCGCGGCCAGATGAACTCATTAGTCAGGGCGTTAGCCCTGACGGATGAGGTTTCTTCAGCCCTTTTCCTTCGCCGCCTCTGCCGGGGCGGTTTCTTCGTCCTTCCACTGCACCACGCCCTCGTCCAGCTGCTGCGCGTAGGCCAGCGGGCCGGCCTTGGCGGCCTTCATGGAGGCGATGGCCACCTCCAGCATCTCGTCGTCCGGCTCCCGGGTCGTCAGGTACTGCATCATCAGGCCCGGCCAGCGAAGCGCGCGGACGTACCACGCGTCGCCCGCGTGGGCCAGCCCCTTGAGCACCTCGTAGGAGACGCCGGAGATGACGGGCAGGATGAGCAGGCTGCGCATCAGCCTCCCCAGGAAGGTCAGCCGCTCGATGCCGAAGAGGAGGAAGAGCAGCTGGTCGGCCACGGAGCCGATGAGGATGGAGATGAACATGACGAGGAACAGGAACGCCGTGCCGCAGCGCGGGTGCAGCCTGGAGAAGGTGCGGGCGTTTGCCGGGGTCAGCGGCAGGTCCGCCTCGTTGCAGTATACCGTTTTGTGCTCCGCGCCGTGGTACTGGAACACACGCTTGATGTCCGGCACGAAGGAGATCGCCACCATGTACCCCACGAGGATGCCGATGCGCACGATGCCGGCAATCAAATTGACCAGCAGGCGGCTTTTGATGACGTGGGAGAGAGCCGTGGCGACGGCGGACGGGATGGCCATAAACAGCCCCAGGCTCATCACGAGGGCCAGCACCATGGCGACCGCCATCACGATCTTGTCCACGTCCGCGCCCAGCTTCTTCGCCAGCCACTTTTCGAAGCGGCTGGGCTCCTCCTCCAGCACGCCCAGCATCTTCGTGCTCTTGTCCAGCGTCTCCATGCCCATCTTGAGCATGAGCACCATGTTGACGCAGCCGCGGATGACGGGCTTGCCCATCCACGGGTGCTTCTTTGAAATCGGTTCCCGATGGTCGCAGGTGACGTAGATCTTTCCGTCCGGCCGGCGCACCGCGATGGCGATGCTCTCGTCGCCCGGGCTCTGCATCATCACGCCCTCCATCACGGCCTGTCCGCCGATGTCCTTGTAGGGGCAGCTTTTTCTGGCCATATATGCCTCGCTTTCCGGAGCCGCGGCTCCTGCGTTTTCGTTGGACGCTTGAAACGGCTTTTGCCGTTCCGATTATTATAAATCGGCCTGTCATCCGTGTCAAATACGCAGTCCGGCTTCCTGATGGGTTTGAAGCGGCAAATTTCTGTTAATTTATTGACAATTTTATCCCGCGGCGTTACACTAAACGGGGATGTGTGCGGACGCTCCGTCTGCGCACGCTTCCCCTGCGATAAAGAAACCTTTCAGAAAGGGTGTAACGTTTGCCGAAATTCGATACCAGTGTACAGGAACTGAAATACAAGGTCCTGAAGGAAGTCGCCCGCCTGTCCAGGGAGGACCGGCTGCAGGAGAACCTGCTCTCCATTCCGGAGACCATCATCCCCGGCCCGGAGCCCACGACCCGCTGCTGCATTTACAAAGAGCGCGCCATCGTCGGCCAGCGCATCCAGATGGCGCTGGGCGGCCACCCCGAAAAGACCAGCGAGGTCGAAGTGCTGACCATAGCCTGCGACGAATGCCCCGTCAGCCGCATGACGGTGGGCGACGCCTGCCGCGGCTGCATCGCCAGGCGCTGCGAGCACGTCTGCCCGAAGGACGCCATCTCCCATCCCAATCACACCGCCGTCATCGACCCCAAGAAGTGCATCGCCTGCGGCAAGTGCGCCAGCGCCTGCCCCTACGGCGCCATCACCAAGAACGTGCGCCCCTGCGAGCGCGCCTGCAAGCCGGGCGCCATCCATATGGATGAGAACCACAAGGCGGAGATTGACGAGGAGAAGTGCGTCAGCTGCGGCGCCTGCGTTTACCAGTGCCCCTTCGGCGCCATCGTGGACAAAAGCTACATTCTCTCCGTCGTGCGCCTGCTGAAGGAAGCCGCACGCGAAGGCGCCGGCCCGCTGTACGCGGTCATCGCCCCGTCCATCGCCGGCCAGTTCGGCGGCGTGAAGACCGGGCAGATCGTAAACGCCCTCAAGGCGCTCGGTTTCTCGGACGTCATCGAGGCCGCGCTGGGCGCGGACATCGTCGCCTACCGCGAGGCGAAGGAGTTGAAGGAGAAGGGCTTCCTCACCTCCAGCTGCTGTCCTGCCTTCGTCAGCTACATCCGCAAGTTCTACCCCAAGATGGCGGAGCATATCTCCTCCAACCTCTCCCCGATGGCGGCCATCGGCCAGCTGATCAAGAAGGCCCATCCGGACGCCTCCATCGTCTTCATCGGGCCCTGCGTCGCCAAGAAGGGCGAGATCAAGCAGGAGCGGGTGCGGGACATCATCGACGCAGCCATGACCTTCGAGGAGCTCCAGGCGCTGTTTGACGCCTATGAGATCGACCCCGCAGCCATGGAGGAGGGCGTGCTGGACAACGCCTCCTACTTCGGGCGCATCTTCGCCCGCAGCGGCGGTCTGCGCGACGCCGTGGCGGAAGCGCTGAAGGAGCAGAAGGTGACCGAAGAGGAGTTCACGCTGAACCCGGTCGCCTGCAGCGGCCTGGAGGAGTGCAAGACGGCGCTGCTCAAAGCCCAGCTGGGCAAACTGCCGGAGAACTTTATCGAAGGCATGGCCTGCGAACAGGGCTGCATCGGCGGCCCCGGCTGTCTCACGCACGGCGCGAAGGAAGCCAGCAACGTGGACAAGTACGGCCGTCTGGCGCTGGAAAAGAGCATCGAAGACTCGCTCTACATCTGTGAACTCTTGGGCATGCCGGCCGAATAAGCGGCTGCCTGCGGAATATAAGGGAGGATTATCATGGTCAATGTCAGCATCTGCGTCGGCTCCGCCTGCCACATGAAGGGCGCCTACGCCACCACCAAGCTGTTCCGCGAGGAGCTGGAGAAGGCCGGCATCGCGGACAAGGTCCACCTCACCGCCAGCTTCTGCATGGGCAACTGCAAGGACGGCCCGTGCGCCAAGGTCAACGACACCCTCTTCCACCACGTGGACGCCGGGCGCGTTCCTTCCCTCATCGCAGAGGAGATCGAGCCCCTCACGCGCGCGTGACGGAGGCGGAAATGAGCATCATCCAGCTGAAGGAGGCGGACTGCCGGAACTGCTACAAGTGCATCCGCAGCTGCCCCGTCAAATCCATCACCTTCCATGACGATCAGGCGCGCATCCTGGAGGACGAGTGCGTCCTGTGCGGCAAGTGCACCCTCATCTGCCCGCAGAACGCCAAACAGATCGCCTCCGATCTGGACAGCGTCCGTGCGATGCTGGAGCGCCGGGAGCGCGTCGTCGTCTCCCTCGCCCCTTCCTTCATCGCCGCCTTCCCCGGCTGTACGTTCGAGCAGGTTTCCGGCGCGCTGCTGCGCCTCGGTTTTGCCGCCGTGGAGGAGACGGCCATCGGCGCCACGCGCGTATCGGAAGCCTACGCCGGGATCCTGCAGAACCACACGCAGGACAATCTCATCACCACCTGCTGCCCGACCGTCGTGCTTCTGGTGCAGAAGTACTTTCCCGAACTGCTGCCCCAGCTGGCGCACGTCGCCTCTCCGGCCGTCGCGCACGCAAAGCTGCTGCGCGAGGCGTACGGAAAGGATGCGAAGGTCTGCTTCATCGGGCCCTGCATCTCGAAAAAGCAGGAGGCCAGGGATTCCGGCGAGATCGACGCCGTGCTGATGTTCGGCGAGCTGAACGACTGGTTCCGCCGCGAGGGCATCGACGTGGAGCACCAGAGCGCCAAAGACGCCCGCCCCATGCGCCATACGATCAGCCGCCTCTATCCCGTGCCCGGAGGCATCATCAAGACCATACCGCCGGAGCAGCGCACCGGTTATACCGCCATTGCCATCGACGGGCTCGACCGCTGTATCCGCGTGCTGCAGGACATCCGCGACAGCCATATCTCCGGTTACCTGCTGGAGCTCTCCTCCTGCGTGGATTCCTGTGTGGGCGGCCCGGCCATGCACGAATACGACCGCGCCCCGTCTTTCCTGCTGAGCAAGGAAGCCGTGTACGGCTTTTCCCGCCGCGAGGAGGCGGGTGCACAGCCACAGAGCGAACCGCTGCACGTCCCCATGGGGGCGGAGTATCCTTCGCTGCACAGCGAGGAACCGATGCCCACCGAAGAGGAGATCGCGGCCATCCTGCGCTCCATCGGCAAGGTCAGCCCTTCCGACATGCTGAACTGCGGCGGCTGCGGCTACGACACCTGCCGTGAAAAAGCCATCGCCGTTTACCGCGGCAAAGCCAACGTGCGCATGTGTCTGCCCTATATGCGCCAGCGCGCGGAATCCACGGCCAACACCATTTTGGACAACACGCCCAACGCCCTGATCAGTCTGGATCACGAGCTGCGCATCCTGGACTTCAACCCCTCCGCTGTGCGGCTTTTTAACCTGAACCACGACTGCATCGGCATGGAGGCCTCCCTCTTCCTCAATATGGACAAACTCTCCACGATCCTGGAGACCGGTGAAAACGTGATGAACGAGCGCTGCCGCACCGCCATCTACGACCTCATGGTGGAGCAGAGCATCATCTCCATGCCCAATCACGAATACCTCGTCATCGTCAAGGACATCTCCGTGGAGGAGGAAAGCCTGCAGGCCATGGAGAAGATGCGCCGGGAGACGCTGGAGACCGCGCAGGCCGTCATCGACAAACAGATGCGCGTCGCGCAGGAGATCGCCAGCCTGCTGGGCGAGACGACCGGCGAGACCAAGGCCGCGCTGCTGCACCTCAAGGCCAGCCTGAACGGCGGTGAACGCCTGTGAGCTACTTCATGGATACCAGCTGGGCCAGCCTCAACCACGTGGGCGAGGAGCTCTGCGGCGACAAGGTGGAGATCATCAAGCAGGATGAAAACGGCGTGCTGCTGGTGCTCTCCGACGGCCTGGGCAGCGGCGTCAAGGCCAACATCCTGGCCACCCTCACCTGCAAGATCCTCTCCACCATGGTCGCCGCGGGCACCGACATCCGCGACGTCGTCGAAACGGTGGCCTCCACCCTGCCTGTGGACAAGGAGCGCGGCGTCGCGTACTCCACCTTCACCCTCATGCAGGTGGACGGCGAAGGCAACGCCTACTTCGTGGAATTTGACAATCCCTCCCTCATCCTGCTGCGCGAAGGCCGGCACATCGGCCTGCCCTGGCACAACCTGGACATCGCCGGCAAGCAGATCCGCGAAGCCCGCATGAAGCTCACCCTCGGGGACATGGCCGTCACCTTTTCGGACGGCATCATCCACGCGGGCATCGGCCACAAGATCGACATGGGCTGGCAGCAGGAAAACGTGATCGACTACCTGGAAACGAACTGGAGCGCGCTCTCCCGCGCCGCCGACGTGCAGCACCGCCTGCTGGAAAAGACCTTTGAGCTCTACGACGGGGAGCCCGGCGACGACTGCACCGTCGCCGCCCTGCACGTCATCCGGCCCATGCCCTGCTGCGTGATGGTCGGCCCGCCCGTCAGTCCGGCGGACGACGGCAGCGTCGTGGACGACCTGATGAGCTGTGAAGGGCGGCGCGTCATCTGCGGCGGCACCACCTCGCAGATCGTCTCCAGCTATCTCGGCCGGGAGGTCACCATCGATCTGGACTACATCTCCCCCGACGTGCCGCCCATCGCCCACATGGAGGGTGTGGACCTCATCACGGAGGGCGTCGTCACCATCGGCAAGGTGCTGGAACTGCTGGAGCGCTACGCCGAGGCGCAGGACCCCGCCGTGCTGCACCGGGACTGCAGCGGCGCCTCCCTGCTGGCCGCCATGCTGGTGGAGGAGTGCACCTCGGTCCGCTTCCTCGTGGGCCGGGCGCTCAACCCCGCCCACCAGAACCCTGATATGCCCATCTCCCTCTCCATCAAGCTGCGGCTGGTCAAGGACATCGCCGATTGCCTGGAAAAGCTGGGCAAACCCGTTTCCCTTCGGTACTGCTGAAATACGTGCGGATCCACAGACGGATCCCGAAAGGTGACCGGTATGACAACGATTGAAAGCTACAAAAAATTCGGCCTTGAAACCCGGGGGTTCACAGGCGGCATCCTGATGGCTGTCGGCGGCATGCTGACGCTGCTGGGGCTGGCAGTGGTCATCGCGGACCAGGTGTACGGTACGTTCGGGCTGGAAGGCGCGGCGCTCATCATCTTCCCGCTTCTTTTCATCGGCGGGGGCCTCGCTCTGGCATCCTCCGGGGTGCATATGTTCCGTAAGGATAAAAAACGGGTGGACGGCCTTCGCGAAGCCTATGAGAACAACCGCTGCGTGATGGCTGACATCGTGGATGTACGGGCGCAGACCTCCACCACGAAGACCAGCGACAATATGTTCACGGGCGTCCGCTACCGCGAGTATTACCTGGTGGAATGCCGTTACAAGGATCCCGGCACCGGTACGACCCATATCTATTACAGCAGGAGCCTGTATTTCGACCCCACCGAACTGATCGTCGCCAAACAGGTCCCCGTCTATATTGACAGGGACGACGAGAAGAACATCTTCGTGGATATCGATCAGGCGCTGGCCCCGGTGGAAATCCATCAGGGCTGAGGAAACCGGAAAACCCGGAAAGCCGGCAGCGTGCTCTGCGCTGCCGGCTTTTTCGTTCATTTCACCCACCTGCAAATTCAGGCATCTCTGTTCTGTTTATTGATACTTCGTCCCGTTCCTGCTACAATACCCGCAGAATCGAATCACAACCATCCGGCGCAAGTGCCCGGGTCAGGAGGTAACTATGCAATACTTTGTCGACTGCAAGGCCGCCCCCGGCGGCGACGGCAGCAAGGCACTCCCCTTCAGGACCATCAGCGGGGCTGCGGCCATCGCCCGCCCCGGCGACGAGGTGCTCGTCCTGCCCGGCATCTACCGGGAATGGGTAAGCCCGGCCAACGCCGGCACACAGGAGGCGCGCATCACCTACCGCTCCGCGGAGCCGCGCGCTGCCGTCATCACCGGCGCGGAGCCCGTGACGGGCTGGGTTCCGGTGCAAGGCCATCCCGGCTGCTGGCAGGCCCGCGTGCCCAATTCGCTCTTTACCGGCCGCAACCCCTACACGACGAAGGTCAGCGGCGACTGGTTCAACGCCTACTTCCCGGCGCATCTGGGGGAGGTCTACCTCAACGACAGGGCCCTCTACGAGGTGACGGATCCGGAGGGCGTCTATGCCCCCGTTCCGTCCGCGATCTCCTGGAACCCGGAGGACTCCCTGCTGACCTGGACCGCGTCCCAGGATGCAGCGTCGGACGAGACGGTGCTGCTGTGCAACTTCGGAGCCGCGGACCCGAACCGGGAAAGCGTGGAGATCAACGTGCGGGAAGCCTGCTTCTACCCGAAGGCGGAGGGCGTCGGCTACATCACCCTCTCCGGCTTTAAGGTCTGCCGGGCCGCCTGCCAGTGGGCCCCGCCGACCGCCTATCAGGAGGGCATGATCGGCCCGCACTGGTCCCGCGGCTGGATCATCGAGGACTGCGAGATCTTCGACGCCAAATGCTCCGGCATCTCGCTGGGCAAGTATCTGCAGCCCGAAAACGACAACAAGTGGCTGAAGACGAAGTTCAAGGACGGCACGCAGACGGAGCGCGAGTGCATCTGCCAGGCCCAGGCGGAGGGCTGGACGAAGGAGCGCATCGGCAGCCACGTCGTCCGCGGCTGCGACATCCACGACTGCGGGCAGACGGGCATCGTGGGGCATCTGGGCGGCGTCTTCTCCCTCATCGAGGGCAACCACATCCACCACATCAACAACCGGCAGAACCTGGCCGGCGCGGAGATCGGCGGCATCAAGATGCACGCGGCCATCGACGTCATCATCCGCGGCAACGTGTTCAACCACTGCACGCGCGGCCTCTGGCTGGACTGGCAGGCGCAGGGCACGCGGGTGACGGGCAACCTGTTCTTCGACAACACGCTGCCGCACGACCACCTGCTGTGCCGCGAGGCGCTGGTGGGCATCGGCGAGGACATCTTCATCGAGATCAGCCACGGCCCCACGCTGGTGGACCACAACGTGCTGCTCTCCGACCGGGCGCTCAAGCTGCCCACGCAGGGCGTGGCCGTGTGCCACAACCTCATCGCCGGCTCCGTCACCGCCGTCGGCCGCGGGGTCAACAACAACTCCATCCTGCAGCCTTCCCCGCGCTACACGCCCTACCACATGCCACACCGCACGGAGGTCGCGGGCTTCATGACCATCCTGCACGGCGACATGCGCTTCTACAACAACATCTTCGCGGGGCGCGCGCCGCGCGCGGGCTGGGCGGACGTCACCCTTCCCCCGGAGGAGGAGGAATGGAACGACCTGAACCTCACCCCGGGCACCTTCCCCTACGACGACTATCCGACGCGGGAGGAGTGGGAGCGCCAGTTTGAGGGCTACTGCGGCATGGGCAGCGAAAAGAGCGACCGCTACTACAACCCGCTGCCCGTCTGGACGGGCGGCAACGTCTACCTGGGCACCGCCCGCCCCTGCAAAAAGGAAAAGGACTGGGCGGCGGATGAGCGCCTGCCGCAGATTTCCCTTCGGGAGGAGGGCGGCCGCTTTATCCTGACCACCGACCTGTACGGTTATCTGCCGAAGGCCGCGACGCACATCGTCTCCACCGAAACGCTGGCCCCCGCCTTCGAGCCGGAGCAGGCCTTCGAAAACCCGGACGGCACGCCCATCGTGATGGACCGCGACCTTGCGGGCGAGGCGCGCGGCACTTCGCCCGTGCCGGGGCCGGTGGAGCGCTTTACCGGCGAGATCGTCTTCGGCTGATCGCCGCGGAGGCCTTTGCAAATGAACGCCTACCATCTCTTCATCAACGGCGAACCCGTCCACGCCGGCGAATTCATGCCGGACCGTGAGGAGCGCGAAAACGCCCTCGTCCGCCTCTACCCCGGCGAGACCGACCAGGTCTGGCAAGGGTTCGGCGGTGCGGTGACGGACAGCGCGGGCTACGTCTTCTCGCGCATGAACGGGGAGCAGCGGGAGCAGCTGCTGGACGCGTACTTCGGCCGGGACGGCCTGGGCTACTCCATCCTGCGCGTACCCGTCGACAGCTGCGATTTCTCGCTGGAGCAGTACGAGGCCGCCCCGGACGGAAACCCGGACCACTTTGACACGGAGCGCCCGCTGCGCTACATCCTGCCCCTGCTGGAAGCCATCCGGGCGCGGGCGCCGCACATCACGCTGATGCTCTCCCCGTGGTCGCCGCCCCGGCTGTTCAAAACCAACGGCAAGCGGCACGGCGGCGGTAAATGCCGCCCGGAGTGCTACGGCCCCTGGGCCGAATACCTCTGCCGCTACATCCGGGAATTCACCGGCCGGGGCTTTACGGTCAGCCGGCTGTCCCTGCAGAACGAGCCCCATGCCGTGCAGACGTGGGACAGCTGCGTGTGGACCGCGCAGGAGGAGCGGACCTTCCTCGTGGATTACCTGAAGCCCGCGCTGCAGCGGAACGGTTTCGCGGACGTGCAGGTCTTCATCTGGGATCACAACAAGGAGCGCGTGCTGGACCGCGCGCTGGCCGTCCTGGACGAGAAGGGCCGCAGGGCCGCGGACGGCATCGCCTTCCACTGGTACAGCGGCGACCACTTCGACGCCCTTCGCAGGACGCACGAGCGCTTCCCGGAGAAGACGCTGATGCTCAGCGAAAACTGCATCGAGTACAGCAAGTTCGGCGTGGCCGACCCCGCCGTGCCCCGCGGCCTCATCGCCCACGAAATCCTGGGCGACCTGGAAAGCGGGACGGCCGCCTTCCTCGACTGGAACATGGTGCTCGACAGCCGGGGCGGGCCCAACTACGTGGGCAATTACTGCCACGCGCCGCTGCTCTTCGACGAGCGCGCCGGCGTGCTGTCCCGCAACAGCGTCTACGACGCACTGTGGCACTTCGCACGCTTCATCGCCCCCGGCTCACGCAGGATCCTGTCCAGCTCCTTTTCCTGCGAGTTGGAGACCACGGCCTTCGCCCAGCCGGACGGCAGCCTCACGCTGGTCCTCAACAACCGGGGCGGCGCCGTCAAAGCCGGCGTCACGCTGGGCGGGCAGATCGCCGACGTCAGCCTCCCGGCCCGCTCCCTCGCAACCCTCGTCATCGCCTGACCCTCCCTTCCGGGAGGGTTTCTTGTATCCCTCCCGGAGGCTTTCAAAGTCCGCCTGCCGAAACTGGATAACCTGCTCATGATTCTTTCTCTCCGCAAATGTGCTTACGGAAGCGAAACCGTTTTTGGGTAAATTTTTCTGCCGCCTTTCTGAAAAAATTATCTAAAATCCCCTTGCCAAGTCAATCGGAATGTGTTATTCTAATCCCAGTTGAACCAGTGTTTCATAACTCTCTTTCAAAACACTGGCCTGAGGCAACAAATCTTATAAGGAGGAACCAATCATGAAGAAGATCCTTGCACTGGCGCTTGCGCTCACGATGCTCTGTGCCGCGTCCCTCGCGCTGGCCGAGCCGATCACCCTGCAGCTGTGGTCCATCGCCACCGAGAGCGACTCCAGCCATCAGGCGTTCGTCGATGCCATCGCCGCCTACGAGGCCGAGCATCCCGACATCAAGATCGAGCACAACGCCACCGAGAACGAGGCCTACAAGACCAAGATCAAGGCCGCGATGTCCAGCGGCGAAGACCTGCCCGACATCTTCTTTACCTGGGGCATGGGCTTCCTGGGCGAGTTTGTGGACGCCGGCCGCGTCGTCTGCCTGGATGACTACTATCCCGCCTACGCCGACGAGCTGCCCGAGGCCATGACCGTGAACGTGCGCTACGACAACAAGATGTTCGGCGTGCCGTACACCATGTCCCTGGTCACCCTGTACGCGAACATGGATCTGCTGGCCCAGGTCGGCTACGATCACATCCCCGCCACCTACGACGAGATGATCGCCTGCTGCGACGCCCTGAAGGCCGCCGGCATCATCCCCTTCGGCGTCTCCGGCAAGGAAGCCTGGTGCCTGTCCGAGTATGTCGAGCCCCTGGTCATCAAGTCCGTGGGCGGCGACAAGCTGCGCGACATGTACAACGGCGTCGCTTCCTGGAATGACGAGGGCGTCATCAAGGCCATCGCCGCTTTCCAGGATATGGTCACCAAGGAGTACTTCGATCCCAGCGCGCCCGCTCTGGGCAACGACGAAGTGAAGAACAACTTCATCGCCGGCAAATACGCGTTCTATCAGAACGGCTCCTGGAACAACAAGGACATCGGCGAGCAGGCCAAGTTCGCCGTGCAGGCCGGCACCTTCCCGGTGCTCAACCCCGACGTCACCCTGTATCAGATGATCGGCGGCCCGAACAACACCCTGGCCGTGACCGAGTCCTGCGAGCACAAAGCCGAGGCGATTGACGCCGCGTTCTTCCTGGCCCGCTACTTCTCCGACGCTGACTACAAGTCCGGCGCGAACCTGCCCTGCTGGGCGGCCGATCCCAAAGCCGAGGTTGGTCCGCTCATCGTCTCCGCTGCCGACATGGCCGCCAAGGCGGACAACATGGTGCTCTTCGGCGACAACTTCCTGAGCGCCGACGCCGCCAACACCTACCTCGACTACATCGTGCAGGCCTATGCCATGGACATCACGCCTGAAGAGTACGCCGAGGGTCTGGACGCCGATCTCAAGTAATCGGCAAAACCCCGTCTAAAATCCGAGCTCTGGGGAACAGTCTCTCAAGGGGTAACCCCGAGAGGGGCTGTTCCCTTTCCTTCCTTTGAAGAAAAGGAGCCAAGACCATGAAACGACCGTTTTCCTACAAACTGAACATCTTCCTCTTCCTGCTGCCCGCGCTCATCCTGTTCATCGGGGTGCTGATCGCGCCGATCATCCTGTCCGGCTACTACAGCCTGACGGAGTGGAACGGCCTCAAGACCCCGGTGTTCATCGGCCTGGCCAACTACCGGGAGCTGTTCACTAGCCGGTCTATCAACATCATGCGCGCGCTGAAGAACGCCATGCTGCTGGCGCTGCTGTCCACGTGCATCCAGCTGCCCTTCGCGCTGTGGCTCGCCCTCAAGCTCTCCAAGCACGTGAAGGGCGAACGGGCGTACCTGTCCATCTACTTCATGCCCGTGCTGATCTCCACGGTGGTCATCGGCCAGCTGTGGCTCAAGATCTACAACCCGGACTACGGCGTGCTGAACCTCTGCCTGCGCGGAATGGGGCTGGACAACCTCGCCCAGATCTGGCTGGGCAATAAAAAGACGGCCCTGTGGGCCGCGTTCGTCCCCATCCTCTGGCAGTACGTCGGCTACCACATGCTGCTCATGTACGCCGGCATCAAGGGCGTCCCGCCCGAGCTCAACGAGGCCGCCATGCTGGACGGCTGCACGGAGAGCCAGGTCAACCGCTACATCATCATCCCCTACATCAAGCCCATCCTGCGCGTGAGCGTGATCTTCGCGGTCACCGGCTCGCTCAAATCCTTCGACCTCATCTACGTGCTGACCAACGGCGGCCCCAACCACGCCACCGAGGTGCCCAGCACGCTGATGATCAACCTGCTGTTCCTGCGCAACCGCTACGGTATGGGCAGCACGATCGCCGTCATGCTGATCGTCCTGTGCTTCGCCTTTGCGATTCTCATAAACATGATTTTCAAGGAGGAGAAGGGAAGATGAGCAAGAACAAGGCTTATATCGCGCCCGACGGCAAGCGCCCGCTGACTGCCCGGCAGACGTTCGTCTACGCGGTTCTGATTCTGTGGGCGGCCATCAGCCTCTTTCCCGTATACTGGATGCTGACCTTCTCTTTGAAGAACAACGCCGAGATCTTCGGCGAAAACGTCATCGGCCTGCCCAAGTACTGGGTGTGGGAGAACTACAGCCGGGCGCTCCACACGGGCGACATGCCCCGCTACTTCCTCAACAGCGTCATCGTTGCGGTCTCCACCATCCTCATCACGCTGACCGCCTCCGTCATGGCGACCTATGCGATGACGCGGCTGCAGTGGAAGGGCAGCAAGACGATGAACAAGTTCTTCATGCTGGGCCTCACCATCCCGATCCACGCCTCCATCGTGCCGCTGTACACCACGCTCTCCCGGCTGAAGATGCTGAACTCCTACTGGGCGCTCATCATCCCCTATTCGGCCTTCTCACTGGCGATGGGCATCCTCATCTGCATCGGCTTCATGGGGGACATCCCCTACGATCTGGACGAGGCCGCCTTCATCGACGGCTGCGGCGTGTGGGGCATCTTCCTGCGCATCATCGCGCCGCTGATGACGCCGGCCGTGGCGACCGTCGGCATCTACACCTTCCTGCAGTGCTGGAACGAGCTGATGTTCGCCAACGTCTTCATCAGCAAGGACGCGCTCAAGACCCTGCCTGTCGGCGTGCAGGCGCTCTCCGGCCAGTACACGACGGACTGGGGCCCCATCGGCGCCGCCCTCTCGCTGGCCACCATCCCCACGCTGATCGTCTACGTCTTCCTCTCCAAGCGCATCCAGGACAGCTTTATCGCAGGTGCGGTGAAGGGGTAAGTTTTCCCGATGGACATGCTTTTCGCGCCTCCCGGCCGTCCGGGAGGCGTTTTTTACCGCTTGGGTCGGGCAAACCCTCCGCCTTTACTTTTCAGCGCGTTTCAGGCCGTTAACCTTTACTTTTTTAACACGAAGAGGTAAAATAAGTAAAGGTTTTCGTAAGGGGAGTGGATTCCATGATCTCGTATGAAGGGCTGACCGCGAAGCTTGCGGAAAAGGGTATTACCAAAACAGCGCTCTCCGCTGAATTGGGGATCTCTTCCCGTACGATTGCAAAAATAGCCAGAGGCGAAAAGCTCAGCGCTGCCACGCTCCGGAGAATCGCCGGCTATCTCGGCTGCGGGCCGGAGCTGCTGTGCCGGGAAGTTTCTGACAACAAGCTGTTACAGCTTTTAAGGGATGAAAAGAGCGCGAAGATCTCCGGGGGCCTCTACCACGAGCTTCAGGTCAGAATGACGTACAACTCCAATCATATCGAAGGCAGCAAATTGACAGAGGATCAGACGAGGCTGATTTTCGAGACGAATACGGTCGACGTCGGAGACGGCATACCGGTAGACGACATACTGGAAACCGTTCATCATTTCCGCGCGATCGATTACGTGATCGATTGCGCCGAGGAGGAACTGACCGAGGAGATCATCAAGCGCCTGCATTACATTCTGAAGCACGACACGGCTGATTCCCGCCTTTCATGGTTTGCCGTGGGCGATTATAAAAGACGTGCAAACGTGGTCGGAGGACGGGAAACCGTCAAACCAAAGGACGTGCCCGAACGGATGCGGGAGTTGCTGCAGGCCTACGGGAAGAAGACCGAAGTGACCGTAAATGACGTCATTGCCCTCCATGCGGAATTTGAATACATCCATCCTTTTCAGGACGGAAACGGGAGAGTCGGGCGCCTGATCGCCCTGAAGGAATGTCTCCGCCACGGCATCATTCCCTTTCTCATCGAGGAATCCAAAAAGATGTACTATTACAGAGGTCTTTCCGAGTGGAAAAACGAAAAGGGCTGGCTTGAGGACACCTGTCTTGACGGACAGGATACGTTCATCCGGCTTCTGGATCTGCTGGATATTCCCCATGAGTAAACCGCACAAGCCCCATCGCTCTGCAGCCAGGAAAGCCCGTCTTGCATTCGCTTTGCGCCTAACCATTTGCAGCAGGCCCGCCCTGGAGGAGGCCTGCTGCGTTTTTTTCAGCGACGATCCATAAAATGCCCTCCCTTGTCCTTTTTTGGCTATTCCAAGCCTTTTCCAATCAGATTTTCTATGCTATAATAGTTTAGAAGGAAGATGGCGGAATGTGTGTTTCGGCAGAGGCGCTTCGCCGTCCCCGGGAAGAAAGATTATTATAATCGCAGGAGAGTGTTCGCTATGAGCAAGAAGCAATGCGTTGCCATGCTCCTGGCCGGCGGCCAGGGCAGCCGACTGGGCATCCTCACCAAGAAGGTTGCCAAACCGGCAGTTCCCTTTGGCGGGAAGTACCGCATCATCGATTTCCCGCTGTCCAACTGCACCAACTCGGGCATCGACGTGGTCGGCGTCCTGACGCAGTACCGCCCGCTGGAGCTGAACGCCTACATCGGCTCCGGTTCCCCGTGGGATCTGGACCTGTCCAACGGCGGCGTCTACGTTCTGCCTCCCTATCAGACCGGCAAAACCGGCGAGTGGTACAAGGGAACGGCCAACGCCATCTATCAGAACATCCCCTTCATCGAGCAGTGGGATCCGGAGTACGTCCTCGTGCTCTCCGGCGACCACATCTATAAAATGGACTACAACGCCATGCTGCGCGCGCACATCGAAAAGGGCGCGGACCTCACCATCGCGGTGCGCGAAGTGCCGTGGGAGGACGCTTCCCGTTTCGGCCTGCTGAACACCGACGAGAACAACCGCATCACGGAGTTCGAGGAGAAGCCGGCGCATCCGAAGAGCAACAAGGCCTCCATGGGCGTCTACATCTTCACCTGGGACAAGATGCGCAAGTATCTGGAGCTGGACGAGGCCAAGCCCGACAGCCAGAACGACTTCGGCAAGAACATCATCCCCGAGATGCTGGAAGCGGGCGAGAACCTCTTCACCTACACCTTTGACGGCTACTGGAAGGACGTCGGAACCATCGAGTCCCTGTGGGAGTCCAACATGGACCTGCTCACGCTGCCGATGCCCATCGACCTCTCCGACAAGCGCTGGCGCATCTTCGCCCGGAACCCGGGCATGCCGCCGCACTACATCGCGGACGGCGCCAAGGTGGACGGCAGCCTCATCACCGAGGGCTGCGAGGTCAAGGGCGTGGTCAAGCACTCCGTCCTCTTCGCCGGCGTAACGGTGGAGACGGGCGCTGAGGTGACGGACGCCGTCGTCATGCCGGGTGCCGTCATCGAGCGCGGCGCCATCGTCAAGCGCGCCATCGTCGCCGAGAACGCGCACATCGCGGCCGGCGCCGTCGTGGGCGAGGACACCGGCAATATCGCCGTCGTAGGCCCGGGCGCGAAGATCGCCGCGGGTGAAAAGGTCGCAGCGGGCGTCCAGGTCGACGCCGACCTGCAGTGAGGAGGGTGCACACATGAAAGACGTCATGGGTCTCATCTATACCGGTGAGAACGACATTCATCTGGGTGAACTGACAAGCCAGCGCGCCGTCGCGGCCATGCCCATCGCGGGCCGTTACCGCGTCATCGACTTCCAGCTGTCCTCCATGGTCCACACGGGCATCAAGAACGTGGGCATCATCGCGCAGAAGAACTACTCCTCGCTGATGGACCACGTCGGCTCCGGCCGTGAGTGGGACCTGCACGGCAAGCAGGGCATGGTCATCCTGCCCCCCTACCTCACCCGCGACAACATGGGCGTATACTCCGGCCTGCTGGACGCCCTCAAGAGCAACACCAACTTCCTGCAGCGTTCCAAGCAGGAGTACGTGGTGCTGACCAACAGCCACACCATCTACAACGTGGATTTCACCGACGCCATCCGCTCCCACGTGGATCACGGCGCGGACATCACCCTGCTCTACAACAAGGGTGAGAAGGCAGCCTCCCAGGGCGAGCACGACATCTACTTCAGCGTGGACGAGAATTCGCTCATCACCGGCATGGAGATCGGCGCCGTGCAGCCCAACTGCGACTGCGCGGCGATGAAGATCTACATCGTCCGCCGCGAGTTGCTGCGCCAGCTGGTGGAGCAGGGCGCGGCCAACGGCCTGCACGACTTCGAGCGCGACATCCTGCAGCGCGCCGTCAACGAGGGCAACCTGCGCCTCTACGGCTACGAGTACAAGGGCATCGCCTGGCAGATCGACTCCATCCAGAGCTACTTCAACTTCAACATGGCGCTGCTGGATTCCGGCTTCCGCCGCCAGCTCTTCCCGTCCGAGCGCCCCATCTACACCAAGGTGCGCGATGACATGCCGGCCCGCTATGTGGAGGAGAGCGAGTGCTCCAATTCCCTCATCGCCAACGGCTGCGTCATCGAGGGCCGCGTGGAGAACTCCATCCTGTTCCGCGGCGTGCACGTCGCCAAGGGCGCCGTGGTCAAGAACTCCATCGTCATGCAGGATGCGCACATCCAGGAAGGCGCGGAGATCGACCACTGCATCCTGGACAAGCAGAGCGTCATCCGCCGCAACGGCCGGCTGATCGCGCCCGCCGCGTACCCCATCGTCATCGCCAAGAACGTCGTCATCTGATCCCATCCCAAGTCCGGGACCGTCAACTCGGCGGTCCCGTTTTATCACGAAAGGAGAACCCCTCTCAATGAAAATTCTGTTCGCCGCATCCGAATGCGTGCCTTTCATCAAAACCGGCGGCCTGGCCGACGTGGTCGGCGCGCTCTCTCCCGTGCTGGCGCAGCAGGGACATGACGTCCGCGTCATCCTTCCCCTGTACTCCGCCATCCCCGAGAAGTGGACAAGCCAGATGAAGGACGAGTGCGAGTTCCAGGTGGAACTGTGCTGGCGCCACCAGTACTGCGGGATCAAGTCCCTCGAGTATCAGGGCGTCACCTTCTACTTCGTGGACAACCAGTTCTACTTCGGCCGCTCCTACATCTACGGCCTGGGCGGGGACGAGTACGAGCGCTTTGGCTTCTTCAGCCGCGCCATCATCGACTCGCTCGCGCACCTGAACTGGCAGCCCGACATCATCCACTGCAACGACTGGCAGACCGGCATGGTCCCCGCGCTGCTCAAGATTCAGTACGCCCACTTCCCCTTCTACAGCGACATCAAGACGGTCTTCACCATCCACAACCTGCAGTACCAGGGCGTCTTCTCCATCAAGGACGTGCAGGACACGCTGGGCCTGGGCGACAGCCTGTTCACCAGCGACAAGCTGGAGTGCTACGGTTGCGCCAACTACATGAAGGCCGGCCTCGTCTACGCCGACGAGCTGACCACCGTCAGCCCCAGCTACGCCGACGAGATCCAGACCGCCTTCTACGGCGAGCGTCTGGACGGCCTGCTGCGCGCCCGCCGCGACCAGCTGACCGGCATCCTCAACGGCATCGACGTCAACGAGTACGCGCCGGAGAAGGACCCGATGATCTACGCGCAGTACGATCCCTACCACCTCGGCGGCAAGGAGTACTGCAAGCAGGAACTCCAGAAGGAGCTGGGCCTCACCGTGGATCCCCTGGTCCCCGTCGTGGGCATCATCTCCCGCCTGTCCAACCAGAAGGGCTTCGACCTCATCGAGTGCGTCATCCGCGAACTCATGGCCACCGGCATCCAGCTCGTCGTGCTGGGCATGGGCGAGGCCAAGTACACGAACCTCTTCTCCTGGGCGGAGAGCGAGTATCCGGGCCGCGTCGCCGCGCGCTTTGCGATGGATCACCAGCTGGCGCACCGCATCTACGCCGGCACGGACATGTTCCTCATGCCCAGCCAGTTCGAGCCCTGCGGCCTCTCCCAGATGATCGCCATGCGCTACGGCTCCGTACCGATCGTGCGCGAGACCGGCGGCCTGCGCGACACCGTGCTCTCCTACAACAAGTTCACGGATGACGGCAACGGCTTCACCTTCTTCAACTACAACGCACACGACATGCTGCACACCGTCCGCCGCGCCGTGCACTACTACCGCAACAACCGCGAGGTGTGGTACAAGCTCATCGTCCGCGGCATGACCGGCGATTACAGCTGGTTCGCCTCCTCCGGCAAGTATCTGGCGCTCTATGAGAAGATGACCAAGAAGGCCACCGACTTCAACCTGAACGGAGAAGCGCCTGCCGAAAAGGCCGAACCCGCACCGGAAGCGGCGGCCACAGAGGCTGCGCCCGCCGCGCAGGAAGCCCCGAAGCCCGAGGAAAAGCCCGCCAAGAAACCCGCGGCAAAGAAAGCCCCGGCGAAGAAGGCCGCCGCCAAGAAAGCGGAGACCGCCGATGCGCCCGCCGCGCAGGAAGCCCCCAAGGCTGAGGAAAAGCCCGCCAAGAAGCCTGCAGCCAGGAAAGCCCCGGCGAAGAAGGCCGCGCCCAAGGCGGAGACCGCCGACGCCCCCGCCGCGGAGGAAGCCCCGAAGGCCGAGGAAAAGCCCGCCAAGAAACCCGCGGCAAAGAAAGCCCCGGCGAAGAAGGCCGCGCCCAAGGCGGAGACCGCCGACGCCCCCGCCGCAGAGGAAGCCCCGAAGGCCGAGGAAAAGCCCGCCAAGAAACCCGCGGCAAAGAAAGCCCCCGCAAAGAAAGCCGCCCCCAAGGCGAAGGAGACGGCCAAAGAATAAAGCCCCAACTGCCAGACCCGCCCGCACAAGCGGGCGGGTCTTTTGAAAGGAGCCCCTATGACGTTCCTGCGCAAACACGCCGCCGGCTGCGCGCTGCTCTCGGTGCTGTGCTGTGCCGCGGCAGCCCCGTATCTCCTACCGGCAGACCCCGACAGCGCCGTCTTCCGCAGCGGGGCGCTTCCCCTTCTGCTCCTGCTTGCGTGCTTTATGCCCGCGGGCGGCGCGCTGAAGCGGGCGGAGCAGGGCACCCTTCTCCGCGGGCTGCTGCTGGGCTTTTTCTTTGCGCTGGCACTCTCTCTTGGCTCGGAGCTCGCCTTCTACGAGGAGCTCCTGCCCGGCGCACGGAGCCTGCTGCGGCGCGTAGCCGTCCCTCTGCTCGCCGCCCCGCTGACGGGGCTGCTCTTTGCGCGGCTTGCGATGCTCACGCTCCACGGCCGGCGGCAAAGCGGCGGCACGCTGCCCTTTGCCTGCGCCATCTTCCTCTTCTGGCTGCCCGTGCTGCTCGCTTACTGGCCCGGCATGCTCAATTACGACTTTGCGGGCGAGTTCGCCCAGCATGCGGAGGGCTACTCCGCCATCCACCCGCTGCTGCACAGCGCCTTCCAGAACGGGATCCTGCGGCTGTTTGAAAGCGGCGGCGACTACACCCGCGGGCTGCTTGCGCTCTCGCTGCTTCAGATGGCGCTCTTTTCGCTGTCGCTCGGCCGTGCGTGCGCCTTCGTGCGCGCCCGGGCCGGCCTGCCCGCCGCTCTTTTCTGCGCGCTGCTCTTCGCGCTGCACCCGGTCTTTTCAGTGCTCTCCTGCTCCATGACCAAGGATACGCTCTTCGCCGCCGCCCTGCTCACCCTCTCGCTCGACCTGTGGGAGTTGCTGGAAGGGCGCCGGTTTACGCCCCTTCTCATCCTCCGGATCCTGCTGTGCGCCGTAGCGGTCGCGCTGCTGCGCACCAACGGGCCGGTCTGCCTTGTGCCGCTGCTGCTCCTTTGCTGCATTGCCGCGAAGGGCCTGCGCAGGCGCATGGCCCTGCTAGGCCTGGGCTGCGCGGCGGCGGCGCTGTGCGTGCAGCTTGCGCTGCAGCTGCTTCTCTCCCCCGCGCCCTTCCCCGGCTTCCAGTTCTACAGCGTGCCCGCGCAGCAGCTCGTCCGCGCGCACGCGGAGGGCACCCTGACGCAGGAGGAAGCCGCGGAGCTGCGCGCCTGGTACACGGACGAGGCCGGCCTCGCCGTGCATCCGCACCTGGCGGATCCGGCCAAGGGCTACCTCGACCGCGCGCGCCTAGAGACGAACGGCCGGGACTTCCTCTCCCTGTGGGCGCGCGCCGCAGGCCACAGCATCAAGCCGTACGCGGAGGCTTTCCTCCAGCTCAATATCGGTTCCTGGTATCCGGATGACAAAAGCCACGCAACCATCTACCCCGACGTCTCTTGGAACGACAAGGGCTATCTGCAGACGCAGGAGCTGGACATCGAAGGATTTGAAACCACCTCGCTGCTGCCCGGCGTGCAGGCGTTCTACGAGCAGATCTGCCGCCGCAACGGCTATCAGAAGTGGCCGGTGCTCTCCCTCCTCTTTGCACCGGCTGTGCCCTTCTGGGTGCTGCTGTTCGCCGGCATGGTGCTCTGCTGCCGCGGCAGGCGGCGTCTGACAGCCCCCCTCTTCGGCGCACTGGCGCTGTGGGCGGGCTACCTGCTGGGGCCCTGCACCCTGCCGCGCTACCTGCTGCCCCTGTTCTGCCTGACGCCCGTCGCACTCAGCACCGCGCTGGCGGTGAAGCAGAAAGGCTGAGCCTCTCCCCAAAATAGCCCAATCGTCAAAAACCCCTCTCAGTCTCGCTAACGCTCGACAGCTCCCCCGGAGGGGGAGCCATGCCTCTCCCTATGGGAGAGGTGTCGCGCCGCAGGCGTGACGGAGAGGAGTTTTTCGTGCATCCGGTATTCTTTTATGCCGTCGGTCCTTTGTACTCCAGGCACAGCATCGTCAGGTCGTCGAACTGCTCCGCGCCCTGTACGAAGCCGTCCACGGCCCCGCGGACGTTCTTCAGGATCTGCTGCGGCGCGGCGTTTGCGTCTTCGTTCAGCGCGTCCAGCATTCGTTCGGTGCCGAACAGTTCCTTGGCGGCGTTCGTGGCTTCTGCCACGCCGTCCGTGTAGACGAACAGCTTCGAGCCCGGCTCCAGCCGGAGACCGTATTCCGTGTACCGGACGCCTTCCAGGCCGCCGATGACGAAACCGTGCCGGTCGTGCAGCAGCTCAAACCGGCCGCCCGGCCGTTTCACCACCGGGTATTCGTGTCCGGCGTTGGCCGCGGTCAGCTTGCCGGTGGACAGCTCCAGGATGCCCAGCCAGACGGTGACGAACATCTGTTCCGCGTTGTTGGAGCAGATGGCCTCGTTGGTCTTCGTGAGGATCTCCCCCGCGGACTGGCCCAGCATGGCGCAGCTCTGGATGATGATCTTGGACGCCATCATAAACAGCGCCGCGGGCACGCCCTTGCCCGACACGTCCGCCATCACCATGCACAGGTGGTCGTTGTCGATGAGAAAATAGTCGTAGAAGTCGCCGCCGACTTCCTTCGCCGGATCCATGACGGCGTAGATGTCCATCTCCGGGCGGTCCGGGAAGGCCGGGAAGATGTGCGGCAGCATCGCGGCCTGGATGCGCGTCGCCATCTGCAGCTCCGTGCCGATGCGCTCCTTTTCCGCGGTCACGCGCTTCACCTCGCCCACGTACTCCACGGTCTTGTGGGACAGCGCGGCAAAGGACTCCGCCAGCACCTCGATCTCGTCCCCCGTCCGGTAAACATCCTCCATTTTGAATTCGAGGTTGGTTTCGCCGAGCTCCGCAATCCGTTTGGTAATGGTGTTCAGCGGGCGCACGATCCGCTTGCCCAGCACCACCGCCCCGCCCAGCACGAGCAGGGCCGCCACTGCCAGCAGCACGTTGAACGTCGTCCGGGAATGGCCGCTCTGCACGCGGTATTCCGCCTTCGCCTCCGCCTCGATCTGCCGGTAGGAGTCCTGCAGCATCGCGGTCGGCTGCGCCGCCATCTCCTCGCTGAACACGGAGAGCAGCACCCACCCGACGGTCGGCATCGGTACCCCGATCGCGTAGCAGCTGCCGTCCTCCAGCGTGATCCGCCGCACGTCGGTCTCGCCCGTCATCGCGTCGTTCACCAGGGCGGAGAGTTCGGCGTTGCCGGACTGCCGCAGATCGACAGCCTCGCTGCCCTGCACCACGCGGAAGGGGCCCTCCGTTTTCGGGGAGAAGACCGTGTGGCCGTTCCGGTTGATGACGCACAGGTATCCGCCGTTTTCATCGGAAGCCTGCACCGCGCTCTGCATGGCGGTGAGGAAGAGGTCCGATCCCACGACCGCCTCCAGCCGGCCACCGACGTAGACCGGCATGGCGCAGACGATGCCGATGTCCCCGGTAAAGGCGTCGACCTCTACGTCCGTGAAGATCAGTCCGCCCGCTTCCACTGCCTGTTGATACCAGGGGCGGGTGCGCGGGTCGTAGCTGACCGGATTCCCCGCCGCGTCATATTTCGTGGCCGAGCGGTCGTCCGTCACGAGGAACGCGCCTTCCGGCAGCGCGATAAAGCAGGAATTCGTCTCCGCCGACGCGCCAAAGAGCGAGACCATCATATCCGACAGGTTGGCCGCGACGCCGAGCCGGAAGGCGAGGTCCGGGTCCGCGCCGTCCACGCCGTCCGCCAGGATCAGCTGCGCCGTAACTTCCCCGTTGTGCGCGGGGTCCGGGCCGTCGTACGGCATCTGCGGGGCCGCCTGCGGATCGGAATACAGCTTGAGCGCGTAGCTGCCCAGCATCTCGACCCGCGTCTTAAGGCCGCTGAACAGTTCGTCCGCGATGCGGGCCTCCAGCCTCGTCGTCCGGCCCATGCTCTGTTCCACGACCTGCTCCATCACGGAATCCGAGATGGCCGCGATGGCTTCCCGCTGCCGCTCGCCTGTCTGCTCCGTCAGCTGTGAGAGCATGTTGCCCTGATAGGTGGTTACCGCCCAGAGGGCCACGCAGATCAGCACCACCGTAAAGAGAATCAGGTTGAAGATCTTGTTCTCGATGCCGCCGATCACCAGGTTTTTGATCTTTCTCAAATTGCGCCTTCCTTCCTGTGTCATCCAAGAGGACAGTCCGATAAAGCGCATTTATTGTATCACAGAAGCTACGGCAAATGTACGGCACGGCCGCTAAAAAACAATAAAAATCGGTCTTTGTTTCCTTTTCACTGCGCCCGCGGCCGCTCTGCAGCGTCCCGCAGGATGGGCAGCATCGACCGCCGCTTTTCTGACAGCAGATTGTTCAGCTGCCAAATACCGCTCGCTTCCACCAAAAAGCGCTCCCCTCGCGGGGAGCGCTTCAGACCATCAACAATACCCTTGTTTTCTGAGAAGGAAGCAAGGGTATTTGTTTTACAAAAGCAAAGAGGATAAAAATAAGAAGCCTTTACCAGGCGCTTGATGTTTTGTACCGTAGCAATCAGAAAGCACTGTTCGCGCATATTCTGAAGGCCGAGCATGCGGGCATACCGAAGGC
>CACZHW010000028.1:0-1264 GCA_902781095.1 uncultured Eubacteriales bacterium
CAGGTATTGACTCTCACACTGTGGCAGGGATTACAGTAATGGCGAGCTCAGAAATACCATCCATGGAGGGAACAGCGAATGCTGAAGATCGGAGACTTTTCAAAGCTTTCCAGAGTAAGCATCAGAATGCTTCGCCATTACGATGACATCGGGCTGCTGAAGCCTGCCGAGACAGATGCCTTTACCGGCTATCGGTATTACCGGGAAGATCAGTTGCTCGTCATAGGACGGATCACCGCGCTCAAGGATATGGGCTTTGCTCTGGCGGATATCGTCCGAATCCTGGAAATATACGACGACCGGGAAAAACTGGACGCGTTTCTGTCCGCCAGAGAAGAGGAACTGTCTCAATTGTCAAAGGAAACGGAGTACAGGCTGATGCTTCTGGAAACAGCCAGAAAACGGCTGAGAAAGGAGCAGAATATGAATTATGATGTTACGATCAGAACGATTCCTGAAAGGTATGCAGCTACCGTGCAGATGGTTGTCCCACGCTATGAGGATGAAGGCATGCTCTGGGGCATGATGGCCGAAAGCAAGACGCCGCTGATCCCCGCAGAGCCTTGTCTGGCAGCGGCAGCGTTTCTGGACAAAGAGTACAAGGAAGAGAATGTGGAGATTATGGTCTCCATGACCGTCAAAGGAACCTATGAGGATACGGAACATGTTAAATTCAGGACACTTCCGGCGGTCAAGGTGGCCAGCTGCGTGATCAAGGGCAGCTATGCCCAAATGGGCGAAGCGACCGCCGCAGTCGCCTCCTGGATCAATGAAAACGGATATCAAGTAAACGGCCCCATGTTCAACATTTACCACATCAGTCCAAACGAAACTCAGAACCCGGATGAATATGTGACAGAGCTTTGTTTCCCAATTGAATGAAGGAAGGCCGGTCAGGGAGTGCGTTTCTCCCTGGCCTGTTTTCAAGGAGAATGATCATGGCGTCAAGCAAAGAATACCTGGACTTCATCCTGGAACAGCTTTCAGGGGTTGATGGGATCACCCATAAACAGATGATGGGAGAATACATCCTGTATATGAACGGCAGAATCATCGGCGGCATTTATGATGACCGCTTCCTGGTCAAGCCGACCAAATCAGCCAAGGCTATGATGCTGGATGCTGATATGGAGCTTCCTTATGAAGGCGCGAAAGAAATGCTGCTGGTTGACAATGTCGATAACAGGGATTTCCTGACACAGCTGCTGACGGCTGTGTATGATGAATTGCCTGCTCCGAAAACAAAGAAATAGTGAGATGAAAA
>CACZHW010000028.1:1287-34940 GCA_902781095.1 uncultured Eubacteriales bacterium
ATGCCATTTTGTATTCCTGCCTTTGGGCATTTGCGTCGATTTTCAAAAATGCGTCGATTTTTGGTTTCGACTCAAAAAATGCGTCGATTTGCGTCGATTCATATGTTTCGTTGGTTTGTATCAAAGTCGGCAGGGTTTTTTCGTAGACGGTGACGTTTCCCTCGCGGGAAAGGTCGGCGTCGCTGAGCAGCAGGTCGGTCATCAGGTAGATGATGTCCCGGCTGGTGAAGTGCGCCCCGGCCTCCTCGCCGAAGGACTCGGAGAAGCGGCGCACCAGATCCTCGAAGATGTAGCCGCAGTCCACCGCGCTGATCCGGTCGGGACCGAGGTATCCCTTGGCGCTGCCGAACTCCTTAATGGTGAGATAGAGCGTGTTGCTCTCCACCATGCGCCGGATAACGGTGTCGAAATCGAACTTCGCAAGCACGTCCTGTACGTTGGCGGAGAACCCGGAGAGGTAGTCGCGGAAGTTGGCCTCGATGTTCTCCGGATCGGCCAGCAGCTTGTCAAAGGTGAACTTGCTCGTATTGTAAAACTGGTAGCCGGAGGCGCGCGTGAGGAAACCGTCGATCACGGCCAGGCTCTTCACGCGTTCGTAGGTGTCCTGCACCGCCTGCCAGGTGGGCAGCAGGCAGTCGTGAAAGCGCTTAACGACCGTCATCGGCAGGATGACGAGGCCGTACTCGTGCGGCTTGAAAGGGCCCCGAAGCATGTCCGCCACGTTCCAGATCATGGTCGCTTTTTCCGCTATGTTGGTGCCTACGGCACTGATTCTGTCATTGGCCATTCTGCAACCCGCTTTCTGATGTAATGTGATTGTCTGTATTATATCGGAATAAAACCCGTGATACAAGGACAGGGGGCCAGGCTGCCCCTGTGGTCTTCACCCCATACCGTGCCAGGCGCCGCAGGGACGTCTGGCCTTTTTTATACAGCAAAGCAAAACTTCAGACCGTACGGAAAAAGGCAGAAACCTGCATCAAACAGTGCAGAAATCTCAATGAAAACGCAGGCAATCCGTGCTGTCTCCGAATAAAAAACAGGCTGGTGTCAAATCCGGCCTGCTTTTGTTCCCCTTAGTGGTGGAAACGCTTTTCCGGGCCCCTTGCCGGTTCCGCCCTGTTTGGGCTTCCCTCATCGGCGGAAAAACTTTTTTTCAGAGCCCCGTCAAATCTGGCCCGGAATCGTTCCTGTTGATGGTAGGGGGCGGAAAAAAGCTGCTCCCGCACGCTTCAGAGGCTGTACACAAAACGAACGAACGATAGGAAAGGTGAGTATTGATGAAACAGAAAGAGATTCAAACCATGTGCATGCAACTGGCCAACCGCGAATGCGCGAACAACTACGACGGCTTCTGCGTCTGGGGCGACTGCGCCTGCCACGCTGCAGCCGACGCCCGATTCTGCAAGTATTTCAACCGCAACGTTTTGCCCGGATATCCGGACGTGCAAGCCCGGTGCTACATCGCAAGGGAGGCACAGGAGGATGTCCCGTTCCGCCTCTGCGAAGACTGCGGGGAGCCCTTCTTCCCGACCAAACCCCGTCAGATCTTCTGCGAGGACTGTGCGCGCAGGCGCAGGCAGGAGAACACGAGGCGGCGTGTCCGGATGGCCAGGGAAAGGGCAGGAAATGTAACGCCTGAAAACCCCAGGACCGCGATTTAACCCGTTTTCCCCTGTACTGGCATAGGGAAACGGGATGCCCGCCACAGCGGGTAAACCATTTCCCTTGCCGGCCTCATTTTTGCCTTTTAAAGCGTTACATCCCCTTTGTCCAGACGCCGTTTGGCGCCCCTTTACCGTGACGATTGCGAGGCCCTTATGTACGATTTTCTGCCGCCAAGAATCAAACACGACGTGTACCGCCCCAAAGCATACCGGGAAATGGTCAGAGATGCGGCATGCAATCTGCGTCTGTCCAAAGCGGAAACCAGCCTGCTGTGCTATTACGCGGACTGCGCAAACGGCTTCCGTCCCGCCAGAGCTGAAATCACAAAGAGAACCGGTATCAAGTCCGGCAGCATTTCCAGGGCAAGGTTAGGCCTGGCTCGCCGTGGCATCATCCTCTACGACGATAAAGAGAACCGGGTCATCCTATTTTGGGAGCGAATCCGCGCCTTCGCCATGCTGGAAAAGCCGTTTACCAAAGAAGAAGCGGTGCACGGCACTTACGGTTTCCCTCGTGAATCCCACCGCAGGCCGCCCACCGTCGGGGAGCTTGCCAATGCCTACCGGGACAGGGACGCGCCCAACTGGGAGATTGCTCCGTACCTTCGCATCCGGTGGCCTTCGCGCCCGCTGACCGAACGCGAAAAGGCCTTTAACCAGTTCATCGGCTTGCTGACGGAACAACAGTTCATCGCTCTGTTCTATACCGCCGCTCCCGGGTCACTGCCGTCATCCGTCTCTTTACAGCAGTTGCCCCCTGCCCAGCCGGCGGACGACTGTCCTGACCCCGCCGACAGTGTTTTCTATGATCCGGAAGATGAACCCTGGGACGATGAGCCCCGGGAAGACGAACCTTGGGAAGGTGAACCCTGGGACGATGAGCTACCCGGTTCATTAGCCTCCAGCGCAGCGTAGCAGCTGTCTTTACCCCCGATTCAGAATACCCGGAAGGAGATTTGACTTTATGAGTTTTTATGCGATAAGATATGGTTACCAGCCGTACACCATGCCGCGCGGAAGATCGAGCCGATTGCAGCGCATCATCCTGCGGAGTGGTTATGGCCAGCCCTTTGACAACCTCACAGCGGATCACGGGCATATCGAAGGGAGTACCGACGATATGAGACATAAGGCGCAATTGCCCAACGGCAAGTGGGTCAGTGCAGACAGCACACAACAGCTGGTCGATACTGCGCTGGCACAGATGGCACCTCCACAGCAGCCCGCAGCAGCACCCCTTCTGGAAAACTACATTCAGGAATGGTTTCAAACCTACATGCAGCCGAAGCTCCGCGGCACAACTGCCAAAGGCTATCTCAGCGGCATCCGGCATCACATCATTCCGTTCTTCGCAGGTAAACGCATGGATGAAATCAGCCGGAAGGATATTCAGGAATTCCTCACCGAGAGAAAAAGCTATGCGCGTTCAACCCTGCATACCCTGAAAATCATCCTGCAAGAGGTGTTCGACTCGGCGATCGAGGACGGGATTGTTACAAAGAACCCCGCTGCTTCAAAACGCCTTACCCTTTCGGATAAGGTTACGGAGCGGCAGGAGGTTCAACCCGAACACATGCGTGAAATCCTCACCCAGTTGGATCGGCTGCAGCCGAGGGACCGATGCCTGCTTTCCATCCTCATCTACACCGGGATGAGGCGCGGCGAAGCATTGGCTCTCCGCTGGGAGAACATCGACTTTGCCAATGGGCTCATCCATATTACACAGGCCGTGACCTATTCGACAAAGGACGGCAATAAACCCCAACTCGGCAAGACAAAGAGCAAAGCCGGGGAAAGAGAGATTCCCCTCTTCCCAGAGCTTCGGGACCTGCTCGTTCCCCTGCGGCAGCTTTCCGGTTTTATCATCTGCAACGGAACGGATGGCCAGCCCCTCACACAGAGCGCTTATAACCGCACCTGGGAGCGAATCGGCAAGGCCATTCCGGTCATTAAAGCAAATGCTTATACTCCGCATCAATTCCGCCATTCCTTTCTCTCGTCTGCGGCAGCCATGGGATTAGACCCAAAAACGCTGCAGGCCATTGCCGGCCACAGCGATATCCGGGTCACTATGAACCGGTATGTGCACAGCCGCCACGACCAGATCATAGAGGCCGGTAACAAGTGTTATGGAATGTTTTTGGAACACACGGCAGACGGCTGAAAAGCCTTGTCCCGCAAGGCTTGAACTGATGTTACGTAACTTTTGGTTGGAATACTTTTGGAACAAAAACCCCAAAATAATCAAAAAGCTCTGAATTATAACCCCCGGAATCCTTTAATTTGTGGTTGACAAAACCCCGCAAAGGCGCTATAATCCTGCATGTTTCGAGAGAGACATGCACCCTTAGCTCAGCTGGATAGAGTGTTTGACTACGAATCAAAAGGCCGTGGGTTCGAATCCCGCAGGGTGCACCAGGTACAGCTTCCGTGCTTCGCGCCGGGGGTTGTATTTTTTTATGCTTTTTCC
This sequence comes from uncultured Eubacteriales bacterium, assembly GCA_902781095.1. Taxonomy (GTDB): domain Bacteria; phylum Bacillota; class Clostridia; order Christensenellales; family Aristaeellaceae; genus Ventricola. The sequence goes on from CACZHW010000028.1 coordinate 5,425, forward strand.
GTGTGACGCTTCTGTGACAGGCGCTGTGCTATCCTGTGCACGTAAAGAAAAACAAACAAGCAGCGACCTGAAAGGAGCAAAAATTATGAAGAAGTTTGTAGCGGCAACGTTGGTTGCGATCATGGCGATTCTGATGACTGCCGGAGCCCTGGCGGCGGGCAACATGACACTGGATCAGGCGAAGCAGGCTGCGCTGGACCGCGCCGGCGTCAAGGCAGAAGAAGTGCAGTTCACCAAGGCGTATAAGGACTGGGACGACGGGCGGACAGTCTACGAGCTGGAGTTCTGGAAGGGCAACACCGAGTACGACATGGAAGTCGACGCGGCGACCGGCCGGGTCAGGGATTATGACGCCGACCGCCACGGATATGATTTCGACGATGCCTTCGATTATGATTTCGACGACGCCTTTGACCATGACTTCGATGACGCCTTCGACGATTTCTTCGACTGGTTCGACTGATCCGGTACAAATCAACAGATGTGGAGCTGCTTCGGCGGCTCCTTTTTTGTATTGGGAAACGGGCCTGAGAAGCGAAGGCGCATAATCCCTCCTCCACCTGCAAACCGGTTTGCAGCTTTGCCTGAAATACAGTATAATCCCTGTAAGGTCCGCCGCGGCAGAGGGAGCGCCCCCTTCGTGTACCCCGATCAAGCCGCCCCGCCGTCCGGGAGGAACTACACATGACGCGTAAAAAAGCTTATCAACTCGTTCTCTCGCTGCTGCTCGCGCTGATTGCCTGCCTGCTGATCGCAGGCGTCGTCCGCCTGTATCTGGAAGGCGCCGCCGCGCGGGCTGCAGGCGATCTCTTCTACCCGGTCTTCACGCGGGAGAAGATGGCGGCGCTCTTTTCATCCCTGCTGCCGCTGGCCGCCGTCGCCGCCGGGTTTTCCTTCGCGGGGGCCGTGCTCGGTATCCGGGGCGAGGAAGCGGAAAGGCCCGCGCAGTGCCGCCCCGCCGCGGGAGCGCCGCAGCGCCCGGGCCGCCGCCTCCGGCTGCTGCGGCTTTCGCTTCTTCTGCTCTCGGTGCTCCTCATCGCCGCGGGCGTACGAAACGGCGGTCTGGAGGATGTCCTGACGAAAGCCAGCGCGATCTGCATGGAGTGTATCGGAATTGGATAAGACGAAAGCCAGGCTGTCCGGGATGAGGCCCTCCACCCGGCGGCTCGCACAGCTGTACTGCGCCCTGCTGTACAACGCCAACCTGAAGGGGTTTATCGGGGGCCGCATCCACACGGGCGCCTCCAAGGCCCTGTGCGTCCCCGGCCTCAACTGCTATTCGTGCCCCGGGGCCGTCGGCGCCTGCCCGCTCGGCGCGCTGCAAAACGCGCTGGCCGCCGCGCACCACACGGCGCCCTGGTATATGCTGGGCATCCTGCTGCTCTACGGCGTCCTGCTCGGGCGGACCGTCTGCGGCTGGCTGTGCCCGGTGGGGCTCGTGCAGGAGCTGCTGCACAAGCTTCCCACGCCGAAGGTCCGCAAAAGCCGGCTGACGCGGGCGCTGTCCCTTTTCAAATACGGGGTGCTCTCGCTGCTTGTCGTCGCGCTGCCGCTCGCCTTCGGCTTCGTCCGCGGGCAGGCCCTGCCCGCCTTCTGCAAGTTCATCTGCCCGGCGGGCACCTTCGAGGGGGCGGGCGGGCTGCTCGTAAACCCGCGCAACGCCGGCTCCTTCGCCCAAATGGGGGCGCTGTTCACGAACAAGTTCGTCCTGCTCGTCCTCATCGCGCTGGCAGCCGTCTTCTGCTACCGGCCGTTCTGCCGCTTTCTTTGCCCGCTGGGCGCCGTCTACGGCCTGTTCAACCGCTTCGCGCTCACCGGCGTCAAGCTGGATCCCGGGCGGTGCACCGGCTGCGGCGCCTGCGTGCGCGCCTGCCCGATGGACGTCCGGTCTGTCGGGGACCGCGAGTGCATCTCCTGCGGCCACTGCATGGACCGGTGCCGGCAGGGCGCGCTCTCCCTTAGCTGCGGTCCCGTCACCCTGAAGGGGCCGGAGGGCGACGCACCGCAGGGGCGCAGACGCGCAGCCCGGATCCTGTGGGGGCTGGCCCTTCTTCTTCTCGCTTTTGTGCTGCTGCGGCTGGGCCTCCCGGTTTCCGGGGCGCCGGAGGATGCCGCGCCGGGCGCCATGTCCGCTGCGCCCGGCGGCTTACCCCTGTCCGCTCCGGCGTCTCCCGGCCCGGACGCGCTGCCGGCCGGCTCCGGCGTCGGCTGCGTGCTGCCCGACTTTTCCACCGACCTGCTGGGCGGCGGCGAATTCCGCCTCGCGGATGCCCGCGGGCAGGTGGTCATCCTCAACCTGTGGGCCACCTTCTGCGCCCCCTGCATCGAGGAGCTTCCCTATTACGAGCGTCTGGCAGACGCCCATCCGGACGTCCGGATTCTCGCCATCCACAGCAGGGCCGGCGCCAAAAAGGCGGAGGCCTTCCTTGCGGACAAGGGCTGGGATCACCTTCTCTTTGCCGCAGACAGCCTGGAGAAGGGGCTCTACGACATCGTGGGCGGCAGCGAGGCGTTGCCCCAGACCCTCGTGCTGAACCGGCGGGGCGAGGTGATCTACAACGCGCAGGCATCCGTGACCTACGAGCAGCTGGAAGCGCTGTACCGGCAGGCCGCGGAGTAAAGGGGGCTTGCCGGCGCGCCCGGAACGGCTATAATGATGAGGTCCGCATCTTTTGCAACGACGGAGGCGATTTGAAATGAAAATGAAACGACTGATTTCCCTTCTGCTCCTCGCGGCACTGTTCTGCACCGGAGCCGCCGCGCAGCAGGCGGACCCCGCCCTGCAGCCGGCTTCCCGTCTGGAAATCCTGCCCGGGGAGCCCGCCGCGCCCGCGGAGAGCGGCAAGGTGAGCTTTCTTATGCAGGTGCAGGATCAAAACGGCGAGCCCGTGCCGGAGGTCTGCGTCTCCTTCTGCTCGGACACCGCCTGCCTGCCTCTCTGGTCGGACGAGGCCGGCCGCATCGCCTTCAGCGGCGAGGCGGGCTCCTACCATCTGCTCATCGTGGAGGTGCCGGACGGTTACCGCTACGACGAGGAGGCCGAATACGCCACCGGAGACAGCTCCTGCGAGATGGTCCTGACGATCACGAAGGGCTGAGTCCCCCGGGGACACCGCAAAAGAGAGTAAAACACGATCCGCCTGCCCTGTGGCAGGCGGATCGCTGCGTTTATTCACTTTGTCCTGAACCGTCGGATGCGGCGGGTGCGCTCAACGCAGGCTGCAGAGGAGCTCCGTCAGCGCCTCGCAGTCGTAGAAGGTGTCGATCCGGCGCAGGTAGACGTCCGGGTCCATACCGGCGTCGATGTCGTAGAAGGAGCCGTTCTTCATGATGGAGAGGCGCTGCATGCCGGAGACCTGGAACGCCGCGCCGCCTGCCGTCGTCAGCTGCTGCACGACGCAGCTTCCGCCGCCGGACGTCCTGCCCACCAGGGTTTCGCTCTGATCGGCCTTGAAGGCCGCCGGCAGCAGGTTTCCGCAGGAGAAGCTGTTGGGGCTGATGAGACAGAAGAGGTTCTTGTCCGTGACGGTGTCCCGCTCGTCAAACACACGGTCCAGATTGACGTCCGCGTGGTAGGTCGCCGTGGAAACGGCGCGGGTGTACATGTCCTTCATGCTGATGGAAGACTCGCCCAGAAACCAGCAGAGCAGGTACGCCGCGGCATCCACCGTTCCGCCGCCGTTGTTGCTGAGATCCAGCACCACGTTTTCGATCGGGCTTCCTTCCCGCGTGATCTGCCGGTGCGCGTAAATCACCATCTCGATCGTGTCGGCGTCCGGGTCGTGCTCCGTCTCCCCGTAGTAATCGTAGTTGTTGATTTCAAAGCTGTCGAAGGTCACATAGGCCGTGTTGCCGACCTCCTCATACACCGGACAGCCGTCCGGGTAGCGCGCGCTGCGCGCCGCCTCATACAGTTCCATGTTCCGCGCCGACGACGGGATCCGGATCCAGCAGCAGCTCCCTGAAGCCCACATCGTCGAAGACGGTGTCGAAATCCCGGATGTCGTGGCTCTCCTTGAGGCCGTAGTGCAGATCGAGCGCGAAGCACAGCTCCGCGTAGTTGAACTGCGCAGCCGCGGCGCTCCGCTTCCGCGGTTCCAGTCGCCGAAGGTCTGCAGCGGCATGTACCAGCCGGCGTCCATCGCGACCGTCGGGATGTGATAGCCCGACAGGTTCAGCGTGACCGCGCTGCCGTACCGGTCGTAGGGCTGCGCGTTGACCCGCTCGAAGAGCGCGGGCAGCCCCTCGCTGTCAAACCCCGTTTCTCCAACGGTGTCCAGTAAGGCGTGTCCGCCGAGTTCCTGCAGAAAGGCGTCGTAATCGATAAAGCTGACCTCGCCCGTCAGGTAGTTGACGGACATCTCGTAGCCGTTCTCCCGCGTAAAGCGGGCGATGCCGTCCTCCCCGGGCACGTACAGCCCGGCGCTCTCCTCGCCAAAGGCACGGCACAGCGTCACGTACAGGTCCGCCATCTCTTCAGCCTCGATGAACGGGATCTGCTCCTCGCCGCTAAAAAAGCACAGGGTCACGTCCACATAGCTGTCCAGGTTGCCGATATAGCAGGTCATCGTCCGCGTCTCGTAGCGGATCGTATCCCCCTCGGTCAGCGCGTCCAGTTCGGCAAGGAAGTCTTCGCTTCCCTCCGCCCCCCGCCAGCGCCGCACCCAGCACGAGCGCCAGAAACAGCACACAGATTTTCCGAATCATGGTTCCTCCCTTTCTCCGTCCACGCGACAGATTGTCTTCGTGTGTCACACCAAAAGTATATCCCCGCAGCGCGCCGAATACAAGGGAACCTTCCCCGTATCCGCACGAAAAGCGCCCGGCTTATAGCCGGGCGCCTGTTTGGCTGTCTGCCGCTTCTACAGCTCAGTCTATGGGGAAAGCCTTGCCTGCGATATCGAGGTCTGCAATATTCAGCAGCTCTGCCGTTCCGTCCGGCTTCTCATATACGTAGACCAGCTTCAGGGCCGGTGCCGCGCCCGGATAGACGACGGTCGACCTGCAGAGGAAGCAGTGGTTGCATCCCGCAACCGTCTGGCTGGCCAGATAGGCGACGGGCTCATAGCGCACGCCGAGCAGGCCCTCCGTCGCTTTCTCGAAGACCGCCCGCCTTCCATCGTCAACCGTCTGGGACTCGGCCACCTGCCAGCCGCCCAGCAGCGGCGCCGCGGCGAGGGCCGCTACTGGCCCGTCCTGCGGCGCAGGCTCGAACGGCAGGTCATCCAGCCAGGCCTCGCCCGTGTTCCGGCCGGCCATGCAGCCCGCCCCGTTTAACCCGAACACGGCTTCGCTGTCGCGCTCGTACACGCAGGTGCGCATCTCCTCTCCATGGTCATCATAGACGATCCCGTCACAGATGACGTATTCCGCGAAAAGCTGCCGCGTCTCGGGGTCGTAGCGGCAGGCGTAGACCCACTCGGTCTCCTTCCTGTCGCCGTCGGGCCGGCGGATCAGCACCTTGAAGGTGTCCACGTCCTCCAGGAAGATTTCCAGGGACGCCCCGCTGCAGGCCCAGTCCGTCCCGGCGAAGGTGCCCACGTTGACGAATTCGATGCCCTTGCCCTCGTCCGCCTTGTGATCCGTCCAGACCAGCCTGCCCGCTCCGTTGATCAAAAACGTCGCGGACTCGTCCTCGCTGAGGGTCTCCAGGATGTCGCTGCCGCCGTCCGCTTCAAAGTTGATGGAAAACTTGCAGCCGCTCACGGATTCAAGCGTCTTCGTCGCGGGATCATACTGAAGCGCGTACTCCCAGCGGACGCCTTCCGGATACGCCACCGTCTCCTCGACGGCCGCCTTGAAGCCGCCGTCTTCGATGAAGATTTCCACCCCGGCGTCCTCGCTGCTCCATTGGCCTTCAAAGGCCCGGCTCTCCTGCGGCACGGTCTCCGGCTCATCCGTCGCGATGCCCTGCGCGTCCGCCAGGGTTTCATACCAGGCCTGCATCACGCCGCTGGCATCCGCGCGGCCCTCCGGCGGCACGGCCCGGAACAGTTCGCTATTCTCCTCCCCGTCTGTCTGCAGGATGAGATTTTCTCCCCCTTCCGCCAGGAAGAAGTAATAGTAGAGGTTCTCCTCCTCAAACCCCAGCACCACGTACTCGCCTTCCGGCTGTTCGCTGAGGTCCGCCGGTTCCAGCTTCATGTCCAGCAGCAGTCGGGTATAGGGCTCCGGATCCACGTCGCCCGGCTCCAGCGGGCCGTAATCCGTCATGCTGACCGTGTAGGCGATCCCGTCCCCGGCGTCCGCGATCCTTTCAAGGTGGGCCGTCAGGTTCTGCTCCGCCGCGGCCGTCAGGCCCAGCGCCAGCACGAGCAGCGCCGCAAGCGCCGCCGTCACAAATGTCTTCTTCATTTCAATCGCCTCCCGTTACAGATACATCCTTGCGTGCAGGTTTTCCGGCAGGCCGTATTCCGTCCCCTTCCGGGTTTCAAACAGAAAACCGAGAAAGGCGCGCAGCTTCCTTCCGAAAGCCTTAAAGGCGCCCACGTCCTGCCTTACGGTCATCCGGGTATAGCGCTTAAACGGCGCCCCGTGAATGCCGCCCGTCATCGTCTGATTCATCATAGCGGTTGCCTCCTTTCGCACTCCGGCTCCTTTCGTTCTGCGCGCTCAGTATACCGTTTCATCCGTCACACAAGCGTCACAGAGACGGCCGGAAATGCAGGTTTAGAGGAACCACTCCAGAATCAGTACGACCGCGCAGCACGAAACCGCCACTGGAAAGAGCCCCGCGCCCAGCCACGCCAGCACGACGCCCAGGATCAGCGCGGCCGCGCCCGCGGCAGGAACCTGCGTCGCCTGCACGATGGCGGGAAAGGTCATCACCGCCAGGGTGACGTACGGCACGTAGTAGAGGAAGCTGCGGATGAAGCGGCTGCGGATCGGCCGGCGGATGAGTGTGAGCGGCAGCGCGCGGATCACGTAGATGGATACCGCCATCACGAAAATATAGGTATACATGTTATGCCACATGCCCTTCTCCTTCCTCCCGCACGGGGAAGAGCACGGCCGCCGCGCCGGCCAGCACCAGCGTCAGCACGATGACCTTGGCGCTGCCCGTGAGGCCGGACAGCAGGGGCACTGCGCCGCACAGCCAGGACAGGCCGAAGCTGAGCAGCACCAGCCCCAGGACCACGCGGCTCTCTCTCGCCGGCGGGATGATGACGGCGATGAACATGCCGTAGAGCGCGATGCTGAGGGCGCTGACCACGCGCGCGGGCAGCAGGCTGCCCATCACGATGCCCAGCGCGGTGCCGCTGCTCCAACCCGCAAGCGGCAGGATAAACGTGCCGTACAGGTAGAACGGATTGAGGAAACCGGGCTGAGCGACGGCAAGGCCGAAAATCTCGTCCGTCACGTCAAAGGCGATCAGCAGCCGGTGGTAAAACGGCAGGTCCTCCCGGAGCTTCTGGGAGAGCGCCGCGCTCATCAGCAGGTACCGGGCGTTCGCCACCAGCATCACCAGGGCGAGCTCCGCCAACGCCGCGTTCCCCGCGATCGCCGTAAAGCCCGCGTACTCGCCCGCGGAAGCGTTGCACAGCAGGCTGACCAGAAAACCCTGAAAGGGCGTCATCCCCAGGTTTTTCGCCTGTATTCCCAGTGAAAACGCCACGGCCAGGTAGCCCAAACCGATGGGCAGCCCGTCCCGCAGGCCGCGCAGCATGGCGCGGCCGCGAGTCTCTATCATATCGCATCCTTCCTTTCACGATCCGGACCCGGGAGACCTTCCCCGGTCACTCAATCCTGTCGACGAACAGCAGCCTCAGACGGGGAACGGTGACGTCCCTGCCGCCCTCGTCCTGTTCTTCGTATACGCCTTCCACCTCGACCGTGCACTGCATCATGTCGCCCTTCTTAGCGCCGTAGGGCTGATCCGAGACGATGATGACGGGGTTCATCCACCCGTCGGTGCCTTTGGTGAACAGCATCCGGGCGTAATAGATGCCCGCGGCCTCACTCAGCTCCTCTATGGGGCCGTAGAGGTTCAGGATGCTGCCCCTGTTCTTGGGGAGGTCCTGTGTCAGCTGGCGGTACGCGATCCGCACGGCAGTGCTACGCACGGCCTTGCGCTGCTCCTCGTCCGTCATCTGCCGCAGCACCGTAAAGCGGATCCGCCGCTGCGTATACCCCTTCTTATCCAGCAGCAGCGTATAGTCGTAGCTGCCCTCCTCCTTCGTCGTCAGCTCGAAGGAGAAGGAGCCGTCGTTCTCGGAACGCTTCTTCGTAAGGCCGAAGGGCGTCACCAGCTGCATGGAGACGCCGGGCAGCGTCCTGCCCGAGACCGTCACCTTTTCGCCGGTCGCGATCACCGTCTCCGAAAGGCCGGAGACCGGCAGGGTGTTCTCGCTGAAGCTGAGCGTCCCCGTCGCCTCCGCGCCGTCCATTCCCTCCGCTTCCGCCGTCAGGGTCAGCGTCCATTCGCCCTCGTGCGGCAGCATGTAATCCAGCGTAAAGCGTCCCCGCTGGTCGGCCGTCGCCTCGTCCAGCGCGACAATGTTCCCGTTGCCGTCGTCCGCGGAGAGCGCGATGTCGGCCCCCGCCGTCGCCGTACCCGTCAGCCGGCCCGCGGCTTCGTTCACCTCCGTCGGCAGCTCGCAGGCGAGGGCCGTCGTCCTGCGGGGCGCCTCCAGCGTCTTAATGAACGTCACGTCCCCCAAGCGCCTGCGGAAGGCAGCCAGGTCCCGGTTGCCGAAGCGGCGCCCTTCGATCTGCCAGTCCAGCAGAATATAGCGGCCGTTTATCACCGTAAGGTAGCGCAACCCGCGCGCCACCACCTCGGTCACGTTCATGCGCGTGTAATGGATGTACAGCCAGTAGCGTCCGCCTTCGATCTGCCACTCGGCATCCTGCGTGCGCATCCCGGTGCGCTCCCACAGGTCGTTGTTCTCCACGCGGCTACGGATGGTCCGCCGCTGCGCGTCGCTCGCCTCCTCCATGCCGAAGATCTCGCGCGAGAGATCATCCTCCCGCATCAGCACGGACATCCTCTGTCCGTCCGTCTCCGAGATCGCCCGGCTGAGCACGCCCTCCGCCTCCATTTCCTCCGCCAGCAGGTCCGCATCGATGCCCATCTGTGTGAGCAGCGGCGCGTAGACGGAGCAGAGCTGGGGCGAGACGACCAGCCAGCTGTCCGGATAATCGAAGGCGACGTACCCCTCCTCCATGATGACCGTCTGTGCAAACGCGGCGGCGCAGAGCGCCGCCCCCGCCAGGCACAGCAGAAGAATCCCTGCAATCTTTTTCATAAGCCGCTCCATCCGTGAGGGTTACGGAATCCGCACGAGCATGTTGCCGCTCTCATCCGTTTCCAGCGCCAGCAGGCCCTCGCGCTCCAGCGCGCGCAGCACGTCGGAGAAGCGCCGCAGGCCGATCTGCCGCTCCGTGAAATCGGGGTACTCCGCCTGCACGGCGGACTTGAGGATGGAGGGGTTGACCCGGTCGAAACCGTCCTCCTTGTATTCGCGCAGGATGCGCCCGAAGATGCGCGGGAAGCTCTCGCGCGTCATCTGCTCCCCGGAAGGCTGGGAGTGCCGCTGGCTCAGGCAGACGATGAGGTTGTACTGCTCCGTCTCCACCGTAAAATCCCCGAACTGCTGCGAGAGGCGGGAGAGCAGCTTGCCGAAGGTGGAGCAGCCCACGCTCTTCTCCGAGAAATTGGGCCGCAGGCGCAGCAGCACGCCCTTGACCTCCGAGGCCAGCATCTCCCCGTCGCCGCTCTCGCCCAGGATGGTGACGATGAGGTCGTTGACGTCCTTGGCAGTCAGCGCCTCGCCGGAGGGGCCGGGCCGTTCCTTGCCCGCCGTCACCGTCTCCAGGAACTGGAATTCGGAGCAGGCGCTCATAAAGACGCCGGAGGCGACCTCGCTGCGCGAGATCCCCAGCACGAATTTGCCCATGCTCTTCAGCTTGCCCACCAGCGGCACGTAGTCGCTGTCGCCGCTCACGATGCAGAAGCTGTCGATGAGCGGGTTGGTGTAGGCCACGTCCAGCGCGTCGATGACCAGCTGGATATCCATGCTGTTCTTCTGGCTGCGCCCGTAGCGCAGCGACGGGACCACCGCGAAGGTGTTGGACAGCAGCGTCTCCTTCAGGTCGGAGTGGCTGTCCGTGTAGCCGTACACCTTCCCGATGAGGATGTCGCCGCGGATTTTGACGCGTTCGATCACGTCGATCAGCATGCTCTTCTTGCCGCCGCAGTTTTCAAGGTCGGCGAAGAGCGCAAAATGTGAAGCCATAGCTTTCCTTTCTGCCGGAATGTCAGCGCCAGCTGCCGTTTTCAAAATCCCCCATGCCGGAAGAGCGCTTCAGCACGCGCCGCACGATGCGCTCCGCCTCTTCGCCTTCCGCCAGGACGGGGCGGTAATCCGTTCCCTTTTTCATCTCCGTGAGGCGCAGCGGCACCAGGGTCAGCACCGGCGCGTCCGCGTGATCCTTGTACACCGTGAAGGTGAGGCGCGCAGCGAGCGCGTCCCTGTCATCCGGGTCGACGTTGCCGCCGAAGACCAGGTTGCCCAGCGAGTAGAGGATGTAGCGCCCGTCCTGCTGCTCGATGCCCTGCACGACGTGCGGATGGTGGCCCACGACGACGTCGGCCCCCGCCCTGAGCGCCGCCCGGCCGATGGCGCGCTGTTCCGCCGTAAAGTCAGCACGGTACTCGCTGCCCCAGTGGAAGGAGGCGATGACGATCTGGCAGCCGAGTTCCCGCAGCGCCTTCACGTCCTTCGAAATGTCCTTCTTGCTGTTCGTATAGGGGAAACAGTAGCCCGTCATGCCCACCTTCACGCCGTCCTTTTCAAAGACGCCCAGCTGCCCGTTGCCGGAGACGACGAGTCCGGCAGCCGAGAGGTTTTCGATGGTGTCCTCACGCCCTTTCTCCCCGTAATCCAGCGTGTGGTTGTTGGCGACGTTCACCGCCTCCACGCCGCCCAGCGTCAGGATATCCGCGTACGCCGCCGGCGCTTTGAAGTTAAACTTCTTTTCCTTCTTCTTCGTCTCTTCCGTCAGCGTGCCCTCGAAGTTGACCAGCGTCAGGTCGTCGGTCCCGAACAGGGCGTTGAGCCCTGAGAAGAACCAGCCGTAGCCCTTCTCTTCCGCCACGCGCTCGAAGCAGTCGTCGCGCTTGCGCAGCGCGTCCGTGGAACCGAGGGTCGTATCCCCGGCCACGGTGACGGTGAAGGTCTGCGGCCAGGTGATGGGGCCCTCCTCCGACCAGTAGACGACCTCTTCCGCCTGTTCGGTTTCCTCCGGGGTGAGGGCCGCCTCCTCGGCGCCCGCCATATCCGACAGGGAGAGCGTCTCCGCCGCTGCAGCCGTGCAGAGCGCCAGCGCCGCCAGCAGTATCGTGAGAATTCTTTTCATTCCGTATCCTTTCCGTTTCGCCGGAGGGCGTCGCCGATCAGCGTGCCTTCCAGCAGCCGCCGCGTCTGCGGCTGTTCATACCGGGCATCGACGAGCAGGAGCCTGCCCCGGTCCTCCCCGGTCCGGATGAGCCTCCCCGCCGCCTGGATCACGCGCGTAATCCCCGGCAGCACCATCGTGAGAAACCAGCCGTCCTCGCCCAGTTGGTCGTAGTAGCGCCGCTGCGCCGCGTTTTCCGCATCGGGCGTCGGGATGCCCGTCGAGACGACGGCAACGGCCGTGAGCCGCTCCCCCGGCAGGTCGACCGCCTCCGAAAAAGCGCCGCCCAGCACGCACAGCAGCACCGTGCCCTTTTCCGTGGCCGAGAGGGCTTCCAGCAGTTCCCGCTTCTCCGTCTCGTCCATCCCCCGCCGCTCCCGCAGGAAGCGGCGGCGCTCCTCGCCCTCCAGCAGCGGCGCCACGGTGGCGAGGTAGGCGTAGGAAGGGAAGAAGACCAGCGCGTTGCCCCGCTCCTCCAGCAGAAAATCCAGGATCGCCTGGGCCACCCGGGGCGCGTTTGCCTCCCTTGCGGCGTAGCGCACGTCGATGGGCGCGATGCGGGCGTCGAGCTGCTCCTGCGAGAAGGGCGAAGGCAGGTTCAGCACCAGATCGCCCTCCAGCGCGCCGAGCAGGCGGCGCTGCGCGGATGCCGGGGAAAGCGTGGCGGAGAAGTACGCGCACCCGTGCGCCGCCCGGGAGACCGCGAGGATTTCCGGGGAGGCGTCCAGCAGGCGCAGCGCGACGCGCGCGTGACGCGCGCCGCCGGAGGCGATCGTCGTCCAGCGGCCGTCGTAGCGGCTCCGGGCCGCGTTCCAGGCCGCCGCCAAGCTGTACGCGTCTGCGGCCGCTCCGCCTTCGCCCGCGGCGAGCGCCTCGGCAGCGGCCTCCGCGATCTCTTCCGCGGCCCTGTCCAGCGCTTCCGGCGCTCGGTAGCCGTCCGCGCCGAAGTCCGCTTCCCCCGCCGCGTCGGAAAGCGCTTTCAGCGCACCCGTCAGCGCGGCGTAGAGGCGGTTTTTACGGCCCGCGGCCTCCCGCTGGCTGCGGCGCAGCGCGCGCAGCCCGTCCGCCTCCAGCGCGGCGGAATAGGCGTCCCGCACGCGCGGCGGCAGCTGGTGCGCCTCGTCCACCAGAAGGATGGCGCCGCCCGGCGCGCGCAGCAGCGAATCGACGGATACCGCCGGATCGTACACGTAGTTGTAATCGCACACGACGAGGTCGGCGATCCCCGCCACGGCCAGCGACAGCTCAAACGGGCACAGGCTGAGGCGCCCTGCCAGCGCTGCAATCTCCTCCGTGCCGAAGATGCCGCCTTCCAGCGCCTCCTCCAGCGCCTCCGGCAGGCGGTCGTAATACCCGCAGGCGCGCGGGCAAACCTCCGGCCTGCAGTCCCGCTGTTCCATGGGACAGACCTTGTCCTTGGCCGCGATCTCGCAGGCGAGCAGACGCACCCCGCTGCGAGAGAGCAGGCGCGCCGCTTCCATCGCGGTCTGTCTGCCCGTGTTGCGGGCCGTGAGGAATACAGCGCGCGCCGCTTCGCCCTCCGCCAGGGCGTGCAGGGCCGGCCACAGCGCCGCCATCGTCTTGCCGATGCCCGTGGGCGCCTGCGCGAAGAGCCGCCGGCGCTCCCGGACGGCACGCCACACCCCCGCGGCAAAGCGCCGCTGCCCGTCGCGCCAGCCGTCGTAGGGAAAGGGCGCCTCCTGCAGCGACGCGTCCCGGATCCTCCGCCGCTCCTGCTTGCTGCGTTCCCACCGCAGTGCCGCGGCGCACAGCGTGCAAAACTCGGCCGCCAGCGCGGCGCGTCCCGCCGTCTCCTCGTAGACGGCCACCGGCGTGCCGCCGGGGTCCGCGTACAGGACGCGCAGCCGTACCGAAGAGGTCCCGTCCCGCTCGCAGAGCATGTGCCCGTACAGGGCCGCCTGGGCCCGGTGCGCAGGCGAGAGCTGCGCGCCTTGTGCGCCGAGCTTGATTTCCTCCACCGTGGGCACCTCACCCGCGATGACGGCGTCCGCCCGTCCCGAGACGCGCAGCGTCCATTCCCCTTCCGTGTACGCCGCCTCCAGCGGAACCTCGGAATGCCAGGCCGCGTCGCGCTCGCCCGCGGTCTGCCGCGCCCTGTGGGCAGCCGTTCCCTCGCGCAGCCGTGAGAGGCCGGCAGGTGAAAGGTCGCTCTCGTGATACGTCGTCTCCACGACGGCGCGCACGCTCAGGCGCAGGACGCCCTCTTCCGCTTTTTTCACGCCCGCGACCCGCGGCGCCGCAGCAACAGCAGGAGCGCCAGCGCCGCCGCTGCGCTCACCGCTTCCGCCGCGCGCCAGAGAAGCGGCTCCGCGTACCGGATCCGCACGCGCATCGTCTCGCCGCCCGCGACGTCCAGCAGCCGGATGCGGTTGTTCGTCCCGCGCAGCACGCGGATTTCACCCTTCCCCTCGATGGACGCGCGGTAGCCCGGATAGTAGAGCAGGGGCAGTTCCACGTACTTGGCGCCGTTCGGCAGTAGGATCTCAAAGGTCATGTTGGTTCCCTGCTTCTCATAGGCCGACACGACGGCCGGCTCCAGCCCCTTCTCCCCCTGGGCCGTGATCTCCCCGGGGTTCAGCGCCTCCTTCTCCGTGCCCACGTAGGTGTATTCAAACTGACCGATGCGCGTATCGACAAAGCTTTCGCGCTCCAGCACCACCGGATCCTGTACGAAGCACTGCATCGTATAGCCGGCCGTCGTCACGGCCAGCACGAGCATCAGCGCCAGGCCCGCGTTTTCCCGCTTCCGGTCGAAGAGGTAGCCGCGCACGGAGACGATGACCAGCATCGGGACCGCGATCCCCACGAGGCGCCAGGGGAACTGCATCTGCCGGAACAGCGTGCTGAAGGGATGCGGCAGGTTGACGAGCCTGCCCCAGGGCAGGAACTCCGTGGCGCCCAGCAGGGCCAGCGCACCGAAGAGCAGCAGGCGGTTGATGAGCCCCGCTTCCCGCGCCTCCTCCGGCGTCCTCTCCTTCCTTCTCCCCTGCATGTACAGCCGGACCACGAGCAGCGCAACGCCCGTCAGCAGCGCCACACCCGGCACGACGCCGATGGTGTAGGCGAAATCCTCCCGCTCCGGCGCGATGGTGCCGTTGTTGCCGGAGAAGATGACGAAGAAGGAGCCGGGCTTGAGCACGTGCCGGCTGGAATCGAGCACCACGCTCGTGCTGATGTCCTCGCGAAGATAGGAGAGCATCGGCACAAAGAAGCCCGCACAGCACAGCGCCGTCAAAAGCGCCGCCGCGAGGATCGCCGCGATGCGCCGCGGCCGGCGCAGCAGCCGGGGCGCGCAGCTGAACGCGGCCAGCAGGCAGAAGGCGGCGGCGAACAGCGTGGACAGCAGGTGGTTCATCGCGATGCCCGTCATCGCCAGCGCGAGCAGCGGCCAGCGCTTTTCATCGCCGGAGAGCACCTCGCTCATCGCCAGGACCAGCACGGGGAAGAACACCATGGCGAAGCTCTCCCCCAGCGTCGCGCGCACGTACAGGTTGACGAGCCGGTAGATGGAGAGCGTATAGAGGACGGCGGCGCCCATCGCGGCCTTCCGGTTGCCCGTCAGCCTCCGGGCGCACGCGTAGCATGAAAATGCCGCGAGCAGGTTGACGGTCATCTCAAAGACGCGCAGGCTGTCCAGCAGGGATACGCCGAGGTTGCGCAGCAGCGCGGGCCCGTACAGGAACAGCTCCGGATAGAATTCCGGCGCCGCGTACCCGAAGCCCGCCAGCGTGGAGGCGTGGATGCGCACGGGGAACTGCCCGCAGCGCAGCGCGCTGGCGATCCCCTCGATCCGGTTCAGGTGAAAGAGCAGGTCGTGCCCATCCTGCAGGCCGTCCCAGAGCAGCGGCATGGAAGCGAAGGTCGCCGCGCACACGAGGATGAGGGCGTCCCTCCGGCGTTCCCTGGCCCCGGGGCGCCCGTCCCACGAGAGGCGCAGCAGCAGCGTGAGCACGATGCCCGCCAGTACGGCGTAGACCGCAAGGTCTGCGGAAAACGGAAGCCGGTTCACCTTGCGCACGGTGAGAAGGCGGATTCTCGCCCCTTCCGGCCGGGAAACAGCCAGGCGCAGGTGCTCCGCCGAGTCCGTCAGCGTGAAGGTGATCAGCGCCGTCTGTCCTTCTCCGGCGGGCAGCTGTGCCGCTCCCCCGCGGATGAAGCTCTGCCGGCCCGCGCCCGTCATGCGGGCCTCCAGCGCTTGCGGCGCGTCGTAGAGGATCTCCGCCTCGTAATCACCCCACATGAGGTTGAGGCCGTCCGCGTTGACGGGCGGCAGGGTGTCGTAGAAGTTGTTCTCCGATTCCTCGGCGCCCCACAGGCCGCTGGCGGTCCGCTGCGCGGCGGCTTCCTGCTCGCGCCGCATCATGGCGGTGTACGCCTCCTCCGCCTGCTCCGCTTCCTCCGGCGTCACGGTTACGGTGGAGAGCTCCTCCCCCGTAAACGTCCAGCTGTACGCGTCCCTGTCCGTATAGAAAAGCACCATGGCCGCCAGGCAGAGCCACAGGCAGGCGATGCTCGCAATCTTCCGCTTCATCCGGAAACCTCCGTGCCGAGGGGCAAACGGCCCCAATTTGGGGCTATCATAGCACGAAAAGCCTTGCCTTGCAAGGCAGGCAAACGCCGGGCCCCTCTGTCAGGCAGAGGGGTCCGGCGTTTGCTGTTCAGTTTCAGGCGTTGCCTCCGGTATTCCTGCGGCGGCGCCTGGGTGCCGCTCCGCTTTCCGTGGCGGCGTCCGTCGCAGTTTCCGTCGCCTTCGGCGCCTCAGGGGCCTTGGGTGCCTCGGGGGCCTTCGGCATCTCGGGAGCCTTCGGCGGCGTCGGCGGCACCGGGGCCTGCGGCCT
Source organism: uncultured Eubacteriales bacterium (assembly GCA_902781095.1). Classification (GTDB taxonomy): domain Bacteria; phylum Bacillota; class Clostridia; order Christensenellales; family Aristaeellaceae; genus Ventricola. The sequence goes on from CACZHW010000028.1 coordinate 21,684, forward strand.
TGCCGGTTCCGCGGGCTTTTCGGGTTCCTGAGGCCTGGCGTACGGGCTCACGCGTCCGTCCGTTTCGGCCTTGCGCATCATATAGGCAGGCACGCCGTCCGCCTTGTCCGCTGCGGGCCGCACTGCAGGTTCCTTCTGCAGCACGGGCGCTTCCGCGCTCGTCCGCTGCCGGCGCTGTTCCAGCTGCTCGGCGCGGATGTCGCTCTCGTCCTCCTCCGCGTCCTCCGCTTCCTCTTCCTCTTCCATCTCGCTCCTGCGGCGGTATACGAGGTAGCCGTAAGCTGCGGCCGCGATCAGCACCAGGATGCCGATGAGGATGAAGGGCATGAGGCCCAGGCCGCCGGCCTTCTCCTGCACGGGCGCCGTTGTGGGCAGGGGCTCCACTGCCGTAGGGGCGGGGACCGGCGTCGTGCCGTCGTCCCTCGTCACCACGTAGCGCGCGGAGGCGCCGCTGTCCGTCGCGATCGCCAGCTCGTACTCCCGGTTCACGTCCGGCAGGCGGATTTCCATCGCAAAGGTGCCGTCCGCAGCCGCCGTGGTGTTGCCCACGCCGCGCGTCTCCGTATAGACGTTTTCGGCGATGGCCGCAGGCACCAGCTCCGGCAGGCGGGCCGCTGCGGGTGCAGCCGCCGTGCCCTGAACCTCATAGGTCACGCTGGCGGAAACCCTGGCAAAGGCGTCCGTCACGCCGTAGACGGAGAAGACGCCGCTGCTCGTCACGCTGGGCACGTCGTTCACCCGCAGGTTGCCGCTGTTGCTCAGCAGCCGCGCCGGGTTGGCCGGCGGCACCGGGGTGGGCGTGGGTGTGGGCGTGGGGACCGGGGAAGGCGTGGGCGTCACGTTCGAGGCGACGCCGGTGTTGCTGCTCCAGCTGCCGTCCACCGGCAGCAGGTCGGCCAGCTGCGTTCCCGCGATGGTGTAGCTTACGTTGTTGCCGCTGTTTGCAGGCGTACCGCTGCTGCCCTTGGAAGCGGCCGCTTCCGCCTGCTCCTCCAGGTAGTCCTGAAGCTGGCCGATGGTCATCCACTCGGCCATGTCGCTGCGGATGTAGCCGTCCTTGCCGTTATAGTTGACGCCGTACCACTCCACGTTGCTCGTGTCCTTCACCGTCTCGGTGACCAGCAGCAGCGTGTTCGCGGCCAGGCGGCCCAGGGAGGTCCCGCCCGGCGTCTTGCGCAGGTTTACATTGCTCTTGGTCGTCTTCACATACGCCGAAATGGAGGCGTCCGTGAAGGGCTCCGGCGTGGTCAGCGCCAGCGGCGTGGCCGTTGCCTGCGCCTCCTCAAGGGAGGCCAGGTAGTCCGCCGTCTCCTGCTGTCCCATCAGGCGCACCAGATCGGCGCGCACGAAGCCCCACTGGCTGCCGTACTGGCACAGGTACCAGGTCATGCCGTCCTGCGCGTACTGGCTGTTCAGCACGAAGAGGACGCTTTCCTCTTCCAGGATGTTCTGCAGGTAGGCGTTGGGATCCGGGTTGCCGCGCAGCGGCGTGCCGTTCGCGATGACGCGCGCGTAGACGCGCAGCTCGACGGGCGCCGGCGTTGCGGTCGCCTCCGGGGTCGCGGTGGGTTCCATCGTCGCCTCGGGCTCCGGAGTCGCGGTCGCTTCCGGTTCGGGCGTCGGCGTCACCTCAGGCGTGGCCGTCGCTTCCGGTTCGGGCGTCGCCGTCACCTCCGGTTCGGGGGTGTCGGTCGGCACCGGCATGGGCGTCTCCTCCGGCGCCACCTCCGGATCGTCCAGCGTGGCGACGTAGCGGGCTTCCTCGTTTACGCCCATCAGCTGGACGTACTTGGCCATCATGTACCCGTCGCCCTTCTCGGTGCGCACCTTGCACCAGGCCGTCTCCGGGTCTGCGCCCTGCATCTCCATCACCCAGATGATCGCGCCCTTGCTCAGCTTGCCCTTGGAGCTGGCGTCCTTTCTGGGATTGGTACGCACGTTGACGGCAGAGCCCGTGTTGATGCCGTAGTGGTAGACGCTGCCTTCCGTAAGCGGCTGCGGGTCCTCCGGTTCGGGGGTCGGCGTGGGTTCGGGCGTCGGGGTCGGGGTCGGCACCGGCGTCGCGGTCGGTTCCGCGGTGGGCGTTTCCACCGGGGGCACCGCCGTCGCGTCCGCGTGGCGCATAGCTTCCTCTGCGGCTTCCCGCTCCACGAAGTCCAGCTTCTCCGCTTCCACGTAGCCGGCCTGTCCGCCCGGCATCGTGATGACGAGGTACCAGAGGTTCCCGGCCTCGTCCGTCTTCTGTCCGTTTACCACGACCGGCTGGCCGTTTGTGATGGTGGTCACGGCGCCGGTGAGAGGCGCCTCTCCCGCGGGCTCGCTGCGCAGCAGGATGGAGATGCCCTCCTGCTCCCTCGCGATGGCGTAAAGCGGGAACGCGCTGCTCTGTTCCTCCTGCGCGTCCGCCGGGAGCGTGAGGGGCTCACCGGCCTCCTGCGGCGCAATCGCGGCGGGTTCTTCCCCGTCCCGGGACTCCGGCTGAACCTCGTCCTGCGCCTGGGCTTCGGGTTCCGTCTGCGCTTCAGGCTGCTGCGGCGCTTCGGGCTCCGGCTGCTGACCGGGTTCTTCCTGCGCCGGCGCTTCCGTCACCTGTTCGGCCGGCTCCGCTTCCGGCTGCGCCGCACCCTCAGCGGGCGTCATGGCCTGAAGGAGCTGCTGCGCCTGCTCCTCGGGGATGAAGCTCAGCAGGTAATCGCGCATATAGCCCTGCACGCCCGACTCCTGCACGGTGACGGGGTACCAGACCTTTCCGCCCGATCCGCTCCGGGCGTCGCCCACGTGCACCAGCGTGTCGTTGGGCACCGTGGTAACCACCTTGCCGTCGACGTTGTCGCGGATGTTGTTGATGTTGCTGTTCGTGTTCGCCGTCAGCGCCCATTCGTGGGTCGGCTCGGCCTGCGGCTGGGCATAGGCGGCGTCGATGCGCGCCTGCGCAGCTCCCGCTTCCTGCGCGTCCATCGGCGCGGCGAGGCTCTCCGGCAGATAGCCTTCCTGGCCGGTGCGGTAATCGCGCACGTGGTACCACAGCGCACCCGCGTCGTCGCGCACGGCGTCCAGCACGTTCAGCACGTCGCCGGACGTGAGGCGGACGAGGTCCTCGCCGCCGATTCCGGCAGAGAGGGGAACGTCGTCCCACGCCGGCGCGGCGTAATCCGGGATTTCGACCGGCACCGGCTCTTCGTCGGCAGGCTCTTCATAAGCCGGTTCTTCGTCGGCCGGCTCCTCGTACGCGGGCTCCTCATAAGCCGGTTCCGAAACGGCCGGCTCCTCGTATGCCGGCTGCGCTTCAATCTGCGGGGCCGCGGCGGTCTCTTCTTCCTCCGCCTCCTCGTCGGGCTCCGGCGTCGGTTCGGCGGTCGGTTCCGGCGTCAGGCTGGCAGCTTCGATCTCCGCGTGAATGCGGTCGATCGCGGCAAAGGCCGCGCCGGCGTCCATCTCTTCCATGTCGGAGGCGCGCACCCAGCCTTCCATCTGGGAGCGCTCGTCCTTCGCCTGATACCAGACCGCCCCGTTCTGCCAGGTGTACGCGAACACCGAAAGCACGTCGTTCGCGTCGACCAGCACGAGCTCCTCGCCGTCCGGCGCGTTGTACAGCGAAACGCCGTCCGTCACCGGCGCGATGAACTCCGGCGGCGTCATCTCCGGAACGGGCGTGTCCGTCGGCTCCGGGGTATCCGTGGGTTCAGGGGTCGGTTCTTCCGTCGGTTCGGGGGTGGGCTCTTCCGTCGGCTCCGGCGTCGGCTCCTCCGTCGGTTCCGGAGTGGGCTCCTCCGTCGGTTCCGGAGTGGGCTCCTCCGTCGGTTCCGGTTCCGGCTCCTCTTCGGGTTCCGGCTCCTCCCACTCTTCTTCCTGCCACTCCTGCTCCTCGCGCAGCGTATAGTAGCCGATGTCCGTGAGGTACGCGTCGGTCTCCTCCGGGCCCTCCGGCGCCGCCTGCGTGGCGCAGATGATCGACACCTCCGCGTCCGGGTTTGCGGGGTCCGCCGGGTCGGCGATGGGCATGGGCCAGTCGGTCACCGTGCCCGCGCTGCTCCCCTCCAGCGGACGCGTGAGCACGATCTGCCCCGCGTCATCCGCAACTTCCAGTATGCCGGACGCAAGATCCGCCCACACTTCCTGCGGAAGCTGCGTCATGTCGATCCAGTAAAACGTCTCTCCCGCAGCGTTGTGCACCACGGAGACGGGGACCTCCCCCGCGCTTCCGTCCGGCGCCGTCGTCCGGATGCGCGCGCTTTCCGACAGAGCGGGCACCGCAAACGCCGCCAGCAGCAGAAAAACTGCCAAGAGACGGGTGATCTTTTTCATAAGAACAGTCCTCCTTATCCCGATATCAAGCGAACAGCCGCTGAACCTTCCGTTTGGTTATCTTCTATTGTAAAACGCCTGCGCCGTCTCTGTCAACCGCACCCGGCCGTCCGTTTTCATCCATGTGACGGGGAAAAAAGAGGGTTTTATCCCGCGACGCCGAAATTTATTTTGATTTGTTTCATTTATGCCGGCCGAGTCCGGCTTGAAGGAGGTCTTTTTTCATGTCTGATTGCCGCGAGGCCGAACTGGCCCGTTCTCTCAGGGAAACGCCCCTTTCGAAGGAGCGCATCTATTCCGGCCGGATCATCGACGTGGAGCGCTGGACGGTGCGCTGCGCCAACGGGGACGAAGCGCCGCGGGAAGTCGTCCTGCACAAGGGCGCGGCGGCCGTCGTCCCGCTGTACGAAGACGGGACCGTCGCCATGGTGCGCCAGCACCGCGTCGCGGTGGACCGCGTCACCTGGGAAATCCCGGCCGGAAAGCTGGATTCCGCAGACGAGGACCCGCTGCTGTGCGCCGAGCGCGAGCTGAAGGAGGAAACCGGCCTGTCCGCCGCGCGGATGACGGTGCTCACGCGCCTTCTGACGACGCCCGGTTTCTGCAGCGAAAACATCGCCATCTACCTGGCGGAAGGCCTCTCGCAGGGCGAGACGCATCCCGATCCCGACGAGGTGCTGCGCATCGTCCGCCTGCCCCTTGAGGAGGCGGTGGCCATGGTGATGCGCGGCGAAATCCGGGACGCGAAGACCATCTGCGGCCTGCTGATGGCCGCGCAGTGCCTGCGGCAAAGGGACCGGGCATGAGCGGCACCCGTCCCCTGCGCAGGGGATGGCGGCTCTCGGCAGACGGGCTCAGCGCTCCCCAGGCCTCCCCTTCGTTTTTGCCCGGCGCCGAACGGCTGTCCGGCTTTTCCGATCTGCTGGGCGGGGCGCAGCAGGAAAGCCTGCCCTTTACCGCACCGGCTCTGCTGCCGCCGGAGGCTGCCCGCCGGGCTTCGCTCTCCCTCACGCTGCCCCCTTCCGCCGCGTCGGGCGACGCGCTGCGGCTGCGCTTCCCGCTGCTGCGCGGCAAAGGCCGCGTGCTCGTCGGCGGGCGCGAGTGCGCGCGCTTTTGCGACAGCCCGCTCTCCCTTGCGCCAGAGGTTCCCGCCGGCCCGGGTCCGCTTGTGCTGACGCTGGAATTTGAAGACAGCCGGCCGGCCGGGATCGTCGGCACCCCCTGCCTCAGCCGTGCGGAAAACGCCTGGCTTGAAGAACTTCGCCTTGTCCCCGGCACAGACGGGATAACCCTCACCGCCCGCGCGGAATGCGTCATGCCCGGCAACTACGAGCTGACCGTGAAGACGAGCGGTGCGGACGCGTGCTCGCGCCTTTCCTTTTCCCTGACGCCCGGCGAGCCCCGTACGCTGCGCCTCGTCCATCCGCTCCGCCGGTACGGCGCGGAGCTGCTCGTCGTTTCGCTGCAGCTGCAAAGGCCGGAAACCGCGCTGCTCTGCGACAGGCACGTGCTCCGCTGCGGAGCGCAGGCCGCGCCGCCTTCCGCTTTCCTGCCGCTCTCCCGCAAGGAGACGCTCGCCGATCCGGACGCCCTCGCCGCGCGGCTTCTGCGTCTCGGCATTCCGGGCGTGCTCGTGCCCTCCCCTGTGCCCCAGGCTCTCCTCACGGCGCTTAGCAGGGCCGGCATCCGCGCCGCCGTAAGCGGCGCCGGCGAAAAAGAGCGCAATCGGCTTGCACGCTGTCCCGGCGTCTCCTTCTCCCAGGACGGACCGCCCGCCTTTTCCGCTGCGGATGCGGCCTGGCAGCTCTGCGGCCTTTCGGCCTGTCCGCGCGGCGGGCAGCTCTCCCCCCGGGAGATGCTGACGGAAGCGCTGGGCGCCGCGGACGAACAGGCCGCCCGGGATCTCCCCGCGCTGCTCGCCCGCATCCGCGCGGACGGCATGCGCATGGGCCTGTATTCCGGGCCCGTCGCGCCGGCGGGTTCGCTGGACAGCCCCGTGTACGGGCGCATCCTGCGCCACGCGGCGGAGGTCCACGTCGCCGCCTTCCCGCTCTTTGGCGCCTGGTGGTGCTCCTCCCGCTTCTCCTGCCGCATCGCATCCCCCGGGGCGCCGGAAGGCTGCCGTGTCCGGGCCAGCCTGCAGGCCGAAGACGGGCATGTGCTGTGCGAGCGGGCCTTCCCTTCCGGCACGCAGGCTCTTTTTGAAGCCGCGCTGCCCGCCTCCCCCTGCCGCCTGCTGCTGCGGCTGACCCTCCTTTACCCCGACGGCGCGCTTTCCGAAGAGGAACCGCTGCCCGTTTTCGCCGGCCTGCGCGCCCCGCTGGAAGCGCTGGCCCCATCCGGGAGGCTGCCATGAACGAAACCCTGAACGCGGTGCAAGAAGCCCGCGCGCTGCTTGAAAACGCGACGCCCCTGAAGGGCGACTGCGGCCGCCTCTGCCGGGCAGCCTGCTGCGCGGGGGACGAGGAAACCGGCATGCTGCTCTTCCCCGGAGAGGAGACCCTCTACGAGGGATGCGGCTTCGGCCGCGTGGTGCCCGCGCGCTACAGCCTTTCCGGCAGGCCGGCGCTGCTCTTCGTCTGCCGCGGCGCCTGCCCCCGGCAGGACCGCCCGCTCGCCTGCCGCCTCTTCCCGCTGCGCATCCGCCTCACACGGCAGGGTCCGGAGCTTGGCATGGACCCACGCAGCGCCGGCGTCTGTCCCCTGTATCCAAGCGGCGTCTCCGGCCTTGCGCCCGCCTTCCGGGACAGCGCCGCACAAGCCGCCCGGATCCTCACCGCCGATCCCGTCTGCCGCCGTTTCCTGCAGGAGCTGGACCGGCAGCTGACGCTTTAACCCGATCGTGCAAGGAGCTGTGATCATGCAGACGAATGCCGTGCGCCGCGTGCCCCGCAGGCGCATCATGGACAAGGTGGATGAATACATGGGCCGGCGGGACTACGCCGGCGTGGAGCGCCTTCTCCTCTACTGGCTGAAGGAAGCCGAAGCGTGCCGCGACGACGACGGCCGCCTGATGGTCCTTGGCGAACTGATCGGCCACTACCGGAAGACCGGCGACTCTGCGGCAGCGCGCCGCTGCATCGAAAGCGCGCTGGTCCTCCTCCGCTCCGGGGAGCGGGCAAACACCCTCGACGCCGCCACGACGCTGGTGAACGCCGCGACCGCCCTGCACGCCTTCGGCCGGTATGAAGAGGCGCTCCCGCTCTTTGAGCAGGCGAAGGCGCTCTACGGCCGGCAGCCGGATCTGCCGCCGGAGCTTTCCGCCGGGCTGCAGAACAACATGGCGCTGACGCTCGTCGCCCTCGGCCGGTACGACGAAGCCTTTACGCTCTACCGCCACGCACTTGCAATCCTGGGGGACGGGGATGCCGGCGCGCCGGAGAGGGCCGTCACCTGCCTCAACATGGCCGACGCGGTCGCGGCGCAGGACGGCATGGAAGCCGGAGAGGCCGAGATCTTCCGCCTGCTCGACGAGGCCTGCGCCCTTCTAGCCCGGCCTGGTATCCCGCGCGACGGCTACTACGCTTACGTCTGTGAGAAATGCGCACCCGTCCTCGACGGCTACGGTTATTTTGCCGACGCCGAGAGGCTGCGGAGGACAGCGGAGGAGATCTATGAACGGCCTTGAACTCTCCCGGGCGTACTTTGAAACCTGCGGCCTGCCGATGCTGCGGGAGCGCTTCCCGCAGCTGCTGCCGCAGCTGGCCGCCGGGCTCACGGGCAGCGGCTCCGAGTGCTTCGGCTATGACGACCCGGTTTCCAGGGATCACGATTTTACGCCCGGCTTCTGCCTGTTTCTGCCCGGCGAGGAAACCGTCAGCCGCCGGGACGCCTTCCTGCTCGAGCGGGCATACGCCGCCCTGCCGCGTGAATTCATGGGCGTCACCCGCCCGCTGATGGAGCCCGTCGGCGGAGCGCGGCGGGGCGTCCTGCGAACGGCCGAATTCTTCGCCGCCCGGACAGGTACGCCCGACGGCCGGCTGAGCGCCGCACAGTGGCTGTCCCTGCCCGATTATGCGCTGGCGGAGGCTGTGAACGGCGAGATCTTTTACGACGGTTTCGGGGAGGTCACCGCCATCCGCGCGCGCCTTGCGGCATATCCGGAGGACGTCCGTAGAAAGAAGCTGGCGGGGAGCCTGCTGCTGATGGCGCAGAGCGGCCAGTACAATTACGCGCGCTGTCTGCGCCACGGGGAGACGGCTGCGGCCCAACTCGCGGTGACGGAATTCGTGCAGCATACGATGCACGCCGTCTTCCTGCTGAACCGCGTTTACCAGCCGTACTACAAGTGGAGCTTCCGCGCCATGCGCGCCCTGCCCCGGCTCGCCCTCACCGCCGAGCTGCTGGAATACCTGCTGACTACGGACAACGCCGCTGAGATCGCCGCGGAAAAACAGGACGTGATGGAGGGCATCGCCGCCGACGTCATCGGCGAGCTGCAGCGTCAGGGGCTGACACAGGCCGTCTGCATGGATTTGGAGAAGCACGCCTACTCGGTGCAGGACGGTATCGCGGACGGGGAAATCCGGAACCTGCACCTGCTCGCTGCCGTCTGACGGAAAGGAAGATATATGAAAATACACGGTTTACAGAAGATGACCCTCCTCGACTATCCGGGGAAGGTCGCCTGCACGGTGTTCCTGGGCGGCTGCGACTTCCGCTGCCCCTTCTGCCACAATTTTGAGCTGGTGGACGGCAGCGCGCCGCCCGTCATGGAGGATGCGGAATTCTTTTCCTTCCTCGAAAAGCGGCACGGCCTGCTGGATGGCGTGGCCGTCACGGGCGGCGAGCCGTGCCTGCGCCCGGAACTGCCGTCGTTTTTGGGCCGCATCCGGGAGATGGGCTACGCCGTCAAGCTGGACACCAACGGCACCAGCCCCGAGCGGCTGCGCTCGCTCGTCCTCGGCGGGCTCGTTCAGTATGTCGCGATGGACATCAAAAACAGCCCCGGCAAGTACGCCCTGACAGCCGGCGTCCCCGACGCCGGGCTGGAGCGCATCAACCGCAGCATCGCCTTCCTTCGGCAGGGGCACGTCGACTACGAGTTCCGCACCACCGTCGTCGACGAGCTCCACGACGCCGCGGACTTCGAGGCCATCGCAAAGTGGATTGAAGGCGCGCCGCGCTACTTCCTGCAGCCCTTCACCGACAGGGATTCCGTCCCCACGGAGGGCTTCCACGCCCCTTCGCCGGAGCGCATGCGGGCGTACCTGCGCATCGTTCAAACGGCACTGCCCGGCGCCGAAATCCGCGGCATGGACTGATTCTCGCCCGGCGGAACGCAGTTTGTTCGTTTAATATTAAACACTAAATATAGATCAAAAATCGGGTTTCTGCGCAAAAAAGACACAACATATTGACATACACCGGATCGTATGCTACCATTTGGTCTGCTGCGGTCCGCGCTTTTTTTGCGGCGCAGAATACGCAATTTCGTGGGGGGTTATTCATGTATCAGGTAGTGAAACGGGACGGCAAGCTCGTCGATTTTTCCATCGACAAGATTTCCTGTGCCGTAACCAAAGCGTTCGACGCCATCGGCAAGCAGTACCATCCCAGCGTCATCGACATGATCGCGCTGCGCGTCACGTCCGATTTCAGCAACAAGATCCACGATGAGAAGGTCTCCGTGGAGGATATCCAGGACAGCGTCGAAAAGGTGCTCTCCGAATCCGGCTACGCCGACGTGGCCAAGGCCTACATCCTCTACCGCAAGCAGCGCGAGAAGATGCGTAACGTCAACTCCACGCTGCTCAACTACAAGGACCTGGTCGACAATTATCTCCAGGTCAACAACTGGCGCGTCAAGGAGAATTCCACCGTCACCTACTCGGTGGGCGGCCTCATCCTCTCCAACTCCGGCGCGATTACCGCCAACTACTGGCTGAGCGAGGTTTACGACGAGGAAATCGCCGAGGCGCACCGCAGCGCCGCCATCCATCTGCACGACCTCTCCATGCTCACCGGCTACTGCGCGGGCTGGAGCCTCAAGCAGCTGATCCAGGAGGGGCTGGGCGGCGTGCCCGGAAAGATCACCTCCGCGCCGGCCAAGCACCTCTCCACGCTGTGCAGCCAGATGGTCAACTTCCTCGGCATCATGCAGAACGAGTGGGCGGGCGCACAGGCCTTCTCCTCCTTCGACACCTATCTGGCCCCCTTCGTCCGGGTCGACAACCTGACGCAGCGGGAGGTCAAGCAGTGCATCCAGTCTTTCATCTACGGCGTCAACACGCCCAGCCGGTGGGGCACGCAGGCGCCCTTCTCCAACGTGACGCTGGACTGGGTCGTCCCCGGTGACCTGAAGAACCTCCCCGCCATCGTGGGCGGCAAGGAGATGGATTTCACCTACGGCGACTGCCAGCGCGAGATGGACATGGTGAACAAGGCGTTCATCGAGATCATGATCGAGGGCGACGCCAACGGCCGCGGCTTCCAGTACCCGATCCCCACCTACTCCATCACCAAGGACTTCGACTGGTCCGAGACGGAGAACAACCGCCTGCTCTTTGAGATGACGGCCAAATACGGCACCCCCTACTTCTCCAATTACATCAACTCCGACATGGAGCCCAGCGACGTGCGCTCCATGTGCTGCCGCCTGCGCCTCGACCTGCGCGAGCTGCGCAAGAAGAGCGGCGGTTTCTTCGGCTCCGGCGAGTCCACGGGCTCCATCGGCGTCGTAACCATCAATATGCCGCGCATCGCCTACCTCGCCGAAAACGAGGCGGATTTCTACAAGCGACTGGACAACCTGATGGACCTGGCCGCCCGCAGCCTCAAGACCAAGCGCACGGTCATCACCAAGCTGCTGGACATGGGCCTGTATCCCTACACCAAGCGCTATCTGGGCACCTTCAGCAACCACTTCTCCACCATCGGCCTCATCGGCATGAACGAGGCGGGGCTCAATGCGCGCTGGCTGCGCAAGGACCTCACCCATCCGGAGGCGCAGCGCTTCACGCGCGACGTCCTCAACCACATGCGTGAGCGCCTCTCCGACTATCAGGAGAAGTACGGCGACCTGTACAACCTGGAGGCGACACCCGCGGAATCCACGACCTACCGCTTCGCCAAGCACGACGTGGAGCTGTATCCCGACATCATCACCGCCAACATGAACGGCACGCCCTATTACACCAACTCCTCGCACCTGCCGGTCGGCTTCACGGAGGACGTCTTCTCCGCGCTGGACATCCAGGACGATCTGCAGACGCTCTACACCTCCGGCACGGTGTTCCACGCCTTCCTGGGCGAGAAGCTGCCCGACTGGAAGGCCGCGGCGAGCCTGGTGCGCAAGATCGCGGAAAACTACAAGCTGCCGTATTACACGATGAGCCCCACCTACTCCGTCTGCCGCGACCACGGCTACCTCACCGGCGAGCAGTACAAGTGCCCCATCTGCGGCAAGACCACCGAGGTCTACAGCCGCATCACCGGCTACTACCGCCCCGTGCAGAACTGGAACGACGGCAAAGCGCAGGAGTTCAAGGACAGGCGCGTCTACAACATCGGACATTCCACCCTCACCCACGTCGGCCCGCGCCCGTCCATCCAGGACGCCGCGATGGAGGCGGCGTCCGAGCCCGCGTGCTGCGCGCCCGTGGAGCCCGTCATGCAGCCGGAAGCGCCGGCCGTCCAGGACGGGACGGTGAAGGCCCTGCTCTTCAAGACGCCGACCTGCCCCAACTGCAAGGCCGCCATGGCGCTGCTCGACCGGGCGCAAGTCCCCTATGAGGCGCTCAACGCCAACGAAGAGGCGGATCTCTCCCGGCAGTACGAAGTCCGGCAGGCGCCCACGCTCGTCGTCATCGACGGCGATACCGTAGAGAAGTTCCGCGGCGTCTCCGAGATCAAGGGCTGGCTGATGCACCGCGCCTGACGCCGTGGAGGACGAATCATGGTTGATGTCATCGTCATCGGAGGCGGACCCGCCGGCATGACGGCCGCGCTTTACGCCCTCCGCAACGGAAAGACCGCCCTTGTGCTCGAAAAAGAGAGCTTCGGGGGGCAGATCACCCACTCGCCGAAGGTGGAGAACTACCCGGGCACCCTGCAGATGAGCGGCAACGAATACGCCGACCGCCTGCTGGAGCAGATTCTCGCCCAGGGCGCGCAGATTGAACTGGAAACCGCCGTCTCCATCGAAGACTGCGGCGACAGCAAGGCTGTTTTGACAGAGGAAGGCAGCCGGTTCGAGGGACGCACCGTCATCCTCGCCACCGGCGTGCAGCACCGCATGCTGGGGCTGGAAGGGGAAGAGGCGCTGGTCGGCAACGGCATCTCCTTCTGCGCCGTCTGCGACGGGGACTTCTACGCGGGGCGTCGCGTCTGCGTCGCCGGCGGCGGCAACTCCGCCCTGCAGGAGGCGATCCTGCTCTCGGAAAAGTGCAGCGAGGTCGTCATCCTTCAGGACCTGCCTCTCTGCACCGGCGAGCAGCGGCTGCAGGACGTCCTCTTTGCCCGGCCGAACGTACGGCTGCTGACCCGCGTCAAGATCCACGGGCTGATCGAGACGGACGGCCTGCTCACCGGCCTGCGCATCACGCAGGGCGGCGGACCGGAGGAAATCCTCCCCTGCGACGGCCTGTTCGTCGCCATCGGCCTCATCCCGAAAAACGAGCCCTTCTCCGCTCTGGCCGCGCTCGACGCTTATGGCTATTTCGACGCGGACGAGTGCTGCGAAACCCGCACACCCGGCCTCTACGTCGCCGGAGACTGCCGGCGCAAAACCGTTCGGCAGCTGACGACGGCCATCGCGGACGGCGCCTGCGCAGCGCTGGCTGCATGCCGGTACCTGAACGGCTTATGAGCATCCAAAACAAAACCCCGGGCGGCCTCCATGGCCGCCCGGGGTCAGACCATCAACAATACCCTTGTTTTCTGAGAAGGAAGCAAGGGTATTTGTTTTACAAAAGCAAAGAGGATAAAAAAAAGAAGCCTTTACCAGGCGCT
>CACZHW010000029.1 GCA_902781095.1 uncultured Eubacteriales bacterium
CCACTTTTAGAGCTGAATCAATTTTGCTCTTTCTTGACATAGAAATACCCCCAAGTAGGTTTTCATATTTCTGTGTCCTACTTGGGGGAAGCATATCACACCGCAGTCCCTGCGTTTTTATATAGGGTCTCACAGATAAAACTTCATCGTGTCCTCGATCCAGTAGAGGAAGCGGACACCCGGGCGCTCCAGCGCCTTCATGCGAAGGTACAGCGGCACGCCGTCCCCCGCGTCGTGCCACAGGTCCACAAAGACCGTGTCGTAGCGTCCGTCCGGCATGTTCCGGACGAAGTCGAACGCGTCCGCCTGCACGATCCTCAGCCGGTCCGCATGCGGAAAGCGCGGGCGCAGCAGCCGGTCGAACAGCCGGATGAGCCCGCCGTCGAGCTCCGCGACCGTCACCTCGCTTACGGCGGGGTTCAGCAGCGCGTGGAAGGCGTAGTAGCCGAGCCCCAGCCCGCAGCAGAGCACGCGCCCGTGGGAATTCTCCGCCGCCGGGCGAATGGTATTCACCTCGTTGGGCGTCACCGTCATCCAGATCCGGCCGTCTTCGTGGAGGGCGGGATAGGTGTACGCCCTGTCAAACCAGCCGAGGCGCGCAATGACATGCCCGTCCGCCAGGCGCACCATGTCGTCCCGCACGAAGAGCTCCATGGGCAGGATCTCCTCCATGCCCAGCGAAAAGCCGCCTTCCGCGCCGCGCACGCTGCCCACGGCCCGTCGGTACGCGTCCTGCTCGTAGGGCGCGGGGTCCAGCTGGCACACCATCTCCCCAAAGCAGGCGCGGTACAGCGCGTAATCCGCCCGGCGGTCCAGGTCCAGCCCCAGCAAGGCCGCCAGCAGCAGGCGGTAGCCCTCCTCGCCCATCCCCATCTCGCGCACGTCCTCTTTAGTGACGGCGCGCGGATGCTCCGATAAAAAGCGGCTCACCGCAAGGAGGAGCCGCTCGCTTTCTGCGTGGATGTCCGGCATATCAGTAGCCGCTGGCCTGTTCGTTCTTGATGATCTTGATGATGCGGCTCGTGCCCAGGCGCGTGGCGCCCAGGGACAGGAACTTCACCGCGTCCTCCAGCGAGGCGATGCCGCCCGCCGCCTTGATGCCCTTGCCCTCCGCCATGTGCGCCTTCATCAGCGCCACGTCCTCGAAGGTCGCGCCGCCGGTGGAAAAGCCGGTGGAGGTCTTGATGAAGTCCGCTTCGCTGCGGCTGACGATGCCGCACATGCGGATCTTCTCGTCCTCCGTCAGCAGGCAGGTCTCGATGATGACCTTGAGCAGCCGGCCGTGGCAGGCGGCCTTCACCGCGTTGATCTCGGCGAGGACGTCCTCGTCGCGCCCCTCCTTCAGCATGCCGACGTTGATCACCATGTCGATTTCCTCGGCGCCGTTTGCGACGGCGTCCTCCGCCTCAAAGCACTTGGTCTTCGTCGTGGAATAGCCGTTCGGGAAGCCGATGACCGTGCAGACCTTCACCGCGTCCGCCCGGCCCTTCATGTACTCCGTCGCCTGTGCGACGTAGCACGCGGGGATGCACACGGAGGCCGTGTGGTACTTCATCGCGTCGTCGCAGATGGTCTGAATGTCCGCCCAGGTGCTCTCCTGCTTCAGCAGCGTATGGTCCACCGCTGCAAGAATGGTCTTCAGTTCCATAATCGTACCTCCTTTTCGCTTGTCCTTATTATACGCCCGCGCCGCCGCGCGTTCAAGCCCGGGCGCGTCCTGCAAAAAACGCTTTACACCCGCACCGTTTCGCGCTATGATAACCACCGCATTGTTATCTTTGGAGGTCGCCATGAATCCGACGCTTCGCGGTCACCTGTCCGCTTTCTTCTGCATCCTCGTCTGGGGCAGCACGTTCATCGCCACCAAGGTGCTGCTGCGCTCCTTCACCACGGTGGAGCTCATCGTGCTGCGCTTTTCCATCGGGGTGCTGACGCTGCTTCTGCTGCGCCCCGTGCGTCTGCGGCTGAAGGACCGGCGCGAGGGTGCGCTGTTCGCCGCGGCGGGCCTCACAGGCGTCACGCTGTACTTCCTACTGGAAAACACGGCCCTCTCCTACACCATGGCCGCCAACGTGGGCATCATCATCGCCACCGCGCCCCTGTTCACCGGCCTCTTCTCCGCGCTGCTCTCCCGCGGGCGCGAGCGCCTCAGCGCGCATTTCCTCGTCGGCTTCGTCCTCGCCATCTGCGGCATCGCGGTCATCTCGCTGGGCGCACAGGCGCTGCAGGTCAACCCGCTGGGTGACCTGCTCACCGTCGGCGCCGCCTGCTGCTGGGCCGTGTACACGTTGCTGATGCGCAAAATCAACCAGCTGGGCTACGACAGCATCCTGTGCACGCGGCGCGTCTTTGCCTGGGGCCTGCTCTTCACGCTGCCGGTCCTGCCCCTCACCGGGTTCTCCCCGGACGTGGGCGTCCTTCTGCAGCCGCGGCACCTTTTGCTCTTCCTCTACCTGGGCGTGTGCGCCTGCGCGCTGTGCTATTTCCTGTGGAACAGCGCCATCGCCGCGCTGGGGCCCGTGCACACCAACACGTGGCTCTACCTCTCCCCCGTCATCACGCTCGTCTTCTCCGCGCTTCTGCTGTACGAGCCCGTGACCGCGCGCTCGCTTGCCGGCATCGCACTCATCCTCGCCGGGCTCATCCTCTCGCAGAAATAAGGCGGATGCTATGGCCGCCATGCTCATTAAACCTCTTTTGTGATTCCAGACTGCAGCGTGATTCCGGTCACGCTGTTTTTCATCTTCATCCCGCTCTCCGGGAGCAATATCACCCGGGAAAGTTTTCGGGATGAAAACCTTTTTCCGGTTTCCTTCGTCTGATAAATGAAACCTGCAAAAAGCGCTGTGCAGGCCAAATCCTCCGGAAAACGGACGCGCGGACCGGAGAGCCAAAGGGGAACGATGTCGTGAAAGCAGAGCTGTTTGGGGCGGAAGCTCGGCGGATCGAGAAGCTGTTATACCGCGTCGCCTGGTCCTACCTCGGCAACGGCCAGGATGTGGAAGACGCGGTGCAGGATGCATTGGTCAAAGCCTGGGAGAAGAGGGACACCCTGCGGGATATCGGGCAGTTCAGGCCCTGGATGACCCGCATCCTCACAAACCGGTGCAAGGACATGCTGCGCAGGCGCAAACGATGGAGCTTCTATCCGCTGTATGAGGATACCGCACAGGTGGAGATGCCGGAGACGGAAAACGCAGTGACAGCCGCGATGATAAAGCTGAAGCCGGAGCTGCGGATCGTCATGACGCTCCATTATGTGGACGGCTATTCCGTCAGCGAGATGGCGGAAGCCCTGGGGATCCCCGAGGGGACCGTCAAAACCCGGATGCGGAACGCGCGCAGACAGCTCGGCAGGACGCTCCTCATTGAATGGGAGGAAAACGTATGAACAGCAAGGAATTCAAAGCGGAACTGACATCTGTGACCCCTGACATTCCGGAGCATTTCCATAACCGCATGGAAATGACCCTGGAGAGCATCGCTTCACAGGAGGCTCACATGAAAGAATCAACGAAGAAAACCATCCGCACTGAGGGCCGTTACTCTGTCCGCACCATCCTTCTGGCGGCAGCGCTGGCGGTTATGGTCTGTGCCGTAGCCCTGGCCGCAACCCAATGGCATGTATTTGAAAGCCTTTCCTTTATGCTGGGAACCACACCGCCCCCGGCAGCGGATTCCCTGATGCAGAGCCATCTGTATCAGGACACGGTCAATAATGTGGAGATCACCGTCCGGGAAGCGGGCTACGACGGCCGAACGCTGCTGGTAGAGTACAGCTACCGGATGCTGGATGTGGATAAGGTATACGGTGTTACAGCGGCGGAGGAGTTCGGCGAAAAACTGCCGGATGGAATGGAGCCTGATACCATCTTGGAGCAGTTGAGTGATGAAGCATTTGATACGCTGGCTGCCCACAACGTCGGCTGGAACTTTGACCAGTTGTGGATCAACGGTCAGGGCGTGGACATGCCCACAAACTCCGGCGGTGTATACAGCGGAAGCAAGATCCCCGGGGAGCTCATCTATACGGAATACTGGCGTCTAGATAACGAAGGCATTTTCCTGCATGACGGTGTCAATCAGATCACGCTTCCGATCGGTGCCAGTGTCGACGCGGAAACCCGCCGTAACCTGGCGGATCAGGAGGCAAAGATGTACCGGATGCCGGAGAGCGGCGTTGTGACCTTCAACTACGAGGTGAAGGATATTGCCTCCCAGATCACGTCTCTGGCACCGAACGAGGAGAAGGTTCTGCCGGATGTGACCGCCAAAGTTACAGATGCAGCTTTCACTCCTCTGATGACCTACATCACCCTGGATCTCTCGGTGAATCCCGATTCTCTGGCGGCCTTCATCAAGGCGAATGGCGAAGGCCCGAAGAACGAGGAAGGCGAAGTGATGTGGCCTTACGGCGGGATGGACGTATTCCAGGACTGGGTCTGCAGCCTGGAGCTGGTGGACGGACAAGGTAATCTGGTATTCCCCGGACACGCCGGGCAGAACGGTTACGGCAACGAGTGGGCTGAATTCCTCTATCCCTATCTGGAAAACATTCCCGCCGAGCTGTATCTGGCCCCCACCCAAGATGGTGCGGCAGATATGAGCCAAGCCGTGCGCGTGAAGTAAGCCGGTCATCATCTCAGGAGGGCATGGCGCGATTCGTGCCCTCCCTCTTTATCGGAGGATTGAAATGAAACGGTTTTGGGTGATTGCCACGGTATGGATGGCAACATGGCTCCTTCCATCTGTTCAGGCTGAAGGTCACATGTATTCTATCGAAGAACTGAACCGGATGGGACAGCCGGAGTGGAAGGAAACCTACCACGCCAACGGCAGAACTGTTGAAGTGGACTGTACTGTTGACATACCGGATGTCAGCAGCTTCCCGGTGCTGTCGGTTCAGACCATGCCGCCGGTTGAGGAACCGTTATACAGCGCACTGCTCCGGCGCTATGCCGCGCCTGAAGGAACAAAGCTCGGTTATGAATTCAGATCCAACGCCGTTCAGACCATACTGACGTTTGCAGATCCCGGCGGCTGGGATGAAAAGGCCGGGGAAATACCCGGCAAGGTCACACAGCGGTGGCACTCATTGCTGAAGTATGACCTGGGCGGCACATATGCCGACAACAGCGATCTGTCGCTGCGGGATGCTTTTTCCATTGCGCAGTCGCGTCTCGGAGAAGCGTTTCCGGGTATGGAGCTGAAGCTGATGGATGTGGCTTTGCATGACAGATTGCAGAATAAGATCAGCGGTCAGTATCTCCGGGAAAAGGGCTGTTATTATCTGTACTGTACACAAAAGCTGCACGGCATCCCCTTCCTGGCTCCGATCGCTTCCGCATTTGTGCATTACGGATCCATGCCGCATCACCTCTATGCGCTTTGTCAAAGGGGGATCGTGTATGCGGCGGTTTACGATTGGGATTCATTTTCCATCAACAGTTATTGCTGGAAAGAAGCCTCTGTTCTGTATGATGATGTGCCGCTGCTCTCTTTTGATCAGGTGAAGCCTCGGCTGGAAGAATTGATTATGAGCGGCAATATCCGTTATGTCTATCATGCCGGTCTGGGCTATGTGCAATACTGCGCCAATGAAAACGGAGACGCCCCTTATACGCTGGCTCCGGCATATGTGGCCTGGTGCGAATACTGCAATGACGCAGAATCAGAACCGCTGGCGTCCAAGGACGAAGGCGCGGATATCTTTCTTGGCAATCCGCAGAATTTCCAGCCGATCATCATCAACGCCCAGACCGGAGCAGTCCATGACAATCAAAGCACGGATTATTCTTTGGCTGTTGCGCCGATGTTCATCAGGTAGTTATGGAGGAATACGGAATGAAACGCAGCTTTGTATCTTTGTTACTGATGATCGTCCTTCTGCTCAGCATCACAGCGGAAGCAGAAGACAGATCTCCGATTTCGGAAATATACAAACAATACAATGGACAGCCTTGGCGGGCAGATTATGAAACCGTCCGAAAAGAGAAAAAACCCTGCCGACTTTGATACAAACCAACGAAACTAAAAAATCGACGCAAATCGACGCGTTTTTTGAGTCGAAACCAAGAATCGACGCATTTTTGAAAATCGACGCAAATGCCCAAAGGCAGGAATACAAAATGGCATCCTGACACCAGAGATTCTGGAAGCAGGATGTCGTTTTCAATTGTTCATTTTCCTCCCTTCGTCTGGTAGACCGTCCCAATGAAGGAGGGAGAAAACTATTTAGGGAAACTTGTAATAAGAATATTGACAAGATGGTGACCAGCTGATACAATGCACTTGTAATCAAGGTGATTACAAGAAATGCAGACTCATTGCAAGGAGGATTCCATCATGAAAATCGCAGTTGTAGCAGCAAACGGAAAAGCCGGCAAGTTGATCGTCAAGGAAGCAGTCAATCGTGGTATGGACGTTACCGCCATCGTCAGGGGTGAAAATAAGACTGTGACTCCCAAAGCTATGGAGAAGGATCTCTTTGATCTTACAAGCGAAGATCTGAAAGGGTTCGACGCTGTTGTCGATGCTTTCGGCAACTGGACTCCTGATGCCATCGACCTGATCCCGGCTGCTACTGTTCATATGGCCAAAGTGCTTTCCGGCAGCGATACACGCCTTCTGGTCGTCGGCGGGGCAGGTAGTCTCTATGTTGACCCCGATCACACCAAAACCGTTGTGGATGTGACACCTTTCCCCGAAGCGGCCATGCCGGTAGTGAATGGCCATGGAAAAGCTCTGGAGGAGCTCCGCAAGTTTGATGATGTAAAGTGGACTTACGTCAGTCCTGCCGGTGATTTCCAGGCAGACGGCGAAAGGACCGGAAAGTACATTCTGGGTGGCGAAGAGCTTGTTCTCAACAGCAAGGGAGAAAGCGTGATCTCCTATGCCGACTATGCGATTGCCATGGTTGATGAGATCGAATCCGGCAAGCATATCAAAGAAAGGATCAGCGTTGTCAGCGAGTGACGGTACTGGTGTCTGCATTGACTTTTTGCCTGTAATGCAGTATATTACAAGCAGGAGGCGATCATGTGCAGATCTCAAGTAAGTTTACGATCGGAGTCCATCTCCTCGCTGTGATAGATTTTTTAGGTGAAGACGAAAAAGTGACCAGCAGCGTTCTGGCGGGCAGCATTGGGGTAAATCCCGTCATCGTCAGGAACGTCATGGGAAACCTTAAAGAAGCAGGACTCATCAGCATCAGTCAGGGCAGAAGCGGAATTTCACTGACGAAGTCTCCTGAGCAGATTACTTTCTATGATGTTTACAAGGCTGTAGACAGTGTAAACGATGATGGACTGTTTCACTTCCATGAGAATCCGAATCCAGAATGTCCAATAGGCAGAAACATTCATAGAGCGATGGATTCAAAACTGGAAAGAGTCCAGAAAAGCATGGAAGACGAGATGAGAAAGATCACCCTTGCAGATGTGATGAAGGATATCCAAAGCGAATTAAAGAAGAACTAAGACAGCGCCTCTGAGCCAATATGGTTCAGAGGCGCTGTCTTACTACGATGAAAGCGCTTTAATCTTGCGTTGCTGATGCATCATATATGCCGAAAGCATTTACAGGCGGAGCTTATGCTCCTCTTCCGTTGGACATACCTTGGGCAGCACTTCCAGGAAATGCTGACCGATTTTCGTCGGATCATAATCATTAGCAGCGCAGATGAAGCGGAGAGTGTCCGGCATCAGGATGTGGCCTTTCGCTTTCTCCTCCTTGTATTTCTGCCATTCTTCATATTCCTTGTTTGTAATCTGCTTCATTGATACCATCCTCAAAAATGGAATTTGACGAGACGCTGGTCAAGCGCCTGATCACAAAGATCACGGTCTTCGAGGATCACTTCACCATCGACTTCAAGTCCGGAGTCACCATCGATATCAAAGCATAAAACAAGGCTCCCCGCTGCCGACGTATTTGCCGGAAGCGGGGAACCTTTTTCTTTTCTGCGCGATTATCCTAACAACTTTTCAATTTCTCCCGGCTTCAACACCTTGCCAACCGATACGATCTTATCATTCACAAGGAGTGCAGGCATACTCATAACGCCATAGCTCATGACCTTCTCCATATCGGTGATGTACTCTACCTCAACATTCAATCCAAGATTCTCGACAGCTTTCTTGGCATTCTCATACTGTTCGTGGCATGACTTGCAACCTGCACCAAGAACTTTGATGCAGCAAACGCCTTCCGTCTTTTCTCCGCAGCACGAAATAGACTCAGCCTGTACTTTTTCCGTCCCTCCGCAGCAGTATACGGACTCCGCTTTGACTACTTCTTTTTTCTTACCAAACAGTGCCATGATCATATCCTCCTTCAGATAAATAGATTTTGAAATATATTAAAGCCGTAGCCGACTATAATAATCCCAGCAGTACAAATTGCAACAAACGCTCCCATCAGCTTCGGCTTAATTGCTTTCTTCAGCATGATCAGAGATGGCAGGCTGACCGTTGTAACCGCCATCATAAAACTGAGTATCGTTCCAAGTAGCGCACCCTTTGAAAGGAGTGCCTCTGCCACAGGGATCGTTCCAAAGATATCTGCATACATCGGAACGCCAATCAGCGTTGCAAGGATCACTCCAAATGGATTTCTGCTTCCAAGAATGGTCTGAATCCAGCTCTCCGGTATCCAATTGTGGATCAATGCTCCTATGCCTACTCCAACCAGAATATATGGGAACACTCTTTTTAACGTATCCACAACTTGATCCTTAGAAAAAAGCAGCCGGTCTTTGGCAGTAAGATTCGGAGACTCGATATCTACCTTGCTGTTGTTATTGCGGATGAAATCTGCAATCTGATCTTCCATGTGCAGATGTTCTATCAGCGTTCCACCAAGAACCGCAATGACAAGCCCAAGCGCCACATAGGCCACGGCAATCTTCACGCCAAAGATACTGACGAGAAGAACAAGACTCCCCAAGTCCACCATTGGCGAAGAAATCAAGAAAGAAAATGTCACGCCAAGCGGAAGTCCTGCGCTTGTAAAGCCCATAAAAATAGGAATGGACGAGCAGGAGCAGAAAGGTGTCACCGTCCCAAGCAAGGCTCCAATAACATTCGCTCCGATCCCGTGGAATCGTCCCATAATCTTCCGGCTGCGCTCCGGAGGAAAGAAACTCTGAATGTAGGAGATCAGAAAGATCAGCACACAAAGCAATACTGTGATTTTAATTGTGTCATAGATGAAGAATTGTATGCTTCCACCGATCCTACTATCCACATCAAGTCCGGCCATGAACAGCAATTTCCCAATCAGGGCATTCAGCCACTTCATCCCAAGGATCTGATCCTGAATAAAAGTCCACATTACTCAAACCTCGCTTTCGTTTTATTTGCTATCCGCACAAGCATCAGCATGACCGGAACCTCCGTCAGAACGCCTACTGTGGTGGCGAGAGCCGCAGGACTTGTCGTGCCAAAGAGTGCAATCGCTACAGCCACCGCAAGTTCAAAGAAATTCGATGCACCGATCATCCCGGCAGGAGCCGCAATATCATGCGGTAATTTCAGTAGCTTACTTGCCCTATAAGCGATAAAGAAAATCAAAAAAGTCTGAATGGTTAACGGCACCGCTATCAAAACAATATGAAGCGGATTAGACAGAATCACTTCTGCCTGTGAACTGAAGATAATAACCAGCGTCAACAGCAGTCCTATCGTTGTGGCATTGTCGAACTTATGGACAAACGTACTCTCAAAGTAATCCGTGCCTCTTTGCTTCGTGACCGTTATCCTCGTAAGGATGCCGCCCACAAGCGGAATCACTACAAACAGAAAGATGCTGACGAACAAAGTGCTGTAGGGAACAACCACGTTGGAAACGCCCAAAAGGAACTTTACTATCGGAACAAAAGCCACAAGGATAATGAGGTCATTTGTTGCCACCTGCACGACCGTATAAGCAGGATTTCCTTTTGTAAGCGTACTCCACACAAACACCATCGCCGTACATGGAGCAGCACCTAAAAGCACAGCTCCGGCAAGGTATTCTGTTGCCAATCCCGGAGATATGAAGGCTTTGAATACGACAAACAAAAACAGATATGCAATTCCATACATGGTGAACGGCTTGATCAGCCAGTTCGTCGCCCACGTGACCAAAAGCCCTTTCGGATTCGTCCCAATCTGTTTTATGCTCTGAAAATCCACTTTCATCATCATTGGATAAATCATGACCCAGATGAGGATAGCGATAGGAATCGAAATGCCGGAAATCTGAAATTTGCCGAGTGTGGCAGGAATGGCCGGGACAAAATGCCCAATCAGTACTCCTATAGCCATGCAGACCAGTACCCACACAGAAAGATACCGCTGAAATGTATTAATGCCTTTGCTTTGATTATTCATGACTTCGCCTCCATTAGTTTGATGCATTGAAATGTATCTATGTTTATGGCCTTTATATAGGCAATCCCAAAGGACTGCCTATGAATGATAGATATCGATTACTTCTTTTCCTTGCATCCGCATGATACGCTGCTGTCTGTTTCACAGTCACATCTTGCGTAGGAACCGATCATTTCCCGGAAATCTTTGACACCATCTGCGGAGATGGAGTAATGCATCCATTTTCCTTCTTTGTAATAATCAACAAGTCCGCTGTCCGCAAGGATCTTCATATGATGAGAAAGAGTCGGCTGCGTGATATTCAGTTCCTCCAGCAGATCACATCCGCACTTTTCTCCATGCTGGAGTGCAAGCATAATCGCAAGGCGGTTCTCATCTGTGAGTGCCTTTATCTTTTTGACGTCTTCTCTGAAACCCATGAATTTCACCTCCGAGATGTTCATATCCTATCACATACATTCACACCTGTCAATATGTCAATGTAAATTTTGATTTAAAGCTCCTCTCCGCCGATGATGGCAGCGTGGAAGCCTTGATGTGTCTTATTATCTACTTCGATTCTGCCGCTCTGATCGCACCCAGACAGTGGATTCTGACGACACGGTTCCCGTCGATTTCCGATATCTGCTGAAGCAATTCCACATTGATTTACAGGCATTGTCCATATTCCTTTGTATCAAAGTTGCTCTGGTCACAGACCATCCATGTGGATGTGGTGGTTTCCGTACCGCAGCCAGACACCATTCAAGTGTTGTCAGCCAGGTATATGTCCACGGGGTATGACGAGGCAAATGTGCAGGAAGGAGAGCAAATCGTAAACAGTCATGCAGGCTGGTTCAGCTGTACCTGGCCAAATGATGCTTTCTGGAGAGAGGCAAAAAAGAAAGGGCTGCAGGAAGTCTATGCGGAGCCTGCACCGTTGGTACTCCATTACGGGCAGTTTGACATGAATACGGCCTATTCTGTCAATAATGCCCTGACAGTACAGGACACCTTAGATCAAACGCAGGCAATTGCAGAGCGCTTTTCCCCGGGACAAAACATTCGATTGGTTCCCCATATTGTTCACGCACAAGTGAATCCCGGAGAGTACAGGCGTGGCAAAACAGGCGATTATGAATTGGTGAAAGAAATACCGGATTATAAGGGTGTATTGTTTGTCGTGTTTGATCAATGTATTAACGGCGTGCCTGTACTCGATCCGGATTGCAGTGGAAGTTACAGTGCCTGGTGTATCATGAGGAGTATGGCAGATTATGGCTTGGATAGCTATCAGTACCATATTGCTTATCAGCTTTTATCCGATTTTCAACCACAAAAAAAAAATGTGAAGATTTGCGCGCCTTCTGAAATTATCAAAGCGTCAGAAGCTTTGATCCAGGAAGGGAAGCTGCGTTCTGTCTATTCCCTGAGGCTTGGATATGCCGCTTTCTCTAAAGGAAAAGGGAAGGTAGAAATCAAACCGGTATGGGTCGTTGAAGGAGAACTGTTCGATAAGGCTAAATCCGAACCCAGGAATATCCGAACGGCGCTCTCGGTGAACAGCGCAGAAGAAACAAAGATACTTTTTGACGCGCAGACGGGAAAGCTTCTGGAAACCCGCAGAATGTCTTATCAGTAACAGTGAAGGGAAAAACAGAGGGTCAGTATGAAGATGAGAATCTTTTCAAACATAGTGATACTGATGATCGTCCTGCTGCTCAGCATCACAGCAAAAACAGAAGATAGATTCACTATTTCGGAAATATACGAGCAATACAATGGACAGCGCTGGCAGGAGAGCTATCAGACTGTTCGGAATGAAACCGTCACGATTGACGCGCCGCTTATCATCCCCAATGTGGAAACCGCTCCCGTGATCCGGGTGGGGCACTATCCGTCGCTTGATCCGGCGCTTTGCGACGCTTATGGTACTTATCCCCGGTCAACCCGCAAACATGTGGATGCCTGGGCCCGATCTGACGGGAGAGATATTACACTGGCGATGGATCAGTATTGGGAATTTGAGATCCCAGATCAATACGCTGGGAGATGCCACTTCTGGGGAGACGTATTCCTACCGGAGGAAATTGACTGGAACCTCCATGCAGAAAATAACGACATGACGATGGGCGAAGCCTATACGCTGCTGACAGCCAAATTGAATAAAACCCTGACAACATATGGCGGCGGAGCCATAGGATTGCAGCTGCGAGACGCCTATACAATGGGCCTGTACAGGGATAAAGACAACCAACCCCTGGTAGATCATCGCGGATACGGCTTTGATTTCAAGCAAGTCATCCGCGGGATTCCGGCACTGGGAAATGCGCATCTGACCTATCAGAATGGGCGGATGCGCACAAACTATCGTTGGGAAGGTGTATATGACAACTGGCTTCGTCTGGAAATGAGTTCTCCAGTTTCCTATTTCATGTCTGTCAAGCTATGGCAGGAAGAGAGCGTTCTACATGAGGATATACCGCTCGTTCCTTTTGAAAAAGGGAAAGCGCAAGTCGAAAAGATGATCCGGGACGGACTGATCCGCCACATCCGCAGGATTCAGCTCGGCTATGTTGCCTATGTGGAGCCTGACCACAATACAAAGCATTGGATTCTGGTTCCGACCTGGGTGGTGGACTGCGACTGGTTTCCGGATGCGAAGGATGATTTCTGGAAAGAAGAATTTGAGGACGAAGCGAATCCTTACAGCCGCAGTGGTGCGCATCTGCTTTATCTCAATGCCCAGACTGGAAAGCTTCTGGATCCGATGGATACATCCCGAAAAAGAAGCGATGCTCCGAAAATACTGACATGGAAGTAAATGGCGCATTATCCCGGATAACAATCGGAGGGAAAGCAGAATGAAAAAGATTCTTTCAATCCTGTGTTTGCTGTTGCTTCTGATACCATACACTGCCGCAACGGCAGAGCAGAAGTACTATACAATTGGCCAGTTGCATGACTTGATCGAAGAAGAATATCCGAATGTATGGCAGGAAAGTATCAAAACGAAATGGCGTACAGTAGAAATCAACGCGCCTATCCTTGTTCCGGATGCAGATAAGATGCCGATCCTTTTTCTTCGCCTTGAGGAAAACAATGAGATCGATGTTTCCTCTCTACCCGGAGATGGTTGGGAGTCGGATTGTGGAAAAAGGATATTTGCCTCCAGAGCCTCTGATCCATCCAAGCCCAACTTTGACAAAATGAAGCTGGAATCGAATCATTACTATGCGCCGGTAGATATGGAGATGCGACTCGCGGATTTTGATGGAAAAACGCTTCGGGAGCTGGCACAGGAGATGATGGTAGCTGTTGAATGTGTCAATCCGGGTGAAACCGGCTTTGACATTGAGCATCCGTTTGATGTCATGGTGAATGTAGCCACTGACCCCAAGACGGGAAAATCGCAGGAATGCTGGGTAGACTATCTGGCATACCAGACTATATGCGACATTCCTTTGTTCTGGCATATGAGCTATTATCTTCCGTATGATCTGTCTATCTGGAAGGATCGGATCCCCTGGATCGATCTGAGTATGGGGATGAACGCTTACAATGGCATGCGTTTTGGGTTCTACCCTGTGCAGACGAAAACTATAGAAGACGATATCCCGTTGGCTGACTTTTCAAAGGTTCAGAAAACCCTGCGCAAAGAGATTGAATCCGGACATATACGAAAAATTCTGGAGATGCGGCTTGGATATGCCTCGGTGGATGTCAGAGATGATCCGGAAGGATATACAGGCGCAACCAAGCCCATCTGGCATGTGGAAGCCTGGTGGTGCAAGAATGGGAAGGTGAAAATGAAAGAGGACGATCCGGATTATCCGACGGGCGATCACGGGAAACTGGAATGTGTCCGAATCGCCATTGACGCACAGACCGGGGAGATCATCAGTATCGCCGGAACCTACGCGCCGAAGCAAAAGAAGGTTAAGGGGCTGGCGTCCTATCAGGGCTGTATCCGTTGGGATGACGTGAAATGAAATGCGCTGCCGGCACGCGTTTGATCGTGCCGGCAGCGCTATTATACTGATTGAACCGCTTTATCCTGCAAGATATCCTCTGCCCTGCTTCCGTACAGAGCGCCTTTACAGTGTTTCGATGACCTCGCGGTTCACCTTCCGGTAGAAGATCACGCTCAGCAGCAGCGAGAAGCCTTCCGCCACCACGAACGACCACCAGATCGCGGTGACGTCCTTCGTCAAAAGGCCGATGAGAAACGCCGTCGGGATCAGCACGCCCAGCTGGCGCACCAGCGAGATGATCATCGAGTAGAAGGAGAAGCCCAGCGCCTGGAAGACCGTGCCGATGCCGATGCAGAAGCCCGCCACCGGGAAGGACAGCGAGATGATCCGCAGCGCCGGCACGCCGATGCGCAGCATCTCCTGCGAGGCGTCGAACAGGCCCAGCAGCTGCCGCGGGAGCAGGTGGAAGATCAGGGTGCCGCAAGTCATGATGGCGATTTCCGAGAGGATGACCAGGCGGATCGCCTGCTTCATGCGGTCCGCCCGCTTCGCGCCGTAGTTGAAGGCGACGATGGGCACAGCGCCGTTGTTGAGACCGAAGATCGGCATGAAGATAAAGCTCTGCAGCTTGAAGTACACGCCGAAGACGGCCACCGCCGTGGCGGAGAACGCGATGAGGATCTGGTTCATGAGGAAGGTCATCACCGAGCCGATGGACATCATGATGACGCTCGGCACGCCGATGGCGCTGATGCGCCCGATCGTCTGGGAATTCGGCTTGAAGCCCGAAAGGCTGATGGAGACCTCCGGGTTGTGCCGGATGTTCATGTAAAGCCCCAGGCAGGCCGCGACCCACTGGCCGATGATCGTGGCCAGTGCCGCGCCGGCTACGCCCATGGCGGGCAGGCCGAAGTAGCCGAAGATCATGATGGGATCCAGGACGATGTTGAGCACGGCGCCCGTCGCCTGGCTCGCCATGGAGAACATCGTGCGGCCCGTGCTCTGCAGAAGCCTTTCAAAGAGCACCTGCATGAACAGGCCGAAGCAGCCGATCATGACGATGGAAGTGTAGGCCGTGCCGCCTTCCACGATCGCCGGAATGTCCGTCTGCAGCGAGAAGTACGGCCGGACGATGACGCAACCCAGCCCCGTAAAGGCGAGTGCGCAGACGATCAGCAGGAAGATACCGTTGGTCGCCGCGCGGTGCACCTGAGCGTTGTCGCGCGCGCCCAGCGCGCGGGAGAGCACCGCGTTGATGCCGACGCCCAGGCCGGAGGCCACCGCGATCATCAGGTTCTGCAGTGGGAAGGCCATGGACAGCGCCGTCAGCGCCTCCTCGCTCACGCGTGAGACGTACATGGAGTCCACGACGTTGTAGAGCGCCTGCGCCAGCATGGAGATCATCATGGGCAGGCTCATGGAAAAGAGCAGGCGGCCGATCGGCTGCGTGCCCATTTTGTTTTCGCCTTTTTTTTGCATGGTTTAAAATCCTTACCTTGAATTTGCCGCGTCCGCGACAGACGGCCTATTCTAGCCCTGCCGGCGTGATTTGTCAATCGGGCGCGGCCCCGCGTCACTTTGCGGTTTCAAACGTGCCGGCCACCTTTTGCAGCAGCTCCCGGATGGGCAGATGCTGCGGGCAGACGCGCTCGCACTTGCCGCAGCGGATGCACGCGGAGGCCTTGCCGTGCTTCCCGTCCGTCAGCACGCTGTCGTAGTAGAAGCCCGTGTTCCAGTTTTGGAAGGCCTCGTGCGCGTTGAGCGTGGCGAACATGTCGGGGATGCGGATGCCCATGGGGCACTGGCTCTCCTCCACGCAGTAGCGGCAGGCGGTGCACGGGATGAGGTTTTGCCCCTTGAAGATCGCGCACACGTTCTGCACCGCGATCATTTCCCTGTCCGTAAGCGGCCGGAAATCGCGCATGGCGCCGATATTGTCCTGCATCTGCGCAAGGTCGCTCATGCCGGAGAGCACCATCGCCATCATGGGGAAGCTGGCCGCAAAACGGATGGCGTAGCTCGCGTTGTTTCCGCCGCCCAGTTCCCGCAGGATGCGGTCCGCCTCCTGCGGCAGGTTCACCAGGTTGCCGCCCTTCACCGGCTCCATCACGATGACGGGCTTGCCGTGCTTCTCGCAGACCTCGTAGACCTTGCGCGACTCCACGGAGGCGTCCTCATAGTCCACGTAGTTGAACTGGATCTGGACGATCTCGACCTCCGGATGATCCGTCAAAATCCGGTCCAGTACCTCCGCCTTGTCGTGGAAGGAGATGCCCAGGTGCCGGATCAGGCCCTCGCGCTTCAGCTGCGCGGCAACCTCGTACGCGTGGCAGCGCTGAAACTTCTTGTAATTGTTCCTGTCCTGCGCGTGCATCAGGTAAAAGTCGAAGTACGAAACGCCGCACAGCTCCAGCTGTTGCATGAAGAAGGGGCGGATGTCCTCTTCCTTGTTGAAATAGGGATCGGTCAGCTTGTCGGTCAAAAGGAAGCGGCTCCTGTCATAGCGGACGGACACGCAGTCGCGGATGGATGTCTCGGACTGGCCGCCGATGTAGCCGTGCGCCGTATCGAAGTAGTTGAAGCCGGCCCCGATGAACGCGTCCGCCATTTGACAGAACTGGGGATAGTCCACCTTGCCGTCCTTCATCGGCAGACGCATGCAGCCGAAGCCGAAGTTGCCGTGGATCTCCGGGAAGAATCTGCTGTTCTCCATGTCTTTCTCCTCGTTGATTATCTAATTAATCACTTTCCTAAATCTGGTATATGCTTCATAGTCTTGACAATATTCCTTATATCTTGATCATTGATGTGAACTTCATTGCCTATACTTCTAATCAGGCTTTTTCCGACAAGAACAATAACCAGTAGGACTACAACCGGTATAATGCACGTCGTGAGAATAAGCATTGCCACTCCATCCATGAACTTGACAAGCATTCTTTTCCCTTGCTCAGGTAGATTCTTTATGCTGTCCGTTACACCACCGATAAAACCTGTTGCATTCTCTAAAAAACCTTTTTTCTCACTCTCAGAAGTACTTTCCAGAGATTCATCGCTGTTAACAGCCTCTTCAATAGTGTCAGATGTGTGATATGTTTCATCTAGTCTTTTATCTATCTCAATTGAGGCAGGAACAAGCATTAGTATACATATCGCAAATGCAAGTATCCTACACGCTATGGCTTTCAAAGCCTGTCTCTCAAATAGTACATTCAATACCATCAGCAGGCATGCTGCAGGGACCAAATACCGAAACACTAAGAATCCAGATAATCCCATCAGATACTTTTCGAACAAAAGTACGGAAGTTATTACTACCAAGTATGACGCCGTATTCGCAATCTGCTGAGCTACCGGTGTCGTAGAATCATCCGGTACGGCAGCAAGAAGAGTCGCCATGCCAGCTGCAGCAACTGTCAAACCAGTCGCTGACTGCTGTTTCTTTTCCAATGCCTCTATATACTCTTTTTTATAATTATCTGAACTAAAATATGGTTCTGCAACGCATATGGACACAAACACTACAACAATTAGAATTAATGCTTTCATAACCTTTTTTAGTGTATCCTGCTTTGTCATATCATTACTCCATATTTTTATAGTTCTCTGTTTTGCTGGTTGATTTACTGTTGATGAAGAACATATGCCTCCCACGGGCGGACGACGCCCTCCGGGCTTTCCTCCTCGTAATTGGCGATCAGCCGGCGGGCATCGCGGAAAGCCTGCGGCCTCTCAAAGGGCACTTCCTTCCCCGAGAAGTTGCAAACGACCAGCAGGCGCTCCCCTTTCCATTCCCTCGTGTAGACGAACAGGTCCGGGTCCTCCGGCAGCAGCAGCTCGTAATGGCCGTAGACGATGACGTCCATCTGTTTGCGCAGCGCGATCAGCTTCTGGTAGTAGTGGAAGACGGAGTCCGCGCGGGAGCGCTGCTCCTCGGCGTTGATCGTCTCGTGGTTCGGGTTGACCGGCAGCCACGGCGTGCCCGTGGTAAAGCCCGCGTTCTCCCCCGCGTCCCACTGCATCGGCGTGCGCGCGTTGTCGCGGCTGCGCGCGCGCAGCATCACAAGGCCCTCCTGCTCGTCGATCAGGCCCTTTTTCAGCATGTCGCGGTAATTGCCCAGGGACTCGATGTCATTCATCTGCGAGATGCTCTGCCAGGGGAAGTTGGTCATGCCCAGCTCCTCGCCCTGGTAGATGTACGGCGTGCCCTGCATCATGTGCAGGCAGGTCGCCAGCATCTTGGCGGAGCGCTCGCGGTATTCGTCCGAGTCGTCGCCGTAGCGGGAAACGACGCGCGGCTGGTCGTGGTTGTCCCAGTAAAGGCTGTTCCAGGCGATGCCGTCCAGGCCCTTCTGCCACCGGCTCAGAATCGCCTTGAGCTTCGGGATGTCCTTGCACTGCTTCGCGTAGCGGCCCAGCACCGGGTCTGCGTCCGCGTCCATGTGCTCGAACTGGAAGACCATGGACAGCTCGCTGCCGTCCAGATT
This sequence comes from uncultured Eubacteriales bacterium, assembly GCA_902781095.1. GTDB lineage: Bacteria > Bacillota > Clostridia > Christensenellales > Aristaeellaceae > Ventricola. The sequence goes on from CACZHW010000029.1 coordinate 18,814, forward strand.
GGCGTAGGATTTGGTCTCCTCCAGCGTCACACCCGCGCACTCGCCGACGGTGAGCAGGTCGTATTTCGAGAGCACGCGGCGGTTCATCTCGCGCAGGTACTCGTGCTCATGCGGGCCGTTGGCGTTCAGCAGGAAGGAGGCGTACCCCGTGGGGCCCGCTTCGCCGTCCGGCAGCCCGTCCGGCTTGGAGATGAGGCTGATGACGTCCATGCGGAAGCCGTCGATGCCCTTTTGCAGCCACCAGTCCATCATGTCGAAGACCTCGTCCCGCACGACGGGGTTGTCCCAGTTGAGGTCGGGCTGCTTGCGGGAGAAGAGGTGCAGGTAATACATCCCCGTCGCCTCGTCCTTTTGCCACGCGCTGCCGCCGAAGCAGGAGCCCCAGTTGTTCGGCGCGCCGCCGTCCTTCCCCTCGCGCCAGATGTAATAATCCCGGTAGGGGTTGTCCTTCGACTTGCGCGATTCGGCAAACCACCGGTGCTCGTCGGAGGTGTGGTTGACCACCAGGTCCATGACGATCTTCAGCCCCAGCCGGTGCGCCTGTGAGAGCAGCTCGTCGAAGTCCGCCATCGTGCCGAATTCCTTCATGATGGCGCGGTAGTCGCTGATGTCGTAGCCGTTGTCGTCGTTGGGTGACTGGTAGACCGGCGAGAGCCAGATGACGTCTGCCCCCAGTTCCTTAATATAGGGCAGGCGGCTCGTGATGCCCTTCAGATCCCCGATGCCGTCCCCGTTGCTGTCCTGAAAGCTGCGCGGATAGATCTGATAGACCACGCTGCTCTGCCACCATCTCTTCTGCATTCTGTACCTCCCGGCGCGATGCTCTTCGTCATCGCCTGTTTTTCGCCCGCATTGTATCACAACCGTCATGCCGATACAATCGTCAAATTGACGGACAGAGAAGGAGGCGTCCCCCTTCTGCGGGCAGCGCCTCCGCGGTATGTGTTTTCTCTTCGACAGCCTTTACCTGCACAGCAACAACCCCATCGCGGCCGCCACGGCGATGGTGCCCGGCACGCTCCACTTGAAGCGCACGAGCAGCACGAGGGAGACGGCACCGATGACGACCGTCGCCGGCGACACGCTGCCCGCGACGACGTAGTTGGACATCGACTGCTGCACGATGATCGCAGCGATCATCCCGATGGCCACGGGGCGGATGCCGTAGAGCGCGCGCCCCAGAATCCGGCTCTCGCGGAAACGCGCCAGAAAGGCCGCCGCCAGCAGCGCCACGGTCACGGAGGGCAGCAGCACGCCCGCCGTCGCGCTGAGCGCGCCCAGCACGCCCGCCGTACGGTGTCCCGCGAAGGTGGCGCAGTTGAGGCCAAGCGGGCCCGGCGTCATTTCCGCGATGGCGACGATGTCCGCCACCTCCTGCATCGTCATCCAGCGGTGGGAAATCATCTGGTCGTTGATCAGCGGGATCATGGACATGCCGCCGAAACTGGTAAAGCCGATCAGCGCGAAGGAGATGAACAGCTCAAGATAGATCATGGCGAGCCTTCACCTCCGTAATCAGCAGACCGGCCGCCGCGCCCAGGAGCACGATCAGCACGTTGGAGAGGCCGGAAAACAGGCACAGCGCCATCGCCGAGAGCGCGATGAGATAGCACCAGCCGTCCTTCATGCCCGACTTGAAGAGCTTCAGCAGTGCGCTGATGATGATGGGCACCACCGCCGCGCGCACGCCGGTCATCGCGCTGGCCACCAGCGGATTGTCCCGGAAGACGCTGTAGATGAAGGTGACGCCGATCATGATGACGAAGGGCGGCAGCGTGATGCCCAGCAGCGCCGCCAGCGCGCCGGGCACGCCCGCTGCCTGGTAACCGAAGAGGATGCTCGTGTTGCCGATCATGAGCCCGGGGATGGACCGCGCCATGGACGTGTAGTCGAGCAGCTGTTCGTCCGTGATCCAGTGCTTCTTCTCCACGTATTCCTTCTGAATCTGCGCGACGATGCTCCAGCCGCCTCCGAAGGTGAAGCAGCCGAACTTGAAAAAGGTTTTGAGAATATCCGGCAGCCTGCCGGATTGCTGTTTCTGCATACGCTTGGGTTTCCTTCCGTCAAATGCGGGGAAAGCCGGGTTTTCCGGCTTTCCCCTCCTCATTATACGGTTTCTCTGCGTCTCAGTCAATCGGATGGTTGCGGTAGTAGTTGATGAGGCAGCCGTCCGCGATGATCTCGCGCTCGTCCGGCGTGAGGTCGCCGACGCTGACCTGGAAGGGAACCACCTGGCCGTCCGGCTTCACGGCGTACGCGGTGAACTCCGGCGTGCCCTCCAGGATGGCGGTGCGCAGACCGGGGACGAACACCCAGTCGCCCAGTTGGAAGGCGCTCTCGTCCTTGACCAGGAAGGGCGTCATGCCCCAGTTGATGCAGTTGGAGCGGTAGCGCTTGGTCGCGTACTCCTTCGCCAGGTTGGCGGAGGCGCCCAGCACGCGCTGGCAGCTCGCAGCCTGCTCACGTGCGGAGCCGTCGCCCGGCTTGACGGCGAAGATGGTGGAACCGATGTCGGTGCGCAGCGGATCGACGGGCAGCACGTTCGCCAGCGCCTCGTAGACACGCATGACCTCTTCCGGCAGATCGCGGCCGGCAGCGCGCGCACGCTCGATCTCGCGGACCTCCTTCGCCCTGCCGACGTACGCCGGATCCTTGCGGGAGAGGGCGAACTCGGAGAGGCGCTCCGGGTTGGAGCGGTAGGAAGAGGTCTCGCCGGAGGGAATCAGCTCGTCCGTCGTTGTGACGGGATCGGTGATGTAGGAGCAGACCTTGAGCAGCAGATCCTCGCTCAGCGCGGGCTGCTCCGGCCAGTCGCGGATGTTCGGGCCGAACTTCAGTTCGTAATCCGGGTCGGCCTTGCCGAAGCCGAAGTAGACGCGCTTGTCGTACACGCTGCTGTCGAAGCGGTACGGGTAGCGGGTGTACTTCACGTCCAGGTCGGTGGCGGGCGTCAGCTTGCCGCCGTTGATGGCCGTGGCCGCGATGGAACGCGCGTCCATCAGCGCCACGCCGCTCATCTGCCCTTCGCCGGGCTTGGAGCCCTCGCGGTTCGGGAAGTTGCGCGTGGTGTGGCGGATGGAGAGTTCGCCGTTGGCCGGGGTGTCGCCCGCGCCGAAGCACGGCCCGCAGAAGCACTCGCGGATGATGGCGCCCGCGCCGGCGATGTCGGAGAGCGCGCCGTTCTTCATCAGCTCCAGGTAGGCGGGCATGCTGCCCGGATACACGCTCATGGTGAAGGCGCCGTTGCCCGTGGAATGCCCGCGCAGGATGTCCGCCACGGCGCACACGTTGTCAAACGTACCGCCGGAGCAGCCGGCCACCAGGCCCTGCTCCACCCAGACGCCGCCGTCGTGGACCTTGGAGACCAGGTCGATGGAGGCGCCAACGATCTGGCTGTTGGCCTTCTCCTGGCACGCGTAGAGGATGTCCTTCGGGTTCTCCAACAGCTCGCGGATGGTGATGGTGTTGGAGGGGTGCATGGGCAGCGCGATGGTGCACTCCACGGTGGAGAGGTCCACGTACACGCACCCGTCGTAGTAAGCGACCTCCGCCGGCTCCAGCTTGCGGTAGGCTTCCGGCCGGCCGTGGATGGCAAGGTAGTTTTCCGTCTCCCCGTCCGTCTCCCAGATGGAGGACCAGCAGGTCGTCTCGGTGGTCATGACGTCGATGCCGTTGCGGTACTCGATGGGCAGCTTCGCCACGCCGGGGCCCACGAACTCCATGACCTTGTTCTTCACGTAGCCGTTCGCGTACACCGCGCCGCAGATGGAGAGCGCCACGTCCTGCGGGCCGACGCCCGGCTGCGGTTCGCCGTCCAGGTAGATGCAGATGACGCCGGGGCGCGCCACGTCGTACGTGCGGCCGACCAGCTGCTTGGCCAGTTCGCCGCCGCCCTCGCCCACGGACAGGGTGCCCAGCGCGCCGTAGCGCGTGTGGCTGTCGCTGCCCAGGATCATGCGGCCGCAGCCCGCCATCATCTCCCGGTTGAAGGAGTGGATGACCGCCATGTTGGTGGGCACGTAGATGCCGCCGTACTTGTGCGCGGCGGAGAGGGCGAACATGTGGTCGTCCTCGTTGATGGTGCCGCCCACGGCGCACAGGCTGTTGTGGCAGTTGGTGAGCACGTAGGGCATCGGGAACTTCTTCATGCCGGAAGCCCTGGCCGTCTGGATGATGCCCACGTAGGTGATGTCGTGGCTGGTCAGGCTGTCAAAGCGCATCCTGAGGTGGTCCATGTCCCCGCTCTTGTTGTGCGCCTTGAGAATGCCGTAGGCGATGGTGCCCTTTACCGCCTCACTTTGCTCCACGGGGTGTCCCGCCAGGCGGGCCGCTTCCGCCGCGTCCGCCGCCAGCTTGCGCCCGCCGACCAGGTAGACGCCGCCGTCGTAGAGTTTAACCATTTTCTGTTGTCCTCCCTTTTACACTGCCCGGGGCGTCGAAGTGCCCCGGGCTTAACCAGCCGCTCTCACAGCGGCATGATGCCAATGACGATGGCAAACAGCATGCACAAAATGGAGAAACCCCAAACGTACAGGAAGCTTGCCTTGATGTGATCCTTGATATCCACTTCCGCAAGGCCGGTGCCCAGCAGCGTGGCGGGGACCATCGGGCTGATGAAAGTCGCACAATTGCGGCAGACCACCATCGCGATAGCGATCGGCAGCGCCTGGACGCCGAAGGACTGGCCGATGCCGATGACCACGGGCAGCATGCCGTAGAAGTAGCTGTCCGTATCGAAGGCCAGCGCCAGCGGGACGGACAGGATGCCGATGACCAGCGGCAGATGCTGTCCCAGCGCGGAAGGCAGAATCTCGGAGACGATGCCGGCCAGGCAGCGCACGACCGACGGGATCGCGTCCGGCGGCAGCTCCATGGTCTTGGCTGAGATCACCTTCCCGTCCGCTCCCATGCTGGAAGTCAGCACGCCCATCAATACCGCCGCGCCCATCAGCGTGGAACACATCATGAGCGCCGGGCCGGCGTGCAGGTTGATGATCTTTTTGTGCATCTTGGCCGTGAAGCCGTAGTTGACAAACAGCGCAACCGTGACGCCGAGCATGAAGGGCAGATAGCTGGGGAACACATCCCAGATCAGCATGACGATAACGCACAGCGTCAGGATGATGTTGAACAGGAACAGCTGCGGGCGTGCCAGGTCATTCTGGACAACCTCCTTCTGCTCCTCCAGCACCACGTCGCCCTCCTGCGCGGCCAGCTTGCCATGCAGGCCCGCGCCGCGCATCTTCTCCTGCCAGCCGGAAAAGGCCGCATGGGCAATGGCCAGCACGATGCCGAAGACCTGGATGGGCAGGATCGTCTGCCACAGGCTGCCGGCTTCCATGCCCAGCACGGACGCCGCACGCATGGTCGGGCCCGCCCAGGGCATCAGGTTCAGCACGCCCATGGAGAGCACCGCAATGCGCAGCAGCGTCGTCGTGCGCATGTGCATGCGTTTGTAAACGGGCAGCATGGCCGGGATGACGATACAGAACGTGGAGGCTCCGCCTCCGTCCAGATGGCCGACCAGCGCGATGATGCAGGTGACGAGCGTGACGCCGATGACGTTGTCGCCCACCAGCGTCATCAGCTTGCCGATGATGACGTCAAACATGCCGGCATCCGTCATGATGCCGAAGTAGAGCACCGAGAAGACGAACAGCGCAGCCGTCGGGCCGGTGCTGTTGAAGCCGGCTTTTACCATGGCTGCGATGTCGTCAAAGCTGTGGCGGCCACAGATGACCAGGATCAGTGCAAGAATGGACGGCCATGCGATAAAGGCGATAGCGGGCTGGGTCTTGCTCCTGAACAGCGTGACGACGATGGCCACGATGGTGAGCAGTCCCAGAATGCCGACGATCGTATTGCTCATGGGAAATCCTCCCTGTTCATCGTTCGGGGAAAGGGCCGCCCCGTCAGCAGGACGGCCCCTGCGTCAGCAGCTTTTATCAGTCGTTCAGGCTGAGGGGTTTGATCTTGCGGACCACGTCCAGGATGGTGCCGTCACGCGCTTCCAGCACGGCGACGACGTCGTCCTCCCACTGGAGGTCATCCGGGCGGCCGACGATGGAGTAGGCCTTCTCCTTCAGCTCCTCGATGGAGACGTGCGGGATGCCCGCGTTGTCCAGGCACTCGATGAGGTCGGGGCGCAGCGGATTGACGGCGATGCCGTAATCGGTGACCAGAACGTCCACGCAGTCGCCCGGCGTGGTGACGGTGACGACGTGCTCACAGACGGTGGCCATGCGGCCGCGCACGAGCGGCGTGACGATGATGCAGCACTTGCTGCCCGCAGCCGTATCGGGATGTCCGCCGGGCGCGCCGCGGAGCACGCCGTCGGAGCCTGTCAGCACGTTGACGTTGAAGCCCGTGTCGATTTCCAGCGCGGCCAGCACGACGAAGTCCAGCTTGTTGACGAAGGCGCCCTTGTTCGCGGGGTTCGCGTACTGGCTGGCGCTCATCTCATAGTGGCCGGGGGTCTGGTTGATGGAATTGACGGCGTCCAGGTCGAAGTCCTGCACGTCAATGACCTTGCCGACCTTGCCCTTCTTCAGCAGCTCCACCATGGGGCCGCAGATGCCGCCGATGGCCCAGCCCATCTTGATGCCGCGCTCGTCCATGTACTTCTCCAGGAAGAGGTTGGCCGCCAGGCTGGGGCCGCCCACGCCCGTCTGGAAGGAGAAGCCCTCCTTGAACCACGGGGTGCTGGCGATGACCTTGGCGACGTTCTCCGCCATCATGAGGTCGCGCGGGTTCTGGCTGATGCGCGCCGCGGCGCTGGCGATCTTGCGCGGGTCGCCGATGGAATCCACGACCACGACCGCGTCCACGTCGATGGCCTCCACGCTGGCGGGCATGTTCGGGAAGTCCACGAGGCAGTCCGTCACGACGATGACGTGATCGGCGTACTTGGCGTCGGTCATGGCATAGCCGAGGGAACCGCAGTTGCTCTTGCCGCCGATGCCGCGGCAGTTGCCCACGCAGTCGCTGGTGGGCGCCGCGACGACGGCGATGTCGATGTGGACCTCGCCCGCCTCGATGGCGCGTGGGCGGCCGCCGTGGCTGCGGATGATGGCCGGCGTCTTCAGCTTGCCGGCGGAGACGACCTCGCCCATCTTGCCGCGGATGCCGCTGGTCTGGATGCCCACGACCTTGCCCTGCTCGATGTACTCGGCGATGGGGTCGTGCGCGTCGCCCAGGGAGGTGGCCGCGATGGTGATGTCGTCCAGGCCCAGTTCCTCGATGGCGGACTTCATCACCATGTTGACGACATAGTCGCCGTTGCGCAGGTGATGGTGGAAGGAGAAGGTCATGCCGGACTTCGCGCCCACCTGGCACAGCGCCTCGGCGATGCTGGAGACGATCTTGCTCTCCTGGGGCTTTTCATAGCGGCGGGTGCACGGCGAGGCCTTCTTCAGGTACTTGCCGTCCATGTAGTTTTTGCCCTGGTACACTTCCTTGCCGTCTTTCAGCAGGAAATCCGGGATCTCGCGTCCGACTGCATTTTTCATACCAAATCCCCCTCATACATGCCGCACGCTTTCGCGAGCTTCAGGGTGCGCTCCGCGCCCGGGATAAAGGCGATGTCGACCATCTTCCCGTTGACGGTGAAGACGCCGATGCCGGCCGCCGAGGCCTCGCGGAAGGCGCTGACCATGGCCTCGGCCTGGCGCACTTCCTTCTCGGTCGGTGCAAAGATCTCGTGGACCAGGCGGATCTGCTTCGGGTTGATGAGGCTCTTGCCGTCAAAGCCCATGGCCTTGTTCTGGCGCACCTCAGTCTCAAAGCCCGCCATGTCGTCCAGATCGGTGAACACGGTGTCAAAGCACTGGATGCCCGCGGCCCTGGCCGCGATGAGCATCTGCCCCCGGGCGGCGAGCATATCCACGCCGTCGGGCTGGAACTTCGTCTGCATGCACTTGCGGAAGTCGCCGCCAGAGATGGCCACGCCGAACATGCGGTCGCTCGCAGCGCAGATCTCGTAGGCGTTCAGGATGCCCTTGGGGCTCTCCAGCGCCGCCATCAGCAGCGTTCGTCCCTCCTCCACGCCGAACTCGCGCTCGGCGGCCAGGACGTGCTCCTCCACCGTCTTCACGTCCTGCGCGCTCTCGCACTTGGCGATGCGGATGCCGTCCGCGCCGCCCGCCACGCACACGCGGATGTCCTCCTGCCAGTGCGGGGTGTCCAGGCCGTTGATGCGCACGATGACCTCGGTGTCGCCGTAGTCGATCGTCTTGAGGGCGTGATACAGGGAGAAGCGCGCGCTGTCCTTCTGGTTTTCGGCGACCGCGTCCTCCAGGTCCAGCATGATGGAGTCCACGCCGTAGATGTAGGCGTCCTTGATGAGGCCCGGCTTCTGCGCGTTCATGAACATCATGGTGCGGCGCAGGCGGAACCGTTCAGGCTTCGGTCTCGGGATCACTGGATGACACCTCCCCACGGAATGTCGGATGCGCTCTTGTCGCAGCTGCGGAACACGGCGCACTCCACGCGCGCCTTGAGCGTGCAGTCCAGCGCGCCCTTGTCCACAACCGTCACCTTCGCGTCCGTGACGTCCAGCCGCCCCAGCGTCTCCAGTACGGTGGCCTTGATCTGGCGGCCGTACTGGTTCATCACGCTGGAAGTGACGTCCAGAGCGATTCCCCCTTCGCCCGGCTCGACGGTGATAAGGGCGTCGCTGGATTCCAGCGTGCCCGCCGTCGCGCTGTGGTTGATAACCATAGGCTTTTCCTCCTCCATTTTCGTCGTTATAAGGCGTTTGCCGGCGCCCCGGCTGAGGGGAGCGCCGGCAAACGGATGAATTGTCCTTCCGGATTACGCTGTTAAGCTTTCTTCTTGCGGATGAGCGGCATCACGACGGGGCTGACCAGCAGCGCGATGCAGGCGATGATCAGCACGAACGCGATGGGATGCTGCACCGGGCTGAACATGGCGAAGATGTTCGCCTTGCTCATCAGGTAGGCACGCGAGAAGTTCTGCTCGCACATGCTGCCCAGCACCAGACCCAGAACGATGGCCGCGCTGTTGAAGTGGCAGACCTTGACCAGCAGGCCGAGGACGCCCGCGATGACCATGATCTGCACGTCGGCGATGGCCATCTGGTTGGCGTAGGAACCGATCAGCGCCAGCATGACGATGATGGGCCCGAGGTAGTAGTACGGGATGGCCAGGATCTGCGCGAACACCTTTGCGATGCCCATGGCCACGATGACCATGAGGATGTTGGTGACGATCATGGACATGAAGGTCGCAGAGAGGTAGGTCGGCTGCTGGGTGAGCAGCAGGGGCCCGAGCTGGACGCCCTTGAGCGTCAGCGCGGACATCATGACCGCCGCGGCGTTGCCGCCCGGGATGCCCAGGGACAGCAGCGGGACCATGGCGCCGCCGGTCGCGGCGTTGTTGGAAGCCTCGGAGGCCGCGATGCCGTCGATGATACCGGTGCCGAACTTCTCCGGGTACTTGGAGAGCTTGGTCTCCATCGTATAGCACATGAAGCTGGCGATGGTCGCGCCCGCGCCCGGCAGGATGCCGACGACCGTGCCCACGACGGAGCAGCGGATCAGCGTCCATTTGATGGAGAGGATCTCGGCCAGGGAGGGCATCTTGGTGTTGACCGCGCCGCCGCCCACACCGTCCTCAGCGGACATACGGTGCTTCTTCGGGTTGGTCTGGTTGAAGACTTCCGTGATGGCGAACAGACCGATGAGGACCGGGATCATCTCGACGCCCGCGAACAGCTGTTTGGAGCCGAAGGTGAGGCGCTGCACGGCGTACATCTTGTCCTGGCCGATGCAGGCGAGGAGCAGGCCGATGAGGCCGGAGATGATGCAGGTGAGGATGTGGTCGCTGTCCAGACAGGTGAGGATGGACAGGCCCAGGAAGGTCACGGCGAACAGGTCGCTGGGGCCGAACTGGAGGGCCGCCGCCGTCAGCGGCTGGGACAGCAGGAACATCGCGATGGCGGAAACCAGGCCGCCGAATGCGGAAGCCAGCAGGGCGACGCCCAGGGCCTTGCCCGCCTCGCCGCGCTGCGCCATGGGATAGCCGTCAAACGTCGTAGGCGCGGAAGACGGCACGCCCGGGATCTTGAAGAGGATGGCCGTGATGGAGCCGCCCGTGATGGACGAGCAGTAGATGGCCGTGAGGAAGACGATGGCCGGGATCGGCTGCATCGTGTAGGTGAAGGTGAGGCCCAGGGCGACCGCCATGGTGGCGCTCACGCCGGGCAGCGCGCCGAAAACCGTACCCAGAACGATGGCCACGCAGACCATCAGGAACATGGAGGGGCTGAATACGGCAGCCGCGCCGCTTGCAAGCAATTGACCCATTGACATACTGTATCCGCCCCCTTATCCGATCATGGTCCGGACGGTGTTGAAGACGACCGCCGCGGTCTCAGCCGCGTCCGCCGCTTCCTTCTTGCCGCCGAACAGGTTCTTGACGCTCTGCACGATGTTCTCCAGTGCCAGCGCGAAGTCGCGCAGGAAGCCGTAGCCGCGCGGCAGGTTGACGCTCAAAAGGCCGCTGAAGATGATGTACAGGATGAAGGTGATGCACACGGAGGCGATCACCAGCTGGCCGTACTTCTTGGCGCCCAGCAGCCAGCCGTACGCGCACAGCACGAGGAAGGAGGTGACCATGAAGCCCAGCGGCTCCAGGATAAAGGACGCCACCGTGAGGATGACGATGCCGATGAAGAGCTTGCTCTTGAAGAAATTCGGGATGGTGGCGCAGAACGCCCCCAGGGTGAAGTCCTCCTTGCCCTTGTTCTTCTTGATGATCTTGATGATGTTGATCAGCAGGCAGATCTCCAGCAGGATGATGATCGCCTTGGGCCACGCGTCCGGCTGCAGCGCATACGGATTCTTCTGTACCTTGATCGGCACGGGCGCTTCCAGCACGTGGGTGAAGAACGCCCAGCCGAAGAACACAAACAGCAGAACGTTCAGAATCAGTTCAAACATTGTGCTTCTCCTTTGGTTCGGAAAGAGGGAGCGCAATGTCTCCCTCTTTTCCTCTCAATATGGAATACTGCTTTGTTTTTTACCGTTTCTTGACCGGGATTACTTGAGGTCGTCGTAATCCTTGACCAGGGTGCCCTGCTCCACCATGTAGTCGCGCAGCGCCTTGTACTCGCTCTGGGCGAAGGCGGGCAGCTCTTCGGCGGTCGGAACCGGACGCTCGTCATACGCGGCGGACTTGATGAACTCCTGCCAGGTCGCATCCTGACGGCACTCTTCGACGGCGGCAACCAGTGCGTCGATGGCTTCCTGCGGGGTGCCGGTCTTCGCGAAGATCGCGCGCCACGGCGCCATGAAGGAGTTGACGCCCACTTCACCGGAGCACTCGAGGTCCGGCAGAACCTTCAGGCGGTTCTCGCAAAGGGCCAGCATCGGGATGATGTCACCGGACTCGACCAGGCCGGCGATCTCGTCGTAGCCGCAGACGTAGAGGTCGACGTGGCCGCCGACCAGGGCGGAGTTCGCGTCGGAGCCGGAGCTGTAGGGCAGCTCGTTCAGGAACAGGCCGTCGGTGGCCTGCGCCAGGGAAGCGCCGTCAACGCCGGTGGCGGTCAGCATCGCGACGGAGACCTCGAAGGGATGCTCCTCGATGTACTTGGTCAGCTCGGTCCAGTTGGAGACGCCGTACTTCTCCATGTTGGACTTGGAAGCGACGATGAAGTTGATGGAATGCACGAGCACGTCGATCGGCTGCATCTCGGTCTTGAAGTCCACGGAGATGTTGCCCATCATGTCCTGCAGATACAGGGACTGGGTGCCCAGCATGAAGGTGTAGCCGTCGGCCGGCTGCTTCAGGGTGTATTCAACGCCGTTGACGCCGGAGCCGCCTTCAACGTTCTGCACTTCGCAGGGAACGCCGAGCTTGTCCTGCAGCAAGTTCGCCATAGGACGGATGGTGCCGTCAGCGCCGCCGCCGACGCCCCAGGGGCAAACGAAGGTGATCTTGCGCTCGAACTTCCATTCGGCGCTGGCCAGGGCTGCCACGCTCAGCAGCATCACAGCGGCGAGAACGAGACATACGAGTTTCTTCATGTGAAAATCCTCCTTCTTTGTTCTGCGGATGGCTTCCGCTTGGGTAACGCTTTCAAAGGCACGGAATCGTTTTTATGTCTCTTGCATAAGATTTCACGAAATCAACCGCAGGCAGACAGGGAACAATTCTTGCACTTTGGCTAAACAGATGATAAACTATTGGAGGATAAATGGCAAATACCGTTTTCACTATGCAGGGCATAAGCCCGGGGTTATGTGAATCGTGTCATCCATAACCGGCGGATGAAAGGAGGGCGTCTCCCGTGGTGAACAAGCGGCAGATCGAATACATCCTGGCCGTCCTGCGGGAAGGCAGCATCACCGCGGCCAGCAAAAAGCTCTACCTCTCCCAGCCTGCCCTGTCGCAGGCGATCAAGCAGGCCGAAACCGACCTGGGCGTCGCCCTCTTCGACCGCAGCACAGACCCCATCAGCCTGACCTACGCCGGCCAACGCTACGTGGAAGCCGCGCAGCGCATCCTGGATATCGACCGCAACCTGCGCACGGAGCTCGCCGAGAGTTCCGGCGAGGTGCACGGCCGCATGCGGCTCGGCCTCTCCAAGCAGCGGGGGCTGCAGATCCTTCCCCTCGTGGTGCCGGAATTTTCCAGGCGTTACCCGTACGTCAGCCTGCACCTGGTGGAGCACGGCAGCGACACGCTGGAGCGCCTGACCGCGGAGGGCGAATGCGACATCTCGCTGGTGACCACGAGCCGCAAATCCAACCGGCTGCACTACGTGCTTATCGAAAGCGAAGAGGTCGTGCTGATGGCGGCGAAGGACACCGCGCTCGCCCGGGAAACGCCGGACGGCCAGCCCGTGAACATCTCCCGCGCCGAAGGAGAGCGCTTCGTGTGCATGTCGTCGGGGCACAGCGTCCGCACCATCCAGGACAGGCTCTTCGAGCGCTACCACCTCTCCCCGCGCATCCTCATGGAGACGGACAACATGGAGGTCGCCAAGCAGGTCGCCGCCCTCTCCGGGGCCGTCATGCTCATCCCCCGCGTCTACGTCATACAGGACAAGTCGCTCTCCGGCCTCGTGCAGTGCCACCCCATCCTGGACAACGACTACGAACGCCACTTCTACTTCTGCTACCGCAAGGGCATGCGCCTCACAAAATATATGGAAGATTTTATCCGCATCGTCTGCGAAAAGCTGGAAGTTCCCTTCTCCCTGCCCGGCGAAGACGAGCCGGAACCGGAGCCCGTCCCTCATCACGTCCGGCCGACCGGCGAATGACCGCCGCGGCCGCACAACCACCCTCGAAAGGAAAGGAAAGGAAGAAAACCATGATACTGGACCGGATCGAACGTCTGCCGCTGTACGAAGCCGTCCTGCCCGGCGCCAAAGCGGCGGCCGAAGCCTTTGCCGCCGGCAAAGCGGAGGCAGCTCCCTTTGAAGTGCGCGAGAAAGCCTATGCCGCGAAGGCAGACGACAAGCGCCGCTACGAGGTGCACGACCACACCGTCGACCTGATGATCGCCAAAGGCGGCTGCGAGGTCATCCACATCTGCCCGCAGGAGGAACTGACCCCGGCCGAGCCCCTGGCAAACGGGGCGGACGGCCGCAAGATGGATGGCGAGGTGCACGGCACGGCCGTACTGCTGCAGGAGGGATGGTTCTGCGCCATCTACCCCGGCGAGGCCCACATGGTCGCCGGCAAGCCTGGCGGCAGGGAGAGCGCCGTCGAAAAGTGGGTCGTGAAACTCCCCTGCTGACGCCCGCCCTTTCCCGTTGTCGTTTGCACGGGACCGTGATACAATCTGTACAGCAAAAGAAATCTCTCGGAGGTGTTAACCATGGCGATTCAGCTGATCCAGTATCCCAAGACGACCTCGAACCTGCCCCTGCGCGTGGCGCACGGCCACTTCGCCACCAGCCACAGCCACATCAACTACTACATCGATCTCACGATGACCAAGCACCGCCTCTCCGAGGCCCGTCAGGCCGCGGCGGAGCTCGCGGGCAACTTCAAGCCCTCCACCATCGTGGATTCCATCCTCTGCCTGGACGGGACGGAAGTCATCGGCGCCTGCATGGCCAACGAGCTGACCCGGGCGGGCTACACCAACATGAACTCCCACCGTACCATCTATGTCGTCACCCCGGAACACACCTCCGGCAGCCAGCTGATCTTCCGCGACAACTCCGCGCCGATGATCGTGGGCAAGCACGTGCTGGTGCTCGCCGCCTCCGTCACCACGGGGTACACCGCGCAGGCCGCCATCGAGGCCATCCGGTACTATCACGGCATCCCGACGGGCATCTGCGCCATCTTCTCCTGCGTGGACGAGTGCGAGGGCTTCCCCATCAATTCCATCTTCAGCACCCGCAACGTGCTGGACGACTACCAGAGCACCAACAGCCACGACTGCCCGCTGTGCAAGGCCGGCGTGCGCATCGACGGCATGGTCAACTCCCACGGCATCTCCAGCTTTTGATTCGCAGAAAACAAGGGTATACAAATCGGGCTGCCATTCTGAAGTGAACCCCAAAAGTTAGACAAAAGTTTTAAGCTAAGCAGCCTGAAGGGTCTGATGCCTGTGTTGAGCAGGTGTCAGGCCCTTTAGTTTTAGCT
>CACZHW010000030.1 GCA_902781095.1 uncultured Eubacteriales bacterium
GTTAAGCCTTTCAGCGCCGATGGTACTTGGCTGGAGACGGCCCGGGAGAGTAGGACGTTGCCGGATCCAAATGAAAGCCCCCAGCGAAAGCTGGGGGCTTTCATTTGGATAACAGAGATATCTGACTCTCCCGGGCAGTTTGCAAGCCGGGAAGCATCGTACTTGCCTAGCGCGAAGGCAGGAGACGCCGGCGGCGGATGAAGCCTGCCTGAGCGGCCCGGGAGAGGAAACGCGCCCTCTCAGTCTCGCTGGCGCTCGACAGCTCCCCCGAAGGGGGAGCCGAGGGGAAACCTCTTCAGTCTCGCTGACGCTCGACAGCTTCCCCAGAGGGGAAGCCGGGGAGATACGGGACCATGGCTTGCCTCTCCCTGTGGGAGAGGTGTCACGGCGAGAGCCGTGACGAAGAGGGGCGTGTACCAGCATTATCAGGAAACGATGTCAAATACCGAAAGAGACAGACGATCCCGGAAACAGGACCTTTAAAAAGGGAAAGAGATATGCTATAGTCTGTCTGAAACAGATTGCCTGTACCAAGACTGTGGGAGGACGTATATGCTGAAAGATCTCGTTTTGAAAAACCGCAGCTGCCGCGGATATAACAGAAGCCGGCCGGTAACGCGGAAAGAACTGACGGAATTTGTCGATTTGGCCCGGATCTGTCCGGCGAAGGGCAACCATCAGGCGTTGCGCTACCGGATTGTGACGGATGAAGCGGAAACGTCCGCCGTCCAGAAGCTTACGCGATGGGGAATGGCGCTGCCGCAACTGCATCTGCCCTATCCGGGGCAGGAAGCGCCGGCTTTCATCGTGCTGTGCCTGGATACGGGGATTGCGAAGCATCCGGCCGACTACGGCGTGGACGTCGGCATCGCGGCGCAGACGATGGCGCTGGCGGCAGCGGAAGCGGGTTATGCGTGCCTGATGATTGAGAGCTTCGATAAAAAAGGGGTGGCAGAAGCGCTGAGTCTTCAGCCCAATCAGGTTCCCGCCCTGTGTATGGCCTTCGGGGTTTCTGCGGAGACCGCCGTCCTGGAAGACGTCGCAAAAGACGGCAGCACGAAGTACTACCGGGATGCGCAGGGGATTCATCATGTCCCGAAGCGCCGGCTGGAAGACGTGCTGCTGTAAAGCGGCTGACTGCAGAGGAAAGTGACTGTAAGACAAAAAAGAACGGTCCCGTGGATCTTTTTGGATCGCCGGAACCGTTCTTTTTGTCGCTTTGCGGGTATTACTCGTCCTGCAGCCGCTTCACCATCGCCTCCATGGCGGCGACGCTGTTGAAGTTGGCGGGCACGATTTCGGTGGCCGGAATGGAGATGTCGAACTCGTCGTTCAGCGCGCCAATCAGCTGGATGATATCCAGCGAGGAGAGGATGCCGTCGTCGATGAGGGTCTCGCAGCTTACATCCACGTCGTCGCGGATGTCGGTCAGCAGTTCAATGATGGTGTCTTTCATGGGTATCGCTCCTTATTTTAACATTTGGATTGGAGGGGACAGTTGAGTTGCCAGGAATGGAGGGTATCGCGCGCCAGGCGGGCTTCTCCGTGGGAGAGGAGCAGAACCTTCGGCATGTCGCGGCTGAGGAAGAGCGCCGGCGCCTCGGTAACCGAGTAGGCGCCCGTGTTTTCGAAGGCCAGCAGATCGCCCGGTGCCAGGCCGCGGAGGGAAGCGCTGCGCACCAAGACATCCGCCGTGGTGCAAAGGCTGCCGCACAGCATCCACTTTTCCGGTTCCGCAGCGGAGGGGATTCCGGCGGGCAGATGCTGCAGGCGCGGGACGCGCATGCCCATGCTGCCGCCGTAGTAATTGACGTGGTGCATGCCGCCGTCGAGAAGGGCGATGTTCGTGCCTTTGCACACTTTGGTGTCGCAGACAGCAGTGACGTAGGTACCGCACGGGGCAGCGAAGAAGCGCCCCATTTCAACCGTCAACTCGCAGCGCCCGGCCAGCTGATGAAGGTCCGGCGCCAGTTCCCGCAGCGGGGCGAGAGTGTCTGACGAATCTTCCCCCTCAAAGTAGGGAAAATAGAGGCCGGTACCGTATTCGATCTTCGCCGTTTCGAAGCCGTAATCGGCTTTCAGGCTGTCGATCAGCGCCGAGAGCATCGCGAGCTCTTTGCGCTGGCCGCTCAGCCGCTTCTGCTGCGTGCCGGAGAAGTAGTGGATGCCCTCGAAGCGAAGGCCGGGTGTCTGCGCCCTGTGCTCTATGGCATGGCGCAGGTCCGATTCGTCCATCCCGAACTGGCTGCCCGCCGTCAGGCGGAGGAGCACCGGGAGGACGAGGCCGCGCTTCTGCGCCGCCTCGTCGAGCAGACGGATATGCAGCGGGGATTCGCAGGTGAAGCGGCGGACGCCCAAATCCAGAGCGCGGTCGATGTCTGCCGCCGTCTTGTTGACGCCGGAGAAGAGGACTGCTTCGGGCGGAACGCCCAACGCGTTGCAGATCTCGAGTTCGCCCGGGCTGCAGACTTCCAGCGTGTTTACGACATCCGTCATCGCCGGGATGAGGAAGGGGTTCGCCTTGATGGAATAGCACAGGTGTACATCCGGCCCTGCGATGGCCAGGCACTCCCGCATGCGGGAGCGCACGCTGTCTTCGTCAAACACGTAAAAGGGTGTGCCGTAGGTTTCTGCGAGGCTGCGGAGAAGCTCCTTATCCATGGTTTGCCGCCTTTCGGTTTTCGTAGAGCGCCAGCAGGGCAGCGCGGTCGATTTTGCCGTTCTTGGTCAGCGGCATGTGATCGACAGGGAAGAAGACGTTCGGGATCATGTATTCCGGCAGATCGACGCGGAGCGCGTCGATGATCTCCTGTTTTCCGGCCGTGCCGCAAATGAAGGCGAGGATGCGCCCCTTCCCCTCCAGATAGTGGCAAAGGGCCCGCTCCACGCCGTCCACGGCATTGAGCCGGACCTCGATCTCGCCCAACTCGATGCGGTGCCCCATGTGCTTGATCTGAAAGTCCTTGCGGGAGACGTAGAGCCACTGACCGTCGTCCGCAATCCGGATGAGGTCCCCGGTGCGGTAGATGCGGTCGTGCACGGAGGGATTCAGCGGGTTTTCGGTGAAGACGGCACGGGTGCGCTCCGGATCGCGCCAGTATCCGCGCGCGACGGCGGTGCCGGATACACAGAGCTCTCCGGTCTGGCCGGGCGCCGTCACCTCGCGGTCGTTTTCATCCAGCAGGAAGACGCGCTCGTTGCGGAAGGGGACGCCGATCGGGATGATCTCCCCGTCCGCAAATTCGCGGTCCAGGACGTAATACGTGCAGTTGCAGGTGATTTCCGTCGGCCCGTACAGATTGACGTACGTGGTATCGGGCAGGTACTTCTGCAGCTTGCGCAGATGCTTGGGCGGCATGACCTCACCGGAGAACATGATCAGGCGCAGCGCGGGAACCCGGTAGGCGAGTGCGTTCATCGTGGTGAGAAAACACAGCGCGCTGACGGCCCAGATTAGGACGTTGACATTGCGCCCACACAGGTAATCCATGAGCACGACGGGCTGCGTGAAGTACGGCGTGGGGATGATCTGCACGCTGGCGCCGGTGAAGAGCCCGCTGTAGATATCCTTGACCGAAACGTCGAAATCAAAGGGCGCCTGGTTGCCGATGACGTCGTTTTCCGTGATGCCGAAGGTTTCGGTGAAGACAGGGATGAAGTCCAGCACGTTGCGGTGGCAGACGACGACGCCCTTCGGTGTTCCGGTCGATCCGGAGGTGAAGTTGACGTAAAGAGGGTCCGTGTCGATCATCCCGGAACGGACGCGTGCGAGCACCGCGTCGTCCACCGCGCACTGCAGTAAATCCTCAAGGAGCAGGATGCGGCCGCCGAAGCCGCAGGCGGCGAGCTGCGGCGCGTGTGCTCTGTCCGTCACGACGACGGGGCTGCCGAGGGTCTCTAGGATGGCGGCGATCCGCGGCGCCGGATGGCGCAGATTCAGCTGGGCGTACGCACAGCCCGCGTAGACGGCGCCGAAGAAACCGCACAGCGCGGCGCACGACTTGTCCAGATAAAAGCCGATGACGCTGCCGGGCTTCACGCAGCCGGTCAGCGCGCTGCCCACCCTGCGGGCCGCCGCCGTGAATTCTTCAAAGGTCAGTGCGCTGTCCGGATCGGCGAAGGCCTGCTTGTGCGGCAGCCTTGCGGCGGTTTTTTCCAGGACATCGAGAACCAGATAGTCTCTCATGGGCAATCTCCTTCTTACAACAGGGGTTCGTACCGATCGGCGTGTTCCTCGGCATAACCATAGTCATCCGGATAGCGGAAGGTGGCAGGCTCCTGTTCGGGGTGCTCCAGCAGCCTTGCCTCGACCAGCAGGTTCTCACCGTCCGCCAGGGCGGCCTGCACCGCCTTTTCCTGCGACCAGTCCTTCAGCAGTGTGCGGCTGCCGTCCGGGGCGATGCGCGAAAAACGGTACTGCGGCGTCACCATGCTGCCCGTGTTGCAGCCCGCGGTGAAGACCCCGTCCCCGGCGGGATGGACCCACGTATTGGTGATCCAGGTGATGCTTTCGCGGTACTGCCAGGTCTTCTCATAAAACCATGCGCTGACATCCTCGCCCGCGCGTACGGCGTTCAGCAGGCGGCAGAAGGCCTCGGTTTCCAGGTCGGCGCCCTCGCCTGTCATATGGTACAGATCATAGAAGTAACTGTCAAGGTTGGGCAGGAATTCTTCCTTGGCAAAGTAGAGGTTATAGCATTCGATGCCGTTTTCCGCGCAGAAATCCATGAGGTGCTGCATGTAGCGCAGGTAGTCGGGTTCGGCGAGGGCGTGCGTCGTGTGGTTGTCCGAGATGATGACCATGAACCGGGTGCCGTGCGCCTCGACGCTGTCCCGGTAGGAGAGGAGCATCTCCTTGGACTCAGGCAGCAGGGGATAATCGTAACCTGTGTCCGTTTCGGCGAGCATCTGCTCCCGGATGACCGCGCCAAGATCGCTCTGCCCCTCGTGGCGAAGGAAACCGCGGCCCATGTATCGGACATCCTCCAGGTCTTCCTGTATCTTTTTGAAAGTGCCGAAGGGGTCGATGTGCATCCGTACGGTTTTGAGGAAGGCGTTCAGCGTTCTGGCGGGGAAATCCCGGAAGATGAGCGCCCTGTCCAGCCAGTATCCGTCGATTTTCGCGTTTGCGACGTAGTAGCGCAGCCTCGTGCCGATGCCTGTCAGCCAGGGCATGAGCTTGTAGGAAGGCTCCGGATCCTCGCGCGCCGTGTTGAAATTGTACGGCTCCAGCACCAGGCAAAGCAGCTCCGGACGGTTTCGCTTATACATCTCCTCCGTGATGGCGGCGAAGGTCTGAAAGCCCGCGCCCGGCGCGGTGACGGAGAAAGAAGAAAGGCCGGTCTTCTCGCGGATCATCTGCTGGTTGAAATGGTCGCGGACGACGGAGGAACCGACGACGGCCAGTTCGATGTCGTCGGCCTGCTGCATCTCACGGATGGTGAGCGCGGCGACGGAATCCGTGTCCACGAGAAAGAAATCCGCCGCGACGAGCACGAGCAGGAAGAGCAGGGAGAAGGCCGCCAGGCACAGCAGCCCCGAAAGCAAGGGTCGTTTCACTCAAAAGCCTCCGTGAAGACAAGGCGCCAGTGGCGCGGTTCAATAGGCAGGGCTGGTATGAAAATCGTAGGAAACGGCGGAAGACTGCCCCTGAAGGCGCGCGTATACGCGCAGCGTCTTGTGGTCCAGTTCACCTGCGGGGCAGCGGAGGACCCCGTCGCGCTGCCAGCCGGTGAGGGGGCTCTCCGCTTCGCCGTCCATCAGGAAGAAGCGGTATTCGGGTGTATAGTAAGGGGAGTGGTTGCAGTTGGCCAAATAGAGGTCCGTCTGCCCGTCCGCGAGGGCCTGCACGGCGGCTTCGTCCTGCTCGCGGGCGGGGTTCCATTCCGCTGCGGGGTCATAGCGCTCTATCCAGGTATTGGTGACGGTGTCGAAGGCGCGCAGATACTCCTCCTCGGAACCGTAGAAGAGGGAGGACGTATCCGCGCCCGCGGCGCGCAGGTTCAGGTACCTGGCGACGGCGGAGGAGAAGAGGTCCGCCCCCTCGCCCACGACGTGGTAGATGTCGAAGTAATAGGGGTCCAGGTTCGGCAGCAGTTCCGGCTTGGCTAGTGCGAAATTGACGCACTCGATGCCGTTGTTGTGGCAGAAGAAGGTGAGGCTCCGGTTGTAGCCGAGGAAGGCGGGCTCCGCCAGGTTGTGCGCGTTCATGTTCGGGTAGATGAGCACGATGAGCTCCGTCCCGTGCGCGGCGAGCAGATCCCGGTATTCCAGCAGCATCTGCCGGGAGGCGGGCAGCAGTTCATATTCCCAACCCGTGACCTGCCGCTGCAGCTTCTGCCGGACCGCTTCGTCCGCGCGCAGCTCCGTCTCGTAGCGGACGAAGCCCTGTCCCTCATAGGTTACGGGGACCTTGCCGTCCATCGCCTTGTTGCCCAGCCGGGCAAAGGTCTCGTGCGGGAAAAAGCGCAGGGCGACGGTTTTGAGGATGTCCAGCGGGTTCTGCGCGCCCATGTCGCGGAAGAGCAGGATGCGGTCCATATACCAGCCGTCCGCCGCGACCAGGCGCCTGTAGTAATCCCGTTTGGTGGAGAAGGAAGACAGCCAGGGCATCATCGTGTCCTCCGCCTCGATACCCTCCCGTTCGGTTTCAAAGGTATAGGGCTCCACCACCAGCACGATGGTCGAAGGCGAATGGGTGCGGTAGAGTTCCTCCGTCAGCGCAATGCTCCCCTGCATGGCGAGGCAGGGGATGGAGGCGTTGAAGGCCGTCCTGCCCGTCGCCTCGGAGATGATCCGGGGATTGACGTGGTCCCGGCAGACGGAGGAACCGATGAAGACGAGATCCAGGTCATCCCGCTCCTGCATCTCCAGCAGCATCATACGCGCAAAGAGATCGGTGCGCAGGAAGAATACGCCGCCCACGCAGACAAAGACGGCAAAGGCCAGGAAAAACGCGGCCAGGCGAAGGAGGCCGCGGAAAGCGGACTTTTTCAAGGAGACCTCCAACGGCCGTCAGAATACGGCGTACATAAAGCCGGAGCTCTGGGTGCCCTCGCCCACGAAGGTGGCGACGACGAAATAGAGGAACAGGATGAGGATGAGCCAGCGGACGGGAAGCCTGCGCCCCATCACAAAGGCGCGCACGTCCGTCCCCCGCTCGCCCATCAGGGAGACGACAAACAGCAGAACCGTGGCGATGGCGAGGATGCGCCAGTCGTAGCTGTGGAGGCCCAGCGTCAGCAGTGTGCCGTCGTGAAGCTGGGTGAAACCGGGCATGAACAGGGTTTTGCCCAGCATGCGGAAGGCTTCCGCTCCGCGCGTGCACCGGTCAAAGTACCAGCCGATGTTGACGATGAGGAAGGTGCGCAGGATGCGGAACACGGTAAAGCCGCGGGAGGCGACGAGCGCGCCGTGCCGCTCGCCGAAGCGCTTGTAGGCGGGCTCGAGCAGGGCGGTGACGGCCAAGATGATGCCGTTGTAAAGCCCCCAGAGCACGTAGTTGATCTGCGCGCCGTGCCAGATGCCGACGAGAAAGAAGACGAGAATGTTGCCGAGTGCCGCGGGCAGGGCCCGGGCCAGGTGGGCATTGCCGCGCCCCCGCACGGCTTTGCCGAGCCAGGCCATGGGCTTTGACAGGGCGAAGGGATAGAATACGTAGTCGCGCATCCAGGCGCCCAGGCTGATGTGCCAGCGGCGCCAGAAGTCGCCGAGGCTGGTGGCGAAGTACGGCCTGCGGAAGTTGGGCGCGAGCCGGATGCCGAAGAGTTCCGCGATACCCGTCACCAGATCGATGCCGCCGGAGAAGTCGCAGTACTGCTGCAGCGAGTACAGCAGCACTGCGATGGCGATGACCGCTCCGCCGTAGGCCTCGTGGTTGCCGAAGACCTCGGAGACGAAGGGCAGCGCACGGTCCGCGATGACCTTCTTCTTGAAAAAGCCCCAGGCCATGAGCAGCAGCCCGCGCTCAAAAGCGTCCAGATCGAAGCTGTGGGGTTCCGTCAGCTGGCTGGAGAGCTGATCGAAGCGCGCGATGGGGCCCTGGATCAGCTGCGGGAAAAAGGAGACGAACAGCAGGAAGCGGAGCGGATTGCGCTCCGGCTCGGTCTTTCCGTTATAGACGTCCAGCAGGTAACCCATGGACTGGAACGTGTAGAAGGAGATGCCCAGCGGCAGAAGAAACCCCAGACGCCGGGCAGAGAACAGGGAGAGGACGGGATCCGCGTACTTGAGCAGACCCAGGATGCCGAAATTGACGACGAGGCACAGGAGCATCACGACGAGGCGGCGGGCCTTGTCGCGGGCTTTGGCGGCCTTTTTGGCCTCGGCAGTCAGGGCAGCGCGGTTGTCCTTCAGCCACTGCCGGTACGCTTTCTCCATCTGCCCGAGCCGCAGCGCGGCGGCCCAGGTAGACAGGGCGGTAAACAGGATGAAGGGGACACCGGCAAGACCCGCATAGGCGTAGATGCAAAGGCTGGATACGAGCAGCAGCAGCCAGCGTACGCGCGCGGGGCAGAGATAATACAGCAGCGCCAGGACGAGGGAGGCGCCGATCAGCAGGGTTAATGACATGTTGTTTCCTTTCGTCCGGCCGCGGAAAAACCGGGGCCGGCAATCGGGCGTAAAAGCGCTTAACCTCCATATTATAGCATGAAACGGAGATTTGTGCATTACTTTCCGCACAATCGGGCGGAGCGGCAGAGATTGAGTTTTGTCCGGGCCGGATGTATAATAAGCGGCAGGAGAGACCAGGGAAGGAGGCTGCGGCAGTGGCACAGGACAGAGAACTGATTCGGGCGGCGCTTGAGGCCCGCGAGAAGGCGTATACCCCTTATTCGCATTTCAAGGTCGGCGCGGCGTTGCTGGCCAAGGACGGCAGCGTATGGACGGGCTGCAACATCGAAAACGCCGGCTATACGCCGACCAACTGTGCGGAACGCACCGCCTTCTTCAAGGCGGTCAGCGAAGGGCAAAGGGAGTTTCTGGCGATCGCCGTGGTGGGCGGGCGCGAAGGGCCGGTGACTGAGGAGTGCGCGCCCTGCGGCGTCTGCAGGCAGGTCATGGCGGAATTCTGCGACCTGGACGCGTTTCGGGTCATCCTGGCCGTCGACGAAGCGCATTATTCGACCTACACGCTCCGTGAGATCCTGCCGATGGCCTTTGTGCCCTCCAGGCTGTAAAGCGGGCGATGCAGTCACGCGCGTCCGGCCCCGCCTTGACGGCGGGGGCTTTTTTGCGTATAGTGTGCAGGAAGAAGACGAAAGGAAGGGGGAGAGCGGGTGACGCTGCTGGAATACCGGGTTTTTGATACCGTCACCAGACAGGGGAGTTTCGCGGGCGCGGCGCAGGCGCTGCACCTGACGCCCAGCGCGGTCAGCCACGCGATCGGCTCCATGGAGGAGGCGTGCGGTTTTCAGCTCTTCGTCCGCGGCCGGGGCGGCGTCAGCCTGACCCACGTGGGCGAGACGCTCTATCCGCTGATCCGGCAGGTCCTCTCGGCAGACGAGAACCTCTCGCAGGCGGTGGACGAGATCCGCGGCGTTCAGCGGGGAAAGGTGCGCATCGGCGCTTTCAACAGCGTGTGCGTCTCCTGGCTGCCGCAGATCGCCTCCGAATACAGGCGGCACTATCCCGGCGTCGACATCGAGATCCACCAGGGGACGTACAGCGACGTCATCGAGTGGATCAAGAGCGGCGTGGTCGACCTCGGGTTTCTCTCCACGCAGTCGACCCGGGAATTGACGGTGCGCCCCCTGTACCGCGACAGGCTCATGTGCGTGATGCCAAGGGGATACAAGCCGCGCAATCCCGGCTACATCACGCCGGAGGAGCTGAGAAACGAGACCTTCGTCGTCCAGGGCTCTTCGGTGGACGCCGATATCCAGGCCTTCCTGGCCAAGTACCAGATCAGCGCGCATGCGGCCTGCCGGGTGACGGACGATCTGTCCACGTTCGCCATGGTGGAGAGCGGCTTCGGGGTGTGCATCATGCCCAGCCTGGTGCTGGAGGGATACCGGGGCGAGGCGAAGGTGCTGCCGATCGAGCCGATGGAGTACCGTGAATTCGGCATCGCGCTGCCCAAATCGCAGACGATGGCGCCCGCGGTGCTGGAGATGCTGGAGACGATCGAACGCTTTGCCGCCGCGCAGCGCGGGGGCGGGCTGATGCAGGAGGAAACGCCGCCGCAGGCGGCTTTGAAGGAGTGACGGGCAGGGCCCGGAGGAGGAACAAATGCTGACGACACTGGATATGCACATTCTGGAAATCCTGTGCGAGGACGCGCGCGTGACGCCGCGCGAGCTTTCGGTGATGACCGGCGCCGCGGAGGAGGAAGTGAATGCCGCGATGGACGGCCTGCGCCGCGCAGGCGTGCTGGTCGGCTCGCAGACGCTGATCAACTGGGAGCGCACCGACAGGGAGTTCGTGCGCGCGGTGATCGAGGTCAACGTACAGCCCCAGCGGGAGAAGGGATTCGACGCGATCGCCCAGCGGATCATGCAGTACAGCGAGGTCAAATCCCTGTACCTGATGAGCGGCGCCTACGACCTGCTGGTGGAGTGCGAGGCGACGACCCTGCGGGAACTGGCGCAGTTCGTGCACAGCCGGCTTTCCGTGATCGAGGGCGTGACCGGGACGTCCACGCACTTCATGCTGCGGACCTACAAGTACGGCGGCACGATCTTCGAGGCGCCGCAGGATGACAGGCGGCAGGCGGTGATGCCCTGATGGATTACACGCACATCGTCAACACGCGGGTGGCGAGCGTGCCGCCCAGCGGAATCCGCAAGTTTTTCGACATCGTGCGGCAAATCCCGGACGCGATCTCCCTGGGCGTGGGCGAGCCGGATTTTGTGACGCCCTGGCCGATGCGGGACGCGGCCATCCAGGCGATCGAGGAGGGACAGACGCAGTACACCTCCAACTGGGGCCTTCTGTCACTGCGGGAGCGAATCGCGGCTTATCTGCGCCTGCGCTATCACCTGCAGTACGATCCGAAGGACGAGGTGCTGGTCACCGTCGGCGCCAGCGAGGGCATCGATCTCGCGCTACGCGCCATCCTCTGCCCGGGCGACGAGGTGCTGATCCCCGACCCGAGCTATGTGAGCTATGCGCCGTGCGTCACGTTCTCCGGCGGCGTCGCAGTGCCGGTCCGCACGAAGGAGGAGGACGGCTTTGCGCTGAAGGCGGACGCGCTTGCCGCGGCCATCACGCCGCGGACGAAGGCGGTCATCCTGCCGTATCCCAACAACCCGACGGGCGGCGTGATGTCCCGGGCCGATTTGCTGGAGCTTGCGGATGTGCTGCGGGGGACGGACATCCTCGCGGTATCCGACGAAATCTACTCGGAGCTGGTTTACGCCGGCCATGAGCACACGGCCTTCGCCTCGCTGCCCGACATGCGGGAGCGGACGGTCACGCTGAACGGCTTTTCCAAGGCGTTTGCCATGACCGGGTGGCGCGTCGGCTACGTATGCGCGCCGAGGGAGCTGCTGGCGCCCATGTTCCGCATCCATCAGTACACGATGCTCTGCGCCTCCAACATGGGGCAGGTGGCGGCGGACAAGGCGCTTTCGCGCGCCTTTGAGACGAATTTTGAGGACGTGCGGCAGATGGTGCGCTCCTACGACCGCAGGCGCCGGCTGATGGTGGACGGGCTGCGGGAGATGGGCCTGCCGTGCTTTGAACCCAAGGGCGCGTTTTACGTGTTTCCCTGCATCGCAGGGACGGGGCTCACGAGCGACGAGTTCTGCGAGCGGCTGCTGCGGGAGAAGCACGTGGCGGTGGTACCGGGCACCGCGTTCGGCGAATCGGGCGAGGGCTACGTGCGCTGCTCCTACGCCACGGGCATCGAAAAGCTGCGCGAAGCGCTTTTGCGGATGGGGGATTTTGTCGCGCAGTTTCCGTAATTGTGGCAAAAATGTAAACAGCGGTTGAATCTTCGATGACAGGCCGGCGAAAGCGTTGAACTTTCGCCGGCTTCGGCGTATAATGGGCGCGTTGTCCGACGGAAAACCCACAGAGGGAAGATAAAGGAGACAGAGCATATGAAGAAGCTTGCATTGTTGCTGATGCTTGCGGCAGCGCTGCTGGCGCTGACGGCCTGCGTAAGCGATTCCAAGACGGCGCCTGCGGCAGCGCCGGCGGCGACGGCTGAACCGACGGCGGAGCCCACGGCCGAGCCGACAGCGGAGCCCACGGCCGAGCCGACAGCGGAGCCCACGGCTGAGCCGACAGCGGAGCCCACGGCTGAACCGACGGCCGAGCCGACGGCTGAACCGACAGCGGAGCCCACGGCTGAACCGACGGCAGAGCCGACGGCGGAGCCGGCAGCGGAGCCCACGGCTGAACCGACGGCGGAGCCCACGGCCGAGCCGACGGCTGAACCGACGGCCGAACCTGTAGCAGAGACAGCCGCGGAAGATTCCGCGAATCCCGTGCTGGCCGCGACGAAGGACGGCACGATCAGGGTGACCCGCGAC
Source organism: uncultured Eubacteriales bacterium (assembly GCA_902781095.1). Classification (GTDB taxonomy): domain Bacteria; phylum Bacillota; class Clostridia; order Christensenellales; family Aristaeellaceae; genus Ventricola. The sequence goes on from CACZHW010000030.1 coordinate 12,480, forward strand.
GAACTGCAGGCGGACTTCGACGAGATGCTGGCATATTACCTCTCCCAGTACGGCCAGATGGGCTATACCGTGGATGAGTATGACACCGAGTTTCAGGCGAGCGTGGCGTCCTATACGGCGCAGTCCGTGATGAGCCGGAAGGTCGTCGAAAAGTGGGCGGCTGACAACGGCTACACGCTGACCGAGGAGCGCGAGGCGGAACTGAAGAAGGAAGCCGAGGACGCCGTCGCCCAGGCGCGCGAGTACATGAACAGCATGTTCGGCTCCTATTACGGCCTCAGCGGCGAGGAGCTGGAGAACACCGTCAATCAGTATCTGGAAGAGAGTGGCTACAACGCGGATGCGTACCTGGACAGCGCCCGCTTCAACGACCTGCTGGACTTCGTGCACACCGCGGCCGTCAAGGACGTGACGGTGACGGAAGAAGAAGTGAAGGCGGCCTTTGAGCAGAAGATCGCGTCCCAGAAGGAAAGCTACGCGGATGTCGACAATTACCTGAACGCGGTAAGGAACGGCGAGGACGTGGTGTATGTCCCGGACGGCGTGCGCCGCGTGCAGATCATCACCGTCGCCAAACCCGAAGCGGCCGAGGCGACGCCCGGCGAGGCCGCGGCTGAGGAAGCGACGCCGGCCGAGGCTGCCGAGGAAACCGTTTCCGGCGAGGCGACGCCTGCGGAAGCGGCAGCGGAAGTGACCGGCGAGGCGAAGGCGGAAGCGGCGCGCGCGGCGCTTGCATCCGGCAGCGCTTTTGCGGACGTCGCAGCCGAATACGACGAGAGCGGCGCCGATGCCGCCGCCGTGGAGGCGGGCGTGCTGGTCGCCGCGGGTTCCAAGCTCTACCTGGACGAACTGGTGAACGCGGCGATGGCGCTTGAAAAGCCGGGCGACGTATCCGGAATCGTGGAGACGGACAGCCAGCTGATGGTCGTGCGTTACGCGGAGGACGTTGCCTCCGGCGAGGCGGACTTCGAGAGCCGCAAGGAGAAGGAGACCGAGGCGTTCCGGACGAACAAGGAGCAGGAGGCGTACAGCGCCTTCGTCTCCGGCATCGTCGATGACGCCGGCATCGAGTACAAGGACATGACGCCCCTCTACCACGTCTACGTGGGCGAGGAGGCAGTCGCAGCGACGGCTTACGGCCTTGTGAACGCCGAAACGGTGCTCCATGCGCTGCCCGCCGGCGACGCGGTGGCGACGCTTCAGGCGGGCGCCAGCCTGGATATCCTGGGACACGTCGTGGTGGACGGGACGGACTGGGCGTTCGTCGCCGTCCCCGGCACCGAGTACAAGGGCTACGTGACGGTCGGCGAATACGCGGGCGCTGAAGAGGCGGCTGCGCTGGCCGTGGACAACAGCGCGCTCGTGACGGGCAGCGAGGCGGCCGCGGAGGCCAAGCCGGTCTTCTCCATCGTGATGAACGACGGCGCGGTCATCTACGGCGAACTGTATCCCGAAATCGCGCCGGAATCCGTGGGCAACTTTGCGGAGCTGGCCCGCAGCGGCTTCTATGACGGGCTGACCTTCCATCGCGTCATCGCCGGCTTCATGATCCAGGGCGGCGACCCTGCCGGCGACGGCACCGGCGGCCCCGGCTACGGCATCAAGGGCGAGTTCTCCGCCAACGGCGTCGAGAACAGCCTGAGCCACACGCGCGGCGTGCTCTCCATGGCGCGCTCCGCGGATATGGATTCCGCCGGAAGCCAGTTCTTCATCATGCACGCGGACGGCAACTTCCTCGACGGACAGTACGCGGCCTTCGGCATGGTGCTGGGCGGCCTGGACGAGGTGGACGTGATCGCCTCCGTCCCGACGGATTCCAGCGACAAGCCGCGCACGAACCAGGTGATCCGCACCGTATGGGTGGAAACCAACGGCAGGGAATACACCTTCACCAAGCTGACGAGCGCGGACTGAGCGAAATAACACAGCGCCCCTTCCCGGTTGCGGGAAGGGGCGCTTTCGGTTCAGGTGAGGATCATTTGCCGAGGGCAGCTTCGACCTCGGAGAGCTTCGGGATGGAAGGCGCGGCGCCCATGCGGCTGACGGCGATGGAGGCGGCCTGCGCGGCGTAGAGCAGCGCGTCCTCCTCCGCACACCCGGCCGCGATGCGGCTGAGGAAGAAGCCCTCGAAGGTGTCGCCGGCGCCCGTGGTGTCCACGGCGGTGGTGGGGATGGCCGGCTGCGCGAGCCGCGGCTGTCCGGCGCCTGCCGCCACGGCGCCTTTTCCGCCGAGCGTCACGATGATCCGTGCGTTCGGGAAGCGGCGGGTGATGGCCTCCACGGCGTCCCCCTGCGGATTTCCGGAGAGAATCCGGGCCTCCTCCTCGTTGACGAAGAGCCAGTCGCACAGTTCCAGCGGCAGTTTCTCCGTGCCGGCGATGGGGGAGGGGTTCATGGCGATCTTCATGCTGCGGGCCTTGGCCAGGCGCATGATGTCCGCGAGGCAGGAAATCTCGTTCTGCAGCACCAGCAGGTCTCCTTCGCCGAAGCGGGAAAGCGTCTCCTCCGCCTGGGCCGCGTCGACCCTGGCGTTGGTGCCGGGATAGAGGATGATGCAGTTTTCGCCCTCCGGATTGATCTGGATGACGGTGTGCCCGCCGGGGCCGGGGAGCTCGCGCAGGTAATCGGTGTTTACGCCGGCCTGCTGCAGCATGGCGCGCAGCGGCGCCCCGTCCTCGCCGATGCAGCCGGCGTGATAGACCTCGGCACCGCCGCGGGAGAGCGCGATGCTCTGGTTGAGGCCCTTTCCGCCGCAGGCGACCTCGCGGGAGAGGCAGGCCAGCGTCTCACCGGGGCGGATAAAGTAGGGCATCTTGTAGATGTAGTCGAGATTGAGGGAGCCGAAACTCAAAACTTTCATGTCATACATACCTCCGAACGGTCAGTTTTTGCTGCTTTCATTATAGCAGAGAACCCGGCAAAAAGCGACGGCTTTTGCGGACGGAAACAGGCGGAAAGGGCATTTCTGTGCTATACTGTTTCCGTAAAAGGACAGCGTGTGCTCAGGAGGTACATATGCCGGCGGAATGGACAGCGCAGCAGCGTGAGGCAATCGAAGACAGGGGACACAGCCTGATCGTCTGTGCGGCGGCGGGCAGCGGCAAGACGGCCGTGCTGACGGAGCGCATCGTCCGCCTGGTGCGGGAGGGGACGCCGCTCTCGTCGATGCTGGTCGTCACCTTTACGCGCGCTGCGGCGGGTGAAATGCGCGGGAGAATTGCGGCTGCCCTGCGGCAGGCCGCGCTAACGGCCGAAGGACCGGAGCGGGCGTTTCTGACGGACCAGAGCTTTTGCGTCGGACAGGCGCAGATTTCCACGCTGCACAGCTTTTGCGGAAACCTGCTGCGGGAGCACTTTGAGCTGCTGAACCTCGACCCCGCCTTCCGGGTCGGTGACGAGCAGGAGTGCGCGGTGCTGCGCGCCGCGGCGATGGAGGATGCGCTCTACGGCTGCTATGAAACGGGAAGCGAAGCTTTTCTTTCGGCAGACCGTTGCTTTACGGAAGACCGCCTTTCGGATATGGCCGGACGCCTGCTGGCTTTTGCGGACGCACAGCCCGACCCGGATGCGTGGATGGAGAGGGCGGCTGCCGCCCTTGAGGGGGACGACGGGACGCTGCTCTCCGGAGAGGCCGTCCGGCTGCTGCTGCACGAGGCCGCGGAGAACCTCGGAAAGCTGGAAGAGGAGGCCGGGATCACGCTGGAACTGTGCGGCTCCGGCGTGTCTGCAGGCTATGCGGCAGCCTGCAGCAGCGATCTTGAACTCGTGGAAGGGCTGGCTGCTGCGGCGCGGGAGGGCAGCTACCGGGCCCTGCACGACGCCGCGGCGGCGCTGGCGCTCAAGAAAGAAGGGGTCAGCCTGGCGAGGCTTGCCGGCAGGGCGGCGGCGGACAGCGACCGGGAGCGCATGGAGGAGATCAAAGGGCGCCGCGGCGACCTCAGCTCCGCGCTGTACGACGTGGTCGAGCCTTTTCTGCCCGCGCCGGAGGAGGCGGCTGCGGACCTGCGTGCGACCGCGCGGCCGCTGGCCGGCCTCATCGAGCTGGCGAAGACCTACGGCGCGCTGTACCGCGCTGCGAAGCGGCGGCGGGGTATCCTGGACTTTGACGACCTGGAGCGGGAGGCGCTGCGCGCGCTGACGGGGGAAGATGCGGCGGTGCGGGAAGCGCTGGCCCAGCATTACCGCTACGTCTTCGTGGACGAATACCAGGACTCCAGCGCCGTGCAGGAGGCCATCCTCTCCGCGTTTGCGAACCTGGGGCGGACGGACGCGCTGTTTCAGGTGGGCGATATCAAGCAGAGCATCTACCGCTTCCGCCGCGCGCTGCCGTCTCTCTTCCGAGAAAAGGCTGCGCTGTACGCAGACGGGCGGACACAGTGGGCGCGCCGGATCGATCTGAACTGCAATTTCCGCTCCTGCGGCAATATCCTCTCCGGGGTCAACGCCGTCTTTGAGAAGCTGATGACGGGCGGCGATTCCGAAATCGAATACGACGAGCGGGAGCGGCTCGTCTGCGGCCTGCCGGAGCGGGAGGACGATCCGCCGCTGGAGGTGCATGTGCTGGGCAAGCCCCGGCAGCAGGAGAGCGACGGGCAGGACGAGGAGAAGCGGACGGCCCTGGCGGAGGAGCGGGAGGCGCTGCTGGCCGCAGAACGCATCCTGAAGCTGCACGGACAGCCGGCGTACGATGCGAAGGCCGGGGCGGAGCGCCCGCTCGCCTGGCGGGACTTCGCCGTGCTGATGCGCACCGTTCAGGGGACGGCGGCCCGCGTCTCGGAGGTGCTGAGCGCGCGCGGAATCCCCGTCTACTGCGACGTGGGACAGGAATACTTCGAAATCCCGGAGGTACGGCAGATGATCGCCGTGCTGCAGGCGGTGGACAACAGGCGCAGGGATACCGCGCTCATCGCCGCGCTGCGCGGGCCGGCGCTCGGCTTTTCGGACGACGATCTGGCCAGGATCCGCATCGCAGGCGGGAGCCGCGTCTCCTTTGCGGAGGCCTTCGACGCCGCCTGCCGGGGGGAAGACGAACTGGCCGACCGGCTGAGGGAGGCGGAGGAAAAACTGGAGACCTGGCGGCTGTGTGCGCGGCATCAGGGTGTCGACCGGCTGATCGAGCGGATCCTCACCGAATCGCAGATGGAGATACGGGCTGCTGCGCTGCCGGACGGCGCGGCGCGCCTTTCCAACCTGCACCTGCTCCAGACGCGGGCCAGGAGCTTTACGAAGGCGCAGGGCGCGTCCCTGCACGCCTTTCTCTCCTATGTGGAGCGGCTGAAGGCCGGCGGGGATTCCGCCAGCGCCAGCGCCATCGGCGAAAGCGAGGACGTGGTGCGCGTGATGAGCGTGCACAAGAGCAAGGGGCTGGAGTTCCCGGTCGTCCTGCTGCTGGGGGCCGGGAAAAGCCTTTCGGGGAAGGACACGCGCTCGGAGCTGCTGATGGACGAAGCGCTGGGCGCCGCGATCCCCTGCATGGATACGGAGCTCTCCACCGAGAGGCGGACGCTGCTGCAGCGCGCCATTGCGGGAAGGAGGGACAGGGAGGCCCGCGCGGAGGAGCTCCGCGTCCTCTATGTCGCGATGACCAGGGCGCGGAACCGTCTGATCCTGGTGGGACGCCTGCCGAGGGGAAAGGTCCCCGAAAAGTGGGCTGCGGCGGCAGGGGCGCTGCAGCTTACGCAGACCGACTCGCAGTTGGACATGGTATGCCCGCTGCTGGCGGCCGCCGGGGCGGACTTTGAGCAGCCCCGGCAGGCGGTACAGACGGCGGATGCGCGCTGGGAGGTTTTCTTCCACGACGAAGAGGGGAGCCTTGCGGCAAAAGACCGGGGGGACGCTGTCCTCCGTCTGAAAGCGATGGTCTCCGGGGAGGCGGACGAGCAGACCCTGCGCCTCATCGCTTTCAAACCGGAGACGGGGCAGACGCTGCGCAAGACGAGCGTCAGCGCGGTCGTGCGGGACGAAAAATACCGGGCCGAGGGCGCGGACGAGGCGCCCGCCGCAGCCGAAGAACTGAAAAAACGCCCCCGCTTTATGACGGAGCGGAAGCTCTCCGGCGCGGAAATCGGCACCGCCTTCCACCGCCTGGCCTGCGCCTGCGACCTTGAGGCGCTGCGCGTTTCGCCGGACAGGCGCGCAGAGGCGGAGCGCCAGTGGGAGGAGATGGCCGCGCGCGGCGTGCTGAGCGCGGCGGAGGCGAAGGCGGTGACCCCTGCCATGCTTTCGGCGCTGTACGCCTCCCCGCTCGGGGCCCGCATTCTGGCGGCCGGGCAGGTGGAGCGCGAATGGGCGTTTACCTGGAGGCGGAGGACTGCACAAGCGGAGCAGCTGCTGCAGGGCGTGATCGACTGCTGCTTTATCGAGGACGGCGCGTGGGTGCTGGTGGATTACAAGACCGACTCCCCGCGGGAAATCCCGGCGGCGCTGGAACGGCACCGCCCGCAGCTCTCCCTGTACGCCGAGGCGCTGGAGGCGCTGACCGGCGTCCCGGTGAAGGAACGCGTCCTGTGGATGGTCCGTGCCGGAAAAGGATTTACCGTATAAAAAGGCGGCTCCCGGTCGGGAGCCGCTTTTTGTTCAGTTCAGGGTCACCGTACCGTTCATGCCCGGCAGGATGAGGACATCGGATGGGAGCGAGAGGCGCATGTCGAAGTAGGTGGCGTTGGTCCGCTTTTCACCGAGCGGCCGGAGCCTTAAGACCGTGCCGGAGAAGGTGCGGCCCGCATAGGCGTCCAGCGTGAAGGAGAGCGTGTCGCCGACGTGGACCGAGGAGAAATCCAGCTCGTCGAGATCGCAGGAGAGCTCCAGCCGGCTGAGGTCGGCGACCTCGGCGAGCAGCTGCCCGCGGGCGACCGGCGCGCCGGAGCGGACAGCGAGCAGGGTGAGCGCGCCGTCCGCGGGGGAGACCACCTGCGCGCTGGCATCCTTGGCGGCGTCGGCGCTGACCAGTTCGAAGAGGAGATCGCCCGGGGCGACCCTGTCCCCCTTGGAGACGTGGACGGCGGCCACGCGCCCCTCGCCGGGGATGCGGATGTCCGGGTAGCGGCGCACCTTGCCGCGGCCCGTTTCGCTGTCCGTGGCATAGCTGCTCTCCCGGTAGCAGCGGACCGTGTCCCCCGTCTTGAAGGGGCCGGAGAGGATCTCGACGATGTAGTCGTCGCCGTCCACCGTGGTGACGCGGCCGGTGCCGCGGTCGTTGTTGCGCTTCAGGTAGAGGGTTTCGCCCGCGTGCAGCCATTTGCTCTGCGCGTCGTCGTGCGCGTCCTTGTTGCTGGCGTCGATGTACAGGGCGTTGTCGGGTTCCAGGGCCGCCAGCCCGCCGTAACGGGCCGAGATGCCCGCGGCGTCGTCCCCCGCGGCGGCGAAGACGTCGCTGACCGTTCCGCCCTGGGCTGCGTAGACGGGCACCGTGTCCAGCACGAAGAGCACGTCGCCCGCGCTGACGGCATCGCCCTGCTGTGCGTCGAAGGGGAGCAGGGTGCCGGAAAACGGCGCGGTCAGCTTTGCCGTATAGGGCGCCACGACGATGGCATCCGCCGTAGCGGCAAGGGCGAGGGCGGGAAAGAGGAGCAGGACGCCGAGAAGGCACGCGAATCTTTTCATAAGCGGATCCTTTCCTGGGTCATTCGACGGATTTCAGCGCCTCCACCATGTCGATGGAGCGGACGCGCCGGGTCTGCAGCAGCTGCAGAACGAAGGAGAAGCCGAAGGTAATGGCGCTGGCGATGAGCACGGAGCGCAGATCGGGGTAGGCGGTATAGCGGACGGTTTCGCTCTCGCACACGCGCATGATGGCGAAGGTCAGAAGGACGCCGGGGTAGATTCCCGCCGCCGTGCCCAGCAGCGTGAGAATCAGGTTCTCCGACAGGATGAGGTTGCGGATCTCACGCTGGTGATAGCCGAGCACCTTGAGGGTCGCGTACTCCCGGAGCCGTTCCGCAAAATTCATGAGCCCCATGTTCCAGCAGATGACGAAGGCCAGCGCGAGGGCGATGCCTTCCAGCACGGCGAAGATCGTGGAGAGCGAATCCAGCATCCTCAGCGTCTCGGCGATCTGGACGGAGGGGTAGTCGATCCGCTCCACCTCGTCCATCGCCAGCAGACGCTCAGCCGTGCCTTCGGCGGGGTCGAGAAGCTGTACGGCGGTCGGGGTGAACGGCCCCTTGCGCAGCCGTTCCCAGGTGGTGCGGTTCAGGTAAACGCCCTGCGAAAAGCTGTTGCAGGCGACCGCGCCGATTCTCAGCGTGACGGACTCGTCGTCTCCCGGGAAGTTCAGGAGGATTTCGTCGCCGGGCGAGAGACCCAGCACCTCGCAGAGCTTTTCGGTGACGGCCGCCCCGCCTTCCGGCAGTTCCAGCAGCGACGCGCCCTTGCCGAGACGCTGCAGCTGCTGTCCGTCGCCGAGAACGGTGAGCACCGTCGTCCGCTCACCGCTGACGCTGCGCAGGGTGACGGAGCGCTCCATCAGGCATTCCACAGCCCCGGCTGCGATCCGGCGCTCGTAGCTCTCGGCGGTGCCGACCGTGCCGGAGAGGCGGACCAGCGCGTCGTAGTGAAGGACCTCCCCGTAGTGCTCGTAGGTGAGCCGCTTCACGGAATCCTGCAGGCCGAAGGAGGCGATGAGCAGCATGTTGCAGAACAGGATGCCCAGAAAGAACATGAAGGACCGCAGTTTGCTGCGCAGCAGGTTCCGCGCCACGGTCTTGGCGTTGAATCCGAGGCGCCGCCACAGCGGGGGGATGCGCTCCAGCAGGATGCGCTGTCCGTCCTTCGGCGGCTTGGGCCTCAGCAGGGCGGCAGGCGTCTCGCGCGCCGCCTTGTGGTAGGAGAACCAGCAGATGCCGGCGGCCAGCGCCACGGTGAGGGCGACCATCGCCCAGGCGGGAAGGGAGATCGGCGGATCAAGCTGATAGGGCAGGTCGCATTCGCTCATCAGCGTATTCCACAGCACGTGAGGCAGCGTCGTATGCCCGACGAAAAGGCCGATCAGCGCGCCCGTCAGCGCGGGCACGACGGCGTAGGAGAGATAGTGTCCCCGGATCTTGCGGGGCGGAAAACCGAGGGCTTTCAGCGTCCCAATCTGCAGGCGCTGCGCATCGATCATGCGGGAGAGCGTCGTCATCACGATCATGCAGGCGATGAAGTAGGCGAGGATCGGGAAGATCAGCGTCATGTTCTTGAACATCTGCGCGTCGTTGCGCACGCGGACCGTGCTGCTGTGGCTGCGCCTGTCCACGACGAGCGCGCGGGGAAACGCCTGCTCGATGAGCGCGCGCAGGGCGTCCCGGTCCGCGTCTTTTTGCGCGGTGGCGATGATCTGCGTCAGCGGCAGCGCGGGGAGCGCGCGCGCATTGATGAGGATGTACCCGTAGGCTTCCGGATCGGCGGCGATGCTCTCGGAGACGATGACGAACTCCGGACTGGTGACGATGCCGCGGACGACGAAGGCGATGTCCTCGCCGCCGAGGCGGACGCCCAGCCTGTCGCCCACGGAAAGCGCGTGTGCGCGGGCAAAATCCCGCTGGAGCAGACAGCCGCGCAGATCCGATCCGTCCAGCGCCGAACCCTCGATCAGATAGGGCCGGTTGATGTCCATCGGGCCGTCGTAGGCCGTGACGCTGACGTTGACGTCAGCGGAGAGCGTGGTTTCCAGATCCGCCTGTGCGCGTGCGGTGACCTCCCGGATTCCCGGCAGGCTGCGCATGCGGGAAAGCGCGGTGCGGTCCGCTTCGGGCAAGGTGACCCAGTAGTCCGCCAGGTTGTTCTCTTCAAAATAGGTTTCCACCGTCACGTCGGCCATCCGGGCGATGCCGTCCAGAACGGCGTAGGCGAAGGTGCCCAGCGTGCACAGCAGGATGATGGAGAGGAACTGCATCACCTGGCGCGACATGTCACGCCGGAGCTTGCGCCCCAGCATCGGCGTCACCATGCGATCTCCTCCGCGCGCTCCGGGCTGGAGCAGAATTCGACGGATTCGATCGCCCCGTTTTTGACGCGGATGATGCGGTTGGCCAGCCGGGCGATCGTCGCATTGTGGGTGATGACCACGACGGTGGAACCGGAGTCCCGCTGCACGTCCTGCAGCAGGGAGAGGATCTGTACGCCCGTCTTGCTGTCCAGCGCGCCGGTGGGTTCGTCGCACAGCAGCAGGGCGGGATTCTTGCACAGCGCGCGCGCGATGGAGACGCGCTGCTGCTCGCCGCCGGAGAGCTGGGCGGGAAAGTTGTCCATGCGCTCCCGCAGGCCGACCTGATCCATGACCTTGCGGGGATCGAACGCGTTTTTGCAGACCTGCCGGGCGAGTTCCACGTTTTCCAGCGCCGTCAGGTTCGGCATCAGGTTGTAGAATTGAAAGACGAAACCCACGTCGCTGCGCCTGTATTCGGTCAGCTGCGGGCCGCGCAGGCCCGTGACGGTCCTGCCGCCGACCGTGATCGTGCCGGAGGTCGCTTTGTCCATGCCGCCCAGCAGGTTGAGCAGCGTCGTCTTGCCCGCGCCGGAAGGCCCGAGGACGACGCAGAAATCGCCCTTTTCGATTTCAAAGCAGACGTCTTCCAGCGCGCGCACGAGGCTCTCGCCCGAACCGTAATGTTTTGAGACGTGGTCAAAGGTTATGTAAGCCATCGCTTCACCTCCGTAGAAGGCGGGGCTCAGCCGTGAGAGGGCATGGAGCGCGGTTTTTCTTCATCGTCCCCGTCCTCTTCGGCGATGAGGCCGTCGGCGCGCAGCATCTCGGAGAGGACGTCCATTTCGCTTTCCAGGTCGACGAAGCGGTATTCCTCCAGCGCCTCCACCTGGTTTTTAAAGGCGCGGTCCACCTCGGAGAGCGCGCTGCCGATGCGGCGGCGGACTTCCCGGCCCTTGGGGGTTCCGGCGTCGTCCAGCCGGGCGCGCGCGTCCAGCAGCTTCAGCGTGGTGGGCAGGTAGTAGCGCAGGAAGGTGCGCAGCTGGGGCAAAAGCTCCGGCCGCTGCTCAAGCATGGAGAGAATCTGCTTGCAGCTCTCCTCGATGGAGTCGATCTGGGAGGACAGGACGGGATCGGGGATCCGGTCGTTCTCCTCGCGGATGATGGAGAGCGCCTCGCGCCCGCGGCGCAGTACTTCGTCCACACCCGCTTCCGGATTGATGGGGGTGAACTTCGCAGCGCGGCTATTTGCCCGGGCGCCGCGGGCGCGGAAATCCTCCGTACCTGCGTCCCGCACCTCGTAACCGTCTCCGGAGACGACGTTGCCCGGATTTGCCCGCTGGCGGCGGGCGCGCGCCTGCCAGGCTTCCTTGCGCTCCTCCTGCTCCTCCTGTTCTTCGATACTGGCGGCGTGATCGAGCGCGTGGAAGACAAGATACACCGCAAGGAGCCCCACGGGCGGCGCGACGAAGAGTCCGCCCATATACCAGACCCAGCGGGGGACGTAATCCAGCTTTTTCAGGATCTCTTTTGCTTTCATGCTCGGTTCCTCTCGGATAATAGTTTGTTATTCGGAAAGCGCGCTTTGCAGCAGCTCCCGGTTTTTCTCAAGATCGGGCAGGATGCCGGAAGTGCCGCTCGCCTCGCCGTAGCGGAAGGTGCCCTCGAAAGGCAGGGAGAGCTGCGTGACGCGGTAGCGCCGGGCGAAGAGCGCCCGAAAGACGAGCTTCGCCTGCTGCGCGGGGGACAGGGAAGCGCGCCATGCGTGGTTCATGCTTTCATACAGACTGTAGATGGAACGAATGCCGGTGCGGCGGATTTCCGACACCAGCGCGGCGGCCAGGCGGCTTTGCCGCTGCCCCCGCCCGAGGTCGCTGTCCAGCTTGCGGCACCGGGCGAACCACAGCGCCTGTCCGCCGCAGAGCCTGCACACGCCCTCCGACAGCGGATAGCCGGGCCACAGGCCGGCGGTTTTATCGATGTAGCGCGCCTCTTCGGCGCTCAGCTCCACGCTGACGCCGCCCAGCGCATCCACGATGGAGACGAGGGAGGAAAAGTTGATGCGGAACCAGCCGTCGACGGGGACGCCGAAATTGTCCGCAACAGCCCGGCACAGCGCCGCATTGCCGTCCTCCGATTCCTTTCGGATGATGGTGTTGATCTTCGTGCGGCCGCCGTGCCCGTTGTCGATCAGCATATCCCGGGCCATGGATACGGCGTAAATCCTGCGGTGGTCGTGATCCAGCCGAACGAGCATCATGGCGTCGCTGCGCCCGCTTTCGTCGAGGGAGCCGTACTGATCCACGCCGTAGACGAGGTAGGTCTCCTGCCCCCTGGGGCGGAGGATCAGCAGAAGGATCAGCAGCAGCGCCGCGAGAACCAAAAGGAGAGGAACGATACGCCGGAGGGACAGCCTCCGCAGACCGGAAAATTTCAAGGAAAAGCCTCCCGAAAAACAGTGCAAGTACCTTTAAAGAATAACACAAAAAAGGGGTGTAATTCAAGAGAAAGCCGGCCGAGGAGGAGACAGATTTGGGGTGCGCACTTGCAAAAGGAACCTTTTTGCATTATAATGCGCCGGACACAAGGTTTTGCTCGGGGAAACCCGCTCAAATACAGCCTGCCGGGATGACCTCCGATGGGCGCTTTATAAATGAAAACAAGCGGAAGACGCGGTGTGCGTTTGTTTGCGTGCGCCTGCGCCTCCCGCAGTATGCTTATGCGGAAAGGAATACCATGTCAGAAAACAACAACCGGAACGGCGGACGCAGCGGCGCCCGCAGCGCGAAGCGCGCGCCTCAGAATGCACAGGACATGCGGGCGACGCCCCTCATCGGCAGCCAGGCGGAAGCCGAGCAGCTGCAGAAAAAGAAGCAGCAGAGCAGGCCGAAGCGGGTGAAAGCCGAGGCGGCCGGGGCACAGGAGAGTGCAAAGGGCGCGGCCCAGGCGAAGGCCGGCGCGCCGGCGGGGAGGATCCGCAGAACCGGCGGCGCCTCCGCCGGAAAGGCCAGAGACACCGCGGCCGGGGAGAATCCGCCGAAGAGCGCGGAGAGGAAACCGGAGAAGAAGGCACAGGAAGGCACCGGCACCAGGGGCCGTACCCGCACGGGCGCAGCTGCCCGCAGGACGCCGGAGAGGTCCGGCGCAAAGAACGCGGCACCTGCCGCGGTGCAGACCGGTCGCAACACCACAAACGCCAGGCGGCGGATCGCGCCGCCGCTGCAGCTGGAAAAGCCGAACATCTCCCAGACGCTGACGCTGGTGGGCAAGAAGCCGCCCACGATGCGCAGCCGCGCGGGCGAGCACGTGCCGAAGGGGACGCTGCGCGTCATCCCGCTGGGCGGCATGTGCGAAATCGGCAAGAACATGACGGCCTACGAGTACGGGAACGACATCATCATCGTGGACTGCGGGCAGGTTTTCCCGGACGAGAGCATGCCCGGCGTGGACACCGTCATCCCGGACTTCACCTACGTGCTGCAGAACAAGGACCGCGTGCGCGGCATCTTTATCACGCACGGGCACGAGGACCACATCGGCGGCCTGCCCTTCCTCATGCAGGAGCTGCGCGCGCCGCTTTACGCGGGCCGGATGACGGTAGAACTGCTGAAGTACAAGCTGGACGACCGGGTTTCCGGCCTGGCCCGCAGCTGCGATCTGCAGGTGGTGCCGGACGGCGGTGTCGTCCGAGCCGGCTGCTTTACGGTTGAGTTCATCCACGTCAACCACTCCATCGCGGACGCGTTCATGTTCGCCATCCGGACCCCGGCGGGCACCATCATCCATTCGGGCGACTTCAAGATCGACTATACGCCCATCAACGGCGAGATTATGGACCTGCAGCGCATCGCGCAGATCGGGCGGGAGGGCGTGCTGCTCTTCGTCTGCGAGTCCACGAACATCGAGGTTCCGGGCTTCACCAAGTCGGAGCGGCATGTCGGCGATACGCTGGCCCAGATGTTCGAGGGGGCGCAGGGGCGCATCTTCGTGGCGACCTTCTCCTCCAATACGTCCCGCCTGCAGCAGATCTTCACGGCGGCGGAGCGCCACGGGCGCAAGGTCGCCCTGGTCGGCCGCAGCATGCTGAACGTCTTTAACGCGGCCAACAACCTGGGCTATATCCAGATGAAGCCCGACACGCTGATCGACATCTCGGAAGTGGACCAGTTCGCGCCGGAGCAGGTGGTCATCATCTCCACGGGCAGCCAGGGCGAGCCCATGAGCGCGCTGACGCGCATCGCGTTCGCCAACCACCGCCAGGTGGAGATCCAGCCGGGCGACACGGTCATCATCTCCGCCACGCCTATCCCAGGCAACGAGAAGCCCATCTACAAGGTCATCAACGAACTGTACCGCCGCGACGCGAAGGTGTATTACTCGGCGCTGGCGGACGTGCACGTCTCCGGCCACGCCTCCCAGGAGGAGCTGAAGCTCGTGCACGAGCTGGTGCGGCCCCGCTACTTCATCCCGGCGCACGGCGAAACGCGCATGCTCTACCAGCACGCGGAGATGGCGCACAAGCTGGGCATGCCCTTTGAAAACATCTTCATCCTGGCCAACGGCGACATCTTCGAGATCGGCCGCGACGGGGCGAAGGTGACGGGCTTTACGAACGGGGACGCCGTGCTGATCGACGGCAGCGCCTCCGGCGAGGTGGACAACGCCGTGCTGCAGGAGCGCAAGATGCTGGGCGACGACGGCATCATCAGCGTGGCCCTGGCGGTGCACGCTCGGACGGGCGCGCTCGCCGCGCCGCCCGCGGTGCAGGCGATGGGCTTCCTCTATGAGAGCGAACACGAGAAGATCGAGAGCGCGGCCAGGCGTTTCCTGCAGGAGGCCGCGGAGCGCGCCAATACGGGCGCGCACAAGGTGAAGGAAGCCGTGGAAAGCGGCCAGATGGCCTCCCAGCTGCGCTCCTTCCTGTTCTCGCGGACCCGGCGCCGCCCCGTGGCGCTGATCAGCCTGATCGAGGTGGACTGAGATGGCGGAAGCGATGCCGAAGGTATGGGTGACGAACGGCCGGCAGAAAAAGCTGATCCTGGGTCACCCGTGGGTTTACGGCAACGAGATCGACCGCGTGGAGGGCGAAGCGGCGGACGGCGGGCTGGCCGAGGTCGTGGATTTCCGCGGCCGAACGGTCGGAATGGGCGTGTACAACAGCCGCTCGCTGCTGCGCGTGCGCCTTTTGACGGACCGCAGCGAAACCGTGACGGACGAGCTGATCGCTGAGCGCGTGCGGGCGGCCTGCCGCTACAGGGAGATCGTGCTCTCCCGCCCCGGGACGGACTGCTGCCGGCTGATCTACGGCGAGGCGGACAGGCTCCCCGGTGTCATCTGTGACCGGTACGGCGGCGTCGTCGTGCTGCAGATCCTGAGCCTGGGCATGGAGCGGTTTACGCAGGTCATCGCCGACACGCTGACGGAGTGCGAAAAGCCCTCCTGCCTGCTGCTGAAAAACGACGATCCCATCCGCGAAAAAGAGGGGATGGCGTGCTTCAGCCGCGTGCTCTCCGGCACGATGCCGGACGAGGTGATCGTGCACGAAAACGGCATCGCGCTGGCGATGGATCCGGCGGGCGGACAGAAGACTGGCGGCTTCCTCGACCAGAAGGACAACCACCTGTTTGTGCGCCAGTTCTGCCGGGGAGGGCGGGTGCTCGACTGCTTCTCCTACGCGGGCGGCTTCGCGCTGAACGCCGCCGCGGCGGGGGCCGCCGAGGTGACGGCGGTGGATATCAGCGAGGCGGCGGTCGCCCTCATCCGCCGCAACGCGCAGCTCAACGGCCTTGCGGTCGGCGCCGTCTGCGCCAACTGTTTTGACTACCTTCGCGAGCAGGTGCGCCTGAAGGAGCGCTACGACGTCATCGTGCTGGATCCGCCGGCCTTTACGAAGGCCAAGGCCAACATGGCCTCCGCCTGCCGCGGATACAAGGAGATCGCGCTCTCGGCCATGCGGCTGCTGCCGGCCGGCGGCGTGCTGGCGACGCATTCCTGCTCCTATCACATGCCGGAGGAGACCTTCGTGAACACGGTGATCTCCGCAGCGCAGGATCTGCACCGGCACGTGCGCATCATCACGCTGCGCCGGCAGGACATTGATCACCCGGTGCTGGCCGGTTATCCGGAGAGCCACTACCTGAAGAGCCTGTGGCTGCAGATGATGGAGTAAGCGCAAAATCCCTTTACAGATTGGCTTTTCAATGTTGACTTTTTGGATAAAATGCGTATAATGCAAGCCAAGGTTAGCGCCCGAAGTCTACTTCGGGCGAATTTTTGCAGTCCTTGCCGGTTCCGGCGGGGAGAAAGGAATGATCCCGATGGCAGAGAAAAAGCATGTCGTCATGACAGCCGAAGGCCTCCAGAAGCTGAAAGAGGAACTGGAATACAAGCAGACCACCGAAAAGATGAAAGTCGCAGCGCAGCTGGACTTTGCGCGTTCCCTGGGCGACCTGAGCGAGAACGCGGAATATGACGCGGCCAAGAACGACCAGGCCGCGCTGGAGCAGCGGATCATGGAGCTCCGCGAGATGATCGACAACGCGGAGATCGTGGACGAGACGAGCACGGACGAGGTCGGCTTCGGCAGCATCGTGAAGATCCTGGAGCAGGGCGACGAGGACGCGGAAGAGGAAGAGTACACGCTCGTGGGCACGGTGGAGGCGGATCCCTTCCAGGGCAGGATCTCCAACGAATCGCCCATCGGCATGGCGCTCATGGGCGCGCATGTGGGGCAGATCGTGGAAGCGCACACCCCGTCCGGCGTCATCGAGTACAAGATCCTCGGGATCCGCGCCGAGTAAGAGACAGAGGAGGAACCGCCGTGGGCGAAGAGTGGAAGGTTGCAGCGCCTGAGTACAGCGAACAGGAGCAGATCAGGCGCGCCAAGCTGCAGCAGTATAAAGAGGAAGGGCACGATCCGTACACGATCACCCGGTACGACCGCACGCACACCTCGGCCCAGGTGTTGGAGAATTACGAAGCACTTGAGGGAAAGACGGTTTCCGTCGCCGGGCGCATGCTCAGCCGGCGCATCATGGGCAAGGCGAGCTTCGTGCACCTGCTGGACGGCGAGGGCCGCCTGCAGGTCTACGTCCGCCGCGAGGACGTGGGCGAGGACTGCTACGCGGACTTCAAGACGATGGATATCGGCGACATCCTGGGCATCGAAGGCTTCGTCTTCAAGACGAAGACGGGCGAGATTTCCGTGCATGCCACAAAGCTGGTGCTGCTGACGAAATCCCTGCGCGTGCTGCCCGAGAAGTGGAACGGCCTGAAGGATCAGGACATGCGCTACCGCCAGCGCTACGTGGATACCATCGTGAACCCGGAGGTGAAGGAGACCTTCATCAAGCGCAGCCGCATCATCAGCGCGCTGCGGGAGTTCCTGGATTCGAAGGGCTTCCTCGAGGTGGACACGCCCGTGCTGCAGACCATCGAGATCGGCGCCAACTCCCGCTCCTTCGTCACGCACCACAACGCGCTGGACATCCCCATGTACCTGCGCATCGAGACGGAGCTCTACCTCAAGCGCCTCATCGTGGGCGGCTTCGAGAAGGTGTACGAGGTCGGCCGCATCTTCCGCAACGAGGGCATGGACACGCGCCATAACCCGGAGTTCACCACCATCGAGCTCTACCAGGCGTACGCCGACTACGAGGACATCATGAACCTCGTGGAGGAGATGTACACGACCGTGGCCCAGAAGGTCTGCGGCACGCTGCAGATCCCGTATCAGGGCAAGATCATCGACATGAAGCGCCCGTGGACGCGGCTGACCATGGCCGGCGCGGTGAAACAGTATTCGGGCATCGATTACTACGCGTGGGAAAGCGACGAGCAGGCGCGCGCGGAGTGCGAGGCGCGCGGCGTGCACGTGGAGAAGGACGCGGTGAAGGGCCAGTGCCTGGAGGCGTGCTTCGACGAGTTCGTGGAGCCCAACCTGGTCCAGCCGACGTTCATCACGGATTACCCGGTCGCCATCTCGCCGCTGGCCAAGCGCAAGAAGGACGAGCCGGACATGACCGAGCGCTTCGAGTTCTTTGCCAACTGCTCCGAGCTCGGCAACGCTTTCTCGGAACTGAACGACCCCATTGACCAGCGCGCGCGCTTCGTGCGCCAGGCGGAGGCCAAGCGCGCGGCCGGCGGGCACGCGGACGTGGACGAGGACTTCGTGGCGGCGCTGGAATACGGCATGCCGCCGACGGGCGGCCTGGGCTTCGGCGTGGACCGCCTGGTGATGCTGCTGACCGATTCGGCCTCCATCCGCGACGTGCTGCTCTTCCCGACCATGAAGCCGCTGACGTCGGAGCGGCCGGAGGCGGCAGCGGAAGAGAAGAAGACGCCGGAAGAGAAGGCGGAAGCCCCGCAGCCCGCGGCAGAGGAGAAGATCGACTTCTCCAAGGTCGAGATCGAGCCGCTGTTTAAGGATTACGTCGACTTCGACACCTTCTCCAGAAGCGATTTCCGCGCGGTGAAGGTGCTCGCCTGCGAGGCGGTGCCCAAGTCCAAGAAGCTGCTGCGCTTCACGCTGGACGACGGAACGGGGGAGCCCCGGACGATC
>CACZHW010000031.1 GCA_902781095.1 uncultured Eubacteriales bacterium
ATTCGACAACCCTTGCCTCTTTTCCTTTTGGTTTCTTTTGGCTTTTGCAAAAAATCTCACATCCTTGTTGGATGTGAGACTTTGTTGATGGTCTGAATCACCCGCCGGTTCGGCGGGTGATTGCTTATTCTGTTTCAAAACTTCAGCACGATCCCGACGACAGCCGAGATAGCGATAAAGAGGACCGGGCTCCACTTCAGCTTCCGCTGTGCGATAAAGAGCGCGACGGCCAGAACGATCGCCTTGGGGATGAACAGGTCCGCGAGGCTGCCACTCGCGGCGTAGGCGGGCAGGTTGATCAGCGCCACCTTCGCCACGTTAAGGCCGGCCGCGGTGATCATCGCAATGGAAGCCGGCCTGAGGCCGTAGAACGCGCCTTCCACGAGCGGGTTGTCGCGGAAGGACTTGAGAAAGCGGGCGATGATCAGGATGATGATCACGGACGGCGCCGCCAAGCCTATCGTCGCCAGCAGCCCGCCGGCAAATCCCGCCGTCTTGAATCCGGCATATGTGGACATGTTGATGCCGATCGCCCCGGGCGTGGATTCGGATACGGCGATCATGTCCGCAATGTCCGCGTGAGTGAACCAGCCCGTCTTGTCGGACATCTCGTAGAGGAACGGCAGCGTCGCCAGGCCGCCGCCCACGGAGAAAAGGCCCGTCTTGGCAAATTCCAGCATCAGGCGCAGCAGAATCACCGCGATCCCCCCTTTCCTTCCGCCTTTGCTGAGGCGTTGCGGCGGCCGCTGATCACGATGCCCGATGCTCCGGCCAACACAACCAGCAGCGCTGTCGGAAGCTTATAGGGCAAAAAGCCGCCGAAAGCGTTCAGAGCAAAGACGACCAGATAGATTGCAAGCGCTGTCCGGTCCACCACGGATTTCTTCCACAGCCGCAGCACGGCCTGTACGATCAACACGCAGACACACACGCGGATTCCCGCAAACGCGTGCTGAACCACCGGGTAATGCGCAAAGTTCGTAAGGCACGTCGCGATGAGCAGGATGATGAGGACGGGCCCGGTGAGGAATCCGGCGGTCGCAGCCAGCGCGCCGGGCACACCCTTCCGCTTCTCCCCTATAAAAGTCGATACGTTCAGCGCGATGATGCCCGGCGTGCACTGGCCGATGGAAAAGTAGTCCCGCAAATCGTCCATCGTCGTCCAGTGCCGTTTCTCGACCAGCTCCCTCTCCAGAATCGGCAGCATGGCATAGCCTCCGCCGAACGTGACGCAGCCCAGCTTGCAAAAGGTGAGGTACAGCTCCAGCAGTTGATTCAAATCCGGTTCCTCCTTTGTTTACGCGGCGGCCGGAGGGCATAGTAAAGCCGGACGGCTTCCGGCACACCGCCCGGCGGTTTCATCCGCTTGATTACGCCATGCGGCACTTCATTGCAGGTACCGCTCGTTGTCGCAGTAGCAAAGCTCCAGCGGCCCGTGTTCTTCGCCGCAAGCCGCTTCCGCCTCTTCGCCAACCGCGAAATCCGGCTGGCTCGTCTCCGTCAGCAGCGCCGCCATAACCTGGCCCATCACGTGCTCGATTTCGGCGTTGTCGCTGACGACCTCGTAGCGGGTCCCCTCGCTGTTGAGCAGGCTGCTCTGGCGCACGAGCACCAGGCCGCCCTCGCCCTCGCCGTCCTCGTTCATCCGGATGGCACCCATCAGCGAGTAAACCTTCCCGCTGTAGACGACGGTCGCGATCGGGCGGAGCGCGGCTACCCTGCCCTCTTCATCGCTGACCTCGAACCAGCCGATCTCTTCATTTCGATTGAGTATTGACATAAACCGCACCTTTCCGTCGCTCATCCCTCTTCGCACTGCCGGAGATAGTCCGCGTACAGCGCTTCGATCAGCGCATCGTCTTCCACCGTCCGGTAGCTGCACTTGCCCCGTTCATCCTCCGTCTCTTCCAGGAAAAAGGTCTCTCCCCCTTCTTCCGTCTCGCTCATCAGCAGGTATCTTTTGCCGTCCTGCCTTAAATCGGCGACGACGCTGAAACGGACGACTTCTCCGTTTTCGTCTTCGAATTCCATGACGTCCGCGGCGTCCTCTGCGGGTTCGGCATCGGCCGCCGTCTCCGATGCGTGCTGCCGGTCCAGCCAGGACTGCAGGATCAGCGTCGCGGCGACCATATCCACCTTTTTCTTGCGGCCGTCCCGGCTCATGTCCGCTTCCAGCAGCGCGTTTTCCGCCAGCACGGTCGTCAGGCGTTCGTCCTCATACTGCACGCTGAGGCCAGCCTGCTCCAGCTGCTCGGCAAAGGCGAACACCTTGTCCGCCTGTCCGCCCTGCGTGCCGCTCATGTTCCGCGGCAGGCCGCAGACGACGCTGCGCGTCCCGTACTGCTCGCACAGGGCGAGGAAATGGCGGACATCCGGGCCGTATCCGACGCGCCAGTAGGTCTCCACCGGCTGGGCGGTCAGTCCAAGGGGGTCGCTGACGGCGACGCCGATCCGCCGGTCACCCACGTCAAGGCCGAGGACTCTTTCCATCGCTTAAACCTTCTTCGAGATATAGAACTGGACCAGTTCCTCCAGCAGCTCATCCCGGTCGATCCGGCAGATGAGGGACCTGGCATTCTGATAACTGGTGATATAGGTGGGGTCTCCGCTGATCAGATAGCCGACGATCTGCGTAATGGGATCATAACCCTTGTCCGAGAGCGCGTGGTAAACGCACAGCAGGATCGTCTGCGCGTCCTGCGGGTTATCGCTGATCGCTTTGAAATGCTGCGTACCCATCGTAGAATCAATCATGTCACATACCCCCTCCGGTTCACTGCACGTATTATACACAAACCGTGAAAGACTTTCAACGGTTAGCGGAAAATCAGCCGTCTTCCCTAAAGCGCCAGCTTCTGCACGACGGATTCAAACGCTTCCGGCAGCGGTGCCTCGAAACGCATCCGCTGCCCCGTGGAGGGGTGCGTGAGCTCCAGGCTGAAGGCGTGCAGCATCAGCCGGGGAACCGCAACCGGCGTCTTCAGCTTCGGCGCATAGATGACGTCGCCCAGCACCGGATGCCCGGCAGAAAGCATGTGCACGCGGATCTGGTGCGTCCTCCCCGTCAGCAGGTGCACGTCCAGCAGGCTCGCCCCTCTGAGGGGCTGCAACACCTGCCACTCGGTCCGGGAGGGGCGCCCGTCCGGCACGACCGCCATCTTCTTGCGGTCCTGTTTGTGCCTTCCGATCGGCGCGTCGATCAGCCCCCGTTCCTCCTTCATGGCGCCGCTTACCACGACGCGGTAGTGCTTCTCCATCGTGCGGTCCTTGAACTGGCTGCTGAGGTCCTGGTGCGCCGCATCGTTTTTGGCAATGACCAGCACGCCGGAGGTGTCCTTGTCCAGCCGGTGGACGATGCCGGGCCGCATCTCGCCGCCGATGCCGGAGAGCCCGCTCAGGCGGAACAGCAGCGCGTTGACCAGCGTGCCCTGCTCGTTTCCCGCCGCGGGATGGACGACCATGCCCGCCGGCTTGTTGACGACCGCGATGTCCTCGTCCTCGTAGAGCAGGTCGATGGCGATATCCTGCGGCAGGATGCCGGTCTGCCTGGGCTGCGGCACCTCCACGACGATCTCGGTGCCCGGCTCCAGCGTCTGCGCGGGTTTGTCGGCCGCCTGTCCACCCAGCAGCACCTGCCCCTCGCGGATCAGTGCCTGCGCGCGGGAGCGGGACAGCTCCCCCTGATCGGCCAGAAACTGATCCAGACGCCTGCCTGCGTCCTCCTGCCCCGTACAATACCGAAGCCGGCTCATGTGTCCTCCTCTCCGGGCCCGCGCCCGGGCGCTTCCTGCAGCAGCACCCGGGCCGCCACGGTCAAAAGCCCCGCGGTGACACAGATATCCGCGAAATTAAAAACCGGAAAACGGATGAAGAGCAGCCGGATATAATCCGTAACCGCGCCGTACGCGGCCCTGTCCCACAGGTTGCCCAGCGCGCCGCCGTTTACGGCGGAGAGGGCAACAAGGAGCACCGGGCTCTTCTCCCAATAGGGGCGGTAAATCCACTCTGCCGCAACGAGCGCGATGAAGGCAGCCGCCGAGAGAAGCGGCACGAATGCGCCGCCGCCGGAGAAGAGGCTGAACGCATAGCCGGTATTCTCCGTCCGCACTATCTGCAAGAGGCCCGGGATCACCGGCCCGGCCGCAAGGTCCGCCCTGAGGACGGCCGCCTTGATCAGCCTGTCGCACAGGAAGAAAGCGGCCGTCAGAAAGCCCAGCAGGGCCAGCAGTCTTCCGGGCTTTTGCATTGCGCAGCGTTCCTCCTCTCGCTCCGGGAAATAGAAAGAGCAGTGGGGTTTCCCGCTGCTCCGTTTGTTTTAGCCAAGCAGTTTCTTCAGCGCCGTAAGAGAAGCGCCCTGATCGTCCACGATCTTGCGCAGCTGCTCGTAATAGGAGCGCGACTGCTGTTTGAGGGTCTCGTACTTGTCGGTCAGGTCCGTAATCCGGCCCTCTGCCCGCGCGCGGATGGAAGCGGCGTCCTCGTTCGCCTTCGCGACGATCTCCTCCGCCTTTTTGTCCGCGTCCGACACGATTTCCTCGTAGACGCCCTGCGCCTTGCTGAGCACCAGCTCGAAGCTCTCCGCGGAGTACTTGCCCTGGTCGGCTTCCTTCACCGGAGCGCTCGCCGCGGCCGCCTTCGCGTCCGCGAGCTGCTGGGTCAGGGTCGCAATCTTAGCATTGAGCGCCTTGGTCTCATCCTCACGCTTCTCCATTTCATCGAGGATGTCGTTGAGGAAATCGTCCACTTCCCCCTTGTCGTAGCCGCCGCCGACGTCCTTAAATACCTTATCCGCGATGATATCCAGCGTAATTGCCATGGTTTGATCTCCTTTCATGGATGGATTTTATTCAAATCGAAACAGCGTTATGCCGATCCTGTCCTTGCGCGTCGTTCCGTCGAGAGAAACGAGCCGGACCCTGCCCTGTCCGCGGACGGAGAGCATCGTGCCGGCCGCCACGGGGTGATCGGTCCTCGTGCACACCACGTGATCCGCCTTGGCTTCCCCGGCGCGGATCCAGTCCGCCGCCTTGGAACGGGACGTTTTGTAAGCGGCAGCCATCACGGCGTCCAGCCGCAGGGACGGAACGACCGCCCGGAAATAGCTGCCCCTGGGCTCCGGCAGAAGGCCTGCGGGATCCGTCTCCTGAAAGGAAAGGCGCACGCGCCCCGCCGAGTCCAGCTGTTCCCTGATATACGGTGCGGATGTTTTTTCCGCAAATAAAAAAACATCCGTCTCTCCGATTATAATATCGCCCAAACAACTTCTTGTCAAGCCCAACGCCATGAAAGCGCCCAGCACGTCCCTGTGCGAAATGGAGGCGAACCTGCCGTTGTACGGGGAGCGCAGGCAGACGACCGGAAAGCCGCTTTCAGCCGGCTCCTCCCCTTCCGGGTAGAAGCAGCCGATCTTGCGCTCCGCGCCATCGTAACCGCCCCAGCTGACAAACGCCAGGCTCCGGCCGCGCCGCACCTCTTCCGCCTCCGCCAGGCCCGCCGGATCCAGAAACCGCGTAAAATGCGGCCGCATCCGTTCCTCCGCGTCTCTCGCGGCGTACTCCAGCAGGACCCGGTCCGACTCGTTTTCCCTTTTCATCAGTACCTGCCCTGGTATCCCGCCTGGGCGTTCTGTTCCTCGATGACCTCGACCGACTGCGGCGCCAGCAGGTACGCCAGATGCGCCACCTTGATCATGCGTCCCTGCAGTGCGAACGCAGCGCCGCTGAGCAGGTCCACGATGCGCCCGCAGTCCTTCGGGTCCACGTTCTCCAGATTGAGCAGCACGCTCTCCCCGCGCAGCAGGCACTTGATGATCTCCCGGCACTCTTCGATCTGCCGCACGCAGATCACGCGCTCCGTGTGGCGCTCGCTGCCCTGCGCCTGTGTCCGGCCCGTCAGCCGTTCGTCCCGGATGACGTTGTCGCGCACCGCGGGGCGCGCCTCCCGTACGGGCGAGGGCCGCATGTCTTCCTCGTCCGCCTCGCGCGCCTGCACGGTGCGCCTTCTGCCGCGGCCGGTGAACGGGTTCAGGATACGGCCCAAAAAGGCGTCTGACGCGTCGTCATCGTCTTCCTCTGCCGCCTCTTCCGGCTCTTCTTCTTCCAGTTCCTCCTCGTCCTGATCCTCTTCGGCGTCGCCGAAGTAGCCCAGTTTTTCGATAAAGTTCCTGGCGCCATCCAAAAAACCCATTCGTTTACTCCCTTTCAACCTTTAAACTTTTGCCGCCGGCCGCCGTCCGAAGAGAGCGGAGCCCAGGCGCAGATGTGTAGCGCCTTCCTCTGCGGCAATCTCGTAATCGCCGGACATCCCCATGGAAAGCTCTTCGATCCGGGTGCCGGCAACAGCCTCGTCCCGGAGATGCTCAAACAGCCCGCGCATCCGCACGAACAGGGGCCGCAGTTCCTCGGGCCGGTCCGATTCCGGCATGACGGCCATGAGGCCGCGAATCTCCAGCCCCGAAAGCTTCGCCGCTTCCTTTGCAAAAGCCGGCAGTTCTTCCTCTGCGATGCCGCCCTTCTGGGGCTCCCTGCCGATGTTGACCTGTATCAGCACAGGCATGCGCCTGCCTGTTTGCTGCGCCCGCCTGTCGATCTCCTGTGCCAGTTTCATCCGGTCCAGCGACTGGATCATGCTAACCTGATCTATTATATATTTAACTTTGTTCGTTTGCAACCTTCCGATACAGTCAATTCGGAAAGAAGCGTCCAGAAGCGGCCGTTTTTGCAGTATTTCCTGCGCCCGGTTTTCACCCAGCCGCGTAAGCCCGCACGGGAGCAGGCCCCGGATTCGCTCCGGCTCCACCGTCTTCGTCACGGCGATGATTTCCGCCGGGCGGCCCCACCGCTCCAGGGAGAGGTCCGCCACGCGCCGCTCGATCGCCTGCACGCGTTCCTTCAGTTCCGTCATTTTCTGCCTCCGTCAAAACAGCAGTACGGTCTTCCCGTCCATCAGCGGCGATCCCTCCAGCGTGGGGCGCACGAACGCCGTCTCGGAGTCCGGGTACGAGATGACGGTCACCGCGACGAACGTCTGCATCCCGCCGTCCTGCACGACCACGCCGATCGAATTGTCCAGCGTGTACAGCGCCCGGATCGGGACGTGAATCCCGGAGACGAAATCGCCGACCGTGGCGTTGCACGTCCGGATGTTCAGCATCGGCACCACGCTCTGCTGCGGCACGCGCATGCGCAGCAGCAGGTCGCTGCCGATCCGTGAGAAGGACTCCACCACACCCCGGACCATATAGTTGTCAAACCCGGAGAGCTGCATCTGATAGTTCTCGCCGACGACGGGGTTCCAGTCCCTGTCCTGGCACAGGAAGAGGGCGTACCATTCGTCCTCGTTCACCGTGCGGAAAATCGCGCTGTTGCCCCGGGAGACGGTCGTCCGTTCCGGCAGCACGCCGCGGATGACCTGCTTTGCGTCCTCCGGCGTCATCGTCTGATAGGTGTTCGCGTTCACCATGGATTCGAAGCCGTCCGTATAAAAGCTGATCCGGCAGTCCTCGGTCGCCGTGTAGGTCGTCGTCCAGCTTTCGATCTTCTTGAGCTGGTCGTTCTCGATCTTGTAGAGTTCGTTTAAGGTCTGGTCGTCCGGATACTTCTGCTTCAGGTAGTTTTTGCGCGCGGCCATCGCGCTGGTCAGCTGCCGCTCCAGATTGGACAGCGAGCCGACGCCCTTGCCGTGGACCATCGTCCTCACCTGCTGCGCCAGCGACGCGATTTCGCGGTTCTCGTTGTCCAGCGCCGCGTCGACGTAGCTGGAGAACACCTGTCCCACGTGGTAAGACTGGATCTCCTCGCGGTAGCTCTGCAGCCGGTTGATCTCTGTTTGGTTGTAGCCGGAGGAGTAGACCCTGCAGATCGTGTCGCCGCGGTTGACGTGGCTCCCCTCCGACGCCACGAAATCCACCGTCGTATTGCTCTCTGCCTCCGTTACGCGCTCGTTGCGCGCCACCACCAGCGTGCCGTAGTAGTAGTTGCCCAGCGTGCTTTCCCGCGCGACCGCGGTGGACGCGTTGCGCAGGAAAAAACGGCGCAGGAAAACGAAGGATACGACGAGAACGGCCGCGGCAGCCAGCACCAGCAGCACCGCCGCCGGAAGGCTGAGGCCTTTTCTCCTCTTCCTCGCTGCCCGTTTGCTCACGATTTTCTTCTTGCGCTTTGCCATAGCCGGTTACTCTTCATCCTCCGTGCCGGATTGCCGGATCATCAGCCGGATCGCCACTTGTTTCCCGCTGACCGTGCAGGCTTCGCGGCCGTCCGTCGACCACTCGCGGCTGCGGCCGAAGGCTTCCTCCGCCTCGCCCGACACCGCCACTGCGACGAGCCTGCCGCCGGTTCGCGTCAGCCGTGCCGCCTCGTGCAGCGCGGAGCGGACGGCATTGCCGTCGGGGGCGGGGCTGTCCTTTGCCGGCAGCAGGTTCAGGCATACCGCGTCGAATGCCGCGGTGTCAAGGCCGGTGTGCGCCACCGGCGCCGCGACGGCCGCAAGGCCCGGAATCCGCCCGATCCGCCCGGCGCTCTCCCTGTCCGGGCAGACGCAGGCGACCTTTCTCGCCCCGCGGGCGAGCATGGCCCGCGGCAGCCCGTCGTCGCGGCAGCCCAGAACCGCCGCGTTTTTCTTGTCGTACCCGGCAAAGAAGGCGAGGATGTCCGCGAAATCCGCCGGCAGGCGCCCCGCGCCCTGCTCCCGTTTTTCCTTCCTGTGCCACAGGAAGAGCGAGCCGGACGCATTGGAAATCAGCCACAGTTCGACGGCGGGGCGCTCCCGGTCGACGTGCATGTCCGTCTGTTCCTCGATCGCGCGCTCCAGCAGCGCCACGTTCTTCATGTTGACATGGACCTTGGCCTCCCCGTCCGAAACCGTGATCCGGAAATGCACGTGCTCGGCTTCCTCGTACGGGATGTTGTCCAGCCAGCCGCCGGAGGCGAGCAGGCGCCGCAGCGCCGCCTCCGGATCCTTCACGCCGGGAAGCCGCGCCAGCACGAGAAAGGTCCGGCGGCAGAACGCGAAATCCGGCGTCCTGATGCTGCGGTAGAGAACACCGCCCGCCAGCGTCTGTTCCACCGAGACGCCGCCTTCCTTTTTCAGCATGCGGGCCGCCGTTTCCTCCAGCCCCGGGATCACCGCGGAATAATACAGTCGTTTCATGTTATCTCCATTCTTCTTCGGGCCGGCCTTGTTTCTGGGTGTAGGCGAAGAGCATGCGGTAGTACGCGTCGCCGTAATTGTACATCAGCCCCTCGCTGACCATCTGCCGGAGGCGCCGGCTGCTGCACCAGCGCACCGCGGAAACCTCCTCCTTCTGCAGCACGAAGTCCTCCGGCTGCTTGTCGAGGTAAACCGCGAAGACGTTGCAAAAGGAATTGGTGCGCCGCAGGCAGGCGATCCGCTGGAGCTCCCCGGCTTCCGCATCGTAGCCCAGCTCCTCCCGCAGCTCACGCTGCGCGGCCGTCAACGGGTCTTCTCCCGTCAGCGCGGAGCCGCCCGTCACTGCCCAGATGCCCGGTTTCCATTGCACGGTCTGCGCGCGGCGCTGGATGAGGAACTCTCCCCGCTCGTTGATCGGCCAGATGTGTACGCCGATGTGATAGCGCCCCCTTGGGATTTCCTCCCCGCGGATCATCGTCTCGCCTGTCTTTTCGCCGCGCGCGTCGTATAGGTCCCAGATTTCTGCCTTCGTTTCCGTCATTTCATCCCATCCTTCCTTATCATCATACCCTTAACTTTATTATTGTAAGGGTTATGCGTGCTTTTTTCAAGTTTTTACACCCGGTTGCCGCAAAAACCATGGAACCCCACAGAAATCCCGGCGGCATTTTAAACGGATTCGGTTGACAGGCGCCGGGAAACGTCCTATAATCCTTCCCGACAACTGAATCATTCCGCTGGGGGCGCATTTGCTGAGATGGCTTCGGCCTGTCCCTTTGAACCTGTGTAGATAATCCTACCGTAGGGAAGCGATCGGTTTCTTCGTCATCAAACCAGCCGCGCTGCCCTGTGGCCGCCGGCTGGTTTTATCAGTTGAATACACAATCTGGAGGAAATCGTTATGTCTGAATGGTTCGCATCCGCTTTTTCCAAGTTCGGCAGCCTATCGGCAACCGCCTGGGCCGTCCTCCTGGCGCTGCTGATCCTCGGCGCCGTCGTGTTCGTCATCTCCCGGGACAAGCGCCGCTGGTCCACCCGGATGATCGCAAACGCCGCGCTGTGCATCGCCCTGTCGTTCATCCTTTCCTGCATCCGTCTGTACCGTCTGCCCCAGGGCGGCTCCATCACGCTGGCTTCCATGCTGCCCCTCTTCCTGTTTGCCTATGCCTACGGCACGGTGCCCGGCATGCTGACCGGAGCGGCCTACGGCGTTCTCCAGTTCATTCAGGATGCCTATTTCGTCCACCCCGTGGAGCTTGTTCTGGATTATCCGCTGGCCTTCGCCATGCTCGGGCTCGCCGGCATTGCGCACGGCAGGAACGACCGCGGCAGTTTCGTCGCCGGCATCGTGCTGGGTACCGTCGGCAGGTTCGTCTGCGCCTTCCTCTCCGGCATCATCTTCTTCGGCATGTACGCGCCCGAAGGCCAGAACGTCTTCGTTTACTCCGCTGTATACAACGGGTTCTATCTGATCCCGGAGGCCGCCATCTGCATCGTCCTGGCCCTCGTGCCGTCCATAGAACGGATTGCCCGGCAGCTTTCCTTTGCAGACAGCAGGCGCTGATTCCCCGTACCCGGAAGGAGTTTTCGCATGAGCAGCAACCGTCAGTCCGCCCGGCAAAGCAGCCGGCGCATGGCCTTCTGCGGCATGATGGTCGGCCTGGCCGCCGCCCTCATGCTCTCCGGCGGTCTGCTGCCCGTCGCCACCTACTGCGCGCCCATGGCCGCAGCGGTGCTCCTTCTGCCCGTGCTCTTTGAGTACGGGCGCCGGGCGGGCTGGGTTTCGTACGCGGCCGTCACGCTGATCTCCTTTATGCTGAGTGCGGACAAGGAAGCAGCCTTCTTCTACATGGCGATCGGCTATTATCCGCTAATCAAATGGAACCTGGACCGCATCCGCAGCCGCGCGCTGCGCCTTCTCTGCAAGCTCGCCGTGTTCAACGTCAGCATCGGCCTCATGTATCTCATCCTCTGCGTCATCTTTCCGATCCCTGCAATCGCAGCGGACTTTGCCGGCATGGGGCCCGCCCTCCTCGCCGCCTTTGCGCTGGCGCTGAACGTCTGCATGCTGCTCTACGACCGCCTGCTCTATCCTCTGTCCCTCCTCTACTGGAACCGGGTGCGGCCGCGGCTTTCCGCCTTCTTTCAATAAAGGGCTTGCACTTGCGACCTTCTTTCGGTATAATGTGCGCATTTACAGGCGGCATTGCCGCGCGGGAGGTATTGTATGATTGGCATTATCGCAGCTATGAACGTTGAAATGGAGAGCCTGCGGGAGTTTATCGACGACCCTGTCACCGAAACCATTAGCGGCATCCGTTTCGTCAGCGGCACCATCGAGGGCAAGGAAGTCGTCACCGCCGTCTGCGGCGTCGGCAAGGTCTTTGCCGCGCTCTGTGCGCAGACCATGATTCTGCGCTATCACCCGGACGTCGTCATCAACACCGGCGTGGCCGGCACGCTGACGGACAAGCTCTCCATCGGCTCCATCGCCATCTCCACTGCGGTCGTCCAGCACGACATGGACACCTCTGCCATCGGCGATCCCGTCGGCCTCATCTCCGGCATCAACAAGGTTCAGATCCCGGCCGACGCATCCCTCCGCGGGCAGCTGGACGCCTGTGCGCGCGTGCTCGGCGTGCGGACGCTCTCCGGCGTCATCGCCTCCGGCGACCAGTTCATCTCCAGCGCGGCCCGCAAGGAGCAGATCGTCAGCACCTTCGGCGCCATCGCCTGCGAGATGGAAGGCGCCGCCGTCGGCCAGGTCTGCTACGTCAACCAGGTGCCGTTCTGTGTGCTGCGCGCGATCTCCGACGGCGCCAACGACGATTCCGCCATGGACTACCCGGCCTTCGTGCAGATGGCCGCCGCCCAGTCCGTCAAGCTGCTGTGCGCCTATCTGCGCAGCTGAGTTTCCGCCATAAAATCACAATTTCCTCTTGCAATCAGGCTTTTCCTGTGTTATGATGGTTATTGCTGATTATGGACTAAATCTGAGGAGGTGAATCCTTTGCCGAATATTAAATCCGCTATTAAGCGCGTAAGCGTCACCGAGCACAAGACCCTGCGCAACAAGATGGTTCGTTCCAGCACCAAGACTACTGTCAAGAAGTTTGACGCCGCCGTCGCTGAAAAGACCGCCAGCGCCGAGATGCTGAGCGCCACCGCTTCCGTTGTGGATAAGGCTGCCGCGAAGGGCGTTATTTCCAAGAATGCCGCCAATCGTCAGAAAGCCCGCATGGCGCGCGAACTGGCCAAGGCCTGAGTCCGTCCTGCCTGATCACCTCCCTGTGCGGGAGGTTTTTTCTTTTTCTCCCCCCTTTTCCGAAGGTTTTGCTTGAAAAGGCAGGTCTGAAATGATACAATATTATCAAATGATACGGATCAGGAGGTTGATCGTATGAAAAGAAGACTCGCCCTCGCTTTGCTGGCCGTGCTCCTCTTGGTGTCCTCCGTTTCCCTCGCCGCCCCCAGGGCGACAGCCACCCCGAAGCCGACCCCGACGCCCAAGCCCATCGACCAGTCCGTCTTCCCCCTCGACGGGGCTACGGCTGAGGCGGACACCGTGCTCCGCGCCACGGCCTACGCCCGCGGCAAAATCGTCGATACGCTGAAAAAGGGATTGAAGCTCACCGTCACGGGCGCCAGCTATGCCTCGGACGGCAGCCTGTGGTACGCCGTGACGACCAAGAGCAGCAAGAAGGAAGGCTTCCTGCCCGCCGATGCGGTCGTGCTGGACGCCAAACCCACAGCGACCCCGAAGCCGACCGCCACGCCCAAGAAGAGCGCGAGGGCCACGGCGACCCCCAAACCCGCGGAGCGCAACAACGAGCCCATTTCCACCCGCGGCTACATCGGCAATTCCAACAGCAAGGTCTTCCACCTGCCGACCTGCTCCCACCTGCCCAATCAGGAAAACCAGGTCAGCTTCTCTTCCCGCAGCAAGGCCGTCAGCGAAGGCTACCGCGCCTGCGAGATCTGCAAACCCTGAGTTTTCTGCAGCGCTGCCCTGCCCCGCTTCCCACGGAAGCGGGGCTTTTTGTTTTCTTTTCCCGGCAACCTTGCAACGTCGGTCCAATTAGGGTATACTTTCCCCATTATGAAAGGTTTGAGGAGGGGTACTGGCTTATGCCTGAGGAACTGCGTGAAAAGAGCAATTTCATCTGGGAAGCGATCAAGGAAGACCTCGCTGCCGGCAAAAACGGCGGCCGGGTCCAGACGCGCTTTCCGCCGGAGCCCAACGGCTATCTGCATATCGGCCACGTCAAGGCGCTGTCCGTCGATTTTCTGACGGCGGAACGCTTCGGCGGGGTCTGCAATCTCCGCTTCGACGACACCAACCCCACGAAGGAGAAGGAAGAATTCGTCGAGGCCATCAAAGACGACATCCACTGGCTGGGTTTTGAATACGGGGCCGTCTACTACGCTTCCGAGCAGTACGACCAGATTTACGAGTACGCGCTGGACCTCATCCGCCGCGGACTCGCATACGTCGACGACCTCTCCAAGGAGGAAATCCGCGCCTACCGCGGCACGCTGACCGAGCCGGGCAGGAATTCCCCCTATCGCGACCGCACGCCGGAAGAGAACATGGACCTCTTCCTGCGCATGAAAAACGGCGAGTTCCCGGAGGGTTCCAAGGTGCTGCGCGCCAAGATCGACATGGCCAGCCCCAACATCAACCTCCGCGATCCCACCATCTACCGCATCAAGTTCGCGGAGCATCACCGCACGGGCAACAAGTGGTGCATCTATCCCATGTACGACTTCGCCCACCCCATCGGCGACGCGCTGGAAGGCGTGACCCACTCCCTGTGCTCCCTGGAGTACGAGATTCACCGCCCGCTGTACGACTGGGTGGTGGACGTCTGCGGCTTTGAACAGAAGCCGCGGCAGATCGAGTTCGCGCGCCTCAACCTGACCAACACCATCATGAGCAAGCGGCACCTGCGCCGCCTGGTGGAGGAGGGCTTCGTCTCCGGCTGGGACGATCCCCGCATGCCCACGCTGGCCGGCATGCGCCGCCGCGGTTTCACCTCCCCCGCCGTGCGCGATTTCATCGACCGCGTCGGCGTCTCCAAGGCGGATTCCGTGGTCGACTACCGGCTGCTGGAGTACTGCGTGCGCAACGACCTCAATGAGACCGCGCCGCGCGCCATGGCCGTGCTGGATCCGCTGAAGGTCGTGCTCACCAACCTGCCGGAGGACACGGCAGAAGTCTGCACGGTCGAAAACCACCCGAAGAAGCCGGAAATGGGCACGCATACCGCGGTGCTCACCCGCGAAATCTTCATCGAGCGGGACGACTTCATGGTGGACGCGCCGCCCAAGTACTTCCGCCTCAAACCGGGCGGAGAGGTCCGGCTGAAGGGCGCCTACATCATCCGCTGCGAGCGGTGGGACACCGATGAAAACGGCAACGTCACCTGCGTCTACTGCACGGTCGATCCCGAGAGCAAGAGCGGTTCCGCCGGCGCGGAGCGCAAGGTCAAGGGAACCATCCACTGGGTCAGCGCCTCCCGGAACGTGCCCTTCGAGGCGCGCCTCTACGACGTGCTGATGCTGGACGAGGACCCGCAGGACGCCCCCGAGACGGATGAGGACGAAGACGCGGCCCCCCGCGACTTCACCGCGCGCCTGAACCCCGATTCCCTGAAGGTTCAGCGCGGCTATGCCGAGAGCTGGCTCTCCGATGCCAACGCCGGGCAGAGCTTCCAGTTCCTGCGCATGGGCTACTTCTGCAAGGACAAGGATTCCACGGGCGAGGCGGCGGTCTTCAACCGCGTCGTTCCCCTCAAGGACAGCTACAAACCGGAATAAACCGTACGAAAGAGAGTGTCATTCATGAATCAGGAAGTCCGCACGCGCTTTGCGCCCAGCCCGACCGGGTATTTGCACCTGGGCGGCCTGCGCACCGCGCTGTACACCTATCTGCTCGCCAAGAAACACGGCGGCAAGTTCATCCTCCGCATCGAGGACACGGACCAGGAGCGCGAGGTCCCCGGCGCGGTGGAGCTCATCTACAAGAGCATGCGCCAGGCCGGCCTCGCTTATGACGAAGGCCCGGACGTCGGCGGCGATTACGGCCCCTACATCCAGACCCAGCGCCGGGACATCTACCCCAAGTACGCCTGGGATCTCGTGGAGCGCGGCGGCGCCTACTGCTGCTTCTGCACCAAGGAGGAACTGGACGAGCAGCGCAGGGAAGCCGAGGCCAAAGGCGAAACCTGGAAATACAACAAGAAGTGCCTTCACAACGTCCCCCTGGCGGAAGCCAAACGCCGCATCGCGGCCGGCGAACCCTACGTCATCCGCCAGAACGTCCCCACCGAGGGGAAGGCGGGCTTCGACGACCTGCTCTACGGCCACGTCGAGGTGGACTGCTCCACCCTGGACGACAACGTGCTCATCAAGGCGGACGGCCTGCCCACCTACAATTTCGCCAACGTCGTGGACGACCACCTGATGGCGATCACGCACGTGACGCGCGGCACGGAATACCTCTCCTCCGCCCCCAAGTACAACCTGCTCTACGAGGCGTTCGGCTGGCAGCCCCCGCTCTATCTGCATCTGCCCGCCGTGATGGTGGAGTCGGTGCTGATGGACAAGACCACCCGCCAGCCCATCCTGGACGAAAACGGCAACACGCAGCCCGTCGTCCGCAAGCTTTCCAAGCGCTACGGCGACCCCTCCTTCGAAGACCTGCTGGAGCAGGGCTACCTGAAGGAAGCGATCATCAACTTCATCGCGCTGCTCGGCTGGGCGCCCAAGGGGACGAACGAGGAGTTCTTCTCCCTCGACGACCTCGTCCGCGTCTTCGACGAGAGCGGCGTCAACAAGAGCCCGTCCATCTTCAACATGGAGAAGCTGACCTGGTTCAACGCGGAATACATCCGCCGCATGACGCCAGACGCCTACCGCGTGGCGGCGACGCCCTGGCTCTCCCGCGTGCTTGATCCCGCCCGCACCGACTTCGCCCGCCTGTGCGAGCTTTTGCAGGGCCGCACGGAGGTCTTCAGCCAGCTCCCCGGCATGGTCGATTTTCTCGCCGAGATGCCGGAATTCTCCCCCGATCTCTACGTGAACAAGAAGAGCAAGACGACGCCCGAGATCGCGAAGCAGGCGCTGCTGTTCGTACAGCCGATCCTGAAGGAGATCACCGACTGGACCGAAGGTACGCTGCACGATATCGTCATGGCCGCCATCCCCGCCTCCGGCATGAAGAACGGACAGGTTCTCTGGCCGCTGCGCATCGCCATCACCGGCAGGGCCGCCACGCCCGGCGGCGCCTTCGAGATGGCTTACCTGCTGGGGCGTGAAGAGACGCTCCGCCGGCTGCAGAAAGCCATCGACGACCTTGCCTGAATCTGACGAAACCATAAGAACGGACCCCTGCCCAACCCGGCAGAGGTCCGTTTTGTATGTCTTTTCAAGAGCGCCGAAGCGTCACTTGCGCATCAGGGGCAGGAAAGAGGTGCCGCAGAGCGTGTTGGGGATCCCGAAGAAATCGAGTACCGTCGCGCTGATGTCGGCGTAGGTGTCCCGCACGCCGAGGTCGACGTTTGCGGCAAGGTTCCGTCCCCACGCGACGATCGGGATGTACTCCCTCGTGTGGTCCGTGCCCGAATGGACCGGATCGCATCCGTGGTCCGCCGTCAGCATCAGCAGATCCTCCGGCCCCATGCGCTTCACGATCTCCGGCATCGCCGCGTCAAAGGCTTCCAGCGCCGCCGCGTACCCCTTTACGTCGCGCCGGTGGCCGTACACGCTGTCAAAGTCCACGAGGTTTACGAACAACAGCCCCTCGTAGTCCTCCTCCATCGCCTGCAGGGTCGCCTCGATGCAGGCCGGATTGCCCGCAGCGTGGTTGGAGCGGGTGATGCCCTTCTCCGCGAAGATGTCCTCGATCTTGCCGATGCCGTACACCGTCTTGCCGGCGGCCGCCAGCACGTCGCAGCAGGTTTCGGGCGGCAGGGCGCTGAAATCCCTGCGGTTGCCCGTCCGCTTGAACGCGCCCGCATGGTCGCCGACGAACGGCCTGGCGATAACGCGGCCGACCTCCAGGTCGCCGTGCAGCATCTCCCGCGCGATGCGGCAGATCCGGTACAGCTCCTGCGGCGGCACCAGTGCCTCGTTCGCCGCGATCTGGAAGACGCTGTCCGCGGAGGTGTAGACGATCAGCTTGCCCGTTGCCAGGTGCTCCTCGCCCAGCTCGTCCAGGATCGCCGTGCCGCTGGCCGGCTTGTTGCCCAGCGTCCCGCGGCCGACGGCCTTCTCAAACGCTGCGATAAAGTCCTGCGGGAACCCGTCCGGGAAGGTCGGGAACGCCTTCTTCAGCTGCACGCCCGCAATCTCCCAGTGGCCCGTCGTCGTATCCTTGCCCGCCGAAACCTCCCGGCACTTGCCGAAACAGCCCTTCGGCGAAGCGACGCCGCCGCCCAGGTTCGCGCCCTGCACGTTGCCCAGGCCCAGTTCCATCATGTGCGGGATGTTCGGGCGGCACACCGACCAGATGTGTCCCAGCGTATCCGCACCTGCGTCGCCGTAAGCTGCGGAGTCGGGCGCTTCCCCGATCCCCACGCTGTCCAGGACGATGAGAATGGCTTTCTTCCCGCTCATTTACGCTTCCTCCTTTGTGCCATGGCGTTTATCCAGCATCTGCTGCAGTTCCTCCATAAAGGACTGCACATCCTTAAACTGACGGTAGACGGACGCAAAGCGGATGTAAGCGACCTCGTCCAGCTCCCGCAGGCCCTCCATCACCAGGCGGCCGATCTCCTCCGTCGTAACCTCCTGGTCCGGCTGCTGGCAGACCTTGGTCTCGATCTGCCCCACGAGCGCCTCGATGG
The DNA here is from genome assembly GCA_902781095.1 of uncultured Eubacteriales bacterium. Lineage (GTDB taxonomy): Bacteria > Bacillota > Clostridia > Christensenellales > Aristaeellaceae > Ventricola. The sequence continues at coordinate 18,000 of CACZHW010000031.1, forward strand.
CTTCCAGCGAGACCGGCCGCTTCTCACAGGCCTTGAGGATGCCGCTGCGGACCTTCGCCGCGTCAAACTGCTCCCTGCGCTGATCCTTCTTGACGACGTAAACCGGCAGCATCTCCACCTTCTCGTACGTCGTAAACCGGCGCTTGCACTCCTCGCATTCACGCCGCCTGCGGATGGCTCCGTCCTCCGTAGGCCGGGAATCGACGACGCGGCTCTCCGTGCATCCGCAATAGATACATTTCATCTCTCTGTCCCCTCTTTCCTCGTCAGTTTGCCTTCCGTCACCGTATATGAAACCGTCTCTCTGTGCCCCAGCACCGTGCAGCTGAGCAGCAGTTCCCTCGGTTTTGCGGCCGCCTCGCCCGTGCAGAGCACCGTCACCGCGAGGTCGCCTTCGCTGCGGGCCCCCAGCACCTTCGGCTGCGCGTCGGGCAGGATCATCACGTCCCCGGCCTGCGGCTGCGGCTCCAGCGCGATCCACTCCGCCGGGAAGAAACCGTCGTTGCGCACCCGCAGGGTGCACTGCCAGAAGACGAGATCCCCGTCCTCAAAATCCTTCCAGTTTTCAGCGGCGGTACCCGCAAAGAGCCCGTCCTCCGCCTGGCGGAACCAGGCAGCCTTCTCCTCCTCCCGCTCCGACGCCGACAGTATGTCTGCGGAAGATGAAACCGCCTCCGGCATCCGGTGCCGGTAAGCGTACACGGCCGCGCCCGCCCCGGCCAGCGTCAGCACGAGCACGAGTATGGCGAGAACTTTCAAAAACCTTGTCACCGGGTTACTCTCCCTTTCCTTCGAGAATGGCGCTCATCTGGTCGATCATCTCGGAATCCTTCATGCGGAATTTGAAGACCACGCGTCTGGAGGCGTCCATGTCCACCGTCCCGTCCGCCCGGTATACGGGGTCGGCGTAGGAGCGGCCGTTGACCGTCAGCACCTCCTGCAGAAGGCTCTTTTCCGCAGCCGTCAGGCGCATGGTTTCGCCCGTAAAGCAATAGTTAGCCACCGCCAGCGCCCGCTCCTGCGAGAGCTTCAGGTTGCTGAGGTAGCTGCCCGAGGTGTCCGTGTGGCCCTCGATGATGATCTCGCCGATGTATTCCTCGTATTCGTCGCTCATCAGCGTGCGCAGGTAGATCGGGATAAACCGGTCCAGCAGCGCCTTGCCGGTGTCCTTGAGCTCGTTTTTACCCGTATCGAAGAGCACCGCCCCGGAGAAGGTGATGGCGCCCGTATTGCGGTCCACACCGGCGTCCACGCCCGCGCTGCGCAGCTCGTCGCGCAGCGCCTCGATGATCTCCGAGCGCAGGCCGACCAGCTTGTCGATCCTCGCCTGCTGGGAGGCCAGCAGCGCGGCCTGCTCCTCGATCTTGCTCTGCTGCAGCGAGAGGCTCTGCTGGGCGGAGGAGAGCGCCGTCCGGTTCTTTTCCAGCTCCTCCTCCTGCTCCTGCAGGGCCAGCGTCGTCGCCGCCAGCAGCTCTTCTTTGTCCTGCAGCTGGCTCTGCTGGTCGAGCAGGATGCTCTGCTGGGTGGAGAGCTGCGCTTCCTTCGTCTCCAGTTCGATGGTCTTCTTCTGCTGCAGGTCGACCAGCTGGAAGACCGCCATGAAGAGGATCAGCGCAAAGGTGAAGAGCATGCCCGCCATCATGTCCGAGTACGAGATCCAGTAGCTGCCGTTCGCAGCGGATCTCCTCGCCTTCCCGCGGGGTCTCATGCTTCACGCTCCGCGGCGTCCGCCTTCTCCAGCGCCTGCGTCAGCCGGCGCACCGCCTCCGTCATCTCCCGCTGCGCCGACTCCAGCACCGCCAGCCGCGCCTCGTTTTCGCGCGCGAGCGACTCCGACGCGCCGCTCATCGCCCGCGCGCCTTCCTTCAGCCGGTCCGCCGCGTCCTCCGCGCTCTGCATCGCCGCCCTCAGTTTGGGCGAGGTCTGCTTGGAGAAGCGCTCGGTCGCCTCCAGGGCGGCCTTCGACGACTTCTCCAGCTGCTCCTGCACCGCCATCACGCGTTCCAGCAGCTGCGCCTGCCGCGCGATCTGCGCCTCGGCCGAGGCCACCGCCTCCGCCGTCCGCTTCTGCTGTTCATCCGCGCGCGCCCGGGCCCCGTCCATCTCCGTCACATAGGCCTTGAAGTGCTCCAGCAGGCCCTGGGACATCTGGTGCATGTTGATGACGTCGTGGCCCATCTCCGAAATCGCCTGGGTCGCGGCGGTCAGTTCCTGCTGGGAGACCTGCTGGGCGCTGCGCGCTTCGGCCAGGCTCTTGCGCAGATACTCGAGTTCGCCGCCGAGGGCCGCGTTCATGCGCTGGATGAAGAGCTGTACGATCCGGTCCACGCCCTCCACCTGCGCCTGTGTCGCCGCCACGATGAAGTTGTCCATGGATCGCTGCAGCGGCAGGGTCGCGCGCAGGATGCTCCCCTCCACCTGGCTCGCCATCTTCTGCCCCATCTCGTCGGCCGCCTGCCGCAGATACGCCGTCATCTCCTGCTGCAGGGTCAGCAGCTCCGTCTCCTGGGAGACGGGCTTGGGCATCGCGTACAGGCTGAAGACCTCGCAGAAGCGGTCGATCGCCCTGCGGCACTTGCTCATGTAGTGGTTGTTCAGCAGGCTGAAGAGCAGGGAGGCGCCGACGCCCGCGATGGACGTGAGGAAGGCCGTGCTCATGCCGCCGATCAGCTGTTCCATGGCCGAGAGCAGTTGCTGCGTGTCCGCCGCGTTGAGGCTGAGCCCCGAAAGGCCGCGCACCAGGCCCAGGAACGTCCCCAGGATGCCCAGCGAGGTGAGGACGCCGGGCACCATGTCCGCCAGGGCCACGCTGCCCGCGCTGTCGATGATCGTCTCCTCGTTGACATACAGGGAGACGTCGCAGGTTTCGCCGTGGGCCTCCCGCAGTTCGGCGTTCTGCAGAAAGTCGGCCCAGACCGCCTCCATCTGCCCGCCCAGAAACTGCAGATCCCGCCAGGACTTGCGTTCCTTGTTCTGCTTGTTTTCCACGACGACCGTGCGCGCCGCCCTGCGAAGCCGGGAGGCGGCGGAGGCCAGCGGCACGAAGCAGCGCAGCATGGCAAAGACGGTGACCAGCGCGATTGCGGCATAGATCAGCGTTTCCAGTGAAAACAGGTTTCTTAAAACGGTCAAAGCCTGGGCCATTCTCCCGTCTCCTCTCCTGTTGTATTTCTACTTTATATACCGGTTATTTTACCCCTTTTTCCCCGCTCTGTAAAGCGCCCGGGCAGGCCGCAAGGCGCCGTCCCGCGGTTCGTCCCTGCCCCGTTTTCGAAAATCCGAACGTTTTGCGCGGCCAATCGCTATATTTTTCGTTATTCCGTGTGTTATTTTCATTTTCACTCTTTACAATCCGTAGGGTCTTGCGGTATGATAGCGCAGTCTTAAAGCAATTGTGTTTGTTCGGACAAAAGGAGGAAAAACCATGAAAAAGTTCCTGGCTGCGGCGCTCATCGCCGCCCTGTGCCTCGTCTCCTTCGCCGCCGTGGCGGAGGGCGTGAAGGTCGGCTTCATCTTCCTTCACGACGAGAACTCCACCTATGACCTCAACTTCCTGAACGCCGCGAAGGAAGCCTGCGCAAACCTCGGCGTCGAGTACGTCCTCAAGACCAACATCGAGGAAGGCGAGCAGTGCTATGACGCCGCCGCCGAGCTCGTCGACGCCGGCTGCAACATCGTCTTCGCGGACAGCTTCGGCCACGAGTCCTACCTCATCCAGGCCGCCAAGGAATTCGGCGACGTGCAGTTCTGCCACGCCACCGGCACGCAGGCGCACACCGCCGGCCTTTCCAACTACCACAACGCCTTCGCCTCCATCTATGAAGGCCGCTTCCTCGCCGGCGTCGCCGCGGGCCTCAAGCTCAACGAGATGATCGCAAACGGCGAGTTCACCGCGGAAGAAGCCAAGATGGGCTACGTCGGCGCCTATCCCTACGCCGAGGTGAAGTCCGGCTACACCTCCTTCTTCCTGGGCGCGCGTTCCGTCTGCCCCACCGTCACCATGGACGTGACCTTCACCAACTCCTGGTATGACGAGGCGCTGGAGAAGGAAGGCGCCGTCAAGCTCATCGGCAACGGCTGCAAGCTGATCAGCCAGCACGCCGACTCCATGGGCGCCCCCACCGCGTGCGAAGACGCCGGCGTGCCGAACATCTCCTACAACGGCAGCACCGTCGCCGCCTGCCCCAAGACCTTCATCGTCTCCTCCCGCATCAACTGGGTCCCCTACATGGAACACATGATCAACTGCGTCGCCAACGGCGAGGCCATCGAGGCTGACTGGACCGGCACCATCGAGACCGGCTCCGTCGAGCTCTCCGAGGTGAACGAGGCCGCCGCGGCCGCCGGCACCGTGGAGAAGCTGGAAGAGGTCAAGGCTGCCCTGCAGAACGGCTCCGTCAAGGTCTACGACACCGCCACCTTCACCGTGAACGGCGAGAACCTGACCAGCTACCTGGCCGACGTGGACGACATGGGCGACTATCAGCCCGAGACCGAGGTCATCTCGGACGGCTACTTCCACGAGTCCGAGTACCGTTCCGCCCCCTACTTCGACATCGATATCGACGGCATCAGCCTCCTCGGCGCCTAATCACAACCCAAAACAGGCGGGCTGACCCGGTTGCGGCCGGGCCAGCCCGCATCGTCGTACAAAGGGCAGCGCTGACGTGCCAGAGTTGCCCTTTGTACGACCCCAACACCAACGGAAGGAGCGAATCCGCTTGAACCAGAAGACCCCTGCCGTGCGCATGCGGAACATCACCAAACGGTTCGGCCCTGTCCTCGCCAACGACAGAGCCGAACTGACCATCTACAGGGGAGAGATCCTCGCGCTGCTCGGCGAAAACGGCAGCGGCAAGACGACCCTTATGAACATGCTCTCCGGCATCTATTACCCGGACGAGGGCACCATCGAGATCGACGGCCGCGAGGTCGTCATCCGTTCCCCCAAGGACGCCTTCGCCCTGGGCATCGGCATGATCCACCAGCACTTCAAACTGGTGGACGTGCTCACCGCCGCCGAGAACATCATCCTGGGGCTCGAAGGCCGGCTGGATCTGCGCAAGTCCACCGAGAAGATCCGCGCCATCTGCGACCTCTACGGCTTCGAACTCGATCCCCAGCAGAAGGTCTACGACATGTCCGTCTCCGAAAAGCAGACCGTCGAGATCGTCAAGGTCCTCTACCGCGGCGCGGACATCCTGATCCTGGACGAGCCCACGGCCGTCCTGACCCCGCAGGAGGCGGACCGCCTCTTCGCCGTGCTGCGCAAGATGCGCGACGACGGCAAGGCCATCATCATCATCACGCACAAGATGCACGAGGTGGAGTCGCTCTCCGACCGCGTCACCGTGCTGCGCGACGGCCGCTATGTCTGCGACATGCCGACGGCCTCCACCAACGCCCAGGAGATGACGGACCTGATGGTCGGCCGCAGCGTCACGCTCAACATCGAGCGGCCCGAGCCGAAGGACCCGAAGCCCCGCATCGAGGTAAACGGCCTCACCGTGCGCAACGAGGAAGGCATCCTGCGCCTGTCGGACGTCTCCTTCACCGCCAACTCCGGCGAGATCCTCGGCATCGCCGGAATCTCCGGCTCCGGCCAGAAGGAGCTGCTGGAGGCCATCGCCGGCCTGCAGCCCACGGAAAAGGGCACCATCACCTACATCGAGGACGACGGAACCCGCGAGGAGCTGATCGGCAAGGATCCGCTCAAGATCGCCGCGATGGGCGTCTCCCTCTCCTTCGTTCCGGAGGACCGGCTCGGCATGGGCCTGGTCGCCAACATGGACCTGACGGACAACATGATGCTGCGCTCCTTCCGCAGGGGCCATTCCCTGTTCACCGACAGAAACACTCCGCGCCGCGTAGCCCAGAACGTCGTGGATGAGCTGGAGGTCTCCACCCCCGGCCTCTCGACGCCGGTGCGCAGGCTCTCAGGCGGCAACGTGCAGAAGGTGCTGGTCGGGCGCGAAATCACCTCCGCCCCCACCGTGCTGCTCACGGCCTATGCCGTGCGCGGCCTGGACATCAACTCCTCCTACACCATCTACGACCTGATCAACCGGCAGAAGAAGGACGGCGTCGCCGTCATCTACGTCGGCGAGGATCTGGATGTGCTGCTGGAGCTGGCGGACCGCATCCTCGTCCTCTGCGGCGGGCGGGTGAGCGGCATCGTCGACGGCAGAACCGCCACCAAGCAGGAGGTCGGCCTTATGATGACCCGAGTCGGAGGACATTCCAATGAATAAAGAGCTGCACGAACCCCTCTTCCACATTTCCAAGCGCGGCGCGGTCCGCTGGTACGTCTCCTGGCTCATCCGCTGTTCCGCCGTGGTACTGGCGCTGCTCGTCTGCGCGCTCATCACGATGCTGATGACGGGCGAGAACCCCATCCGCATCTACGCCACGATCATCAACGGCTCCTTCGGCACCCCGCGCAAGGTCTGGGTGCTGCTGCAGAACATCTCCATGCTGCTGTGCGTCTCGCTGGCGGTGACGCCCGCCTTCCGCATGCGCTTCTGGAACGTGGGCGGCGAGGGGCAGGCGCTCGCCGGCTGCTTCGGCAGCGCCGCCTGCATGATCCTGCTGCGGAACGTGCTGCCCAACTGGGCCGTCATCTGCTGCATGGTCGTCGCCAGCATCGCTGCGGGCGCCCTGTGGGGCGCTATCCCGGCCATCTTCAAGGCGAAATGGAACACGAACGAGACGCTCTTCACCCTGATGATGAACTATATCGCCACCCAGCTGGTCGCCTACTTCTGCGTCGTCTGGGAGACGCCCAAGGGCTCCGGCCAGATCGGCGTCATCAATTCCCGCACGGAGATCGGCTGGCTGCCCGTCGTCGGCGGGCAGAAGTACCTGCTCAACATCATCGTCGTCGCCGTGCTCTGCGCGCTCATGTACGTCTACCTGGGCTACTCCAAGCACGGCTACGAGATCGCCGTCGTCGGCGAGAGCGAGCGCACCGCGCGCTACGTCGGCATCAAGGTCGACCGCATCATCATCCGCACCATGCTGCTCTCCGGCGGCATCTGCGGCCTGGCCGGCCTGCTGCTGGTGGGCAGCACGAACCACACGCTGACGACCACCATCGTCGGCGGGCGCGGCTTTACCGCCGTCATGGTCTCCTGGCTGGCCAAATTCAACCCCGTGTGGATGATCCTCACCAGCTTCCTCATCGTCTTCCTGGAGCGCGGCGCGGGCGAAATCTCCACCAACTTCGGCCTCAACCAGTCGTTTGCCGACATCCTAACGGGCATCATCCTCTTCTTCATCATCGGCAGCGACTTCTTCATCAACTACCGGCTGAACTTCCGTCACGCCGCGGGAAAGGAGATCAAGTAAGATGTTCGACCTCATATCCTTCATCCCCCGCGCCGTCGTGCAGGGCATCCCGCTGCTCTTCGGCAGCACAGGCGAGACGCTGACGGAGAAATCCGGCAACCTCAACCTCGGCATTCCCGGCGTCATGTACATCGGCGGCATCTGCGGCGTCATCGGCGCCTTCCTCTACGAGCAGTCGCTGCCCTCCCCGGCAGAAATCAATGGCTTCCTCGCCGTCGCCATCCCGCTGTGCACCTGCCTGCTGGGCTCCCTTCTGGCCGGGTTTATCTACTGCTTCCTCACCGTCACGCTGCGCGCCAACCAGAACGTGACCGGCCTAGCGCTGACCACCTTCGGTGTGGGCATCGGCAACTTCTTCGGCGGCTCGCTCATCAAGCTCTCCGGCAGCGCGGTGCCCTCCATCGCGCTCAGCGCCACCAGCGCCTACTTCCACCGCCCCCTGCCCTTCGCGGACAAGCTGGGCGTCTTCGGCAAGCTGTTCCTCTCCTACGGCTTCCTCGCCTACGTCGCCGTCGCCGTCGCGCTCATCGTCTCCTACGTCCTGCGGCACACGCGCCTCGGGCTGCATTTGCGCGCCGTGGGCGAGAACCCCAACACGGCGGATGCGGCGGGCATCAACGTCGGGCGCTACAAGTACGCGGCCACCTGCATCGGCAGCATGATCGCCGGCCTCGGCGGCCTGTATTACGTCATGGACTACGCCAGCGGCGTCTGGTCCAACAACGCCTTCGGCGACCGCGGCTGGCTGGCCATCGCGCTGGTCATCTTCACGGTATGGCGGCCGAACATCGGCGTGCTGGCCTCCTTCCTCTTCGGCGGATTGTACATCCTGCACATGTACATCCCCTCCGGCATGAACCTGGCCGTGAAGGAGCTCTACAAGATGCTCCCCTACGTCGTCACCATCATCGTGCTGATCTTCACCAGCCTGCGCAACAAGCGCGAGAGCCAGCCCCCGGCAAGCCTGGGATTGCCCTATTTCAGAGAGGAGCGGTAAAGCCGCTCCTCTCTTTTTTTGGTTCACGTTTCGCTACGAGGCACATACAAAACGGTTGCAGGCGGTGTTGTCACGGAGTATACTCAAAGCAGAAAGAAGGATCGCCCGCCTGAAGACGAGAACGGACGGGATACGCTTTCCTACGGCGCGCAGGGCAAGCCTGCGATCGTACGGTTCAACGGACTGCTTTTATTGCGACAATTGTTGGATTTCAGATAAGCTCTGCGGCAACAAACGGATATCGATATCCTCAAACCGAAGAGAAATGCGGCGGGAAAGCGGGAACGAGCTACGCTGCTTCACCTCTCCGCTCTGATCTATAATCGTAACCTCTATCGTTTGATCGTCGTTGAATCCCACACTGACCGTTTCGTGGCTTTCATTGACGATGCGATGAATCCCACACTGACCGTTTCGTGGCTTTCATTGACGATGCTATACCCCGCCATCTGCCATATTCCGTTCGTGTTTATGATCGTTATCCCCTCGCCGGATTCGTAGTAAACTGTTACTTCGCCGTCCGTTTCAACGTATGTTTCCGGGATGCCCCGGTTTTGAACCAGAATCTCTCTGGAAGTATACATCTGCCTGAGTTGATTTTGCGTAACTTCACAGATGTGAAAAGCAAGACCTCCGTCATCCTGGGTGATCAGATAGATGAAACCATTACCCTCTGCGATGTCCATGCTTGTCATATCAAAAGTGACAATCGATGCATCATCTATAGAAGAGATAATCGAATTGAGCAAATCACCGTTTATTTCATAATCCTCATCCGTATCAGCAAGAGCAATGCCTGCAAAGACAAGCATGAGGATGGGCAAAATGATCAGTTTTCTCACTATTTGGCTCATAATAGTCACTCTCTCCGTACACTGGAATTATGAATTAAGGTGCTCCAACACTTTGACTTTATCAAAGAA
>CACZHW010000032.1 GCA_902781095.1 uncultured Eubacteriales bacterium
AGCGCGCCCATGGCGATGCCGATGTCGGCGCGGGCGAGCACCGGCGCGTCGTTGATGCCGTCGCCGACGAAGGCGAGGGTCTCGCCCCTGCCTTTTTCCTTCAGCAGGTCTTCCACCCGGCTGACCTTGTCCTCGGGCAGCAGGCCGGCGTACACCTCGTCGACGCCGACCGCCCGTGCGACTTCCGCTGCGACGGCGTCGGTGTCGCCCGTCAGCATCACGGTCTTGCGCACGCCGGCGCGGCGCATCGCCGAGAGCGCGGCGCCGGCGTTCTCCTTGATTTCGTCCGAGATGAGAATGTGCCCCGTGTAGCGCCCGTCCACGGCGGTGTGGACGATCGCGCCGGCGGTGTGACACGGGGTGCATTCCACGTTCAGCTGCCCCATCAGCTTTTCGTTGCCGGCGGCGACCTTCTTTCCGTCCACCGTGGCCATGACGCCGTGGCCGCCGATTTCCTGTACGTCGGCGACCCTCGCGCGGTCCAGCGGTTTGCCGTAGGCCTCGTGCAGGCTGCGGGCGATGGGGTGGCTGCTGGAACTCTCGGCCAGGGCGGCCAGTTCCAGCAGTTTGTCCTCGGCCATGCCCGCATGGTGGATGCCGCGGACGGCGAAGACGCCGCGGGTGAGGGTGCCGGTCTTGTCCATGGCGACGATGCGGGCCTTGCCCAGCGCCTCCAGGTAATTGGAACCCTTGATGAGGATGCCGCGGCGGCTGGCGCCGCCCAGCCCGGCGAAGAACGTGAGGGGGATGGAGATGACCAGCGCGCAGGGGCAGGAGATGACCAGGAAGGTCAGCGCGCGGTAGAGCCAGTCCGCAGGCCGGGGATCCTGCCCCAGAAGCAGCAGGAAAAGCGGCGGCAGGACGGCCAGCGCCAGCGCGCCTGCGCAGACGGCAGGCGTGTACACGCGGGCGAAGCGGGCGATGAAGTCCTCCGAACGCGACTTGCTGGAACTGGCGTTTTCCACCAGGTCCAGGATGCGGCTGGCGGTGGATTCACCGAAGGCCCGCGTCGTGCGGACGCGCAAAAGGCCGCTCTGGTTGATGCAGCCGCTGAGCACCTCGTCCCCCGGGCGGACCGTGCGCGGGACGCTTTCACCCGTCAGCGCCGCGGTGTCCAGCGCGGATTCTCCGTCGGTCACCACACCGTCGATGGGCACCTTTTCGCCCGGGCGGACGACGATTTCGCTGCCGATTTCCACCTCGTCCGGGTCGACTGCGATGAGCTCCCCGTCCACCTCGATGTTGGCCGTGTCGGGACGGATGTCCATGAGCTCGCTGATGCTGCGCCGGCTGCGGCCGACGGCGACGGACTGGAACAGCTCGCCGACCTGGTAGAACAGCATGACGGCGACAGCCTCCACGTAATCGCCCGTGGAGGTGAGGGCGAGGACGAAAGCGCCGACGGTCGCGATGGCCATGAGAAAGTTCTCGTCGAAGACCTGGCGATTGAGGATGCCCTTCCACGCTTTTTTCAGGATGTCGTGACCGATGATGCCGTAGGGGATCAGGTATAGAAAAAAGCGGAGCAGGCGGGGAGCCGGGAGAAACTGCAGCACGACGAGCAGCGCGGCCGCAAGAAGGATGCGCTGCAGCGTGCGCTTCTGCTTTTTATTCATAGAAAGATCTCGCAATCGTCCTCGACCTTTTTGCAGGCGGACAGGACGGCGGGCATCACGGCCTTCGGATCCGCTCCCTCCTCGAACTCGACGATCATCTTGAGCAGCATGAAGTTTACGGTGGCATGGGCGACGCCGGGGGTGGCGTTGGCGGCTGCTTCCATCTTCGCGGCGCAGTTGGCGCAGTCCACATCGATCTTATAGGTCTTCTTCATGAGGGGAGTCCTCCTTTGACACTGCAATCAATTAAACGTTTGCTTAATTGTTGAACACAGTATACTGCCGTCAGCGTTTCAAGTCAAGGGGTTTGCAAAATCTTTCCGCCTGTGTCATAATAGGGCGGATTTTGAAAGCGGAGGAAACACATGCCCAAGAGGATATTGCCGCACAACCACGGCGAGGATCTGGAGCTGCTGCTGGAACGCATCCCGGAGACGGAAGGGCTGAGCCTCGCGGCGGATCTGTTTAAAGAGGTCAGCGACAGCACGCGGCTGCGCATCTTCTGGCTTCTGTGCCACTGCGAAGAGTGTGTGATCAACCTCTCCGCCGTGATGGACATGAGCCCGCCGGCCGTCTCCCACCATCTGGCGAGGCTGCGCGCGGCCGGCCTCATCGTCTCCAGGCGGGAGGGCAAGGAGGTCTATTACCGCGCCGCGGAAACGAAGGCGGCGCAGTCGCTGCACCGCATGGTGGAGGATATGGTGGAAATCGCCTGCCCTGATCTCTTTACCGCCAGGGGGGATGCGGCCAGGAAGGATGCCGGGGCAAAATGATCTGTTCCGCCGCCTGCCCGCAGGGAGCCGGCGCGACAGGCAGACACTGAAAGACAAGACGGCAGCGGAGAGGCTGCTGCGGAAAGGGAGAGACCGATGGCTTATCGGATTTTTACGGACGCGAGCGCGGACATCAGCGAGGATTTGATGCGGGATGTGCCGCCGGTTGACATGATCCCCATGGAGGTCATCCTGGACGGGGAGGAGCATCTCTTCGGGCCGGGCGGCGACCTGGAGGTCAAATCCTTCTATGAGCGGCAGCGGGCGGGCAAGTTCGCCAGCACGTCCGCCATCAACCCGGAGGCCTACCGAAAGGCCTTCGTGCCGGTGCTTCAGGCGGGGGAGGACATCCTGCACGTCGGCCTTACGCAGGGGCTGTCGAGCACCTTTTCCACCTGCTGCCTGGTGATGGACGAACTGCGCGAGGAATTCCCGGAGCGCAAGATCATCGCGGTGGAGCCGTACTGCGCCTCCGTCGGGCTGGGCATGCTCATCCACGAGATGTCGCGCAAGAAGGCGGAGGGGATGACCATCGAGGAGCTGGCGGCCTGGGTGGAGGAGAACCGCCTGCACATCTGCCACTGGTTCACGGTGGATATCTTCGATCACCTGAAGCACGGCGGCAGGGTCTCCGCGGCGGCCGCCGCCATCGGCACGGTGCTGCAGATCAAGCCGCTGCTGCACATCGAGGCGGACGGCACGCTGAAGGTCATCGCCAAGCCGCGCGGCCGCAAGCAGGCGATCCGCCAGCAGATGGGATACATGAAGGACAACTGGAAGCGCGAGATGGGCAATCTCGTGCTCATCGGCCACGGAGACGACCAGGAGGCGTGCGACCAGCTGAAGGCCGCGGTCCTGGCGGAGTATCCGGACGCGGATGTGCGCACGGCCTACATCGGCGCGCTCATCGGCGCGCACACCGGCCCGGGCATGCTGGCGCTCATCCACTGGGGAGAGAAGCGGTAAAGCACCCTGCACCCGAAACGGGTTTGACAGCAATTTAGACACCGGCGTGACGAGGGTCACGCCGGTGTCTTTCAGTTATGCTTCGGTTTTCGGCCGGGCGTAAAATACGGAGGGGATAAAGGGGCAAAAGCTTGCCAACGGTCCGTCCTTCATGCTATGATACACCTGTCTTGAGAAGGACGCTTATTTTTTTGCGCGTGCGCGTGTCCGGCGCTTGGCGCGGAAAGGATTTACAATGCCATCACCCGTCACCTTCAACCTGATTAAAAAGGACGCCAGGAGCCACGCCCGGCGCGGCATCCTGCATACGCCCCACGGCGATATCCAGACGCCGATCTTTATGCCGGTGGGCACGCAGGCCACCGTCAAGGCGATGACCCCGCGGGAGCTGGACGAAGTCGGATCGCAGATCATCCTCTCCAACACGTACCATCTGCACATCCGGCCCGGCGAGGACCTCATCCGCGAGGCCGGCGGCCTGCACCGCTTTATGAGCTGGGAAAAGCCGATCCTGACAGACTCCGGCGGCTTCCAGGTGTTCTCGCTGGCCAGCCTGCGAAAGATCAGGGAGGAGGGCGTCAGCTTCCGCAACCATCTGGACGGCAGCAAGATGTTCATCGGGCCGGAGGAGAGCATGGCCATCCAGCAGGCATTGGGCAGCGACATCGCCATGGCCTTCGACGTCTGCACCGCCTACCCGTGCGACCACCGCACCGCGGTGGACGCCATGTACCGAACCCACCGCTGGGCCGAGCGCTGCAAGGCGTACCACACCCGGGAGGACCAGGCGGTTTTCGGCATCGTACAGGGCGCCTTCTTCGAGGATCTGCGCATCGAGAGCGCCAAGGCGCTGGCGGACATGGATTTCCCGGGCTACGGCATCGGCGGCCTGTCCGTGGGCGAGCCCAAGCCCATGATGTACGACCTGCTGGAGGCGATCATGCCGCACATGCCGGAGGCGAAGCCGCGGTATCTGATGGGCGTCGGCTCGCCAGACTGCCTGGTGGAGGGCGTTTACCGCGGCGTGGACATGTTCGACTGCGTGCTGGCGACGCGCATCGCGCGCAACGGCACCTGCTTCACCGATACGGGGCGGCTCGTCATTCGCAACGCGCAGTACGCGCACGATTTCGGGCCGATTGAAGAGGGCTGCGACTGCTACGCCTGCCGCAACTTCTCCCGCGCTTATATCCGCCACCTGCTGAAGGCGGGCGAAATCACCGGCGGGCGCCTGGCGACCATCCACAACCTGCGCTACCTGCTGCGCCTGATGGAGCGCATCCGCGCGGCCATCGAAGAGGACCGCTTCCCAGAATTCCGGCAGGAATTCTTCAGCCGCTACGACAGGAGCCGCAATTTCTGAGGAACGGTTGCCAATCCGGTAAAAACCGTGTATAATGCCCTAATGATTCAATAATCAGCCTTTGAAAGGATGTGTTTCCCATGACCGAACTGATGAACAAGCTGATGCTCGCCGGCACCGCCCTCGCGGAGGAAGCCGCCGGCACCGCTGCCGCGGCCGGAGAAGAGATTCCCCCGATGAATACGGCGCTGGCAATGATCATCCAGCTGCTGCCCATGATCCTCATCTTCGTGGTGTTCTACTTCATGCTGATCCGTCCGCAGCGCAAGAAGGACAAGGAAGCCAAGGAAATGCTGAACAGCCTGAAGGTGGGCGACCATATCACCACCATCGGCGGCATCAACGCGACGATCACCGGCATCAAGGACCAGACGCTGACCGTGGAGCTTGGCGCGCCCGGAACCCAGACCAAGACGCTGATGAGCATCGAGCGCTGGGCCGTGCGCAACGTGAACCAGCTTTCCGTCGCCAATGACTCCGAGACGCTGATCTGAGCATCGGCACCCCTAACCGCATGAACGGCCGGCCTCTTTCGTGTGCGAAGGAGGCCGGTGCTTTTAAAGGAGCACATCTTATGGCAGACGGACGCGGAACCTACAATCTGATCGCCTTCGATATGGACGGCACGCTGCTCGATTCCGAAAAGCGGCTGCACGCGCCGGTGCTGGAGGCAATCCGTCAGGCGCTGGAGGCGGGAAAGCGGGTGGCCCTGTCGACGGGGCGCACGCGCACGGAGCTGGAAGCGTACCGGGAGGCACTGCAGGCCGTACCGCTGGGCATCCTGGCCAGCGGAGCGATCCTGTACGATTTCCGGCAGGAGCGAACCCTCTGGCGCGCGGCCTTCACGCCGGAGCAGCTGGACACGCTGGAGCGCGTATCGCGGATGGAGGACATCCTCATCCTGGTGAAGCGGGACGCAGGGCTTTTGCTGGAAAACGGCGCGCTGGAGCGCTGGAGCCGGTACGAAAAGGCGAAGGAAGCGGCGCTTTTCTGGAAAGACGCGGATTACACGGACGATCTGCGCGCGGTTCTGCGCAGCCGGCCGGAGGGCGTGGAGAAGATCAACTTCTGCCACGCGGATCCGCAGGCCAGGAAGCGGACGAAGGAGCGGCTCGCGCCTTACGGCATGGAGATGGCGGAATCCAATCGTGCGGTGCTGGAGATTTCGCCGCCCGGCGTGAACAAGGGAACCGCGCTGCTGCGCCTGTGCGGGCTGACCGGGGTGCCGGTGCAGGAGAGCATCGCCGTGGGCGACGCGGACAACGATCTGCCGATGCTGCGCACGGCGGGGCTGGGCATCGCGATGGGCAACGCGACGGAGGAGGTCCGGGCGGCCGCCGGCGCGGTCGTAGCCGACTGCGATCACGACGGCTGCAGGGAGGCCATCCGGCGCTTTCTGCTCTCAATTGACGAATGAGGCTGCGCCCGGTATAATGGCGGGGACTAAGACGCGGGGAGGATAACATGGATCTGTTTCGTCCGGTTCTGCTTCAGGTGCGCGAGTGGCTGAAGCCGCTGGCCAATATGAAGAACGCGATGAGTTTTAACCAGATTGTGACAGGGCTGATGGGCCGGACCGGCCTGCCTGCGGCGCTCAGACGCAGCGTGCAGGGCTGGGGCCTGGGCATTCTGGGCATCATCCTGGGCGCCGCGCTGGTGCTCAGCCTGCTGGCGCGCGCCAGGAGAGACGAGTGGTCCGTCAAATCCTGCTGGCAGGGGAAGAGCCTGTGGCTGGCGGCCCTTCTGGCGCTGCTGTTCGGCGCCGTCGGAGCGCACCGCTTCTATTTGCGCCGGCACGTGACCGGCGCCGTGCAGGCCGCCGGGCTGCTGCCGTTCCTCAGCGGCGCTTTCCTGCTGGGGGAGGCCAGAATGATGGACTTCGTCGTTTTAAGCGACAACGTGGTCGGCGGGATCATCCTGTTTGCAGCAGGACTCATCTTCGTCGTCTGGCGGCTGCTGGACCTGTTCATGATCCTCTTCGGCGGGCTGACGCCGAGAAAGAAAAAGCCGCGTAAATGAAAGGATAGAATATGTTTATCGATGATGTCAAAATCACGGTGAAGGCGGGCAGCGGCGGAAACGGCGCGGTGTCCTTTCACCGGGAGAAATTCGTGCAGAACGGCGGGCCGGACGGCGGAGACGGCGGTGACGGCGGCGATATCGTGCTGCTCGCCGATCCCAACATGCACACGCTGATGGACTTCCGGTATAAAAGGAAGTTCACCGCGGAGAACGGCGAGAACGGCGCGGGGCAGCTGCGCCGCGGCAAGAGCGGCAAAGAGCTCGTCATCAAGATGCCGGTGGGAACCGTCGTGCGGGACGCGGCGGACGACCGCGTGCTCTGCGACCTGCACGAGGCAGGCCAGCGGCGCGTCCTGATCACCGGCGGCAGGGGCGGCTGGGGGAACGCCCACTTCGCCACGCCCACCCGGCAGGCGCCCGCCTTTGCCAACCCGGGGCAGAAACGGGAGATCCGTGAGCTGCGGCTCACCCTCAAGTCCATCGCGGACGTGGGACTGGTGGGGTATCCCAACGTGGGCAAGAGCAGCCTGCTCTCCGTGGTGACGGCGGCCCGGCCGAAGATCGCCAACTATCACTTTACGACGCTCTCCCCGAACCTGGGCATTTGCCGGCGCTACGGCGTGGATTTCATCCTGGCGGATATCCCCGGGCTCATCCAGGGGGCCAGCGAGGGCGCGGGTCTCGGCTTCCGCTTCCTGCAGCACGTGGAGCGCACGCGGATGCTGCTGCACGTGGTGGACATCTCCGGCAGCGAGGGGCGCGACCCCGTCGAGGACTTCGAGCAGATCACGGACGAGTTGGCGGCGTACGGCGGCCTGGCGGAGCGGCCGACCATCGTGGCGGCCAACAAGATGGACCTGCCGGAGGCTGCAGAAAACCTGGAGCGCCTGCGCGACCACCTGAAGAATACGGATATCGAGGTGATCCCCATCTCGGCCGCGACGGGAGAAGGCATCGACGAGCTGATGAACGCGGTCATCCGCATGCTGCCGACGCTGCCGGAGACCGTCGTCTACGAAGAAGAGGCCGATGAGGAGTCGGAGGATGCGGAGCCCTTCACCGTTACGAAGGAAGACGGACTCTATGTGGTCGCGGGACCGCTGTGCGAGCGCCTGCTGGCCGGCACGAACTTCGACAGCACGGAATCCGCGGCGTGGTTCCACAGGAGCCTGCGCACGCGCGGCGTCATCGACGCGCTCCGGGCGGCCGGGGCGAAGGAAGGGGATACCGTCCTCTTCGGCGACATGGAATTCGACTTTGTGGAATAAAGGAGCATGACGATGTTAACCAGCAAACAGCGCGCGTATCTGCGCGGCCTGGCCAACACCCAGGAACCGATTTTACACGTGGGCAAGGACGGCGTGGGGGCAAACCTCGTGCGCCAGGCGGACGACGCTCTCACGGCGCGGGAGTTGATCAAGGGCACCGTGCTGCAGAACTGCCCCATCACCGCCCGGGAGGCGCTGGACACCCTGTGCGAAGAGACGGGCGCGGACCCGGTGCAGACCATCGGGAACCGCTTCGTGCTCTACCGCGCGAGGGAGAAGGACCCGGAGATCGTGCTGCCGTAAGCAGACACCTCCGGCATCAAGACAAAAGAGGCAGGGTGAAATGACGCCTTACCTCTTTTTCTTATGCCCGATACCCATGAAATATGCAGGCTAGGATTTGAGAAAATGCAAAATGACGCGTATTATGTTGACAATTTCTCAAAAAGTGATTATAATGCAGCAAATTCCGGACAAAACCAAGGCGGCCGCACAGATCCTCACCGCCAGCGCGCGGGGAGGGCGGCAGAAAGAGGTGTACCGTGAAGCTGTCGGAAATCGTGGTCTTCATCCTGTACCTGGTCTTCATGCTGGGCATCGGCATCCGCTTCTTCCTGAAGGGAAAGGGCGGAGGCGAAAAGACGTACTTTTTGGGCGACCGCCAGATGGGACCGTGGGTGTCTGCCCTCTCTGCGGGCGCTTCGGATATGAGCGCCTGGGTGCTGATGGGGCTGCCCACCTCCATTTATGCGCTGGGCCTGGGCCAGATCTGGATCCCCATCGGGCTGGCCGTCGGATACGCCCTCAGCTGGATTTATGAGGCACCGCGGCTCCGACGCTTCTCCATCGAGGCGAAGGATTCCATCACCCTTCCGCAGTACCTGACGAACCGCTTTCTGGAGCAGTCGCACGCGCTGCAGATTTTATGCGCGGTCGTCTTCCTCGCGGCGTACACCATCTACTCGGCCTCGAGCATGAAGTCCTGCGGAACGCTCTTTCATACCGTTACGGGCATGGACGCGACGCTTGCGATGTATCTGGCCGCGATCATCATCGTCGCCTATACGTTCCTGGGCGGGTTCTCAGCCGTTTGCTGGACGGATTTTTTTCAGGGCATGCTCATCCTGGCGGCCCTTCTGATTGCGCCCGTCTTCGCGGCCGGGTCGCTCGAGGCCTCGGGAAGCCAGCCGCTTCCGGAGGGCTTTCTGAACCCGCTCGCAGACTGGCGGAGCGTCGTCTCGGGGCTGACCTGGGGGCTTGGCTACTTCGGCATGCCGCACATCATCATCCGCTTCATGTCCCTGCGTTCACAGAAGGAGATGAAGAAGTCCGCCGCCATCGGCATCACCTGGACGGTGCTGATCCTGTGCTTCGCGGCGGCTGTGGGCATCATCGGCCGGCTGTTCCTCGGGTTCGACGAGGAGGTCAACGGCAAATCCCTGGTGTTCATCACGATGGTGCGGCGGATTTTCCCGGGCGTCATCTCCGGCATCCTGCTTTCGGCGGTCCTGGCGGCCTCCATGAGTACGGCGGACAGCCAACTGCTGGCCGCGGCTTCCGCATTCGCAAGCGATGTCTACAAGCCGGTGATCCGAAAAAACAGGGCGACGGATGCCGAAATGCTGTGGGCGGGCCGCTGGGTCGTGCTGGCCGTGGCGATGGTGAGCCTGATGATCGCCTCCAGCCCGAACTCCGGTTCCATCATGGCGCTGGTGGAGAACGCGTGGGGCATTTTCGGCGCGGCCTTCGGGCCTTCGGTGCTCCTCAGCCTCTTCTGGCGGCGGTTCAATTTCGCGGGCGCGGCCGCCGGAATCTGCGCCGGAGCCGCGGTAGACGTTTTGTGGCTGCTGCTGTTGCCCTGGACGGGGATTTACGAATTGTTGCCGGGCTTTGCGGCCGGCCTTGCGGCGGGCATCGTGGTTTCCCTGCTGACACCGGCGCCTTCCGGCGATGTGACGGCGCTGTTTGACCGGGCAATCGCCGCAAAGGACGACTGAAATGCCCTCCGGACGGCATTTGTTCTTGACAGACGGCGGGGGTCTCCTTATAATAGGTGACAAATTGCAAAGGGGGTTCGCCCATCTCTGCAAAGTATGAAGGAGGATAAACCATGAAGAAGCTGCTTTGCGTCCTGCTGGTCGCGATGATGGCGCTGTCCTTCGCCCTCGCCTCTGCCGAAGGCACCAAGGATTACAGCATCGCCGTCGTTACCGGCACCATGTCCCAGTCCGTCGACGAGCGCGGCGCGGCCATGATGCTCGTGGAGAAGTACGGTGAGGACGTCATCAAGACGGCCACCTATCCGGACAACTTCACCGAGGAGAAGGAAACCACCATCCAGACCATTGTTAACTTCGCGGACGACCCGACCGTCAAGGCCATCGTCGTTTGCCAGGCTGTTCCGGGCGTGGCGGAAGCTTTCCGTCAGGTCAAAGAGCGCCGCAGCGACATCATCTGCCTCGCGGGCGAGAGCCAGGAAGATCCGTCCCTCATCACCAGCGCGGCTGACGTGACCGTGATGAACGACTTCGTGGCCCGCGGCTACCTCATCATCAAGACCGCCAAGGAGCTGGGCTGCGACACCTTCGTGCACGTGTCCTTCCCGCGCCACATGGGCATCGAGTCCCTGAGCCGCCGCCTGGCCGTCATGAAGGCTGCTGGCGAAGAGCTGGGCGTCAAGATCGTTGAAGAGACCGCCGCCGATCCGCTGAGCGACGTGGGCATCCCCGGCGCGCAGCAGCAGATCCTGGAGAAGGCGCCGGAATGGATCGAGAAGTACGGCAAGAACTCCGCCTACTTCTGCACCAACGACGCGCACACCGCTCCGTTGCTCAAGCAGCTGCTCGAGTACGGCGGATACTTCGTCGAGGCCGACCTGCCCTCCCCGCTGATGGGCTATCCGGACGCGCTGGGCATCGAGTTCTCCGATTCCGACATGAGCAACTACGAGTACCTGCTCAAGAGCGTTGAAGACGCGATCGTGGCCAAGGGCGGCGAGGGCCGCTTCGGCACCTGGGCGTACTCCTACACCTACACGCTGGTTGCCGGCCTGACCGAGCACGCGATGAACGTGATCGAGGGCAAGAGCGACCTGCTGGAGATCGACGACATCTCCGACGCGCTGTCCGTGTATTCTCCGGGCGCGGAGTGGAACGGCTCCTACTACACCGATGCCAACACCGGCGTCAAGACCGAGAACTACATGCTGATCTATCAGGATACCTACATCATGGGCAACCCCGGCCACTACATGGGCAATGCCGATGTTGAGGTCCCCGAGAAGTACTTCACCGTCAAGTAATTCCGGTTGTACGATCCAAGGGGGAGGAACTGCTCCTCCCCCTTTTTCGTACACGGAAGGAAAAGGGAAAAACGCCCTTTCCGGTGCCCGGCGGGACACCGGAAAGGACGCTTTGCCACACCGGCGGGCGGCACCGAAAACTGAGGTGGGTTAACCATGAGCAATCAAGCACCCTTACTGGAACTGAAAAACATCAAGAAGGATTTCTTCGGCAATCAGGTGCTGGAAGACATCAACCTCACGCTTCGCGAAGGCGAGGTGCTGGGGCTTGTCGGCGAAAACGGCGCGGGCAAATCCACGCTGATGAAGATCCTGTTCGGCATGAACGAAATCCGGGAGACCGGCGGCTACGGCGGCGACATTCTGCTCTGCGGGGAGAAGGTCAGCTTTGCCACGCCGTTCGAGGCGCTGGAGCACGGCATCGGCATGGTCCATCAGGAGTTCTCACTGATCCCCGGCTTCACGGCGACGGAGAACATCCTGCTCAACCGCGAACCGCAGAAGAAGAGCGTGCTCTCCGAGGTCTTCGGCGAACGCCTCAACACGCTGGACCGGCACGAGATGGACGAACGCGCCGAAAACGCCATCGAGAAGATGGGCGTGCACATCGACGGGAACATGGTCATCAGCGACATGCCGGTCGGCCACAAGCAGTTCACTGAGATCGCCCGCGAGCTCTCCAAGGAGCAGCTGCGCCTGCTCATCCTGGACGAGCCGACCGCCGTGCTGACGGAGCAGGAGGCGGAAGCGCTGCTGGATTCCATCCGCGGCATGAGCGCGCGCGGCATCGCGGTCATCTTCATCACGCACCGCCTGCAGGAGATCCTGAACGTATGCGACAAGGTCGTCGTCATGCGCGACGGCTGCATCGTCAAGGACGTGCCGGCGAAGGAGACCAGCATTCCCGAGATCACGCGCTGGATGGTGGGCCGCAGCGTCAACACCACTCAGGAGGACGCGCGCCCCATCCCGGAAACGAAGACCATCCTGTCCATCGAGCGGCTGTGGGTGGATATGCCGGGCGAGACGGTGCGCGACGTGAACCTGGAAGTGCGCGAGGGGGAGATTCTGGGCATTGGTGGCCTGGCGGGCCAGGGCAAGCTGGGCATCCCCAACGGCATCATGGGCCTGTACGACGCGGGCGGGAAGGTGACCTTTGAGGGGAAAGAGATCCCGCTGAACAGCCCGCGCAAATGCCTGGACGCGAACCTCGCGTTCGTCTCGGAGGACCGCCGCGGCGTCGGGCTGCTGCTGGACGAGAGCCTGGAGTGGAACATCTCCTTCCCGGCGATGCAGATCCAGGGCAAGTATCTGAAGCCGCTGCTGGGCGGCCTCGTCCACTGGCGCGACGAGGCGGCAATCCGCGAGGTGACGCAGCAATACATCGACGAGCTGCAGATCAAGTGCACGAGCTCGAGGCAGAGGGCCAAGGAGCTCTCCGGCGGCAACCAGCAGAAGGTCTGCCTGGCGAAGGCGTTCGCGCTGACACCGAAGTTCCTCTTCGTCTCCGAGCCGACGCGCGGCATCGACGTGGGTGCCAAGGCGCTGGTGCTGAAGGCGCTGAAGAAATTCAACCGGGAAAACGGCGTCACCATCGTCATGATCTCCTCCGAGCTGGAGGAACTGCGGCAGATCTGCGACCGCATCGCCATCGTGAGCGGCGGCAGGATCGCCGGTATCCGCCCGGCGACCGACAGCTCCGAGGACTTCGGCGCGCTGATGGTCAGCCAGGTTGTGTAAAGGAGGGGCGATATGAGCGAAATGAATAAGACAGGCGCCCCTGTTGCCGGAAAAGTCAGGGAAGCGCTGCGGGAGTTCGGCCTCCCGCGCCTGATCATCGCGGCATTCCTGCTGCTGATGTTCATCATCGCGCCGTTTACGGGCGCGAACTTCTGGTCCCAGATCACCAACGTCTTCAACCGCTTCAGCTGGAACGCCGTGCTGGTGCTGGCGATGGTACCGATGGTGCACTCCGGCTGCGGCCTCAATTTCGGCCTGCCCGTGGGCATCATTGCGGGCCTGCTGGGGGCGACGCTCTCCATCGAGTGGGGCTTTACCGGCCCTGTGAGCTTCTTCATGGCCATCCTGATCGCGACGCCGTTTGCCATCGCGTTCGGACTGGCCTACGGCTGGCTGCTCAACAAGATCAAGGGCGGCGAGATGATGATCGCCACCTACGTCGGCTTCTCGGTGGTCTCGTTCTTCTGCATGATGTGGCTGGTGCTGCCCTACACCAAGGGCGACATGGCCTGGGGCTTTGAAGGGACGGGACTGCGGACCACGTTCCCCATCGACAAGTACTACGGGGGCGTGCTCTCCAACTTCCTGCGTATTCAGATCGGCAAGCTGGTCATCCCGACGGGGGCGCTGCTTTTCTTCGCGCTGCTGGCCTTCCTCATCTGGGCTTTCCTGCACACGAAGACCGGCACGGCGATGACCGCCGTGGGCTCCAACCCCGTGTTCGCGCGGGCCGCCGGCATCAATGTGGACCGCATCCGCATGCTTTCCGTCGTCATGAGCACGTGGCTGGCGGCGGTCGGCATCCTCGTCTACGAGCAGGGCTTCGGCTTCGTGCAGCTGTACAACGCGCCGTTCAACATGGCGCTGCCTGCGGTCTCCGCGATCCTTATCGGCGGCGCGACGGCCAACAAGGCGAGCATCACCAACGTGGTCATCGGCACCATCCTCTTCCAGGGCATCGTCACGATGACGCCCACGGTGATGAACGGCCTGATCAACCTGGACATCAGCGAAGTGCTGCGCATGGTCGTGTCCAACGGCATGATCCTGTACGCGCTGACGCGGAAAACGGAGGCGACACGATGAACGGTAAGAAAACCTCCGGACAGAAGCTCCTGGGCTTCCTCGGCGCCAATTCGGTGCCGATCATGTTCATCATCATCATCGCGTTCTGCATCCCGGTGGTGGGCTTTTCGCCGACCTTCCTGCTCAACGAGATCGTGACGCGCCTCTCGCGCAACGCGTTCCTCATCCTCAGCCTGCTGATCCCGATCATGGCGGGCATGGGCCTGAACTTCGGCATGACGCTGGGCGCCATGGCGGCTGAGATCGCGCTGATCTTCGTGACGGACTGGCAGATCTGGGGCATCCCCGGCATGGTGCTGGCGATGATCCTCTCCGTCCCGCTCTCCGCGCTGCTGGGGCTGCTCTGCGGCAAGATCCTCAACGCGGCCAAGGGGCGCGAGATGATCACCAGCTACATCATCAGCTTCTTCATGAACGGCATGTACCAGCTCGTCGTGCTGTACATGATGGGCTCCATCATCCCGATTCTGCACAACAACATCAAGCTGCCGCGCGGCTACGGCGTGCGCAGTTCCGTGGACCTGACGCACATCCGCAAGTGCCTGGACAACCTGCTGGCGGTCAATGTCGCCGGCGTGCGCATCCCGCTGCTGACGATCCTCATCATCGCGGCGATGTGCCTGGTCATCGTCTGGTTCCGCCGCACGAAGCTGGGGCAGGACATGCGCGCGGTCGGCCAGGATATGGAGGTCGCCCGCGCGGCCGGCATCGACGTGGAGCGCACGCGCCTCATCTCCATCGTGATCTCCACGGTGCTGGCGGGCATCGGAATGGTCATCTACCTGCAGAACATGGGCGATATGGCCACGTACTCTTCGCACTCGCAGATCGGCATGTTCTGCATCGCGGCGCTGCTGGTCGGCGGCGCGTCCGTCGACAAGGCGAGCATCGGAAACGTGTTCCTCGGGGTCATCCTGTTCCATACGATGTTCATCCTGGCCCCGTCCGCCGGCGCGAAGATCACCGGCAACGAGGTCATCGGCGAGTACTTCCGCGTGTTTGTCTCCTACGGCGTCATCACCATTGCGCTGGTCATGTATGAGACGAAGAAGCGCCGCGAAAAGGCCGGCATCGGCCAGCAGCTGGCGGCGGCCCAGAAGGAGGGGGACAAATGAAGAACAGGAGAAGGTTCCTCTTCCGCGCCGCGACCGTCGCGGTACTCGTCGCCGTCGCCGCGGTCATGATGGTCATCGGCCGGGGCCACACCATCTACTTCGACAACAAGACCGCGACAGTGGACGGCCAGGAATACGCCGCCTACCAGCGCGCGGAGGTCTTTGTCGGGGAGGAGCGCGTGGCGCGCCTCTCCAAGAGGGAGCGCGGCATGGCGAGCTGCGTGGGGCAGAGCTTCGCCTTTACCGTCGACGTGACGGAGAAGAAGGGCGACGAGCCCAAGCACTACGCGTTCTCCGTCAGCATACCGTACACGATGGACGGCATGGTCATCAGCCTCCCGGCGATCATCGCCGGACTTCCGGAGGAAGCGTGGCGCAGCGAATTCGTGCCGCAGGTCGTCCAGGAGGAAGCGGAGGAGGAAGTCGTCACCGACGAATTCGACATGGACGGCAGCGAATTCTGATCCGCATCGTAAACCGCATAAAACACGACCGCCTGCGGGCCCGCAAAAGGGCCGGCAGGCGGTTCTTCTTTTTGTTCGCCGGGAAACCGGGGGTAGGGCGGCAGTACGCTTACTTCTTTCCGAGCAGCGCTCCAGGTCGGTGCACATGTCGTTGAAGACGACGCCGCCCAGCGGGTCGCAGTGGATCTGCATCAGCCGCTCGATGTGGTGCTGGATGAAGGTCTCCTGCATGTCGTCCACGCGCTGCTCCAGTTCCTCGGCCTTCGGGATCAGCTCCGGCTTGTGGTCGCGGAAGACGGTCATGGAGACGTCCAGCGTTTCCAGCACGGCCTCGCCCATCTGGCGGAGCTCGTTCATCCCGGCCTCGGAGATGACGGCGTGGTTTTCCTTCAGCCTGTCGCAGAACTCGCCGATGTTCTCGGCGTGGTCGCTGATCCGCTCGTAATTGCTGACGACCTGGGTCATCTTGGTGAGGCGGAAGACGTCGCGCTCGGAGAGGTTCCGGCTGCGCAGCTGGACCAGCTTGTCGGTGATGGCGTGGTTGAGGTAGTCCACCGCGGCCTCCAGCTCCGCGATGCGGGCACCCTTCTCGGCGTCGTCCGGATGGAAGAAGTAGAAGAGGGACGTCTCCAGATTTTCCCTGGCGAAGTCGCCCATGCGGTCCACCTCCAGCTGGGCCTGGTGCATGGCCACGCCGTCCGGATATTTGTCCAGGTCTGCCAGGTAGCGCAGGCGCTGCTCCTCCTGCGCGCGGCTCTCCGCGGGGAGGGGCGGCAGCAGGCGCCGGGTCAGCGCGACGAAGGTGCTCTGCAGCGGCAGGGCGGCCAGCGCCGCGATGATGGCGAAGAGCGTATGGGTGTTGGCGACCTGGCGCGCCACGTTGCCGGGCGACAGGGACTCGATGCCCGACAGGATGGCCGGGAAGAGGGTGATGAGCGCGCTGACCAGAACGGCGCGGAAGAGGTTGAACATCAGGTTGAGCAGGGCGACGCGCTTGCCTTCGCGGCTGGTGGTGAGGGAAGCCAGAAGGTTGGGCGTCACGGAGCCGATCGCCGCGCCGATGATCAGCCAGACGGTCTCGCGGTAACCCAGCAGCCCCTGCTGCGCGAAGGCCTGGAAGATGACGACGGAGGAAGAGGAACTCTGCAGCAGCGACGTGAAGGCGACGCCGAAGAGCACGCCCGCCAGCGGGTTTTCCAGCGCGCTGACGAAGGCGATGAAGCCGGGATTCCCGGCCAGGGGCGCAATGGAACTCTTCATCATGCCGATGCCGACGAAGAGCATGCCGAAGCCCAGGATGACCGTGCCGATGTGGCGCACGACGGGCTTTTTGATGAACACGGCGGCGACGCAGCCGATGAAAAGAATCATCGGCGCATAGGCCGTGAGGTTGAAGGCCGTGATCTGTGCGGTGATGGTGGTGCCGATGTTGGCGCCCAGGATGACGCCGAAGGCCTGCGAGAGGGCCATGAGGCCGGACGAGACAAAGCCGATGAGCATCATGTCCGTGGCGCTGGAGCTCTGGATGAGCAGCGTGACCAGCAGGCCGACCGCCACGCCGGCCAGCCGGTTGGAGGTGACCTTCTCCAGGATTTCACGCAGCTTGTCGCCGGCGGCGTTTTTGAGGCCGGTGGACATGAGCGTCATTCCGTACAAAAAAAGTCCGATGCCGCCAAACAGGGCAAGGGCTTCTGTCAATTGCATCGCTGATTCTCTCCCTTTGGACAGGAATGATATTGGGCCTTGGCCATCCTGTCCCATTACAGTATATCACGGTTTTTTATCGAAGGCAAATAAATCATTTACCCGTATGGGATAAACCGGAGCTTATCGGCCGACGTGCCGGGGCGGCATAAAAGAGTTCCTCTCCCGCCGCAGGGGCGGAAGAGGAACGGTTATGGACGGAGGTTATTTCTTTTTGCCCTGGTTGGCAACGGCTTCCATCTTGGCCTTGAGCGCTTCCTGGTCGCCCAGATAATAGCTGCGGATGACCTTGAAGTCGTCGTCGAATTCGTAGACCAGCGGCACGCCGGTGGGGATGTTGACGCCGATGATGTCCTCGTCGCTGATGTTGTCGAAGTACTTGACGAGGGCGCGCAGGGAGTTGCCGTGCGCCGCGATGATGACGCGCTTGCCCGCCTTCATCTGGGGCTTGATCTCCTCGTTGAAGTAGGGGACGGCGCGCTCGATGGTGGTCTCCAGGCTCTCGTTGTTGGGGATGCAGGCGGGATCAACCTCGCGGTATGCCGGATTCTTGTGGGCGCTGCGCTCGTCGTCGGGATCCAGGACCGGCGGCTTGATGTTGAAGGAACGGCGCCAGATCTTCACCTGATCCTCGCCGTACTTTTCAGCGGTCTCGCTCTTGTTGAGGCCCTGCAGGGCGCCGTAGTGGCGCTCGTTGAGCTTCCAGGACTTGACGACGGGCAGCCAGTTGCGGTCCATCTCGTCCAGAATGTGGTTGAGGGTGTGCACGGCACGCTTGAGGTAGGAGGTATAGCAGATGTCGAAGTCATAGCCTTCCTCGCGCAGCGTGACGCCGGCCTGACGGGCTTCCTCGTGTCCTTTCTCGCTGAGATCGGGATCCATCCAGCCGGTAAAGAGGTTGAGCTTGTTCCACTCGCTCTCACCGTGGCGGACCAGTACCAGTTTCATCATGGGAATCATCCTCCTTGGATTGTCTTTGTTTGGTTTGCGCCCATAGCATAACACGCGGAAGGGCAAATTTCAAGGGCGGAGGGAGGGGAGGGTTGTCAGACAAGACTATCAGGAAAAATTTTGAGAGAATTAGAATAATTTATGACGGTCTCAGGGTAAAACGACAAAAATACCGCGGGAGGCGGGCTCTGGCGCGCACAATGAGAAAAACTTTGTGAATCGGCCGACAAACAAAACAATCCGTTATGGAGCCCATTGGGTTTTTTATTGGAAATGCAAAAATGGCATGGGTATAATCAGCCAATAAAGATAAACCGGCTCCCCGCTCAGGGAGCGGCAGAGGAAGGAGTGTGGCGGATATGCATGAAGCAGAGCGGAAAAACTTGTTCGAGAATACGTCGGTTGCCCGGGCAATTGCCCGGCTGGCGATCCCGACGATGGTCGGTCAGATCATCCTGGTCATTTACAACATGGCGGATACCTTCTTTGTCGGGCAGACGGGCAGCGACGCGATGCTGGCCGGCGTTACGGTCTGCATGCCCGCCTTCATGCTGCTCTCCGCGCTCAGCAATCTCTTTGGCGTGGGCGGGGCGAGCGCGATCTCCCGCGCGCTGGGGCGCGCGGATGCGAAACGCGGCGGGCGCTGCGCAGCCTTCAGCTTTTACGGCTGCCTGCTGGCCACGCTGCTCTACTCGCTCCTTTCTTTCATCTTCTTGGATGCTTACGTGGACTTGCTGGGCGGCGGACACCCGCAGGTGCACGAGCTGGCCCGGGAATACCTGACGGTGACGGTGGTGCTGGGCGGCGCGGCCACCTCCATGAACGCGCTGCTGGCGCACCTGCTGCGCTCCGAGGGGCGCAGCTTCCACGCGGCAATCGGCGTCATGCTGGGCGGCGTGCTGAACATCGCGCTGGACCCGCTCTTCATGTTCGTGATCCTGCCGCGCGGGCGGGAGGTTTTCGGCGCGGCGCTGGCCACCTCTCTGTCCAACGTGTGTGCGCTGCTCTACTACTGCGCCGTGCTGATCCGCGGGCGGCATAAAAGCGTGCTCCGGTTCATCCCGGAGGCGGAGGCGCTTGGCGACGGCATCCCCGGGGAGGTTCTCTCCGTCGGCCTGCCCGCCTTTATGATGACGACCTGCGAGAACGTCTCCTACGCGGTGATGGACGCGCTGACGGCGGGCCAGGGCCTGACCTACCAGGCCGGGCTGGGCGTCGCCAAGAAGATCAACATGCTGGCGCACTGTGCGGTGCGCGGGATCGCGCAGGGTGCGCTGCCGCTGATCGCCTACAACTATGCCGCCGGCAACGACGGACGCATGAAGAGCGCCATCCGGCTGACGTCCCTGGCGGCGGTAGCCTCGGCAAGCGCCTGCATGGGCATCAGCCTAGCGGCGAGCCGCCCGCTGGTGGAGGCGTTTATCCGCACGCAGCCGGCAGCGGAATACGGCGAGGTGTATCTGCGCATCCTCTGCCTGGGGTGCCCGTTCTCGGCGCTGGCGTATGTGATGATTTCCTTCTTCCAGGCGGTGAAGGAGAGCAGGACGTCGCTCGTGCTGGCGCTGGCCCGGAAGGGCGTGCTGGACATCCCGATGCTGTTCCTGTTCAACCGCCTGCTGCCGCCCTTCGGGCTGGCCTGGGCGACGCCGATTGCGGACTTCATCTGCTGCGGCATGGCGCTGCTCTTTGTGACGCATTATCTGAGGGAGCGCAGCGATGCAGACTTTCCGGGGGTGGCGCAGCCTGCACAGCATGTGTTATAATGAAAAAAACGGTGAAGGAGGGCAGGCGGCATGATCGACCCCAAACTGATTTCGCTGCTCAAGGTCTATGAGACGGGGAACTATACCCGTGCCGCGCGCCAGCTTTCCTTGACCCAGCCTGCCGTCAGCCAGCATATCCGCGCGCTGGAACAGGAGCTCGGTGTGCGTATCTTCGAGCGGGCCAACAATGAGCTGCACGTGACCAACGAAGGCCGCATCGTCATCAAGTACGCCAGGCGGATGCAGTCCCTGCACCGCAACCTCCAGAGCGACCTGGAGAACGAGAAGCGGCGCATCACCCAGCTGAAGGTCGGCATTACGCACACGGCCGAGAGCAACGCCATCGCGGAGGCGCTGGCCCGGTATGCGACGAGGCACGAGGGCGTCA
Organism: uncultured Eubacteriales bacterium; assembly: GCA_902781095.1. Classification (GTDB taxonomy): domain Bacteria; phylum Bacillota; class Clostridia; order Christensenellales; family Aristaeellaceae; genus Ventricola. The sequence continues at coordinate 20,521 of CACZHW010000032.1, forward strand.
ACATCCAGCTGCGGACGGATACGATCGACAACCTTTGCGATATGCTGCGCAACTACGAGATCGACTTCGCCGTGGCGGAGGGAAAGATCAGCGATCCGTCCTTCCGCTGCTTGCTGATGGATACGGACAGCCTGGTGCTCGTCGTGGCGCCGGAGCATCCGCTGGCGGGCAAGAACGTCGTCACAGTGGGACAGCTGATGCGCGAGCGCCTCATCCTGCGCCTGCCCGACTCCAGCACCAGCCGGCTGTTCGTCTCCACGCTGGAGAGCCGGAACCTGCGCATCGAAGACTTCAACGTGGTGCTGGAGGTCGACAACATCGCGACGATCAAGGACCTGGTGCGCCGGAATTTCGGCGTCTCCATCCTGCCCAAGAGCGCGTGCATGGACGAACTGCGCAAGCGGAAGATCGCCGTGCTGCCCATCGAGAACCTGTCCATGCTGCGGGAGATCAACCTCTTCCACACGCAGGACTTCAGCCACCCGGAGCTGCTGCACGACATCATCCGGGATTACAACGAGACGAAGAGCAGTTCCGGTTACCGGCAGTGACCGGCTGCAGAAACCCCGGGAATAGAACAGATGAAGAAATCCCGCTGCGAGGCGGGGTTTCTTGTCGTACGGAATGTCGCCTTGAAGGCGACCCCAGGCCCCCGGGGAAAGCGTATAATCGTGATGACACGAAACGAAAGGGGAGAAATCAGCCGTGATCGAAGAAAAAGAAATTCATGGAAAGCGGACGGCGGAAAAGAACTACGAGGGAATGGCGGATGTCGCAGGCGAAATCCTGTTTGGCAGGCTTTCCCGGCCGTTTGACGAAAAGCTGTATCAAATGGCAATGGACCTGCTGGAGGAAGCGGTAAAGGCCGGCAACGCGACGGCCATGTGCAATTACGGCGCCGTCTTCTACAACGGCATCGGGACGCCGCAGGATATGGACAAGGCCGTGTACTGGTACGGCAGGGCGGCCGGGATGGGGGACAGGACGGCCATCAGCAACATGGGGTACATGCACTACTACGGCCGGGGGCCGCTTTGCGTCAACATGGAAAAGGCGTACCGGTTCTTTTCCAAGGCGGCGCTGCTCGGCGATCCCAGCGCGGTTTACAAGTGCGGGGACATGTACCTCAAAGGGCAGTACGTGGGCAAGGACGAAAAGACGGCCTTCAGCCTCTATTGCAGCGCCTTCCGCATCGTCTCCGAGGAAAAGCCGCTGAGCGCGTACCCGGACATCTGCAGGCGGATCGCCACCTGCCTGCACAAGGGGCTGGGCGTGGAGATCGATCTGCAGACGGCGCGCAACCTCATGGCGGAGGCGGTAGGAGGCTTCGAGCAGCGCCTGCAGTCGGGAGACCGCTTTACACAGGGGGTACTCGCCGCGGCCCGGGCGGAACTGGAGGAAATCGAGTCTGAACTGGCATACACGCGGGTGCTGATCGAACAGGACGATGAGGAGTAAAGAAAAGAGAGCCGACCCTGCGGCATCAGTATATGCAAGAAACAGCAAAAGTCAGCTTGTCCATGCGGACGGGCTGACTTTTGCTATGGTACGAGCCGGTCATAAACTGTCGCTTTAAAAACGACCAAAGCTGGAAAGAAGAGTGGTATGATGCATATGGAAGGAGGTTCAGAAAATGAAACACATCATGGAAGACGGTACGGAACTGATGGCAGCCTATGACGATCTGAAGGCTTTCTTTGAAGAACACAGAATCGTTGGCCGGGTGATTGCGGATATCAGACCGGATTGCTTTGACTACATGATACAAAATCTCTGTGATTTTACCATTGAAGAGGTAAAAGAATGGAGCATTGAAAGCGGCATTACCACAGACGGCTATGTGGTTCTTCTGTTTGAAGACGGTGACACTCTCGCAGTTCATTTCTGTGGGAACGGGCCCATTCTTTTGGGATTTAACGCGATAAAACAGGAGCAATTGCCGCAGTATGACGGGACAATCTACAAGCTGTCCACCGTATTCAAGCATTGTATCGGCCGGAAAATCAGGCAGATTTGCTTTGAGAAGAGCGAATACAAGATGGAATTTGACCATGCATGCGGTATTGACATGTCCATGGATGACGATGGAATCAAGGATATTTCATTTATCCTTGACGACGGTTCAGTCTTAACTGCAAAGGGTTCTCTTGATTTCGTTGACTTTGAACATACGGCAGGCAATGGAGAAGACCTGAAGGTGCCCTTTACCGAACTTCTCAAGGAGTTAAGCGAAGAGACACTTCATGAGATATTCGATGATGAACAGGCTTAAGCGGTCATTCAAAACAGAATTAGCAGTTATCAGATACGACCGATGCACCGTATCTGATATTTTATAGTGCACAGGGTAATCCATGAGACCGGTTTCCTCTTTTCATACATGCCCAAATGCGATATGATAACCAAAGAACGCCAAACGGCATAAGGGGAGGAAAAGGCTATGAAAAAAGCAGTTGCTCTGATCCTGTGTGTGCTGTTCCTCCCGACCCTGGCCCTGGCGGACGCCGACATGCGCCGCGGCAGCAGGGGAGAGGGCGTGCTGGAGGCGCAGCAGATGCTGATCGAACTGGGCTACCTCTCCGGCCCGGCGGACGGTATCTTCGGCCCGAAGACGGAAGCGGCTGCGAAGGCCTTCGAGCGGACGATCGGACACAGGCCGGACGGGCGGCTGAACATTGCGGAGCTGGACGAGCTGGATTTCCTCTGGTGTGACGCCACGGGGGCGATGGAAGGCGACGGCCTTTCGCCGGAAGAACTGGCGGAGCGTTACCCTTCGGGCTGCAGCCGGACGGACGACAAGCCGGGCGCGGTGGACTTCTGCTGGCGGCACTTTGAGGCGGGTGCGGTGACAGCGAAGCTTCGGCTCCCCGGCCTGCCGGACGAGGCAGTGCGGCTGCTTGCCGCGCGCGCACTGCGGCTCTGGACGGAGAGCATCGGCAGCCTGTATGACGAATGGGAGCAGGAGAACGGGGCCGTGGCGAGGGAGCAAAGAGCCCTTTTCGAAACGTCAAGGGCACAGCAGCGCGCAGCATTTACCGGACAGTACGGGGAAGGCAGCGCGGAGGCGCTGAGGGCAGAGGCGCTCTGGCTGGCGGAAATCTGTGTGGACCGCTGCTTCGACCTGCATACAGCCGAGGGGAACGGCGGCTGAACGCAGCGGGCGGAACAATGAAGACAGAGGGAGGCTGGGATTGAATGAAGATTCTGAAGTGGCTTTTTAAGCGGACGACGATCATGATTCTGCTCGCCGTGGTGGAAATCGTCGTGATGTTTATGGCGCTGAACTGGTTCGGCACCCAGACGGCGTGGGTTGAGGCGCTGCTGCGCGTGCTCAGCCTGGTGATCGTGCTGGCGATCAATAAAAACAGCCGGCACCTCTCCTCCGACATGATGTGGATTTTCCTCATCATCCTGCTGCCGGTCGTGGGCACGGCGCTGTACCTGCTGCTGGGCGCGAACCTCATCTCCAGCCGGACCTACCGCGGGATCGTCCGCTCGACGGCGGATGCAAAGCGGTACTACCGGCAGGACCCGGAGGTGCTGGAGGAGATGTGCGCGAAGATGCCGGCGATGTCGGGGCAGTTCCGCTATATCTCGGAGAATGCGGGCTTCCCGTTTTACCGCAATACCGGATTTGATTATTACGGGCTGGGTGAAGAGGGGTATCCGGCGATACTGGAGGCGCTGCGCGGGGCCCGGGAGTTCATCTTCCTGGAGTACTTCATCATCGAAGAGGGGAAGATGTGGAACGGGATCCTGGACATCCTGGAGGAAAAGGCCCGCGCCGGGCTGGATGTGCGCGTCATCTACGATGACATGGGCAGCATCGGCACGCTGCCCTACGCCTACGCCCGGGAACTGGAGAAGAGAGGCATCCGCTGCCTGCCCTTCAACCGCATCAATCCGCTGATCGGGATCATCATGAACCACAGAGACCACCGCAAGATCATGGTGGTGGACGGGCAGGTCGCCTTCAGCGGCGGCATCAACCTGGCGGACGAGTACATCAACGAGATTACCAAGTACGGCCACTGGAAGGACAACGTCATCCGGGTCACGGGCGAGGCGGTCTGGTCGTATACGGTGATGTTCCTGACGCACTGGAACGCACTGCGGCCGGAGGACGCAGATTTCGGGGTGTTCCGCCGGACGGCGCTGCCCGGGGAGGCGGACGGTTACGTCGCCGCCTACGGGGAAACGCCGCTGGACCTGGAGAACACGGCCCAGAACATCTACGTCAATATCCTGAATCAGGCGGTGCGCTACTGCTACATCATAACGCCGTACCTCATCATCGATACGGAGCTGGAAAACGCGCTCATCCTCGCAGCGGCGCGCGGTGTGGACGTGCGGATTCTCACGCCGGGCATCCCGGATAATAAGCTGGTGTGGTGCATCACGCGCTCCTATTACCGGCAGCTCATCGAGGGCGGCGTGCGGATTTTCGAGTACACCCCGGGTTTTGTCCACGCCAAGGTGTTCGTGGCGGACGACCGGATCGCCACGGTGGGGACGGTGAACCTCGATTACAGGAGCCTGTACCTGCATTTCGAGAACGGAACGTGTCTGTGTGACTCCGAAAAGGTCATGGACATCCGCCGGGACTGGGAGCAGGCTGCCGGACTCAGCAAGGAAATCACGAAGAAAGATGCGGGGTATCATCCGTTGTCGGAGTTCGTCCTCTCCGTGCTCCGCGTCTTCGCGCCGCTCATGTAATACAGGTCCGCGTTCGTCCGGGAAAGGTCCCGCAGGCGGACGGAGGACGCTGCCGAAGCCACAGAAAAAGGCCCGCCGTCTGGCGGACCTTTTCGTGTGATTCAGGGTCAGTAGTGGACGACATCCTGTGCAGCGCGGATGCGCTGCAGCACCGGCGCGGCTTCCCCGCTTTCAAAGTAAGCCAGCGTCGTGGCAGGAACCAGTGCGCGCAGCGCTTCGAAATCCCCCTGCTTCAGGCATTGGCGCACCGTGCTGGCGCTGATAGGGCAGCCGTCGGCCTGCCTGCGCGGCAGCACGACGCAGCGGACGCCGAGGGCGGGCAGGGCCTCCTGCATGACGCGGTTGTAGATGCCGGTGACCTGGCTGGCAGGTTCCTCGCCGACGTAGCGGGCAGTGATGTTCAGCTCCCGTGCAATGCGGCCGAAGACGGCCAGATCCAGCCTGGCCTGGCTCTCGATGACGGTTTCGCGGTCCTTCAGGAAGTAGCTGGGGAAGGTCGCGGAGGAGATGATGTAAGGGCCGCAGTCGTGCAGCACGACGTTTGGCAGGTGGGCGACGCCCTCCTCCACCAGCCGCCTGCGTACGGTGGCGGGCACGAGGCTCGCATCCTCGGAGACGACGAAAAGGTGCAGCGTGTCGCAGGCGCCGGCCGCCTGCTCCGCCAGGTACTGGTGGCCCAGCGTAAAGGGGTTGGCGTTCATGATGACGGCCGCGCTGACGCCGTCCTCCCGCCTGTCCTTTGCGAGGCCGCGCAGGTAGGAGGCAAAGCCGTCCCGCCGGTTCTCCATGAAGACGAGGCGCCCTTCCACCCGTGCGATTTCGTAGAAGCCGAGGTCGGAGAAGAACTTCGCGGCGGAGGGTTTCGTATACAGGAAGAGGTGAAGGTTGCCGCGCGCGCACTGCATCTGGATCAGGTGGGAGACGATTTCGTTCAGCAGCCCCTCGCCCTGGTGCGCCGAATCCACGGCGAAGCACCGCAGCGTGTTTCCGAAGCAGCTGCCGGTGCCCACGACGCGGTAATCGTCGTCAAACATCGCCGCGACATAGTCCAGGTTGGCGTCGCGCTCGATGCCCTCCTGTTTCAGGAGGGCGTCGATCTGGGAAAGCGTGCGCTTGTCACCGGGCTGCACCCGGGAAATGAAATACGGCATCAGTCCGCCTCCTCAAGAAAGTACAGGAAGAAACAGAGCGCGAGCAGATCGGCGCTCCCGCCCGGGGAGATGTTCTGCCGGATGAGATCTGCGTCCATTGAAGAGAGGGCCTCCCGGCCGGGAAACGGATTGCCGTGCAGCAGCGCGGCAGCCCGGGCGGAGAGGTCCCGCTGGGCCTCCAGGCTGCTGCGGTGAAGGACGTTGGTGTCCGTGTTTTCGGCCATCAGCGCGATCAGGGCCGCGCAGCCGGCGTCGTTGATCGAGCATCCGGCGGAGAGAGCTTCCCGCAGCCTGGGCAGGCCGACCTGCGAAACCAGCGGGAAACCGCGTTCCGCTTCGCCGCGCACGCCGGTGACGCCGTACGCGGTATAGAGGCGCTGCCCTGCTGTTTGCGCGTTTTCGGGGCTGAGGCCGGCAAAATCCCGCGCCGTCAGTCCTTCTGTCATGGCCCGGCACTCGGAGAGAACCGCTTCGGCGGACAGGGAAGAGAGGCGGTATAGACGCCCGGCCGCGGCTGCGAGCAGCCCCATGGAAAAGATGGCACCCTTGTGGGTGTTGACGCCGCCGGTCGCCCGGAGCATCCAGCCCTCCGCGAGGCGTCCGGCCGGCCGAAGGGCCTCGAAGGTCTCCGGCGCCGGCCTCCCCGCGGTGTCCAGGCCGATGGCGGCGCAGCGCCCGAAGTAGGGGTAAAGCGCGCAGGCGCTGTCTGCGAAGGTGAAGATGTCCATGTCCCGGTGACTGCCGTTGTTCGCCCTGTCCACGAGGCCTGGCTTCGGCGTCACGTTCACCTCGTAGAGCAGCGCGCGGGTGCACAGCTCGGCAATCCTGCCGGAGAACGCCGCGCGTACCGCTTCCTTTAGGATGCGGCGGGTTTCCTTTTGAAGCGCCTCCACGGAGTGCGTGCGGGAACGGGCACATGCCTGTGCGCTCTGTCCGCAGAGCAGGCAGCGGCGGCCGGGCAGGCCGATTTCCTGCCGCTCCACCTTTGTCCCGTCGCTTGAGAGCACGTCCAGGTCGAACAGACGGCCCAGCGGGGAGGTCTCCTCGATGTCCGCAGCCATCTGCTTCACCTGCAGCGCAGAGAGCGGGAGAACGTAGAACGCTTCGCATCCGGTAAAGTCTGTGTGCTCCTCGAAAAAGAGCGGCGCGGCGCCGAGGCGGAGAAACCCGTCCTGAAGGGCGCGCTTTCCAAGGGAAAAGCCTTCACGGATGAGCACGCTGTCCTTTACGGGCCCGGGGATGTTCAGGGTAAAGCACAAGAGGGTCCGGCCGTAGCGCGAAAGCAGTTCCCGCTGCAGCGCGGCACGGCTGTCGCGCGCGGCCGTCATATCCTGTACGGTAACCTCCATCGGTTGAGATTCCTCCTTCACAGACAGACAGCAGGGTTTACAGGCCGAGCGCAGTACCGGCGGCCACGCCGCAGACGGCGGACAGGACGATCAGCGTAATGGGATGAACCCTGCGAAAGGCGAGGACGGCCGCGGCGAGGAAGATCGCCGCGCTGACGAAAAACGCGGGGGATAGCGCCGGCCCCGCGGGAAAAAAGACGCTTTGCGCGAGAGAGAACAGCGCGGCGGCGATGAGGCCGATGACGGCAGGCCGCAGGCCGGTCAGGACGCCGGCCACCAGCCGGTTTCGCCGGAACTTTTCATAACCGCGCGCCACGGCGAGGATGATGAGAAAAGAGGGCAGTACGACGCCGCAGGTCGCGCAGAGGGCGCCGGGGAGCCCGCCCGTGACCATGCCGACGTAGGTGGACACATTGACGGCGAAAGGGCCCGGCGTGCTCTCGCTGACCGCGATGAAGTTGACCAGTTCTTCCAGCGTCATCCACCGGTGGGCGAGGACCTCCTGCTCAATGAGCGGGAGCATCGCGTAACCGCCGCCGAAGGTGAACAGACCGATGCGGAAAAAGGTGGAAAACAGCTCCCAGAGGATCATCCTTCCACCCCCCTGCACAGTCCGAAGAGGATGCCCGCGGCGGCGCAGAGCAGGATGACCCGGATGGCGCTGAGGCCGAAGAGGGCGACCAGGACGAAAGCCGACGCCATGACGGTGAGGGCAAAGGCATCCTTTCTGCACTGGCGGAAGAGGGTGACAAGCGCCCGCAGGATCAGCGCGAGCACGCCTGCGCGGATGCCCCAGAAGGCGTAGCGGACCACCCGCAGGCTCGAAAACGCCTGCAGCACGAGCGAAAGGACGGAGATGATGACAAAGGAGGGGAGCACGACGCCCAGCGTTGCACAGAAGGAGCCCGCCGGGCCGGCCACCTTCTGCCCGATGAAGGTCGCGGCGTTGATGGCGATAGGCCCGGGCGTGGATTCCGCGATGGCCACCACGTCCAGAATATCCGCCTCGGTGACCCAGTGGCGGTGCTCGACGGCTTCCCGCTGGATCAGCGGAATCATGGCGTAACCGCCGCCGAAGGTAAAGGCGCCGATTTTAAGAAAAGCGGCAAAGAGCTGCCACAGGTCCTTCTTCATCCGGTTCATCTCCGTTTCGGTTTCAATCCAATCTATTATACAATAGTTCCGCCGTTTCGCACAGGGTAAAAGGGGAGAAAAAGTTTGGGAAACCATTGACTTTGGGCGGCGGGAACGCTAAAATACCGTCTACAGCGCGTGGCGAACAGCGTAAATCCAACTGTGGCCGGCGCTTTTTCTGGATGGACGATGCCGACTGCAGCGGAACCGGCTGCGGCCCGGCTTATTTTTTGCCCGTCAGGGAAGGGAGGAGTTCTCAATGGAAGAAAGAGAAACCGCTTTTTTGGAGAGGGAGCCGGTCGGCAGGCTGATGCGCAAGTATGCCGTGCCCTGTATCATCTCGCTTCTGGTAGCGGCGCTCTACAATATCGTCGATCAAATCTTCATCGCCAACGCGTCCTACCTCGGTTCGTACGGCAACGCGGCGAACACCGTGGTCTATCCGCTCACGGTCGTGGCCCTGGCGCTCGCGGTCATGATCGGAGACGGCGCGTGCGCCTTCGTCTCCATCAGCCTGGGGGCCGGCAAGAAGGAAGACGCGCACCGCGCGATCGGCAGCGCGGTCGTGCTGTGCCTTGGGGTGAGCCTCCTGCTGACGGCATGCTATCTGCTCTTTTCGGACGGCATCCTTACCGCGTTCGGCGGGCGGGTAAACGGGGAGACCTTCCGTCAGGCGAAGACCTACTTTTTCTGGATTACCGTCGGGCTGCCCTTCTACATGTTCGGCCAGGCGATGAATCCGGTCATCCGCTCGGACGGCAGCCCGAGGTTTGCGATGGTCTCCACGCTGGCGGGCGCCGTGACAAACCTCATTCTGGATCCGGTCTTCATTTACGTCTTCCGGTGGGGGATGATGGGCGCGGCTGTCGCAACCGTGCTGGGACAGATGCTGACGGCGTTCCTTGCGACAGGGTATCTCTGCCACATGAAGGCGGTGCGGCTGAGGCGGGACAGCTTCGGCGTACATCCGCGCCTGGCGCGGCGTTATCTGGCGCTGGGCATGACCAGCTTCCTTTCGCAGATTTCGCTGGTCGCCGCGATGATGGCGATCAACAACATGATCCAGAAATACGGTGCGCTGGACGTGGTGTTCTCCCGGCCGGAGTATGCACAGATCCCGATGGCGGTCGTGGGCATCGTCATGAAGTTCTTCCAGATCGTCATTTCCATCTCGGTTGGCATGGCAGCCGGCTGCATCCCGGTGGTGGGCTTTAACGTCGGCGCAGGCAGGAAAGACCGGGTGTGCGCTCTCTTTACGCGGCTGCTGGCGGGAGAGGCGGCGGTGGGCGCCGTCGCGCTGGTCATCGTCCAACTCTTTCCGCGGCAGCTGATCGGCATCTTCGGCGCGGCCAACGAAAGCGCGGCCTACACCGATTTTGCGGTGAAAGCCTTCCGCACCTATCTGTGCCTGATGCCGCTGGCGACCGTCAACAAGGGGACGTTCATCTTCCTGCAGTCCGTCGGAAAGGCGCTGGCTTCCACCCTGATTTCGCTCATCCGCGAGGTGGTCTTCGGTGTGGGCTTTGCGCTGCTGCTCCCGCTGCGCTTCGGCCTGGACGGCGTGCTTTACTCCATGCCGGTATCGGATTTGCTTACCTTTATCGTGGCAGCCTTCGTCATCGCCTCGACTTACCGGCAGCTCTCGCAGCCGGGGGAGGGATCGCAAAAATAAGGGTTGACACCCGCCGCTCGTTTGCATATAATATCGTTGTTCGCTTGAGCGGCGCTATGCGGTAGTGCTGGAATCGGCAGACAGGCACGTTTGAGGGGCGTGTGAAGCAATTCGTATGGGTTCAAGTCCCATCTACCGCACCAATTGAGAAATTCAGCAGCTGAAAAGGCTGCTGAATTTTTTTGTTTTATTATTGATTTTTTTCCATTAAAAATGGGATGTAGTCAATCAAAAACGAGAACGCGGCAACCACTTCAGAGAAAGAAATTACTTACAAAATTACTTACGAGAATGCACGATGGGGAAAGAAAAAGGCTGTCAGATGACAGCCTTTGAATCCTTAGAGTTGTCGCTGGTTGATTTTGATTCTTTTAGAGCGGAATCAGAAGCCATGAATAATGCGGCATTGACACGCTCCTGCTTTTCTTCAAATAGTTCTACATACACTTGGTGGCTGAAGGCGGAAGTACTGTGGCCCATTCTTGCGGCAAGTTCTTCTTCGCTTGCACCACTGTTTGCGATTGTAGTTGCATAGTAATGACGCAAATCATAGAAGCGAAGCTTTTCAGGAAGACCAAGGAATTCTCTGATGTCTGCCCAACGGTAACTAATGTCAGCTGGCTTCATCGTTATCACTCTGTCCTGGCTTTTGCTGACCCGCTTCATTTCTTCAATCAATGACCAGCTGACAGTTAACAGGCGGTTGCCGGCTTCTGTCTTCGGGGATTTGACAGAATAGCCGTCGAGGCCCCGAACCTTTGCAGAGTGAATGGAAAGGGTTCCCATTTTGTATTTTGTATCATTGCTGATCCCGATGATCGGGGCAGGGGAAATGTCTTCCCATTTCAGGGCGTAGCTCTCGGAAGGCCTGAGGCCGGCGAAAAGCGTAAGGAGTGCGTACAGATAGAAATCTTCTTCTCCCCACCTTTCCCGGATTGCTTTCAGTATGTCACCCGCCCAGGACTGCCGCATGAGCATCTTACGGCGCTTTGGCCTGCTGGCGATTTTGATCCTCGAGAGATTTAGGTCCGGGACATACGAATTAAGGACGGCCTTGAGCAGGAACCAGTCATTTCTGACTGTTTTAATGCTTTTTCCTTCCAGCAGCCGCTTGTCGAGTGCTTCTTGAACATCCTGCGCACGGATCTTGTCAACTCTTTTCTGGAGGAGATCCGGGTAACTGTTTCGTTTCCGAGCAGTATACTCCATGATTGTGCTCGGACTGTAGCCTTGTGCTTTGCAAGTGTTGATATAACCTTCAAGAGCCTCTTCCAGTGTTTTTCCCCGGTTGGCTTTTTCACGCTCTTCAATGAGACCCAGCGCAGCCAGACGCTCGACTTCCTTTTTGGAATCAGCGGTATAACATTTGCGTTGTCCGTGATCAAATGTCTGAATGTGCCATCTGCCGGACGGAAGCTTCCGGGCTTTTACCATGGTTTTCCCCCTTCCTTAATAGCCCTGCTCGTACAGGAACTTTTCCCGGCGGGCCTTGAGGCCGGCGGGGATCCCAGGCGCGGGCATCGGCTCGCTCGGTCGGGCGGCCGCGAGGGCCTCCGACTCCGTCCGGTAGAGGCGGGACTTGCGCAGGCGGATGCGCGCGTGTCCGAACTCCACGATGCAGAATTCCCCCTCGTCTACTGCAATCGTGACGGGCTGCACACGGCGCCCGCTGACCAGAATATAAAAGGTATCCATTGATGTCACCGCTCTTTGCGCTTTTGTTTAAGGTATTTCATTGATTCCCTGCGTCGCTGGCGTTGCTCTTTTCTAATGCTCTTTATATCAAAATAGATGAACAGAAAGATAGATAAGAAGACAAACAACCCAACAAACAAGGGAGTATCAAGAGAAGATTGAAACCATGCAGGCAACAGGCTGTTTATCAAGGTAAAGAATACAGTGATAAGCAATGAAATGACTATTGCCTTGATAAGGTTTTTCACTCGGTTAATCAGCCTCCACTTCATAGATGGTGGCATGGCTCATATGATCGCCCCTTTCAAGATGCCGGATTTCATGGTTCAGCACTTCCCGCTTTTCGGCGGGGCCCAGTGCGCTGTTGATGTAAACGGACGCAAAACCATTTTCGTCTATACGGACCGCCCCCTGGATGTCGCCGGGGAAAGCTACCTCATAGACGCGGAAATCAGCTTCTTCGATCAATTTTCACCCTTCTTTGGTTGTCAGTAGTCGTCGTCAGGACCCTCGGGTTCCAGTTCCTTCAGGACTGCGGCTGCGGCCCTGAGGTGGGAAGGCGTAGCCTTCCTCGCGGCCTTGAAGAGCAGCCGGTAATCCGGGTCACGCCGCAGGCGCTCGCGGATTTCCCACGCCTCGTCATCGGCGGGGGTAGGTTCATAGTTGCCCAAGAGGTAATCCGCCGTAACGCCCAGCGCGACGGCGATACGGGAGAGGACCATGGCACCAGGCTCGCTCCTGCCGGCCTCATACTTGGCCAGCGTTACGCGGTTGATCCCGGCGGCCTCCGCGAGTTTTTCCTGTGTCCAGCCCAGCTGCTCACGGGCGCTGCAAATGCGGTCACCCAGAGTCTCGTCCATAAGGCTACACCTCCTTTGTGAGTATTGTACCAAATAGGCTACAAAAATTAAATAGCAAATAAGCTACAAAATCTATTGATTTCGTGTAGCCTATTTGCTATAATGATGATGTAACCGATAGGCTACAGCAAGGAGGTGAAAGGTGTAATGCTTAGACTACAACTAATAAGGAAGGCCAGGGGCATCAGCCAGGCGGAGCTCTCGCGGCTGACGGGCATCCACCGGACGCTGATCGCCCGGTATGAGGGCGGCGTCACGTGGCCCGGGGCCCGGAAGCTGGCGAGGCTGGCGGCCGCGCTGGGCTGCAGCGTGGACGACCTGATCGGCCTGGACAGTGGAGATGAAGGAAGGAGGAAGGACAATTGCCGAAAGTAGCGATGACGGTCGCGCAGAAGCAGCAGATGGAGGACCGTGAGGCGGACACGAGGCTGAAGCGCCGGATCCGCGCGACGATGGGGGTCCTCGACATGACGGGCGAGGGGATGGCGCTGCGGCTCGGGATGAGTTGCCAGACCTTCTACCGGCGGATGAAGGAACCCGGGAGCTTCACGCTCTCGGAGATGAGGGCGTTCGAGCGGCTGGCCGCGAGGGCGCGGACGATGACAGGAGATGCGGCGAATGTATGACATGTGGTGGACGGTCCCGGAGGAGCAAATCGACCCGCCGGAGGACAACCGGCTGTACTGTGAGGAATGCGGGCAGGAGATTTGCGAGGGCGAGGCCTATGCGGAGTACGGGCGTGAGCACACCTGCCTGTGCAGCGACTGTGCCCAGAAGCACTGGGGCGGGAGGCTCGTATGGGCGTGGGCATAAAAGAAGAACCCGGCAGGATCAGTGCCGGATTCATCGGTGTCCAGAGCAACCGGGCGGTCACAATGAACACAATTATTGTAACAGTTTACGGGAGGAATGACAAGTGAAACCCACTGTTTTCGCGGATACAAAGCACATGAGCCGGCAGGATTGGCTGAAGGCACGGCGCGCCGGCATCGGCGGCAGCGACGCGGCTGCCATCCTCGGGCTGAACCCCTTCTCCTCGCCGATGAGCGTCTGGGCCGAGAAGGTCTCGGACGCGGAGCCGGAGGAGCTGAGGGGCAACGAGAGCGTCTGGCTGGGGAACGTGCTCGAGGAGCACGTGGCCCGGCGTTACGCGGAGGAGACCGGGCTGCCGGTGGTCCGCTGCAACAAGATGCTGCAGCACCCAAAGTACCCGTTCATGCTGGCGAACATCGACCGGCGGATACGGAACGCCCGGATCGGGATCGAGATCAAGACGACGTCCATGATGAACAAGACCGATTTCGCAAACGGCCAAATTTCGCCATGGTACTACGTGCAGTGCATGCACTACCTCGCGGTGACGGGCTGGAAGGAGTGGCTGCTCCTCGTGCTGGTCATCGGCAAGGGGCTCTACTCCTTCACGATCGACCGGGACGAGAAGGAAATCCGCAGCCTCGTCAAGGCGGAGGAGGCGTTCTGGAACGGGTACGTGAAGACCGGGAAGATGCCGCCCGCGGACGGCAGCCAGGCGGCCGCAAAAGCGATCGCCCTGCGCTTCCCGGCCTCGGACGGCACGGCGAAGGAGCTGACCTGCGACGCGGCCGTGCGCCGGTACGTGAACCTCGACATGCAGATCCGGTCGCTGGAGGCGGAGAAGGAGGTCATGCGCCAGCAGATCCAGACGGAGATGGGCACGGCGGAGACCGGCACGGTGGACGGCTTCACCGTGAGCTGGAAGAGCGCGAAGCCGCGCGTGACGCTGGACTCAAAGCGCCTGTCCGCGGAGATGCCGGAGGTCTACAGCCGGTACTGCCGCACGGGCGAGGGGACGCGGCGCTTCATCGTGAGCGCCGGGAGGGGAGCCTGACCATGGAGAAGACGAAAAACGCCGCACGGCCGGCGAACGTATCCGGGCTGATCGCAAACCAGGGTGGCGTGAAGGCCGTGGCGGAGAAGAAAGCCCAGCAGAGCGTCTCGGCGATCCTGAACGGGATGTTTGACACGGGCGGCTACCGGAAGCGGCTGCAGGAGCTGCTGGGGGACCGGGCGCCGCAGTTCATGAGCGCGGTCATCGCCGTGGCCAACGCGGACCCGGCGCTCTCGGCCGCCGTCCGCTCCGCCCCGCAGACCGTCGTGCAGAGCGCGCTGAAGGCCGCCAGCTACGACCTGCCCGTCGACAACGCCCTCGGGTACGCGTACATCGTGCCCTTCAACAACCGCAAGAAGACGGAGTCAGGCGACTGGATCACCGTGCCGGAGGCGCAGTTCATCCTCGGCTACAAGGGCATGATCCAGCTGGCGCTTCGCACGGGTTGCTACCGCAACATCAACGTGATGGACGTGCGGGAGGGCGAGCTGGTGCGGCGGGACCGGCTGCGGGAGGACTATGAGTTTGACTGGATCGAGGACGACGAGGCGCGGGAGAAGCTGCCCGTCGTGGGCTACGTGGGCTTCTTCCGGCTGATCAACGGCGCGGAGAAGACGCTGTATATGACGCGCGGGCAGATTGATGCGCACGAGAAGGCAAACCGCAAGGGGCCCTACCAGAGCAAGGGATGGCGCGACAACTACGACGCGATGGCGAGGAAGACGCTGGTCCGCCTGCTCCTCGGCAAGTGGGGCGTGCTCTCCATCGACTACAGGACGGCGACGCCGGGACAGATCCAGGCGGCCGAGGGGATCGCCTCCGGCCTGCCGGACGACGAGGTGGCGGTCGCCGGCGAGGCGGACTACACGGCCGTGACGGTCGACCCGGAGACCGGCGAGATCCTGCGGGAGGCCGGGCCCGCGCCGGATCCGTCCACCCAAGGATAAGCGCGGGGGCCGTGCATGGCAAAGGAAACCGGGGTCAATCCCGGCATCGTCCTCTTCCCGGAGGACATCGAGCGGATCCAGCGCTGCGTGCGCGCCGAGCGGCGCTGGCCCGTCATCTACGCGCTTTCCCGCTATACGCTGACGGGCGAGAGACCTACGGAGGAGGAGTTGGGCGAGGGCGGGCTTGTCGCCTTTGAGTTCATCTTCGAGAAGGTGGAGAAAGCCCAGCAGAATTACCGTGAGAACGCAGAGAAGCGCCGCGCCGCGGCAGAAGCGCGCTGGCGGAAGCAGGAGGCGGACGGGGACGCGCCCGGCCCGGCACCGGGAGATGCGTCCTGTGCGGACGCATGCATCCGTACCCCAACAGGAACAGGAACGGGAACGAAAACAGGAACAGGAACGAAAACAGGAACGGGAAGGGAAGGGGGAGACGGTGTTATGCCGACCCCCGCGACCCTACCGGACAACCTGATCGACACCTACGGGCTCGTGAAGAGCAGCCAGACGAGGACAGCGCTCACCGAGGACCTGCAGAAGGCCGGCGAGCGGAGGCTGAGGGAGGCGCTGAAACAGGCGGCCCTCAGTAACTCGCGCGGGAAGGTGAGCGTCAACTTCTACCGGACGATCCTCTACGACACGGGCAGGGCGAAGGAGCCCGCCCGCGACTACCAGTCGAGGCACTACAGCGACGAGGAGTTCCGGGCAATGGAAGTGGATCTGGACGCATAACCCCACCACCGCCCGAGAAGGGCTGACAGAGGGGTTAAGAGAGGAGTTAAGCATGGAAAGAAAGTTAAGGGATATCGAGTATGAGCGGGAGGAGAGCATCCTGCCCGAGGTGTACGCGCGGTTTGTGCCGATGGCCAAGATCCTCGCCTGGTGCCTCCTGATCCTTTACCTGGCGGCCGGGCTGCCGAAGTTTATCGCGTGGGAGGGGATGCTGTGAGGTTTGAGACTAAGCGGGACGTCGCGGATGCCCTGCGGGGCTACCTGCACAAGCGGGCGAGGCTGCAGCGCCTCGACCGCTGCAGGGCGGCGGGGGACGACGACCCGGACCCGGAGCTCCGTGAGGAGGTGCGGGAAGTGGAGACCGCGCTCTCCTCGCTCTACGAGGAGGAGAAGTACATCGTGTGGATGCGCTACGTAAAAGACTGCCGCTACCCCACGATACAGGCCGGCTTTGCTACGCGCTATGGGAGACCCATATCGGAGAGCCGGCTGAAGTACAGGGCCTCAGTGGCGCTGGAAAAGATGGCGGAGGTGCTGGGCGTGTCGTGAAACAATACGATTTATATTGCTATGCGGATAGTACCGTCATAGAATAATGACAGGAAGGGTGATAGCAATGACAGCTTACAGGAAGATAACGCCGGAGAAGATCCTTGACGCCGCTTACGCAGTCTTCTGCCGAGAGGGCATGGAGAAGGTGAGCGCGCGGCAGGTCGCCCGGGAGGCCGGGTGCTCCACTCAGCCGCTCTTCAGTTGCTTCACAAACATGGAGGAGGTCCGGGGCGCGCTGGAGAAGCGTGTCGTGGGGGATTTCCACGCGGCGCTGGAGGCGCCGCTCGAAAGTGAGGACGCGCTGCTGGACTGGTGCCGCGCCTACGTGCGCTTCGCGGGGGAGAACCGCCGGGCTTTTTACCACCTGTTCTCAGAGACAAACCTCGGGCCGGAGGCCCTGCACGGGGAGGACGGGCTGTACCCGCGGCTGGTGGAAGTGGCCGTGCGGCAGGAGGGGCCGGACGAGGGAAAGGCGCGGGAGCACATCGAGAGGGCCTGCCTGTACGCGAATGGCCTTGCGTTCCTGCTGGCTAACGGGTCCCATGACCTGACGGCAGACGAAGCCTGCCGGAAGCTGGAGGAGACGATCGGGGCGACGAGGAAGATGATAAGGGGATAAAGGAAATTGGAATAGGAAAGGACCGGCGGGAGGCCGGCCCTTTCCTTGTAAACGAAGTCATTTTGTTGCATGCGGGGCAGCATTCACACCGGTATGCTGTCATCAAAGAGCCATTCCGGGTCGATGTCGATGCCTCCCGGCCAGCACACGCAGCCTTCCCGTGTGAAAGCCAGCTTGAAAAAAGCCTTGTCGCGCAGCTTTTCATAGCACTTCCGCCCGAGGAGCGCCCGCGCGTCGAACTCCTTTACCACGCCGTTTTCAAACGTGACGCGGAGCCTGTAATCGTCCATTGCGGTAACGGCAACCGCGTCCGGCGGCAGCTTTTTCATCGCGCTCACCTCATTCAAAGGACTGGTATATATGGCAATTATAGCATTAACCCGGGAGGGTGTACAGGCTGCGGGGAGGCGGGGGACGGACCTTGACCCTGCGTACCTGTTCTGCTATGATAATGACAGCGGGGAAAACCCTGCTGCACATTACGGTGTGCCTTACAGTAAGGACTGGCCAGTGAAGTAAGGCACACTGGCCAGTTCACTTTTTGGGCCCGGTTACCGGGCAGAAGCGGATATAAGGGAATCCCGGCCGAATGGGCCGGGATTCTTTGCGAGGCATAGGTGGGGCAGAATGGGAAGGACCGGCGAGAGGAGCCGGTCCTTTTAATATGACATTGAAAAGCGGGTATTTCCGCGATCTGTTTCTTTTACAGAATCTTTGAAGAAGATTCCAATAGCCAAATCTTCAGAAGATGGAGCAAAGACAGTACAATTATTTAGCACACAAAGAAAAAATACATCGAAAGGGGAAAAGAAAAATGAAGATTTTCGGTTATGTCAGAGTGTCTTCGGCGGACCAGAATGAAGAACGACAGATTCAGGCAATGCAACAGATGGCTGTACCGGCTAAGTGCATCTTTACAGACAAGATATCCGGCAAGGACTTTGTTCGACCACAGTATCGAAGGATGCTCCGGAAACTGAAGAGAGGGGACCTTCTGTATATCACCAGCATTGACCGCCTTGGCCGCAATTACGAAGAAATCTTAAAGCAGTGGTCGTATCTCACGCAGGATATCGGTATTGATATATGCGTTATTGAGATGCCGCTGCTGGATACGCGCATCGGAAAGGACCTCATCGGCACCTTCCTTACGGATCAAGTCCTCAGACTCCTCAGTTTTGTGGCCCAGAACGAGCGGGAAAACATCCGTCGGCGACAAGCCCAAGGGATTGAGGCGGCAAAGAAGAGGGGTGTCCGATTCGGTAGACCGAAGAAGATGATGACTCCTGAAATGCAAACTGCAATTCTAAACTGGCAGAACAAGAAGATTACCTGTAAAGAGGCTTCTGAACTATGCGGCGTTTGCACAGTTACGATAAAGAGATGGGGAAGGGAATTGAACCAGGCGACCAAGTAAGCAAGGATCATAGCAAGATAAGGGGATCCAAACTACAGGCCATAAATGAAAAGCTGCTTTAAGAAACTTTCTTTAAGCAGCTTTTTTTAGGTTTATATGAGAAACGGAAAGAAAGTACACTTTTTTTCACGGGAAAGGGATTGCAATACTAACACGAGAATGTTACAATATGTAATAAAGAATTTTGGGATGATTAAAAAGAAAGAATGATTGGTATATTTAATGCGTTATCTTAATGTATTCTGAGAATGAATTTATGAAATGACATTAAGAATCGAAAATGTGTGAATTCAATAATAAAGTGTACTTTTATTACTTTCGAAATATAAGAATGGGAGCATTAATATGATCGGTGAAAGGCTGCAGATGGTCAGAAAGCACTACCGTGTCCGACAGGCAGAACTGGCGAATATCCTGGGTGTGTCCAAGTTTACTGTGCAATCCTGGGAGCAGGATAAGAGCAATCCGAGCTACGAAACGCTGGCAAAGATCTGCCAAATGTACCATGTCTCATCGAACTTTCTTCTTGGACTGACAGATCAGTTACCAACCTATCAGGAGGATAGCAGTGTCCCACTCTTTCAAGGGCTTAATGAAGAAAGCCAAGGGATGCTGAAAAGCTATGCGGACTTTTTGAGAGTGCAGCAAAAATCGTCTGGAGAATCCATATCCAAATGAAGCTTTCAACTTTTGACGCGCTGAAGCACATCTCGTCCAGGGGCATGACGATTCTTGAGGGAGAGAAATTGGCGGAGTGTCGGCGAATTCTGTTGGAGATGCTGCGGGATGTGGACGAAGTCTGTGAGCGAAACGGGATATCGTACACGCTCTGCGGCGGAACAGCATTGGGCGCCGTGCGGCACGGTGGGATGATCCCCTGGGACGACGATATCGACATCGCCATGTTCCGGGAGGACTTGGACCGGTTTCTTCCTCTGTTCAGGCAGGCCTTCGGCGAGCACTACTGGATCCATACCCCGGAGGAGACGAAGGGGTATCCGAAGCTCTTCGTCCAGGTCCGGAAAAAGGGCACGCTGATGCGGGAGCTGGAGGACCTGACGGACGGAGAATGGGGAATCCCGCTGGACATCTTTCCCATGGAGAACACGTATGATTCCACGCTTTTGCGAAGGCTGCACGGCCTGCTCTGCCTGGGGATGAAGTTCGGGCTGTCCTGCCGGAAAATCCGTGCGGAGCGGGAAACGTTGCTGGGGCTTACGGAAGAAACGCAGGCCAGGCGGGCGATCCGCATCAAGGCGGCGATCGGCAGGGTGCTCTCCTTCGCCTCCCTGGAGGCGTGGACGAGGGGCACCATTGCCTGCTGCAAGCGCTGCAAAAGGAAGGGCAAATGGGTGGTCATCCCGTCCGGGCGCGGGCAGTTCTTCGGAGAGATTTACGAGCGCGCGGCAATGGCGGAAGGCACCCGGGTGCCGTTTGAACGCCAGAGCGCACGGCTGACGGACGCCGCGGATGCCTATCTGAGGCAGCTGTACGGCGCAGACTATATGAAGGTGCCGCCGGAGGAAAAGAGGGAGCACCACGCGGTGCTGGCCTTCGATCCCGGCACCGGTACAAGGAGGGACGAGGGGTGACCATCGCGCTGATCATCGCCGGCGGATCGGGGACGCGGATGCATCAGGACATCCCCAAGCAGTTTTTGACCGTCAACGACAGGCCGGTGATCGTCTACACGCTGGAGGCCTTTCAGCGGCATCCGGAGATCGACGCCATCGCGGTCGTCTGTATAGAAGGATGGGAGCAGGTGCTGCGGGCTTACGCAGCGCAGTACGGGATCACGAAGCTGAAGTGGGTTTTCCCCGGCGGGGAAAACGGGCAGGCGTCCATCCGCAGCGGCGTCTTCGGGCTGGAGCAAAGCTGCAAGGCGGAGGACCTGGTCCTGGTCCACGACGCGATCCGGCCGCTGGTCTCTGCGGAAATCATCTCGGACTGCATCTCCAAGGCGCGGCGGTACGGTTCTGCGATTGCGACGATTCCCTGCGCGGAGGCGATGCTGGAGACGGCGGACGGGGAAACGGCAAAGGCCAGCTACCCGCGGTCGCAGCTGCGCAGGACACAGACACCGCAGGGCTTCCCGCTGGGAAAGCTGTGCGCGCTGCACCGGAAGGCGGCACAGGCGGGGATCACGGATTCCATTGCCTCGTGTACGCTGGCAATCGAACTGGGTGAGGAAGTCCATTTTTCCGCCGGCTCGGAGAAGAACATCAAGCTGACGACGGTGGAGGATATCGACATCTTCAAGGCGCTGCTGATGGCGGGGAAATCGGACTGGCAGAGAGACTGAGACATGAGCTTGTTGGACAGCAAAACATACCTCGAGGATCTGCACACGGCAGTCGGGGCGGCAAAAGGGCTGGACAGACTCTCCGGCGCGACGGTGCTGATTACCGGCGCCACGGGGCTGATCGGCTCTTTTGTGGCAGATATGCTGCTTGCGGC
>CACZHW010000033.1 GCA_902781095.1 uncultured Eubacteriales bacterium
ATATTCGACAACCCTTGCCTCTTTTCCTTTTGGTTTCTTTTGGCTTTTGCAAAAAATCTCACATCCTTGTTGGATGTGAGACTTTGTTGATGGTCTGAACCGGCAGGCCATGAAGGCCTGCCGGCTTTTTTCTGTCCGGTCAGCCCCAGAGCACGGAGAGCGCCGGGACGACCTGTTTTTTGCGCGAGACGACGCCGGGGAGGAACACGCGGTTTTCCTTCACGCTGCTGCCGGCGAAGGCCTGCCGGATGATCTCCCGGTCGCCCGTAAACAGCAGCCAGGTCCCCTCCTTCAGCACGTCGGTGATCATCAGCAGCATCATGTCGTAGCCCTGACGCGTCTTCCGCTTCTCCATCTCCTCCAGGAATTCGGGCGCCCTGCGCATCATGCCCTTGGAATCCATCGTGGTGATCTGGCTGATGCCCAGCGCGTGCCCGGCCAGGTGGAACTCCTTGAAGTCCGTGCCCAGCAGCGCGTCAGCCGGCTTGTCCTGCGACTGGCTGGCGGAGAAGATCTCCATCCCCAGCGCTTCCAGATCCAGCCCGGCGATGTGCGCCATGCGCTCCGCGATGCGGCGGTCGCGCGGGGTCGCCGTCGGGCTCTTGAACATCACGGTGTCGCTGAGGATCGCCGCCGCCAGCAGGCCCGCCAGCTGCTCGCCCGGCAGGATGCCGTGCTCCTGGAACATGGTGGCGATGATGGTCGCGGTGGAGCCGACCGGCTCGTTGCGCATGAAGACGGGGTAGCCCGTCTGCACGTCCGCCAGGCGGTGGTGATCGATGATGCCGATGAGCTCCGCCTGCTCCAGCCCGGGCACGGACTGGCCGACCTCGTTGTGGTCCACCAGCACCAGGCGCTTGCGCTTGGGGCGCAGCAGGTGATAGCGGCTCAGCATGCCCACGACCCGGTCCTCCTCGTCGATGACGGGGTAGCTGCGGTAGCGGCTCTCCAGCACCTTCTCCCGGACGTCGTCCAGGAAGTCGTCCAGATGGAAGGAGACGAGCCCCTCCTGGTGCACGATCCGCCCTACCGGGATGGACTGGTAGATCATGCGCGCGGCGCGGTAGGCGTCGCACGGCGTCGCGATGATGCAGGTCGCGGAAGAGATGCCCCTGTACTTCTCCGGCAGATCGCTCTGGCAGAGAATGACGCAGCTGGCCGGCAGGGCCAGCGCCCGCTCCAGCACGTCCTCCTGCTGGCCGCAGATGACGATGCTGTCGGGTTTGACGCCGCGCAGCGGCTCGCCGGCGCCCGGCAGGGCGATGACGACCTCGCCGGAGACGCTCTCAAACAGGTTTTCGTCGTCGTTGATGATGCGGCCCTCCAGTGCGGAGAGCAGGTTGAAGACCGGCACGTCCTCCACCGCGGGCCTGCGGATGGATTCCATGTCCCGCTCCGCGATGCCTCCGGCGGTCAGCACGCCGAAGAGCGACCCGTTCTCGCGGGTCACCGGCAGGGCCGTAAAGCCGTCCCCGCTCTGCAGCACTTCCCACGCGTGGCTCACCGGCACGCTGCGGCCCAGCTGCGGCGGGTGGTCGAAGTCGATGTCCCGCACCTGCGTGCGAACGGTGGAGAGCAGAACGGGCGCCTTCGCGCCGAAACGGTTCAGGATGAAGGTCGTCTCGTCATTGAGGTGGCCCAGCCTGGCCGCCACGTAGCCGTTGTCGCCCAGCGCGTTGCGCAGCGCGGCGTAGGCGATGGCAGAGACGATGGAGTCGGTGTCGGGGTTGCGGTGTCCGCAGACGTAAGTTGTGTCCATGTATCGTCCTTCCTCCGGCGGAGCCGGGGCTTGTGTTTTCAAACGACAGCATTATACCACATCCGCGCAACCCTCCGCCACGGCGGGGCGCACTTCCACCAGGATCGTGTGCTGCGTGTTGCCGCGGGAATACGGCGTCACCGCCAGCGAGGTCAGCGTATTGATGCACCCGCCCGCGTCCGTGCCGTCCTTTTCCGGCCGGTACCACGCGCCCTGCGAGAGCGCGACCACGCCGCGCATCACGCGGTCCGTCACGTGGGCCGGGATGCGCACCCTGCCCCTGTCGTTACACACCAGGACCTCGTCGCCCTCCCCGATGCTCCGCGCCGCCGCGTCCTGCGGGTGAATCCACAGCCGCTGGGGGTCCAGCTTCACGAGGTTCGGGTTGTTGTCGTGCACGCTGTGGCAGCGCCTGCCCGTATGCCAGCCGATGAGCTGCAGCGGCCAGCGCCGGGCCAGCGCGTCCTGCGGACCCTCCGGCGGCTCCACGTAGCGCGGGATGGGCGGGAAGAAGCTCTTGTAGCGCGTTTCGGCGACCTCCGGTGCGTACAGTTCGATTCTGCCGCTCGGCGTGGGAAACGGGTGCGCCGCGGGGTCGCGGCACTCCGCCTCCAGCGCAACGCGCCGCGGGCCCTTCTTGTAGCGGTAGAGGCCCGTGCGGCGCAGCTCGTCGTATTCCGGCAGCTCCGGCTCCCGCCCGCGCAGCTCGGCATACTGGCGGCGCAGCCATCCATCCCAGCTGAGCCACTCCGAAAAGGATTCCCGCAGGCCCAGGCGGTCCGCAACCTCGCACAGCCAGTCGTACTCCTGCCGGCTTTCCCCCAGCGGCGGGACACAGGCGTTGGAGAAACCCACGAATTCCCCGTACTTCCACGGCAGGGAGATATTGTCGCACTCGAACATGGAGACGCCGGGCAACAGGATGTCCGCAAACTTCGCCGTGGCCGTCATAAACAGGTCGCTCACCACGATGAACTCGCACTTGTGCTCGTCCCGCAGGATCTCCGCCGTGCGGTTGACGTTCCCGTGCTGGTTGATGAGGCAGTTGCCCGCGATGTTCAGGATCATCTTGATCCCGCCGTCCAGCCGCTCCGCGCCCTTTACGCCGTCCAGCGCGGTCAGCTCGGCGCCGCGGTCCACCGCGTCCGTCCACAGAAAGGACGGGATCTTCCGCCCGTACGGGTTCGGCAGCGAGGGGAAGCGCGGCCACGGGTGCCGGGTGCAGTCCGCCGCGCCGCAGGCCCAGCCGCCCCATACGCCCACGTTGCCCGTCATGCAGGAGAGCAGGATGCCGCCGCGGGCGCTCTGCTCCCCGTAGGCGTGGCGCTGCGCGCCGTAGCCCTGGATGAGCGCCGCGGGCTTGGCTGTCGCGTAACGCACCGCCAGGCTTTCAATCGTCTCCGGCGGCACCCCCGTGATCTGCGAGGCCCATTCCGGCGTCTTGGGGACGCCGTCCTTTCTGCCCGTCAGGTAGGCTTCCACCGATTCCGACTCCGGCACGCCCGCGGGCAGGTGCGCGCCGTCGAACCCCAGGCAGCAGCGGTCCAGAAAAGCCCGGTCCTCCAGCCCCCGCTCCAGGATGACGTAGGCCATCGCGTCCAGCAGCGCGCTGTCCGTCGCCGGGCGCACCGGGATCCACTCCGCGTCCAGCGCTGCGGCCGTCTCGTTTCTGCGCGGGTCCACGCTGATGATGGGCACGCCGCGGGCCTTCGCCCGGCGCAGCGCGTGCATCGTCTCCGCGTCGAACTTGGTCTCCAGCGGGTTGTGCGCCCACAGGATGATCAGGCGGCTGTCCGCCCAGCTCTCCGGCGGGTTGCCGCACTGCCGCGTACCGTACATCAGCTCCGTCACGGGACCGATGCACGCGGAGGAATACGAATTGTAGTAGCCGAGGTAACCGCCGTCCAGGCTGAGCAGCCGCTTGGCGAACTCCCGGCCCGAGAGCAGGCCGCTGACGCCCGTAGCGTACGGCACATACCGGGAGCCGGGGCCGTACGCGTCCCGGATGCGGATCCATTCGGAAGCGATAGTGTCCACCGCCTCCTCCCACGAAATGCGCCGGAACTTCCCCTCGCCGCGCTTTCCGGTCCGCCGCATGGGATACAGCAGCCGGTCTTCCCCCAGGAAGGTCTTATGGTACTGCAGGCCCCGCGCGCACGCCGTCAGCGGGACGGCGTCCCCCGCCTCCTCCGGCGTCTCGGTGGAAAGGCGGAGGATCTTCCCGTCCTTCATGTGCACGCGGATGACGCACTTGCCCCCGCAGTTGTTGATGCCCATCGTGGGGATGATCCGCTCGCCTTCCGTCATTCGCCGCACCTCCGCGTCCTTCTTTTTCATCGTCCGTCCTCCGCCTTCGCGTCCGCCGCTGCGGGCAGCAGCAGCCCGGCGACGATCAGCGCCGCGCCCAGCGCCTTGACGGGCGTGATCCGCTCGCCCAGCACCAGGTAGCCCCACAGCATGGCCGCCAGGGGGTTGAGCACGGAGAACATGCCCGCCCGGCTGGCCGTAAGCCCCCGCTGCGCCACCGGCTGCAGCGTGAAACCGAAGACGCTGCACACCACGGCCAGCATCAGGATCATCGCCCACTCCGCGCCCGTCTGCGGCAGGCGGAAGCGCTCGAAGCCCAGCGTCAGCAACAGCGAGAGCGTACCCATCGTCCCCATCTGCACGATGCCGACCAACAGCGGCTCCCCCTCCTTGGCGAACACCGAGGTTTCGAAGATCGTCCCCGCGTAGCAGGCCATGGCCAGCAGCAGGTACGGCCCGCCCCGGCCGATGCCGCCGGTCATGCCGGTGCCCAGCACCAGCAGCCCCAGGAAGGCCAGCGCCATCCCCTTCACCGCCGCCTTCGTGGGATAGACGCCCAGCAGCAGGATTTCCGGCACCGGCACCAGGATGAAGGCCGCGTTTTCGATGAGGGAGGCCAGCGAGGTTTCGGCGTAGCGGATGCCCAGCATCTCGAATGCCATCATCGCCTCGCAGGTAGCGCCCAGGATGACGCCGTTTCGCAGCACGCGCCGGTTCAGCCTGCGCAGCTTGCCCGAAAAGAGGATGAGCAGGATAGCGAACGCCGCAAGGAAGCGCACGGCCAGGATGTTGAAGGGGCTCATGGAGTTGATGGCCATCCTGGAGAAGACGAACGAGGTGCTCCTGGCGACGATGACCGCCGCCATCAGCGCCTCCGACTGGCGCACGCTGAGCCCCGCTGCCCGGTTTCTGCTCGTGTCCATCCGCATCGCCTTTCCGCCGGCCTGATTCCGGCCCGTCTTTTTGCCCGCTCCGTTGCCGCCACCGGAAATATAACACAGAATCCTTTCCGTTTAAAGATGCACGCAAAAAGTTGTTTTCCTTCTTTTCCGGCGGGCTCCGTTTACTTCCCGCCGGAAAACTGCTAAGATAACGACAGTATTTGCACTGCGGCCCGGTTTCGCGGCCGGAAAGGAGGCCGGGGATGAAACGCCTGACGCTGCGCGAGCTGCTGTTTCTCGCGCTGTGCTGCGACCTCGGCCTCGTCTCAAAGCGGCTCATCGCACCCGCGGCCAACGCCGTCACCGGCCTTCTCCGTATCCCGGGCGGCATCGGCACCGGGTTTTCGCTGCTCTTCCTCACCGTCGCCTGCGAGCTCGTTCCCCGCTTCGGCTGCGGGGCTGCGATGGGCTTCGTGCAGTCCATGATCGCCCTGATGACCGGCCGCGTGGGCAGCATGGGCGCGCTCTCGCCCGTCGGCTACACGGTTCCGGGGCTGGTCATCGACCTCGTGCTGCTCCTTGGCCGCCGGTTCGGGCTGGACCGGCGGGACCGCCTCGTCCTCTCGGGCATGGCGGGCTCCGCCGCCGCGGCGCTCGCGGCCAACCTCATCGTCTTTCACCTGCGCGGCGTCCCGCTCGCCCTGTACGTGCTGGTCGCCGCCACGACGGGCGCGCTGTGCGGCCTGCCCGCCTGCCGCATCGTCCGCCTCGTCTCTCCCGTGCTCAGCGCCCGGCCGGAACCGGAAAGGAGGAACGGAATCCTGTGATCAAATCCGGATGAGCGGCTTGTCATCTGGTAAATATGGGCTGCCTGGAGACGGGTAATTTTGCGGTTCCCGTCTTCCTACCCGTTTGCGCCGGTGCCGCGCCGGCATGGTGATCCCGATGAAAAAAACGCTCACGCCCCGGCTGCTTCTCACCCTCGTGCTGCTTACCGCCGCGGCTGCCGCCGTCCACCTCGCCTGCGCTTCGGAGACCGTCCCCGGCGCGCTCGTCCTGGAGGCGGACGGAAAGGAGACCGCTTTTTCCCCGGATACCCTCCCCGTTATCCCGGTCGAAGGGGAGATCGTCAACGGCCGGGACGAGGTCCGCACCGTCCGGGAGGAAGGCTGGGCACTCGGGGACGTGCTCAAGGCCGCCGGGTTCGATCCGGCGGGCCTCGCCTCCGTCACCGTCCTGGCTGCGGACGGATACAGCGCCGCCGTCACCGGCGGGGAACTGCGCGAGGAGGGCCGGGTCTACCTGCTGCGCCGCGAAGGCCCGTCCTTCCGGCTGATCGTCTTCGGCGATCCGGACAGCCGCCGCAGCGTGAAGGATGTCGTCCGCCTGATTCCGGAGAAAGCCGCGGAAGCGGCCGTGCCCGCAGCATGAGCGCCTGTGCGTCCGGGCTTTCGGACACCTTCAGCCTGATCATCCTGTGCGGCGGCCGCTCCACGCGGATGGGGCGGGACAAGGCCTCCCTCCCCTTCGGCGGCGGCACGCTGCTCTCCTGCCAGCAGGACAAGGCCCGCGCCCTCGGCATCCGGGACGTGCTTTGCTGCGGCCCCGGCGGCATACCGGACCGCTACCCCGGCAGGGGGCCGCTCGCCGGAGTGCACGCGGGGCTGCTGTGCGCCGATCATTCCCGCTGCATCGTCATCCCCGTGGACATGCCGCTGCTCCCCGCGGAAGAATTGCTGCGTCTGGCCCGGCGCCACCTGCAGGGCACGGCGGAGGTGACCCTCGCCGCCCACGGCGGCCGCACGGAGCCCCTGGTCGGCGTCTACGAGAGCCGGCTGGCGCCGGCCGTCGGCGCCTACCTCGCCGCCGGCCACACCCGCGTGACGGGCTTTCTGTCCTCCGTAACCTGCTTCGCTTCCCCCTCCCCGCTGCCTGAGCGCTGCTTCGCCAACGTGAACACACCCGGCGACTTTTGTAAAATATCCGAACTTTTGTAAAATATCCGAACTATAGAATAGGCTTTTCCAAAATAATTCGGTTTTGCCGTTGACGTTTGGTGTGAAATCCGTTAATATACTTGCGCACGTCCGCAGTCCTCGCCGGGCCCTTTCCGGCGGGCGGGCCGTGCGCGGTTTTTTACCCCATACCATGACAAAAGGAGCGGTACATCATCATGAAAAAGCTGATTTCTCTTCTCCTCGTCCTCACCCTCGCCTTCGCCGCCGCCGGCGCGCTGGCGGACGCCGCCCGGGTCGCCGTCATCTGCGATCCCGTTGGCGTCAACCCCTTCCTCACCCAGGTCGTGGAAAAGGCCCAGGAGCTGCAGGCGACTTACGGCTATGATCTGCGCATCCTGGAGTGCTCCGACACCGACAAGTGGCAGTCCAGCTACGACGCCGCCGTCGCCGAGGAGTACGACCTGATCCTGGGCGTGGGCTGGCAGTCCGCCGAGTACGCGGCCGCCAAGGCCGAGGAAGCCGACGGCATCGCCTTCGCCGTCATCGACACCGATGCGGGCAGCGACAAGGTTGCTTCCTTCAGCTACAACGAGGAGCAGGCCGCCTACCTGATGGGCGCCATGGCCGGCTACGCCTTCCCGAACGAGAAGAAGTTCGGCTACATCGGCTGCTTCGAGGGTTCCGGCTCCTTCAAATACCGCTGGGGCTTCACCGAGGGCCTGCTCTCCGTCATCCCGGACGCGCAGCTGACCTTCAACTACACCAACTCCTACTCCGACCCCAACCCCGCCTATGAGTTCGCCAAGCAGCAGCAGGCGCAGGGCTGCACCTACATCTTCGGCGCCGCCGCCGCGGGCAACGAGGGCATCTTCAGCGCCGCGCTGGAGCTCGCCCAGGAAGGCAAGTACATCTACTCCGTCGGCCAGGACTCCGACATGACCCGCGAGGACAACCCCTACATCATCTCTTCCCAGCTGAAGAACACGGGCGTCACCGCGGGCATCATCCTCGACGCCTACTTCGCGGGCACCCTGGAGAACGGCCTGCACGTGCTGGAGATGAAGGACGGCGCCATCGGCGCGACCCACATCACCAGTGACGGCGTGTACCTCAACGCCGACATCCTCACCGACGAGGTCATCGCCTCCACCAAGGCCGTAGCGGACGCCATCTCCTCCGGCGAGCTCGTGCTCACCATGCCGCAGAGCGAGGCGGACTACACCTTCCCGCTCTTCTGATCCGTTTCTGCCCTTCACCGGCCCCCCGGTTCTGCCGGGGGGCCGGGTTTCGCTGTTTTACGGGAATGCGGAATTCGGGATACCCGCGCGGCATCCCGAATTGCGCATTCCGCAGCCAACAAACCGCCGGAGGTGGTTCCATGATATTCGAAATGAAGCACATCACCAAGACCTACGGCAAGGTCGTGGCCAACGACGACGTCAGCCTGCACCTGAACCGGGGCGAGATCCTCGCCATCGTGGGCGAGAACGGCGCGGGCAAGAGCACCATCATGAAGATCCTCTACGGCCTGGAAAAGCCGGACTCCGGCGAGATCGTGGTCGGCGGCAAACCGTGCCGCTTCCGCAACCCCAGCGACGCCATGGCCGCCGGCATCGGCATGGTGCAGCAGCACTTCATGCTCTTCGAGCCGATGACCGTCGCCGAGAACATCGTCTTCAAAAACGAGGTGCGCCGCGGCCCCTTCATCGACAGGGCGAAGACGCTTGAGACGGTGGAGGCGCTCTCCCAGCGCTACGGCCTTAAAATCGACCCGGGCGCGCGCATCGCCGACTGCCCTGTCGGCCTGCGCCAGCGCGTGGAAATCCTCAAGATCCTCTACCAGAACGCAGAGATCATCATCTTCGACGAGCCCTCCGCCGTGCTGACGCCCCTGGAGGTCGAGGCGCTGCTGGAGACCCTCCGCAGCCTCGCCGCGGCAGGCAAGAGCATCGTGCTCATCACGCACAAACTCCAGGAGGTCATGGCCGTGGCCGACCGCATCTACGTGATGCGGCAGGGGCGCGTGGTCGCCGAGCGGCTGGCCTCCGAAACCGACATGAACGAGCTCGCCGTGCTGATGGTGGGCCACCCGCTGGCCAGCTACGACATCGGCAGGCCCCTCACCGGCGAAACCCTGCTTGAGACGCGCGACCTCTGCCTCACCGAGGGCGGCCGCGATGTGCTCCGGCGCATCAGCCTGCACGTGGACGCGGGCGAAATCGTCGGTATCGCCGGCGTCTCCGGCAACGGGCAGAGCGACCTGGTCAGCTGCATCACCGGCCTGCGCTCCCCCACGTCCGGCACCGTAACCGTATGCGGCAGGGACGTGACGGGCCGCCCCGTCCGCGAAATCCGCGACGCCGGCCTGGCGCACATTCCGGAGGACCGGTACATCTGGGGCAGCGCGCCCGAGGGAACCCTGGAGGAGAACACCCTCATGGGCAAACAGGACGAGGAGCCCTTCTCCAGCCGCGGCATCGTCAGCCAGAAGGAGATCCGGCACTATGCGGAGCGGCTCATCGGGGACTTCGCCGTCAAGGCCGCCTCCTCCCAGCAGAAGATGCGCGAGCTCTCCGGCGGAAACGCTCAGAAGCTCATCGTCGCCAGGGAACTGAGCCTCGGCACCCCGGTCATCATCTGCTGCGAACCCACGCGCGGCGTGGACATCGGCGCGATGGAGTCCATCCACCGCCGGCTGCTCCGGCGCCGTGGGGAGGGTGCGGGCATCCTGCTCGTCTCCTCCGAGCTTACCGAGATCATGAACCTGTCCGACCGCATTTACGTCATCTTCGAAGGGCAGCTGGTCGGCGAATTCCCGCGCGGCAGCATGGATGACCGCCGCCTGGGCCTGCTGATGGTAGGAGGGACGCTGGCAGATGAACAGTAAAAGAGATTCGCACAAGACGCTGGGCCGCATCCTGGATGCCGCGACGCAGCCGCTGGTCGCCATCCTCATCAGCCTGCTGCTGGGGGCCGTCGTCATTCTCATCATCGGCAAAAACCCGGTCGCGGCCTACGGCGAGATGATCCGCGGCGCCTTCGGCAAGCGGGTCTACCTCATGAACACCCTAAAGCGCGCCACGCCCATCATCATGGGCGGCCTTGCCGTGTGCATCGCCTGGCGCAGCGGCTACGAGGCCATGGGCGGCGAAGGCCAGATGATCCTGGGCGCCATGGCCGCAGCGCTGGCCGCG
The DNA here is from genome assembly GCA_902781095.1 of uncultured Eubacteriales bacterium. GTDB lineage: Bacteria > Bacillota > Clostridia > Christensenellales > Aristaeellaceae > Ventricola. The sequence goes on from CACZHW010000033.1 coordinate 10,100, forward strand.
TATTACCTGCCCCTGCCCGGCGCGCTGCGCATCCTCGCCGCGCTGCTGGCGGCGGCCGTCGTCGGCGCGCTCTACAGCATGCTCTCCGGCTGGCTGTACGAGAAGTTCGACGTCACCTTCGTCATCTCCACGCTGATGCTCAACTACATCGCCAACTACTTCGCGGCCTACCTGTGCAATTACCCGCTGCGCGACCCGGAGGCCAACGTCTACCAGATGCAGAACGCGCAGACGGGCAAGATCCCCTCGTTCGCCACGCTGCCCCCGATCATCAAGGGCTGGGTGCACTGGGGCTTCGTGCTGGCGCTGCTCGCCGTCTTCATCACCTGGTTCCTCTTCTCCCGGACGACCTTCGGCTACAAGTCCCGCATGGGCGGCCTCAATGCCCGGTTCGCGCTCTACGGCGGCATCAGCCCGCGGCGGATGCTCTACCTCGTGATGATCTTAAGCGGCCTCATGGCCGGCCTGGGCGGCGCATTCGAGGCGCTGGGCAGCAAGGGCCGCTACGTGGACCAGATGATCTTCTCCACCGGCTACGCCTGGAGCGGCATGGTCGCCGCGCTGCTGGCCGGCATGAACCCCGTCGGCACCGCCGTCGCCTCCATCCTGCTGGCAGGCCTCGCCGTGGGCGGCAGCACCATGATGCTCAACATGTCCATCCCGCTGGAGGTCTGCAACATCATCGAAGGCATCATCACGCTGCTCATGAGCGTCAAGCTGGTGCGCATCGCCGCCTCCAACCGCAAAGCCCGCAAGGCCGCGAAAGGGGGTGAGGCGGCATGATGTATCTGGCACAGGTCATCAACTCCACCCTCCGGGAGATCTCGCCCATCCTGCTGGTCGCGCTCTGCGCCGGCGTCTGCTCCAAGGTGCAGGTCTTCAACATCGCCCTGGAGGGCACGCTGCTCACCAGCGCCTTCTTCGCCTTCCTCACGCACTACTTCCTGCACAACATCTTTCTCTCCGTCGCGGTCGCCATGGCCGTCGCCATGTGCATGAGCTTCATCATGTCCTTCTTCATCGTGCGCCTCAAGGGGCAGCCCATGATCGTCGGCATGGCGCTCAACACGTTTGCCCGCGGCTTTACCACCTTCCTGCTCTCCGTCATCTTCAACACGAAGGGCGCCGTCAACCCCTCCGACATGAAAGGGCTCACGAAGCTCTCCCTGCCGGTCATCCGGGACATCCCCTTCGTTTCGACCGTCTTCAGCTCGCTGACGGCCATCGACTACCTCTCCTTCGTGCTGGCCGTCGTCATGTTCGTCATCATGTACCGCACGGTCATCGGTTTCCGCCTGCGTGCCCTGGGCATGAGCGCCAGCGCCGCCTCCAGCCTGGGCGTCAACGTCCAGCGCTACCAGATCGCCGCGGCCACCCTGTCCGGCTGTCTCATCGGCCTGGCCGGCTGCCTGCTCACGCTGGGCCGCAGCACCATGTTCATCCAGGACATCTCCGGCGCGCGCGGCTACGTCGCGCTGGCCGCCAACAACCTGTGCAAGGGGCACCCGCTGGGGGCCATCCTCTCCAGCGCGCTCTTCGGCTTTACCACCGCGCTGGCGCAGAGCCTGCAGGGCACGGCCATCCGCCAGCAGCTGCTGCAGTGCATCCCGTACATCTCCACCATCGCCGCCATGGCCGTCTACAATGCCTACGCGAAGCGCAAGGCGGCCCACTGATTTTTCGCACCCTGAAGGAGGCACCATGTCCCAGCGTATCCCCGTCCGCGTGCTGATCCTGGCCAAGTTCGAGCCGGACGGCCTGGACGGCCCCGTCGCGGGCGAAGCCCGCCACTATTACGACGCCTACTGCCGCGGCGGCGAGGCCTATGCGGTCCCCGGCTGCGGCAATCCGCTGTATGTAAAGGACGGCGTCGCCCTCATCGTCACCGGGATGGGCAAGATCAACGCCGCCGTCACCCTCACCGCCCTGCTGCTGGACCCCCGTTTCGACTTTTCCGGTGCGTACTTCCTCGGCACCGGCTGCGCCGGTTCCGCCGCGGAGACCACCGTGATGGGCGACGTCGTCCTCGTCACGGCCACGGCGGATTACGACCTGGGCCACCACGCGGACTGCCGCGAGATGGAGGACCCCGCCCGTCCTACGTGGTTTGTCAATACCTACAGCGACGGCGACGTCTGCTGCCGGCTCGATCCCGTCCTGACGGAGAAGGTCTGGCAGCTCGTCAAAGACCTGCGGCCCCGGACCACAGAGAACACCCGCGCCGCGATGCGCCGGACCTTCGGCGAGGCGCCCTGGGCCCTGCGGGAGCCCCGGGTGTTGCGCGGCACCGCCGTCACCGGCGACAACTACTGGAAGGGCCTCTACGGCCACCGCAACGCCGTTGCCATCGCCGAAACCTACGGCTGCCCCGATCCCTACGCCGTCAGCGAGATGGAGGATCACGCCCTCGCCCGCGTGCTTTTCCGCTTCGGCCTGCTGCACCGCTTCATCAATATCCGCGGCTCCGTCAACATGGACGTCTTTATGGACGGGCTGACGCCCGAGGCGCTGTGGGCCCCGGAGCACTCCAAATCCATCACCTCCGCGGAGAGCGGAGAGGCCACGGACCTGTTCCCCGTCGCCATGGAAAACATCTTTCTGGTCGGCCGCACCGTCGTGGATGCCGTTCTGTCCGGGATCCTGTAACCGGTGCGCTTCGGATGGCATCGAAATCCCGTTTTTGCCGCTCAATTTCCTATTGACTTACTGGAGATTGGATGATACCATACGCACATCCATTTTCCCGCGGCAGCCGCCGCAAGTACAGGAGGTAATATCATGAAAAAGCTTCTGAGCCTGGCGCTCGTCCTCTGCCTGCTCGCGCTCTGCGGCGCGGCGCTCGCCGAGGGCGACCTGCTTTCCGAAATCCGTGAGCGCGGCACGCTGGTCATCGCCACGGAAGGCAACTGGTCCCCCTGGACCTATCACGACGAGAGCGACACCCTGGTCGGCCTGGACGTCGAAATCGGCACGCTCATCGCCGAAGGGCTGGGCGTCACGCCCGAGTTCCAGGAGACGGACTGGGATTCCATCCTGGCCGGCGTGGATTCCGGCCGGTTCGACATCGCCTGCAACGGCGTGGGCTACACCGAGACCCGCGCGGAAAAGTACGCTTTCACCACCCCCTACGTCTACACCCACAAGGTGCTGGCCGTGAGGAGCGACAACGAGGACATCAAGAGCGTCGACGACCTTGCGGGCCGCACGACGGCCAACTCCCCCTCCTCCACCTATGCCCAGCTGGCGGAAGAGCACGGCGCGACGGTGACCTACGTCTCCACCCTCGGCGAGACCATCGCCCTGCTGATGCAGGGACGCGTGGACGCCACCATCAACGCGCAGGTCTCCATCCAGGATTACCTGAACCAGCACCCGGACGCGGGCATCAAGGTCGTGGAAGTGATGTCCGGCGACCCCGTCGCCTTCCCCGTGCGCAAAGCCCCGGAGACGCAGTCCCTGGTCGATGCGATCGACGAAATCCTGGAAGCGGCGCGCAAGGACGGCCGGCTTTCCGAAATCTCCCTCAAGTACTTCGGCCTGGACCTGACGCAGCCCGACTGAGGCGCGGCGGATCCGCTTCCCTTTTCCCGTTCTCCTGTCCTTCGGCGGGGCTTCCCTGCCGAAGGTTTAATCTTGTCACGGCATCACGGAGCATTGAACGATGAACGAAAGACTCCTCGGAATCCTCGTCGATTCCTTCCCCAAGCTGCTCTCCTACGGCATCCGGGTCACCCTGCCGCTCACGGCGCTCTCCTTCGCACTGGCGCTCGTTGTCTCGGTGGCGGTGGCGCTCGTGCAGTACGCGAATGTCCGCGTGCTGCGGCAGATCTGCCGGTTCTACATCTGGATCATCCGGGGCACGCCGCTGCTGGTGCAGCTCTATCTCGTCTTCTACGGCCTGCCCAGCGTGGGCATCAAGCTGGAAGCCTACACGGCCGCCGTCCTCGTCTTCGGCTTTAACGAGGGCGCCTACATGGCCGAGACGATGCGCGGCGCGCTGGAGAGCGTCTCCGTCGGGCAGATGGAGGCCGGCTACTGCGTCGGCCTTTCCTACCTGCAGATCATGGCGCACGTAGTGCTGCCGCAGGCCTTCCGCACCGCCTTCCCCGCGCTGTCCAACTCCCTCATCTCCATGCTCAAGGGCACCAGCCTGGCGGCGACCATCACCGTCATGGAGATGTTCCGCCAGGCGCAGGTCATCAACGGGCGCGTCTACGAATCCCTCGGCCTCTACAGCGAGGTCGCCCTCATCTACCTCGCGATCTGCACGCTGCTCACGCACCTGCAGCGGATCGGCGAGAAGAAGCTTGCCGGGTACGGAGGTGCCGCCAAATGATGCTGGAAGCGAAAAACGTACACAAGACCTTCGAGGGCACCGAGATCCTGAAGGGCATCGACCTCACCGTCGACCGGGGGGACGTCGTCGCCATCCTGGGCCCCAGCGGCTCCGGCAAGACCACCTTCCTGCGCTGCCTCAATTTTCTGGAGCGCGCCGACAGCGGCGAGCTGATCTTTGACGGGACGCACGTGGACCTGCACGCGGCCACCCGCCGCGAAATCGCGGCCATCCGCCGCAAGACGGCCTTCGTCTTTCAGAACTACAACCTGTTCCTCAACAAGACGGTGCTGGAGAACGTGACCCTCGGCCCCGTCGTCGGCATGAAGATCCCCCGGGACAAGGCGCGGGAAACCGCCGTGCAGGCCCTCGCCCGCGTGGGCATGGCCGACCGGCTGGACAGCTATCCGTCCCAGCTCTCCGGCGGCCAGCAGCAGCGCGTCGCCATCGCCCGGGCGCTGGCGACCGGCCCGGAGATCATCTACTTCGACGAGCCCACCAGCGCGCTGGACCCGGAGCTCATCGGCGAGGTGCTCTCCGTCATGCGCAGCCTCGCGGAGGACGGAATGACGATGCTGATCGTCACCCACGAGATGGATTTCGCGCGGCACGTCTCCTCCAAGGTGCTCTTCATGGAGCACGGCGCCGTCATCGAAAGCGGACCCACGCAGGAGTTCTTCGAGCGCCCGCGCGAGGAGCGCTCCCGCGCGTTCATCCGCTCCATCCTGCAGGCGCGCGAGTGACGCCGCGCTTGCAAAATCCGGCCGGATCGTGTATGCTGTTGCAAAGGAGCTGATCACCATAGAGACAAGGGTAGCCGTACTCAGCATCATCGTGGAATCCGGGGACGCCGTCCCTGCCCTCAACGACCTGCTGCACTCCTTCGGCGAGTACATCGTAGGGCGCCTGGGCATCCCCTACCGCAGCCGCGGCATCAGCGTCATCTGCGTCGTCATCGACGCGCCGATGGACAAAATCAACCAGCTGACGGGCGCGCTGGGCCGCATCGCCGGCATCCGCGCCAAAGCCACCTACTCCAGCCTGTAACGGGCAGACAACCGCATACCTTGATTAACCTGGGCATCCCCTGACGCCGAAACGAAACTTGAGGCGGAAGACACGGTGCGAAACGGCTTTATGACGATAAGGCCGCCGTATCCTTATGGGGAAACGGCGGCTTTTTGTATGGGAGGAAAACATGGGTCTCAATGAAACGCCCTCTTCGGAGCGGCTTCACATCGGTTTTTTCGGCCGGCGCAACGCCGGCAAATCCAGCCTGGTCAACGCCGTCGCCGGCCAGGCGCTCTGTGTCGTCTCCCCGCAGGCCGGCACGACGACGGACCCCGTCCTCAAAGCCATGGAGCTGCTGCCCCTGGGTCCTGTTGTCCTCATGGATACGCCCGGGGCGGACGACGAGGGCGAACTGGGCGAGCTGCGCGTGCAGAAGACGCGCGAGGCGCTCTCCCGCACCGACCTGGCGGTGCTCGTCGTCGACGCCGAAGAAGGTCTCCGCGCACAGGACGAGGCGCTGCTAAGAGAATTTGCGATGCGGGGCATCCCCTGCCTCACGGTTTGGAACAAGTGCGATCTTTCCGCCTCCCTCCCCGCGCCGGACGGCGCCCTGTCCGTCAGCGCCCGCACCGGCCTCGGCGTGCGGGAATTGAAGGAGCGCCTCGGCCGGCTGATGCCCGTGCGGCAGACTCCCCCGCTCGCCGCTGATCTTACGGGGGCGGGCGGCCTTGCCGTGCTCGTTTGCCCCATCGACGAATCCGCCCCGCGCGGGCGGCTCATCCTGCCGCAGCAGATGGTGCTGCGCGACCTGCTGGACGCCGGCGCGCAGGCGCTGGTGACCCGGGAAACGGAGCTGCCGGCCGCGCTGCGAAGGCTCGCCGCCCCGCCGGATATCGTCATCACGGACAGCCAGGCCTTTGCCAGCGTCAGCCGGGATACGCCGCAGGAAATCCCCCTCACTTCCTTTTCCATCCTCATGGCGCGCTACAAGGGGTTCCTTTCCGCCGCGGTCAGCGGCGCCGCGGCGCTCTCCCGCCTGCGCCCGGACGATACCGTCCTGCTGTGCGAGGGGTGCACCCATCACCGGCAGTGCAACGACATCGGCACCGTCAAGCTGCCCCGCTGGCTGCGCGCACACGCAGGCGCGCAGCTCAGGATCGAGACCTGCAGCGGGCATGACTTTCCGCAGGACCTCTCCCGTTACGCGGCCGTCGTGCACTGCGGCGGCTGCATGATCACGGAGCGCGAGGTCCGCCAGCGCCTTCGCGCCGCGCAGGCCCAGGGCGTCCCCTTTACAAACTACGGCATCGCCATCGCGCTGGCCACGGGTACGCTGGAGCGCAGCCTCCGCCCCTTCCCGGCGCTGCACGCGCTGCTTGCGGAGGCTGGCGAATGACAAGAGAAACCGAAACGCTGATCCGCCGCCTTGCCGAAAAACACACGCTGCAGGAGGCGGAATTTGAAGCCCTCGTCGACGGATACACGCCGGAGGCTGCCGCCCTGCTGGCCGCAGAAGCCCGCAAGGCGCGCGCCGCCGTCTACGGCGACGAGGTCTACCTGCGCGGGCTTATCGAGATATCCAACATCTGCAAAAACGACTGCCTTTACTGCGGCATCCGCCGCAGCAACGCGCGCTGCGTCCGCTACCGGCTGACGCCGGCGGAAATCCTGCAATGCGCACACGAGGGATACCGGCTCGGCTTCCGCACCTTCGTGCTGCAGGGCGGTGAGGACGCGTATTACACCGACGGGGTCCTCTGCCCCCTCATCCGCTCCGTCAAGGCCGACCATCCGGACTGCGCCGTCACCCTGTCGCTCGGCGAGCGTTCCCGCGGGAGCTACGCCCGGCTGCGCGAGGCCGGCGCGGACCGCTACCTCCTCCGGCACGAGACCGCGGACGAGGCGCATTACCGCCTGCTGCACCCGCCGGAAATGTCCTTTGAAAACCGGATGGCCTGCCTGCGCACCCTGCGCGCGCTAGGCTACCAGGTGGGCTGCGGCTTTATGGTCGGCTCTCCCGGGCAGACCAGCCGGATGATCGCGCGCGACCTGTGCTTTATCGCGGACTTCCGCCCGGAGATGTGCGGCATCGGCCCCTTCATCCCCCACCACGAAACCCCCTTTCGCGCCGAACCGGCAGGCAGTGTGGCCCTCACCTGCTATCTGCTCTCCATCCTGCGGCTCATCGACCCCACCCTGCTGCTGCCCGCCACCACCGCGCTGGGCACCCTTCACCCGGGCGGACGGGAACTCGGCCTGCTTGCCGGGGCCAACGTCGTCATGCCCAACCTTTCCCCCGTCTCCGTCCGCGCCCGGTATGAGCTGTACGACAACAAGATCTGCACCGGGGAGGAATCCGCGCAGTGCCATGCCTGTCTGGAAGCGCGCATCGCTTCCGTCGGCCTGCGCGCCGCCGTCTCGCGCGGGGATGTCAGACGGAGCCCCGCCGAAGGGCGGGAGGCAGCCCCATGACCGCGCTGCGCAAAGGGCTTGTGCCCGCAGCGGGCGCGCTGCTGATTCTCCTCCTCTGGCAGGCCGTCAGCGCCGCCGGCGTCTTCAGCAGCTATGTGCTGCCCCCGCCGTCGAAGGTCATGGAGACGCTGCTGCGCATGGCCGTCTCCGGCGAGCTGGCACATGACGTGCGCATCAGCCTGCTGCGCGTCGCCCGGGGGTTCGCGCTGGCTTTTGCGCTCGCCTTTGTCCTGGGCTCGCTGCGCTGCCTTTTCCCCAAGAGCGAGGCGCTGTACGCGCCCTTCATCCACTTTCTGCGGCACGTGCCGCCGCTCTCCCTCATTCCGCTGCTGATCCTCTGGTGCGGTATCGGCGAGACGACCAAGACGGTCATCATCGTGCTGGCCGCCTTTCCGCCGCTGTACCTGTCCGTCGTCAAGGGCTTCACCTCCTGCAGCCCCGTGCTGCTGGACGCCGCACATTCGCTTTCCTGCGGCAGGATCCGCACCTTCCTGCGGGTCATTCTGCCCCTCGCCCTGCCGGATCTGCTGGTCGGGATGCGCGCCGGGCTCGGTTACGCCTGGCGGGCCATCATCGGCGCGGAGATGGTCGCCGCGTCCACGGGGCTCGGCCACCTCATCCTTTTCGCCCAGCAGATGTCCAGGACGGACCGGGTCATCTGCGGCATCCTCGTCATCGGGGCCGCCGGAGCCCTGACCGATTTTCTGCTGGGGCGGCTGCTCGCCCGCCTCACCCCCGAATCCCGCGATCCCTGAGCCTTGCTCACTGATCCCATAAAAACACTGTGGAGGAACACAAAATGAACGCTAAACGCCTGATTCCCGTCCTTCTCCTGCTGCTGCTTGCCGCTTCCGCGGCGCTCGGCGAAGGAGTCTCCGTCGATCATCTGACGGCCACCTACGTCACCTCTCCGCTCAACATCCCCAGCATCGTCGATCAGGAGTACCGTCTCTTTGAGAGCACGCTGGGCATCCCGGTCACCTACGCCGAGATCACCTCCGGCGCGGACCAGACCCAGGCGCTGGCCTCCGGCGACGTGCAGCTGCTTTACGCCGTGGGCGGCACCTCCGTCATCCTCTCCGCCGCAAACGGCGCGGATATCCGCGTGCTGTGCATGTACTCCCGCGCACCTCGCGCCTTCTGCCTGTACAGCAGCGATGAGAGCCTGAACAGCCCGGAATCGCTGCGCGGCAAGGTGATCGCCGGCCCGGCGGGCACCAACCTGCATGAACTGCTGGTCGCCTATCTCGCCACCGCGGGCATGACGATTGACGACGTGCAGTACGTGAGCATGGGTATCCCCGAGGCGCGCGCCGCCATGGAGAACGGCAGCGCCGACGCGGCCCTGCTCGGCGGTGCAGCGGCCGCGGGCGCAGCAGCCCAGGGCTGCCACCTCGTCTGTGACGGCGAGGGGCTCATCAGCGCCATCATCGCCGTGGCGGTCACGGGTGAATACGCCGACGCGCATCCCGACGTCATAAAGGGCATCCGGGACGCGCACAGCGCCGTCCTTCGGAAGATGTCCGACGACCCGGAGACGGCTTACGCGCTGACCGCGGAAGCGCTCGGCCTTACGGTGGACGAAGTGCGCAGCATGGCCGCCGTTTATGACTTCTCCGACTCGGTCAGCGATGCGGACCGTGAAGGGTTCCAGAAGACGGCCGATTTTCTCTTCGCTTCCGGCATGATCGACGCGCCGTTTGACACCTCCGCCCTCTACCTTAACTAAACAAAAAAGCCCGCCGGCATGCGCCAGCGGGTTATTCTTACCGGTTACAGCTCGCTCAGGATTTTGATAAAGAGCAGCGCTAGCACCGCCAGGATGACGGGCCGGACGATCTTCGCCCCTTTTCGGATGGCGAGACCGGAGCCCAGGTAACTGCCTGCCATATTGCAGGCGGCGCCGGCGAGCCCCAGCAGCCACACAACCTGTCCGTTTGCGAGAAAGACGGCCAGAGAGGTGAGGTTGGTCGTCAGGTTGATCACTTTGGCCTGACCGTTGGACAGCGCCATCGGCATGCCGGCCAGCGCCGTAAAGGCGATGATGAGAAACGTGCCCGTCCCGGGTCCGTAGAAGCCGTCGTAAGCGCCGACGACGAGCGCCGACAGCGTGCCGATGAGCACCGTGCGCCGGTCCGGGACGAAGTGCGCGTCCTCCCGCCCGCCGAACCAGTGCCGGTTCAGCACGACGGAGGCCGTCAGCGGCAGCACGAGGAGCAGCATCGTCTTCATCACGCGCTCGTCCATGCGCAGCGACAGCTGCGCGCCCAGGAAGGAGCCGCAGAACGCCGCAAGGACGGTGGGCGGCACGAGGCGCGCGTTCACCATGCCGCTGTGGATGTAGCGCACGGTTACCAGGCTCGTACCGCAGGCGGAAGAGAGCTTGTTGGTCGCGATCGCCCTGTGGATCGGCAGCCCCGCCAGCAGATAGGCGGGCAGGGAGATGAGACCCCCGCCGCCCCCGATCGCGTCCACGAAACCCGTTAAAAACAACAGGGGACAAACGATGAGAAACATCTGCGGGGTCAGCGGTATCATTTTCTTCACTCCCGTACGTTATTTGCCGGAAACCGCTACACTATACCACAGATTCCCCATCCGGGCCATCCCCTGCCGCCGTAAATTCTCAGTCCGTCCGGGGCTGCGCGATCTCCGGATCACTGTCCGTCACGAGTACCCGCCAGTAGCTGCCGGAGTTTTCCTGCGTCAGGGTCACGCTCAGCGTATCCGCCGTCGCGCCCGCGATGTCCTGCCAGGTTTCCCCGTCCCGGCTCGCCTGCCACTGCAGCCGCGTGACGAGGTCGCCGTACCCCTCCAGCACGGCCTCCAGCACGACGGTGTCCCCGATAGCCGGTTCCGCCTTTCCGCGAACGGCGACGCTCACCCTGCGCTCCGGCTCCGACGTCGGAGACGGTACGGCCGTGGGCTGCGGCGTCGGGGTCGGCTCCGGCGTGGGGTCCGGTGTCGGCTCCGGCGTCGCCTCCGGCGCAGCGCCGAGCAGGTCCGCGCGGATGAAGCCTTCGTTTCCGTCCCTGTCTTTCACGAGCATCCAGGTCGCCCCGACGCCGTTTACCGTCATGCCCTCCACCGTCACCGCTTCCCCGCGGGAGAGCCGCACGATGTAGCCGTAGGTGCCGCCCGGTCCTTCGCGCAGGTTCGTCTCGTCGTGCTTTACCAGCGCGACGCCGGACGCGGATACGACGTTGTAGCGCTCTTCCACGCTCTCCCCCGGCGCCTCGCCGTAGCGCAGGCGCACGAGGGTCAGCGGTACGCCGTCCACGATGCGCGCACCCGCCAGCCCGGCGAAGAGCTCTTCCTGCCCGCCTTCGCTTACCGCGTCCGGATCGCGGGAGTAGTAATACGCCGTCACATAGCGGTCCGTTTCTGCCGACTCCGCGGTATCGAAGCGTAGCTCGTACACCGCGCCCTTCTCGTATTTGCGTCTGCGGACCGCGTAAAACACCGATTCCTCCAGCGGATAGCCGAGCTGCTCCGTCCGGTTAACGTCCCGGTAGAGCGCGCGGCCGCGCGGGATGCGGATATAACCGGAGAGAAAGCCGGTTTCGTCGCCCGTCTGTGCCGCCGGGGACTGTCCGCTTTCGGAACTGTGCGTCTCCTGCGTGCCGTCGTACTCGATCCACACGCCGTCCGTCGCGTCAAAATAAAGGCCGGTATTCCCCGCGTCCACTGCGGCCCCCGACTCCTCTGCTGCAGCCGCCGCTGACAGCAGAACCGCGAGCATCAGCAGCAAAATGGCTCTTTTCAACGGTTTTCCACCCCTTCCGCCTGTCCGGCTCCGCGCGTCGTTTCCGGCGTATTGTACGGCGGCCGGTTAAAACCACGCTTAAATCGCCGTACGCTTCCCCGTCCACATCTGTTTTTGAAAACCATATTTTATGGCAAACAAGTTGACATTATTATGGACAACTGCTATACTGAATGTCACAGCAGGCTGCGCTGCTGCGACTTCCCGACTGGAGGTGTCCTTATGAACAAGATGAACATCATCGTGGACAGCTGCTGCGACCTCTCCCCCGAGCTGCAGGAAAACGTGCAGGCCGCGGTCGCGCCGCTGACCATCACCATAGACGACCGGCACTACGTGGACGACGGCTCCGTCCAGATGGTTCCCTATCTGAACGCGATGAAAGCCTCGCCCAACCCGGCGCGCTCCGCGTGCCCCAGCCCCGCGCGCTACATGCAGGAGATGCTCGCCGCGGCCGGCGACTGCTTCGTGCTGACGCTCTCCTCCCGCCTCTCCGGCTCCTACAACGCCGCGATGCTGGGCCGCGAAATGGCGCTGGAAGCCCAGCCTGACAAGCGCATCCACGTCTTCGACAGCGAAAGCGCCTGCGCCGGGGAAACCTATCTGGCCATGCTGCTGCGCGATCTCATCGCCGCGGAGAAGAGCTTTGAAGAGGTCATTGAGGCGATGAACGAAAAAATCCGCGACCTGCACACCGTCTTCGTGCTGGACTCGCTGGACAACCTGGTCAAAAACGGCCGCATGAAGAAGGCCGCCGCCGCGGTCGCCAACATCCTGTCCATCCGCCCCGTGCTCAGCGACGACGGGACGGGCGGCATCAAGCTGATCGGCAAAGGCCGCGGCATGCGCGGCGCCCTCGCGCAGATGGTGGAAACCTGCCGCAGACAGACGGAAGGCCTGGCCGCGCGCAGCCAGCGGCTCACGCTCTCCTACTGCAACTGTCTGGAACGCGCCAAGCAGGTCCGCGAGATGATCTGGGAAAAGTGCCCGGCCATCGGCGAAATCGTGCTGACGCCGACCTCCGCCCTCTCCTCCATGTACGCGGAGGACGGCGGCATCGTCATCGCGTACTGAAGACGCTTCACCCAGGCATCCGGACGCCCCGTCCGGGTGCTTGTTTTTTTCTCCTTAAACTGGTATTCACCGTCGCGCTGGCGGACGAGGCGCACATGGACGTCGCGGATTTCTTCGGCATCGCCTCCGGCAACAGGATGAGCGACAAATTCGAACGGACCGGCTACCACGCGGTGAGAAGTAACAAAGTGCACGCCCCCGTCATTGAGGAATGCCCCGTCGTGATGGAGTGCGAGCTGCTGGAATTCCTGAAAACCGATCACGTCTCCGGCATCGTCGGCCGGATCGTGAACGTCAAGGCGGAGGAAGCCGTGCTCTCCGAAAACGGCAAGGTCGACCCCGCGAAGCTGCACGCCCTGATGTTCGATCAGTTCCAGAACGGGTACTACGCCACCGGCGGGAAAGTCGGCCAGGCCTGGAACGCCGGCGCGGCACTGATGAAAAAGAAATGATGAAATGGAAAAGGCCGCCCTGAAGTGAACCCCAAAAGTTAGACAAAAGTTTTAAGCTAAGCAGCCTGAAGGGTCTGATGCCTGTGTTGAGCAGGTGTCAGGCCCTTTAGTTTTAGCT
>CACZHW010000034.1 GCA_902781095.1 uncultured Eubacteriales bacterium
GTAGACGGTGGGCAGCTCGTTGACGTACATCATGGGGCCGGGCTGGATGCCCTTCATGATGAAGGCGCCCAGCAGCACGGCGGTGACGGCGTCGCCCGGTACGCCCAGGGAGAGCAGCGGGATCATCGCGCCGCCGGAGCAGCCGTTGTTGGCCGATTCGGTGGCGGCGACGCCGTTCGGGATGCCGGTGCCCCAGAGCTCCGGATGCTTGGAGAAGCTCTTGTTAAAGCCGTAGGAGACGAACACGGCGATGTCGCCGCCCGCGCCCGGGATGGCGCCGATGAAGGTGCCGATCACGCCTCCGACGAGGATGTTGGGCCAGATCTGACCGATCGTGTGCAGGTCCGGCAGGACGCTGTTGATCTTCTCGTGAGAGACCTCCTGCTTCTCCTCGCCGTTGATGATGCGCTCCACACCCGCGATGACCTCCGCGATGGCGAACAGGCCGATCAGCGTGGGGATGAAGGCGAAGCCGGAGAGCAGCGGACGGAAGCTGAAGACGAAGCGCTTTACGCTGTAGGTGGGATCCTGGCCGACCGTCGCCAGCAGCAGGCCGAAGAAGGCTGCGATGAGACCTTTGGCGATGCTCTTGCCGGAGATGGAGACGATGACGGAAAGGCCGAAGAAGGCCAGCATCAGCATCTCCGCGCTGGTAAACTTCATGGCGACTCTCGCAACCAGCGGGGAGAGGAAGGTCATGATGAGCGCGCCCAGCACGCCGCCGCAGAAGGAGGCGAACATGGCGATGGAGAGCGCCTTGCCCGCCTGCCCCTTCTGGCACATGGGATAGCCGTCCAGCAGGGTTGCCGCCGCGCTGGGCGTGCCCGGCGCGTGGATGAGGATGGCGGAAATGGAGCCGCCGTACATGCCGCCGCAGTAGATGCCAAGCAGCAGGCCGATGGACGGGATGAGATCCATGCCGAAGGAGAAGGGGATGAGCAGCGCCACACCCATGGTGGCCGTCATGCCGGGGATGGCGCCCAGCAGAACGCCGCCAAGCGCCCCCAGGAAGGTCATGGCGATAACCTGGAGATTGGTAAAGACGGCGCCGTAGCTTTCAAACAGTAAACCCCAATTCATGCGCTCGCCTCCTTAAATCTTATCGACCAGGTCGCGCAGCGGCTGCAACACGCCCATGGGGATGTTCACTGTCAGCAGTTTGTAGAAGACAAACCACATGACGAGCGGAACGAGGATGGAGACGGGAATGACGATCTTGGGATCGCGCTTTCCGATGAGCCACATGATGATGATGCAGATGAGAGCGCTGACCAGAACATAGCCCAGCTTATCGAAGAGCATCGCATAGAGCACGCAAAGGAGAATGACGAAAAGCGCGGCGGCGACGCCCCGGTTCCGGAGGGGGTTGAGGCTGGGGGCGGGGGCATTTTCATAATCATGCTTGTCCATCCCTTTGAAAACCTTGATTGCGGACTGGACGAGCAGGATCACCGTAAAGATCATCATGCCGCAGATCATGACCTGCGGGAATGTCGCCGGCTTGACGTATTTGGCCGCTTTGGGCTGCTTGAAGCCTAGCGTCTGCAGGTAAGCCCAAATCTCGAAGGCCAGCAGCAGAATCGCGCTGACAAAACTCGAGAAGGCTTTCGTTTTTGTGTTTTTCAAGTGCATTTCACATCCTTATGGAAATCTTGAAAACGGTGGAACGGCTGACAGAAAGAAAATGGGCAGGCACGGCCTGCCCATTGGGGGACGGTTGATTACAGCAGGCCAACGGCTTCCATAGCGGAGGGCACATCGGCGGTCTGCTGCTTGAGGAACTCGACGGTAGCGGCGGCGTCCAGATAAGAAATGGTCTGGCCGGCGTTGTTCATGAAGGTGACGAAGTCAGGATCTTCAACGGCGACGGCGCAGGCTTCCTGGAACTTGGTGCGGATGGCTTCATCCACGCCCAGCGGCAGGCCGAGGCAGCGCCAGGTGGCGTACACGGCGTCAACACCCTGCTCCTGGCAGGTGGGGATGTCCTTGAAGACCTCGGCGCTGTTGCGCTGGGTATCCATGACGCCCAGGCAGACGAGATCGCCGGATTCGATGAAGCTGCGGGCCTCGGCCAGGGAAACGGTAACGCCCTGAATTTCGCCCTGGGCAGCGGCCTTGACGGCAGCAGCAGCGCCGTCGCCGTAGGTGATCATATCGATCTCAATGCCGGTGGCGGTCATGAGATAGCCGCCCGCAATGTGCCAGACGGAGCCCGCGGAAGAGCCGCCCATCTTGACCTCGCCCGGATGCTCCTTGCAGTAGGCGACGAAGGCGTTGATGTCGGCGATGCCATTGGCGTCGGCCCAGGCCTTGTTGACCGTGATGGCGGCAGCGTCTGTATTCAGACGGCAGACCGGATCAAAGTTGGTGTAGTCGTAATCGGACATCTCCTGAGCCTTGTACGCGGCAAGCTCGAAGGTGATCATGCCGAAGGTATAGCCGTCGGGATCGGCATCCGCAATGGCCTCGTGGCCGGTGACGCCGGAAGCGCCGGTGCGGTTGTCAACGACGATGGTCTGTCCCAGCTGTTTTTCCAGCGCCATGCAGAACGCGCGCAGGCAGTTATCCGTGCCGCCGCCGGCGCTCCAGGGGCAGATGGCGTTCAGGGGCTTGTCCGGATAATCCGCAAGAGCGGCTGCAGCGCCCAGAACAAGAACGAGCGCCATGACGAGTGCGAGAAGCTTCTTCATGATAGAATCCTCCTTGTTATTTTTGGAGAGCCGTTAAAACCAAACTCTCTCCAGTGTGAAAAATTATAGCACCGAAAACGGGGAAGTGTCAATTATAATGACACTCCCCCGCGGCTAAGATTGAGCCTTATTTCGCGCCGTAGGTGGACCAGAGTTCCGTCCACTGGTTCAGCAGCTCTTCCTTGTGCTCGCCGATGTAGGCGAAGTCCAGTTCCTTGACGCCGATCTCCTCGTCGGAAGGATAGGCTTCATAAGTGAACTCCTTGTTCGTGCCGCGGGCGCAGTTGGCTTCCGCGCGCAGCTGCTGGACCTCGGCGGAGCCGCACATGTCGAGGAAGGCCTCTGCGGCGGCCTTGTGCTGGCAGTTCTTCACCATGCCGGCGCCGCTGGCGCAGCCCGTGTTGCCCTCTTTCGGATAGACGAGCTTGATGTCTTCCGCGCCGTTTTCAACCTGGTACTGCACGATGGATTCGTAGGACAGGCCGGCCGCATACTCGCCGGACATGACCAGCTTGTACACCTCGGAAGAGGAGGTGGTGTTGCGCACGCCGGACTTGACCAGCTCGGTCAGGTAATTCCAGGCCTTTTCGTCGCCGAAGGAGTCGCCCATCAGCGCCAGCATGGAGTGGAACTGCCGGAAGCCGGAGGACGTCGCCTGCGGGTCGGCGATGATGATCTTGCCGGCCAGCGCGGGATCGAGCAGGGAGGCGTAGCTGTCGATGGTGATGCCCAGTTCCTTCTCGATCTTCGTATTGACGATGAGGCACATGTACTGGATGTCGAGATAGGCGTAGTAGTTGTTGGGATCGACCACGGTCTGCTCGTCATAGTTGACGGGCTTGTAGGGGTCGAAGCAGTCCCAGTACTGGGAGCCGTCCGTCTGGAACAGGCCGCCGCAGACCACGTCCGCCTGCGGGTTGGCGCTCTCGTTGCGCACGCGCGCGATCAGCGTGCCCAGGGAGTCCTTGATCCATTCGATGTGGCAGTCCGGATAGGCGGAATACCAGACCTCTTCCATCACGGCCTGCTGGCCGTCGTCCATCGTCGTGTAGACGGTGATGGTGTCGCCGACCTCGGCCGGGTCGCGCCGCCACTCGGCCGCGAGCGCGCAGGCGGCCGAAAGTACGAGGGCGAGCACCAGTGCGATTGACAGGATTTTTTTCATGGTTACGTCTCCTTTCTTATTTATAAAGCAACCGTGTTGCTTTATGGACGATTACAGGCCGATGCCGTCCTTCTGGTTGCGCGTGATGATGAGGTAGAGGATGAGGCAGACGACGGTGAAGGCCGTGGTCACCGTGGCGAAGGCGGCGGCCACGCCGTCGTTGCCGCCCACGATCTGCGTGTAGGTGTTGACCGTCAGGGTGATGCTGCGGTTGTTGTAGAGCATGAGGCTGGCGCTCATCTCGGTGATGATGGAGACCCAGGAGAGCACGGCGCCGGAGAGGATGCCGCTGCTCATCATGGGGATCGTGATCTTGACGAAGGTCTTGAGGTCGCTGGCCCCCAGGGAGATGGCGGCCTCCTCCGTACTGACGGGAATCTGCATGATCGCCGCCGTGGCGGACCGGCTGGTAAAGGGCATCCTGCGGATGGCCATGGCGATGACGATGATGCCGATGGTGCCCGAGATGCGCACGGGCCCGTTGTTGAAGACGGGGTAGTTGAAAGCGCCCAGCAGCGCGATGCCGATGACGGCGCCGGGCAGGATGTACGGCAGCATCGTGATGGTGTCCAGCGCATGGTGGAAGGGACTGCTGCGCCGCACAGTCAGATAGGAGATGAGCACGGCGATGACGATGATGAGCGCCAGTGCGGCGACGCTGATGAGCAGCGTGTTGTTGATGGAGCGGACCATGAGCTTGCGCGAGGCGCGCTCGTAGTTGGCCAGCGACCAGCCGGGCTTGCGGATGCCGGCCAGGTTGTAGTTCATAAACGACATGCAGACGATGTAGACCTGCGGCAGCAGCGCCACGGCGATGAGCAGGTAGCAGTAGACGTACATCAGCGCGCCGCGCAGCCCTTTCGGTTTCAGGGGCTGGATGGGATTCATCGCGTTGATGGTGAATTTGAAGCGGCTGGTCGCGTATTTCTGGATGAGGAAGACCAGCCCGGTGAACAGGATCGCGATGACGCTGACCGCAGAGGCGAAGCCGTAGTCGGTCGCGGTCTCGCTGAGAAAGGAGGTGTAGATGAGGACGGGAAAGGTGGTATAGCCCTCGCCGATGAGCGCAGGGGTGCCGAAATCCGCGAAGGCCCGCATGAAGACCAGCAGCGCGGCGGCGAGGATGGTCGGCATGGTCAGCATCAGCACGACCTTGAACAGGCGGGGAACGCCCTTGCAGCCCAGGTTCGCGGAGGCTTCCATCAGGCTGTTGTCGATGCTGGAGAACGCGCCGTTCATGTAGATGACTACCAGCGGGAACAGCTTGAGGCTCTGCACGAGCAGGATGCCGCCGAAGCCGTAGATGCTGCCGATTTCAACGCCCAGCATAGACAGAAAATTGGTGATGAAGCCGTTGCGCCCCAGCATCTTGATCCACGAATACGCGCCGATAAAGGGCGCGGACATGGTGCAAAGCAGACACAGGATGAAAAGGATGCGCTTGCCCCGGATCTGGTAGAAGGTATAGAAGTAGCTGAACGGGATGCCCAGCAGCAGGCTGATGAGCATGACGGAGGCGGAAACCTTCAGGCTGTTGAGAATGGTGGAAGAGTAATAGTAGGCGGGGTTAAAAAACTTCCGGAATCCATCCAGGGACAGATGCCCTTCCGCTGTGAAGGCGCTCAGGAGCAGGTTGGCCATGGGATAAAGGAAGAAGAGGAGAAAGACGACAAAGATCAGGGCACCCGAAAGGCTCCACAGATTGAGGCGCTTTTTGCGCAGGGATTGTTCCCTCATAGGATTTCCTCCGTTCTGTGTCCGCCGCAGATTCCGAAGAGGCAGCCCAAAGGACAAAAGCTGTAAAAAGTGAATAAAGGATAAACTGCAGCGCACCTGAAACACATAAGAATTAACGGAATATTTTAACTATTTTCCATATTGTAACGCGAAAAACAAGAGCCGTCAACCCGGTCAGGGAAATTGACGGCCTTTGGGTTTCGCTGCTTTTACTGGACGGCGTGCAGCTCCTTCTTCTCCAGGGCGACCAGCAGGGTTTCCTCTTCGGAGAACGGATGCTCCGGATCGACGAAGATCCACGGGAAGGAAGCGTGCCGGACCGCAATGACGTTGAGGCTTCGCCGGCGGCGCAGGTCCAGTTCCTTCAGACTGCGGCCAACCCATTCCTTCTGCACGGGCATTTCGATGAGACAGAGGTTTTCGTCCACATCGAAAAACTCCAGGATATTGGGGGATGCGAGCACGCGCGCGGTGCGCACGCCGCTGTCCTTTTCGGGATCGATGATGCGGTCGGCCCCGACGCGCCGCAGGATGGTGGCGCGGCGCGGGGTGGAGGCCTTCGCCAGAACAAAGGGGACGCCCAGTTCCTTGGCGACGGAGACGCAGAGGATGCTGGCGGCCAGGTCAGTGCTCATGGCGACGATGACGATGTCCATGTTGTGGAGGCTGAGGGCCTTGATTTCATCCTCCTCGGAGAGATCGCAGCGGACGGCAACGGTGGATTTGTCCGCAAAATCGGCGATCAGCTGTTCGTCCTGGTCGGCGACGAGGACGTCCATGCCGAGCTCATACAGGCTTTCCGCAAGGCTGCGCCCGAACTGGCCGAGCCCCAGGACGGCGACGGATTTCTTTTCCATTAGTATGCTCCTTTCGCTTGGACGCTCAGCCGACGAAGAAGCGGCCGGCGGCGTGGGTGACTTTCTGTTCCTTCCCGGCGGGACGGACGAAGAAGACGGCCATGGAGATGGGGCCGATCCGGCCCAGGTACATCCCGAGCATGACGATGATCCGCCCGGCCGTATTGAGGGAGGAGGTAATGCCGCGGGTGAGGCCGACGGTTCCGCAGGCGCTGACGATTTCAAAGAAGGCATCTGCAGCCGAGACGGGCATGGCGAGCAGAAGCGCCACAGTGAGCAGGAGCACGGCGCCCAGGCTGACCGACACGATGGCGGCGGAGCGTCGCATCAGCTCCTCCGGTACGCGCCTGCGGCAGACGACGGTCTCCTTTTGCCTGCGGATGTAGGAGAGCGCGTTCTGGATGACGAAGAAGGCGGTGACCGTCTTGACGCCGCCGGCTGTGCCGACGGGCGAACCGCCGACGAACATGAGGACGCAGGCGGCGAGCGAAGAAGGAGCGGTGAGCGCGGACTGCGGGAAGGAAGAGAAGCCGGCCGTGCGCAGGGTGACGGATTCGAACAGCGCGCCGGCGAGCTGCTGCGGCAGCGGCAGG
Source organism: uncultured Eubacteriales bacterium (assembly GCA_902781095.1). Lineage (GTDB taxonomy): Bacteria > Bacillota > Clostridia > Christensenellales > Aristaeellaceae > Ventricola. The sequence continues at coordinate 7,043 of CACZHW010000034.1, forward strand.
GCGCCCAGCGTCAGCGGGTTTTGCCGCTCGCACAGGAAGAAGAAGCAGGCGCCGCCGGCGATGAGCGCCGCCGTGAGCAGCAGGACGAGTTTCACGTGCTCGCCGAGCCTTGAGAGGATCTGGAAGGGTGGATAACCGCGGCGCACGCCGGAACGGACGGTATCCGAGATGCCGAACCAGACGACGTATCCGAGGCCGCCCAGGATGATCAGCGCCATGGTAATGAAGAGAACGGGCAGGTTGCCGGCAAACGGGGCCAGGCTGTCCGGCCCGAAGAGATCGATGCCCGCGTTGCAGAAAGCGGAGACGGACGTGAAGACCGAGAGGAGAATCCCGCGGAACGGGCCGTAGACGGGAACAAAGCAAAAGCTGTAGAGCAGCGCTCCGGCACCCTCCGCCAGCAGCGTGCCGCGGAAGACGCGCTCTAAAAAGGCGATGACGCCGGTGCGGGTATCCAGATTGAAGGCATCCTGCAGCAGCGCACGGTCCGCCAGGGAGAACCGCCGGCGCAGCAGCAGCATGAGCAGCGCGTAGCTGGCGATGATTCCGAGGCCGCCGACCTGGATGAGCCCCAGGATGACCGCCTTGCCGAAGGGACTCCAGTAGGAAAAGGTGTCCACGACGACAAGACCCGTGACGCACACGGAGGTCGTGGCGGTGAACAGGGCAGTGCTCCAACCTGCCGAGGCGCCGTCGGCGGCAGCGGCAGGCAACGAAAGGAGAAGGGCGCCGGTGAGGATGGCGGCCAGAAAGCTGGCCGGCAGGATATGGGCAGGCGACGGCCGGCGCTTCTTCGGTTGTATATACGGCAAGTTTTCACCCCCGGAAATAGCTTTGACGCTTTCAGTATAACACAGCGGATGAAATCTGTCACATCGGCTTGGCATTCCGGTGCGGGTGAACCCCAAACCGGCCGTTGACAGGCGGTTCATAAAGTTGTAATATTATTATGTATTATTTTAAATAATTGCAACAATATACCCTGTCGAGCAGAAGAACGGCCGGGACCGGAAGCCGGAGAAGGCGCAAGGAAGCGGGAAAGAGGGAACGGGATGGATATCCGGAAGATGTTGGAGGAGAAGGGCAAATGCTGCAGCGGTTGCGGGGCGTGCCTGAACAGCTGCGCTGCCGGTGCACTGACGATGCAGCCGGACGGGCGGGGGTTTTACTATCCGTCCGTTCAGGAGACGCTGTGCGTCTCCTGCGGGCGGTGTACAGCTGTCTGTCCGAAGCTGAATCCGCCGGAGACCGGAACAGACGAACCGGCGTGCTATGCGCTGTGGGCCGAGGATGAGATCCGGGACGCTTCGTCCTCCGGCGGGGCCTTTACGCTGCTGGCGGAGGAGATCCTGGGAAGGGGCGGCGTCGTCTGCGGCGTCGTGATGAACGGCGAACACCGGGCGGTCCATACCCTTGTGAGGGATGCGGACGGACTGCGGGCAATGCGCAAGAGCAAATACATGCAGAGCGATACGGGCTTCATCTACCGCGATATGCTGCGGGAACTGAAGGCGGGAAAGCCGGTCCTCTTTACGGGCTGCCCGTGCCAGGTCGCCGCGGCGAGGAGCTACTGCCGGGACTATGCGGAGAAACTCTACCTTGCGGACATCTTCTGCACGGGCGTTGCCTCTGCACAGGAATGGGAGGAGTATCTGAAGAGCGTAGCCGCACCGGAGGAGATCGCCGGTGCGGATTTCCGCGACAACCGCTACGGCTGGCACTGCGACGCGCTGACCCTTCACATGAAGGACGGGCGTGAGCGGCACATCCCCGCGGACCGGTATCTGTACGGCCGTGCGCTCTTCAGCCACCTGACGACGCGCGACGGCTGCGAGGACTGCGAGTTCAGCGGGTTGAGGCGCCAGGGAGACCTCTCGATCGGCGACTTCTGGGGCATCTCCAAATACGACCGCGCGCTGAACGACGGGAAAGGAACCTCCGTCGTACTGTGCAATACGGACAAGGGAAGGGAGCTGCTGGAGGCCGTAAAGGACAGGGCGAAGCTTCTGCGGGAGGTGCCGCTTGCGGCGACGATCGGCAGAAACCGGCTGACGGCGAAGGCGGGCATTCATCCCGCTCACGAAAGGTTCAAAGCGCTCTACCCGATGCTGCCCTTTACAAAGGCGGCGGAAGATGCGCTGGAAAACCGGTACGATATCGGACTCGTCTCGATCTTCTCCTGCAAAAACTACGGGGGGCAGCTGACGCAATACGCCTTAAAGCGGACGCTGAACGATATGGGCTATTCCGTCCTGATGATCGGGAGCGTGTTCCGCAGCAGGGAGCGGAACAAAGGGCGCATGCTCTTCAGGGATCCGCCGTATGCGGATGATGAGATTGCGGAAGTATTTACGGAGGAAGAGCGTTCAGCGTTAAACAATCATTGCAGAGCGTTTGTCGTCGGATCAGACCAGATGTTCAACCACGAAATCCTGGAAGTCATCGGGACGACGGTGACGCTGGATTTTGTCGACGGACGCAGGCCGAAGATCGCCTACGCGGCGTCCTTTGGACACGACCGCTTCGGCGGGACAGACGGGCAGCGTGCCTATATCGCCAATATGTTCTCAAAGTTTGATGCGTTTTCCGTGCGGGAGGAGAGTGCGGTAGACCTTTGCAAAAGGGACTTTGGCTTTGACAGGGCGGTCCATGTACTGGATCCGGTCTTTTTGATGAGCATGGAAGACTACAACCGGCTTGCGGACAAATATGCAGAAGAGATGCCGCAAGAGCCGTTTGTCTTCGGCTATCTTCTCAATCCGTTGAATAAGGAACCGATGCTGGACGATCTGGCTGCTCATCTGCAGATGAAACAGAGGTCGGTGCCAGATATCATCTATAAGGGTACAAACAATATTACAGAGGCGTACCCGTTCTATACGGACAACCGGGCGCCCCTTGAAAAATGGCTGGCGCTCTTCCGCCATTCCGGTTTCGTATTCACCGACTCCTTTCACGGAACCTGCATGGCGCTTCGCTTCCACAGGGAGTTCATCAGTTTTTATGACGCGCATAGGGGCAACGCCAGGCTCATCAGCATCCTGAAGCCGCTGGGGCTGGAGGACAGGATCGTCGCCTCGCGGGACGAGCTGCAGGAGCGCCTGAGCAGCCTGAAACCCATCGACTGGGAGAAGGTGGATGCGTATCTGGATGCAGAAATCGCGCGCTGCAGGACGTGGCTGAAAAACGCGATTGAAAGCACGATCCACGAAAAGCGCGCGCTGACCGATTATGATATCCTGATGGGAAAATACCGGGCGCTGCTGGCGAAACAGGAGGAAGCGGAGAGACGGCTGCTTGCGCTGGAGCAGAGAGAAGAGGAAAGGCGGAAGGAACACGAAAACCGCTTCAGCACGAAGGCAAAACGAAAGATACGAAAAGGGCTGAAGAGCCTCCGGGAGCACGGGCTGCTCTACACGGGTAAAAAGGCGGGGCGCTTTCTGCTGCGGCGGGTAACGGGCAGTAAGAAGCGTTGAGGCGGACGGCATACGAAAAAAGCCCATCCTGTACGGATGAGGCTTTTTCGTTATACGCTTTTCAGTGCTGCAAAACGCCGGCGGGCAGTTTTTTCAGCACGCCGATGAGCAGCGGCCCGACGACGAAGCAGGCGACGGCCTCGCCCGCCGCGACGCTGAGCATGCACAGGGGCAGCGCCATCTCGGGGGCGTAGCAGTAGTGGACTACCGCGCCCACGATGAGCCCGTTGAAGAGGACCGGCATTGCGGCAGCCAGCCAAAAGCGCTTCCGCAGGCGGCGGGTGGCGAGGGCGGCGAGCAGCGTCGCCAGCGTGCCGAAGATGACATCCGGCAGCATGCTGCCGCCGAGGATGTTTGCCAGCAGACATCCGACGGTGACGCCGGGGACGGCTTCCGCAAGCAGGATGGGCAGCAGGGTCAGCGCCTCGGAGAAGCGGAGCTGCACGGCGCCGTAGCTGATGGGCTGCAGCGCAAGGGTGAGCGCCGCGTAAATCGCGGCGATGACAGCGGCGCGGACGATGTAGCGCGTTGTCCGGGAAGACGGGGTGTTCATGGGAAATCCTCCTTTGTCGTTTTGCCATGCTGCAAAACAACAGGCGCCGCGCATTTGAAACCTGCGCGGCGTAAAAAAGCGGCCGGAGGGCCGCCCTTTGGGGCGCAGTGCGCCCCGCCCGTAGTTTTGTTTAAGGACTGGATGGTTTCGAACAGTCCGGCGCAAGCGCCGCGGAGGATTATAGCACACCGGCGTGCTTGTGGCAACAGACGTTTTCAGTTTTGTTCCGCGGCAGCGTCAAACGGACGAAGGATGGCATCGTAGAGGGAGGCGTTGGCTTCCACGGCGCTGCGGCCGCCGGCGGTGGAACGCACACCGCGCTCCGCCAGGGCAGCATACAGGTCAGCTGCGCGTTTCACGGTTTCGGGGGTGACGGCTTTCAGCTCCCGCATCGCTTTAAGCGCCCGGTCCTGCGGCTTCCCCTGAAGGGTGCTGGCGATGGCGGCGACCGCCCCGCTCAGTTCGCCGGCCGGCGTCGCATAGCCGGAATAGGAAGAAAGGATGTATCCGTCCAGCGTCTTCTGATCGGGGGCGAGGTCGGATATGAGGCGCGGCAGGGACTCATAGACGTCGAAGGTCTGACGCACGTTCGGATCACGGTAAGAGATCATGTAGATGCCGTCATCCTCCGTGGCGGCGTGAAGGACGCCGTACGCGCCGTAGCGGTCCCGCAGGATGGGGTAGAGGAAGGTGTCGGAGACGAGGGAGGTAACGGCGTCCAGGCTGCCGTCCCGGCGGATGCCGAGCGAGTCGTAATCCGCGAACAGGCAGTTGTACTGAACGTTGCTGTCGAAGACGACCGCCTCGCGCGCGGCGGGAGACGGCAGGGAGATGACGGCCCTCGGCGCATCGGAAAGCGGCAGCCCGGCCATGAAAGCGTCGGCGAGCGGCCGGTTGACGGCCACGGCGTCCTCGCTGCCGGCAAAGGCGGCAATGGCGCCGCCCCGCTGCAGCAGCAGGGCCTGGACGCTCTCCAAATGTCTGCGGACGGCGGCCGGGACGCTTGCGGCGAGTTTGTCGGCCTCTTCCAGGAACCGGTAATAATCGAAGGAGTTGACGTAGCTGTGGTAGCGCGCGCCTTCGTTTTTGACGGCCATGGCGCGGTAGAGCAGCTGCGTGTAGATGCTGTTGAACAGGGAGACCTTCGCCGCGGCCTTTTTGCGGCTGATCAGGTCGCGCAGGCGCGCCTCGTCCGAGAAGTCGCTGTCGCAGAGAATTTCCGCGATGAGATCGTATCCTTCGGAGAGGTCCTCCGTGAGCGCGGTCCAGCTGACGCGCAGATACGGATGGTATCCGTCCGGCTCGTCGAGCACGTTCAGACGGATGTTGCCGTCGTAGAGGTAGCGTGTCTGCAGGGTCGTCAGCTGTTCCCAGGTGTGCGACCCGGTGTTGACCTCGCCGACCAGATCGATGAACAGGCGCATCCAGTGCAGTTCATCCTGCGGGACGCGCGCCGCGTCGAAGAAGAGGTGGACGCTGCCGAGGGAGTCCACGCCGGTGACGACGTCCATGCGGCGGACGCCGTCTTCGCCGGGCATGTCGGTGACCGGCCAGGTGCGCACCTCTTCCGGCAGCGAGGAGACGGTGACGGCCTGCAGCCGTTCCACGAGCTCGGCGGTGTTTCCGCTCTGCGCCTCACTCTGCGAGGCGGCGAGGACGGCGCTGAGCTCCTCTTCATTCATGGAAGCCTTGACTTCCTGCAGGGAGCGGGCGAGGGCGGCATCCTTCTCTTCGCGCGCGCCTGGCTCGGGATAGGTGACGACGGTGGAGGTGAGCGCGCTGTCCAGCAGCATTTCGCGGATCAGCGCCTGGTATTCCCCGGCCGCTGCCCATTCGCCGATGCGCTCCAGCGCCGCCACGTCATCCAGATAGGCGAAGGGATCGCCGGAAAGCGCGTAGCTGTAGGCCAGCGACGGGATGATGCCCGTGCCGACGGCGCTCTCGTCGGAGATCAGGCGGATGGAGAGGGAGACGCTGGCCGCGGTCGCCTCGATAAAGTCCGGGCTGAAACCGTCCGCGGCGAGGGTGCGAAGGGATTCCCGAATCGTCCGGATGAAGACGTCCTTATCCTGCGGGTTGACGCTGTTTGCGGTGAAGATCACCGCGTCGTCCGGGGCGATGGAGTTGAGGCTGACGGAGAAGGCGGCAGCGGGCAGCGCTTTGTGCACGGCCTGCGCGAGCGGGGAGGCTGTGGAGGAGAGAAGCGTCGCCAGCGTGTCCATCATGCGGTGCTTCTCCGGCGACTCCCGGAGCCCGGGGCAGACCACGGCGTAGGTGACGGTCGACGCGTTGACGGTGTTGGAGCCCGTCTCAACAGGATAGGCGACCTCTTTTTCGACGGGGGAGGAAAGCGGAACGTAGCCCTCGTCCGCAAAGGTGAAGGCCTGCTGCGAATACGGGGAGAAGGCCTCGTCCAGCAGGGCGAGGAAGGCCGTGTAGTCCTCGAACTTCCCGTACAGGTACGCCATGCAGTTGGAGGGATGATAATAGCGGTCGTGATAGCCGGCGAGCGCTTCGAAGGTCATCTGCGGGATGGCGTCCGGGTCACCGCCCTGGTTGAAGCCAGCGACCGAGCCGGGGAACGCGGCGCGGAGCGTCTCCTGGGAGGCGGTGCGCTGGAGCGTCATCGCGCCGCGCATCTCGCTGTAAACCGTGCCTTCCATCGTAAGCTCCCCGTCCGGCTGATCCAGACGGTAGCGCCACGCTTCCTGCCGGTAGATGCTCTCGTCCCGCAGGATCAGGGGGTGCAGGCAGCTGTCCGTGTAAAAGTCAGCGTAGCGCAGCAGCTGCTCCTCGGAGAGGGAGGCGACGGGATAGGTCGTCATTACCGCATAGGTGGCGGCGTTCATGTAGGTGTTGTAAGTCTGGTAGCTGAGGTTGAAGAAGAGGTCCTTGGACGGGTATTTCTCGCTGCCGGAGAGCGTAGCATGCTCAAAGACGTGCGGCAGCCCCGTATTGTCGATCGGCCGCGTGAGAAAGGTGAGGTCAAAGACGCGGTTGATATCCTCGTTGGCGATGTAGGTGAGCTGCGCGCCGGTCTTCTCGTGGTAAAAGAGGACGGCGGTGGCCCCGACCAGCGGGAAGGAACGGACCTGCGTCACCTGAAAGCCGGAGAGCCGGTCGCCGACTTTGGGCAGTGCGCCCTCTGCAAAGGCGGTGACGGAAGACAGAAGCATGAGAATCAGTACGAAACAGAAGACGAATGTTTTCATAGAGGACCTCCCGTATAAGGTACAGATTGGGATTTATTATAACACGCATTTGTGTGGCAGGACAGGGGGAAACGGAAGGTTCTTGAAAAGCGGACGAACGATGGGGTATAATGCGTGGGACTTAAGAGGGGAGGGATGATATGACACAGCAGGAGAAGAACCGGGCCATCCTTACTGAACTGGAGCGCCTCTATCCGGAGGCGAAGCCTGCGCTTCATTTCGACAGCGCGTGGCAGCTGTTGGTGGCCGTCATCCTGTCGGCCCAGTGCACGGACGTAAAGGTCAACCTGGTGACGCCGGCGCTTTTTGCGGCCTTCCCGACGCCGGAGGCCATGGCCGGCGCGCAGCCGGAAGAGATTGAGACGTACATCCGTACCTGCGGCCTGTATCACGCCAAGGCGAAGAACCTCGTCAAAACGGCCGGCATCATCGCGCGGCAGTACGGCGGAGCGGTGCCCGCCGACCACGACGCGCTGGAAGCCCTGCCCGGCGTCGGGCGGAAGACGGCCAACGTGGTCATGTCCTGCGCCTTCGGCGCGGACGCCATCGCGGTGGATACGCACGTCTTCCGGGTCACGAACCGCCTCGGCCTGGCAGACGCGCCGGACGTGCTGAAAACCGAACTGCAGCTGATGGAAGCGATCCCGAAGGAACAGTGGAGCCGGGCGCATCACTGGCTCATCTATCACGGGAGACAGGTGTGCCACGCCCGCAAGCCCGAATGCGGCAGGTGCACGCTGGCCCCGTGGTGCAGGGAAAAGGAAGCAGAAAAGGAATAAACCGGATGTGGCGCTATATCAAACCGTACCTCCTCTATGGAATTCTGGCCGTCCTGCTGATGACGGGCGAGGTGACCTGTGACCTGCTCCAGCCCCGGCTGATGACCGACATCGTGGACAGGGGCGTGCTCGGGATGGATACCCCGCTGATCCTGCGGCTGGGAGCCGTCATGATCGGCGTGGCGCTGCTGGGCCTTGTGTGCGGTTCCCTCAACGGGCTGTTTGCGCAGACGGCAAGCCAGCGGATCGGAAACGACATCCGGAAGGATGCGCTCCGGCGGATCCTGCACTTTTCATTTGCGCAGACGGAGCGTTATTCCACAGGCGCCCTGGTGACGCGCGTGACCAGCGACGTCACGCAGATCCAGCATATGTGCATGATGACGGTCCGCGGCCTCATCCGGACGGGGGTACAGATAGTCGGAAGCCTGTTCTTCCTCACGCTGATGGACGGTAAATTTGCGCTCATCGTGCTGGGAGCGCTCCCGATCCTCCTTCCGGCCATCTTCTGGACGCTCCGCCACGTTTCCCCGCTGTTCACCCGCATGCAGGAGGAACTGGACGGCCTGAACAGCCTGCTTTCGGAAGATCTGACCGGCATCCGGATCATCAAGGCGTGCGTACGGGAGGCAGGCGAGAAGCTGCGGTTTTCGGAGGCGAACCGAAAGCTGACGGACACGCAGCTGCACGTGCTGCTCGTCTTCGCGCTGCTCTCTCCTGCGACGAACGCGCTCATGTACGTCGTCATCACGCTGCTGCTGCTCGTGGGCGGCAGCGAAGTGGCCGCGGGCGCGGCGACGCCCGGCCAGGTGATGGCTGCCGTGACCTATGCGACCCAGCTGCTCAATTCCATCCTGCGGCTGGTCATCATGTTCCAGAATATTTCGCGCGGCGCGGCGTCCTGGAAGCGCATGCGCAGCGTGCTTTCGGAACCGGAAGACCTCGCGGACGGCGGGCGGGACGAGGGAACGCAGCAGCGGGGCAGCGTCGAATTCCGCCACGTGACCTTCCGCTGGAAGGGCGACGGAACGCCGGCGCTCTCCGACATCAGCTTCAGCGCCGCAGCGGGGGAGACCATCGGCATCATGGGCGCGACGGGCTCCGGAAAAAGCACGCTGGTCAGTCTGATCCCCCGGTTTTACGACGTGACGGAAGGCAGCGTGCTCGTGGACGGCATCGACGTGCGCGAGTATAAAAAAGAAGCGCTCCGGGGGAAGATCGCCGTCGCACTGCAGAAAAGCGAGTTGTTCGGGCGCACCATCCGGGAGAACATCGCATGGGGAGCGCCTGAGGCAAGCGCGGAGGCCATCGCGGCGGCCGCCGGGGCGGCGCAGGCGGACGGATTCATCAACGAAACGCCGGACGGCTATGAGACGGTCGTCGCGGAAAGGGGCAACAGCCTGTCGGGCGGCCAGAAGCAGCGCATCGCGGTTGCGAGGGCCCTGCTGAAGGACGCGGAAATCCTCATCCTGGATGACGCCACCAGCGCGCTGGATCTTGCGACGGAGGCGGCGCTGTACGAAGCGGTGGAGCGGGAGCGGCCCGATCTTACGCGGATCATCGTCGCACAGCGGGCGGCGTCGGTCCGCCATGCGGACCGCATCCTGCTGCTGGAAGAAGGACGACTGGCTGCGTGCGGTACGCACGAGGAACTGATGGCGCGCAGCGAAGCGTACCGGGAGATCGTCTCCCTGCAGACGGGAGAGGAGGCGGGGGCATGAGCCAGCAGGGGAAAGCCCCGCGCGGAATCGGAGACATGCGGCGCCGGCCGATGAGCTTCGCGGAAGTCGAGCACGCGGGGGATGCGCGCGGCGCGCTGCGCAGGCTGACCGGCCTGATCGTAGGCGAAAAAGGGATGCTGGCGGCCCTTCTGGCCGCGACGGTTTTCGGCACCGGCTGCACCATCGCGGCGCCGGCCGTACAGAGCCGGGCGGTCGATCTCATCGCGTCCGGCGGGACGGACAGGCTGGGGCGGACGCTCCTGCTGATGCTGGCCTTCTACCTGCTGGGGGTCGCGGGGCAGATGGGCTCCGGCGTGCTCAGCGCCAGGCTGAGCCAGCGCATGGTGCGGCGGCTGCGGGGAGACCTCTTCGGGCGCATCATCGAGCTGCCGGTGCCGTACCTGGACACCCACTCCCACGGCGACGTGATGAGCAGGATGACCAGCGATGCGGAAACGCTCTCCCAGACGGTCGCGCAGTCGCTGCCGTCGCTGACCTCCGGGCTGATGACGGTCGTCGGGACGGCGGCGGTGATGTTCGCAATCTGTCCGCCTCTCGCCGCGCTCAGTTTGATAACGGTATTCCTCACGACGGCCTCGACGCGGCTGATCGGGCGCCACGTCCGTGTGCACAGCCGCAGGCGCCAGGCGCTGCTGGGAAAACTCAACGGCGGCGTGGAAGAGATGGTCACCGCCTACCGGACGCTTCAGGCGTACGGGCGGGAGGATACGGCCTATGCGGAACTGTCGGAAGCCGCGGATGAGCTGACGAAGGAGAGCATCCGTGCGGAAGTGCTGGGCGGAATTATGGGCCCGGCCATGAACTGCATCGGCAACATCGGCTTCGTCATCATCGCAGCCTTCGGCGGATGGTTTGCCTCGCAGGGGATCATTTCCATCGGCGTCATCTCCGCGTTCATCGTCTATGCGAAGCAGTTTTCCCGGCCGATCAACGAACTGGCACAGCTGTACGGTCAGCTGCAGTCCGCGCTGGCTGCGGCGGAGCGCGTCTTTCAGACGCTGGATGAGCCGCAGGAGTCGCAGGAAGGGGCAAGCCCCTCGCTGGATGCCGGTTCGGACGTATCCTTCCGGAACGTGTGCTTCGGCTATGTGCCGGACAAACCGGTGCTCAAAAACTTCTCGCTGGACATTCCGCAGGGCAGGAAGGTCGCGCTGGTCGGCGCGACCGGGAGCGGGAAAACCACGGTCGTCAACCTGCTGGAGCGCTTCTATGATCCGGACTTTGGCAGCATCACGGTCGGCGGGCAGGACATCAGGACGCTCAGCCGCAAGGAACTGCGCAGGCGCATGGCCATCGTCCTTCAGGATACCGTCCTGTTTACCGGTACGGTGAAGGAGAACCTCCTTTTTGCGGATGAGAATGCCGGCTTTGAGCGGCTGACGGAGGCGGCGCGGCTGGCAAAGTGCCGCAAGATGATCGAGGC
>CACZHW010000035.1 GCA_902781095.1 uncultured Eubacteriales bacterium
CTAAAACTAAAGGGCCTGACACCTGCTCAACACAGGCATCAGACCCTTCAGGCTGCTTAGCTTAAAACTTTTGTCTAACTTTTGGGGTTCACTTCACAGGAGCACGGAGACCGTTTTGATGCATACTGATCAGCGTTTGTAGTAGAAGTCGTCGCCGGGGAGCTTGCCGCCGACAGCCTTCGGATTCTGGCTGAAGAGAACGGAGAGATAGCCGGAGAGCTTCTCCTGCATCTCCTCGCCTTCGATGAAGGTGATGTTGCAGGCGGGAAGGGCGCGGGCAGCCACGGCGGCCGGCACGATCTCGTACTTGCCGACCAGCTCGGCAGCGGCCTCCACGTTGCTGTTGACGAAGGCGACGGACTCGGCGTAATCGTTGAGGAAGGCGTTGACTGCGTCCGGATGCTCCTCGGCAAAGGCGCGGCGGACGACGACGACGCCCGTCAGCAGGGCGGAAGGCGCCTCGGCGTCCTTCTGCAGCGCGTCCCACTCGGCATTGAGGTCCAGCGCCACGCGGACGCTCTCGTTCTTCATCTGAGCGGTGGTGACGAAGGGCTGGGGAAGCAGCGCGGCGCCGCCGCTTGCCAGCAGGGAGGCCAGACACTCGGCGTGCTCGCTCTTCCACTCGATGGTGACGTCCTTCTCCGGATCCAGTCCGTTGCCGGCGAGGATGGCGTTCAGCGCGTACTCGGGCGTGGCGCCCTTTCCGCTGGCGTAAAGCGTGCGGCCGCGAAGATCGGAGACGGAATGAACGCTGTCGTCGGTATCCACGATGTAGAGCACGCCCAGCGTATTGATGGCCAGCACCTGTACGGCGCCCTCCGTGTTGTTGTAGAGCGCGGAGGAGAGGTTGGCGGGGATGGCGGCGATATCCGTGCGCCCCTGAATGAGGGCGGGCGTCACCTCGTCGATGGCGCCGACGATGTCAAAGGTGCGCGCGCCGGGCTCCTCCATCATCTTCACCATGCCCATGGCGGTCGGGCCTTTGAGGGCCATGACGCGCACGGGGGTTTCGTCCGCGAGTGCAGCGGTAAACAGCAGCAGACAAAGGGCTGCCATGACGGCAATCGTCTTTTTCATAATACTTGATTCTCCTGTCTTTCAGTATTGGGCAACGCGAGAATTGTATGCCTCTCCGCACGGAATGTCAAGGCTTGCCGGGGCGACCGTCAGACGACACCGGGCCCGTGCAGGAAACGGCTTGCGGACGGCGCGCAATCCTGTTATGATGGACAGGAAAAAAAACTGCCGACCGGGGAGGAGGACGGAGATGAAAAAGATATTGATCGGGCTGAGCCTGCTGATGCTCCTGTGCTGCACGGCGGCCCTGGCGGACGAGGGCTTTGTCACGGAAGCGAACCAGAAGAATTTCGCCGTACTGCTGCAGGATCTGCTTTCGGCCTATGAGACGCCTTGTGCGGAAGATGAACAGATCATCGCCCGGGATCTGGAGAGTATCCGTGCGGCCAGCGCTGCGGATTACGAACTTGCACAGGCGATCGCCGGACACTGGCGGCTGGTTTACGGCAGCGATTACATCCTGCACTGCTATCAAGGCGGCGAATATGCGCCGGAGCTGGAGGGATCGGGCATCCCGGATACCGGGAGCCACGCCTTCGTGGTGCTCGGCTATCAGCTGAGCAACGGTGAGATGGCGGAGGAACTGAAAGGGCGCTGCAGGGCGGCCGCGGCCGCCGCACACTCCTTTCCAAAGGCGCGCATCGTCTGCTCCGGCGGGGCGACCGGCAGCGGCAATCCGGACAAGCACACGGAAGCCGGGATGATGAAGGCGTATCTTTCGCAGTCATGCGGGATTGAGCCCGGACGGATTTTGACCGACGAGGAAGCGATGACCACGGTGGAAAACGCGGTCAACACCTTCCGGATCCTGATGGAGAACGACATCCACACGATCACGATCGTGACCTCATCCTATCACCAGAGGTGGGGGCAAACGCTCTACAACGCGATGGCGGCGCTGTACCGGCAGCGTTACGGGTTTGCTGTGGAAATTGTGGAAAACTACTGCTTTGAGATCGAGCCCTCCAAGCAATCTTTCCGGCAGGACGCCCGCATGGCCCAAAGGCAGTTGGGCAGCCTGCTGGGTCTTCCGGCGCAGAAAAAGTAAATCCGATTCAGACAGCCCCTGCCGTTTGGCAGGGGCTGAATTTATTCTTTGTGAGGGTGGCCGGCGCTGCACGTCAGGTCAGCCGGCGCACGGAGCCGCGGCGGACGAGGTGCGCGGGCATGCGGACGACATAGCGGTCCTGGGGCCGCTCGCCGTGGTCGATGCGGTCGATCAGGCGCTCGAAGGCGATCTCGGACATGTGGCCGAAATCCACGGTGGCGCTGGTCAGCGGCGGGGAGAGCAGCGGATCCAGATCCAGATCGTCGTATCCGACAACGCTGATTTCATCCGGAACCGGAACGCCCTGCCGGCGGAACTCCTCCATGGCGCCGACGGCCATCATGTCGCTGGCTGCGAAGACCGCTGTCGGCCTCTCCGGGTTTCCCAGCAGCTGCCGGGCGGCCTCCCTTCCGCCTTCATAGGTCCAGTTGCCGACGAAGTACAGCGAGGGATCGACCGGCAGGCCGCGCAGGAAAAGCGCGGTGCGGAAGGCCTCCCAGCGCTCCTTCGCGTTGCAGCTGTCCGGCATGCCGTCGATGTAGGCGATGCGGCGGTGCCCCTCCCCGGCGAGGTGGGCGACGACCTGCCGCAGCATCCCCTGGTTGTCCGGCATGACGGAGAGCAGCCGCGGATCGACGTGGTTGAGCATGACGGCGGGGATGCCCAGCCGCAGCAGTTCGGAAATCACCTGATCCTGATAGGAGCTGACGAGGAAGACACCCTGTACGGCGTGCTCTTCCAACACGTCCGTAAGGGAAGTGCCGTCGTCCGTCGCCAGATAGCTGAGCAGCCAGCCGTTCCTGCGGCAGATGCCCTCCAGGGCGAAAAACAGCTTGGTGTTGCAGGAGGTCGTGTTGTGCCGGATGTCGTTGTCGTTCTGGCGCATGGCGAACAGGAGGGAGCGCGAGGCGCGCGGCCGTTCTTCCTGCGCGCCGCCGGCGACAAAGGAGCCGACGCCGGCCCGTTTGTCGATGAGCGCCTCGTCCTGCAGCAGGGCAAGTGCCCGCCTGGCGGTGACGCGTTCCACGCCGTAGCGCAGGCAAAGCTCGCGCTCGGTCTCGAGGCGCTGCCCGGCCCGGAGCTCGCCCTGGGCGATGCGGCGCCGGAGATCGTCGGCGATCTGCCGGTATTTGGGGACGAACGGCTTTCTTTCGTTCACGGAAGAAACCACCCCTTCTGTCGGTCAAAGAGGGTCAGAACAGGTTCCCGTTTTCGTCGAAGGTCCAGTTGTACGGCTCCGTCAGAATTTCAAAACGGGAATCGTCCTGAATCTGCGGGAGCAGGCTTTCGCTGACCTCGATCTCGTCCAGACAAAGCGTGTTGTGGATGCGCACCAGCGTGGCCTGCCGCCTGTCCTGCAGGTTGGAGGTCTTGAGGCAGGACTGGATGCCCTGCAGGTCGTTCGGCAGCACCATCGGGATCTTGACGCCGCCCGTCAGCGTGGCGGTCAGCGTGTTGGGGTAGGTCTGCACGAAGTCGAATTTCTCTGCGGCGCGCCGGGTGGTGAAGTCCGCCATGCCCAGGCCGTTCGCGTTTCCCTTGCTCTCCTTGGACAGATCCAGGATGAGCACGCGGGTGATGCTGGGCCCGCCGCTGATCCACGACGAGTGGTAGCGGCCCACGACGTTGGTGTCGAACCCGGCGCCGCTGATATTCTTGCCGATCTCGTCGATGATCAGCGTATCCAGCCGGTCGAAGTAGAGCCGCGGCACGTATTCCTTGGCCAGACGGAGCAGCTTCGGTTCCTCTGCTGCGATTTCGTCTTTTTCCAGCACGCGGCACACGGCGGTCTCGTGGTAAGCGTTTTCCACGAGGGCGACCGCGCACAGCACGCGCAGGTGGCGCAGCGCCGCGCCCGCGATGGAGGGGATGTGCTCCGCCATGTGGCCGAAGCCGAGGTTGTGCGCGATGTCCGCGCCCTTCTGCTTGCCCAGCCCGATGGTGATCATCTTCATGAGGCCGGACTCGTATTCCCCGCGGAAGCAGACATGGGGCTTCACACGGTTCATGACGATCAGCCAGTCCGCCTCCCAGGCGTTTTTGTCCACCAGCACGGGCAGGCCGTCCGCCGTACGGTCCAGCTCCACGGTCTCCATGGAGGAGCAGATGGGCGCGCCGGTCGCCTCCTCGGTGTAGCCCATGCCGAGCAGCATGGCCTTCTGGCCCTCGGCCGTTGCGCCGGCGTGGCTGCCCATGGCGGGCACGATGAAGGGCACGGCCCCGGCGCCCTTCAGCAGCGAGACCAGCGTGCGCACGGCCGTAACCTGGTTTACGATGCCCCGGCTGCCCACGGTGATGGCCACCGTCTGCCCGGGCCGGACGCGGGAGAGGACGCCGCGCGCGGCAAACTGCTCCCGCAGCGCCGCGTCCACGTCGACCGGCGCTGGGTGGATGAATTTCTGGCGCACGCGGAGAACCCGCGGCACCTCAATGCCGGCAAGCAGGGAGGCGATGGTGCTCCAGTCGCCGTTTCCGCCCGTATGGATCATGCCTTTTTCCCCGCCTTCCGCTTGCCTTCATGGGCGTTGTTGTAGAAGGTGATGCCGACCATCACGATGCTCAGGATGATGAAGGTGAGGGCGATGGGGCGGCGGAAGAAGATCGTCCAGTCGTTGCGGGAGAGCTGCAGCGCGCGGTCCAGGTTCTTTTCGGCGATGGGCCCCAGGATGACGCCCAGCACGAGGGGCGCGCCGGGGAAGTGGTACTTCTTCATGAAGAAGCCGATGACGCCGAAGGCGATGGCGACCGCCACGTGGTAGGTCTGGTTGGCCAGGGAATAGGCGCCCACGATGCACAGCATGAGGATGATGGGCATGAGGATGTCCGTGGGGACCTGCAGCACGCGCGGCGCGACCTTGGCGAAGAGCAGGCCGAAGACGAGCATGAGGAACTGAATGACGATCATGCCGGCAAAGATGGCGTAGATGATGTCCGGGCTGTTGACGAAGAGCTGCGGGCCCGGGGTGACGCCGATGAGCGTCAAAGCGCCCAGCATGACGGAGGTGACGGTGTCGCCGGGGATGCCCAGGGTGAGCATGGGCACCAGCGCGCCGCCGGTCGTGCCGTTGTTGGCGGCCTCCGGCGCGGCAATGCCCTCCAGCGCGCCCTTGCCGAACTCCTCCGGATGGCGGGACATGCGCTGGGCGACGTTGTAGGCGATGAAGACAGCGATGGCTCCGCCGGTACCGGGGATGATACCGATGAAGACGCCGATGAAGGCGCCCACGACGGCGGGGAGCACGATGCGCCGGAACTCCTTCGAATTGGGGAAGAAGTCCGTGACGTTCTGCTCCTTGACCTCGACGCGGTGGACGCCGCCCTGCACCTGGGTGAAGACCTCGCTGAGGGCGAAGACGCCGATGAGCACCGCCAGCTGCGGGAAGCCGATCATGAGCTTCGGGTTGCCGAAGGTGAAGCGGGCGGAGCCGACGAGCGGGTCGGTGCCCACCGTGGAGATGAACAGGCCGAAGGCGCCGGCCATGAGGCCTTTCAGGACGTTCTTGCCGGCGGAGGAGGCCATGATGGACAGGCCGAAGAGCGCGAGGGCGAAGTAGTCGGCCGAGTGGAATTTGAGGGCGACCTTCGCCAGCTGCGGCGCGATCAGGATGAGGCAGGCGCAGGAGACGAGGCCGCCGATGACGGAGCCGACCGCCGCGGTGCCGATGGCTTTGCCCGCCTTGCCCTGCTGCGCCAGCGGATAGCCGTCCAGCAGCGTCGCCGTGGCGCTGGGCGTGCCGGGGGTGCGCAGCAGGATGGCGGAAACGGAGCCGCCGAACATGGAACCGCAGAAGATGCCGCAGAGCATGACCAGCGCGGTGCTCTTCTCCATGGCGTAGACCATGGGCAGCAGCAGGATGATGCCCATGGAGCCGGAGAGGCCGGGCAGCGCGCCGATGACGACGCCCACGACCGTGCCGAAGGTCATGTACAGAAAGTTAAAGGGCTGAAAGACGTTGGCAAAGCCTGCCAGAAGATGGGGCAGCATCGTGCAAGCCTCCTCTCATCGAAGCAGCCTGCCGGCAGGCAGGAAGATCAGGAATACCCGGGTAAACAGCAGCCAGACGGCGACGGTCGAAAGGATGCTGATGGCGGCGCAAAGCAGGTATTTCCGGTTGCCGTAGAGCATCATCATGCAAAAGACGAGCACGGGCGTCGCCAGCAGAAAGCCTGCGACGGGCACGAGAAGCACGTAGAGCACGGCCAGCGCCACGGCGCAAAGGAAGAGCAGCGTCTGCCTCCGGTCGGCGGTAAAGGCCGGCGCCTCAAAGCCCGCGCGCAGCGTGGCTATCGTCTGTACGGCGCCCAGAAGGATCATGAGGATCGCGATGAAGGTCGGGAAACCGCCGGGGCCGATGCCCAGCTTCACCTTGTTCAGGGAGCCGGCGAGGATGACGACGCAGATGCCCAGGAGGATGAACGCGACGCCGATGACCAGTTCGGAAAAGGGTTTTTTCTTCAAACGGATCGCCTCCCGCGATAAGGATGAGGGGCCGGCCTCACCGGCCGGCCCCTGCCGCTTTGTAGGATAGGGAATGGATTATTTGCCGTAACGGTCGCCGAAGCCCTTGGTCTTGATGAGGTTCTCGAAGCGGTCGTTTTCGGACTTGACGAACTCGTTGTACTCGTCATAGCCGCGGTAGCGGGCCACGATGCTCATGCCGTCGCACTTCTCGATGAAGTCCGGATCCTCGACGACTTCCTTGATGATGCCGTCCAGCTTGGCGACGACGTCAGCAGGGGTGTCCTTCGGGACGGCGATGCCGCGCCACTGCTCGATGATGAGGTTGCTCAGGCGCTCGTCGCTGCTCTCGCAGGCCAGCGGAACGTCGGGGAAATCCTTGAAGTGCTTGGAAGCGAAGGAGCACAGGATCTTCAGCTGGCCGCCCTCGCCCACGTTGCTCATGCCCTCGGGGGTGTTGCACATGGCCGCGTCCACCTCGCCGGCCAGCAGGCCGGTGACCTCGCCGGCGCCGCCGTCGAAGGTGATGTGCGCGAGCTCGCCGCCGATCGCCTCTTCAAAGAGCAGCGCGGCGATGTGGTTGCCGCCGCCCACGCCGGCGTTGGCCACGGTGATCATGCCGGGGTTGGCCAGCACGTCGGCCACGAACTCCTCAATGGTGTTCCACTTGGAATCCGCCCGGACCAGCAGGTAGTTGGCGCTCTCCACGATCTGCGCAACATGGGTGAAGCTGTCGCTGTCATAGTCGACGACGCTCATGTGGATCTTGGAGGCGTGCGCGTTGGACCAGTGCATGATCTGATAGCCGTCGCCCACGGCGGTGGTCAGGAACTCCATGCAGCCGGTGACGCCGGAGGCGCCGGGCACGTTCTTGATGACAAGGGGCTGGCCGGTGTGCTTCTGGAACACGTCGCCGAACGCGCGGAACGCCAGGTCGGCGCCGCCGCCCGCGGCCCACGGGATGGTGCACTCGACGGGCTTCTCGGGATAATCAGCCATGGCCAGTGCGCCGATGCTGAGCAGGGCCAGGGAGAGAAGCAGGGCAATCAGTTTTTTCATGGGATGACCTTCCTTTCTTCTGTCTTGTGTCAGCGAACGATGCGATTCCGGTGCCTGCGGTCTGAAAAACACAAACAACTGTGTAAAAGCATTGCAGACAACCGCTTCTGTGCCCAGTATATCGGCGCCAAAATGATTTGTCAATAAAATTTCGCAATATTTATTCATTATTGTCACCGAAAAGCGTCTGAAAGCTTGACAGAAAAGGCGATATTAGGTATTCTTACCATAATAGGATGGATCAAATAGGACAAGTATGCTGTTTTGCATACAGGTATGCAAAAGGAGGAAAGAGCATGACCGGAGCAGAGGAACGGAGCATCAAACTGGGGCGGCTGCGCGGGATGATGGAAGCGCGCGGGCTGGACGGCGTCTTCCTGAAGCGGCAGGACAACTTTGCCTGGCTGACCGGGGGCGGCATCAACTACGTCGGCCTGGGCGAGATGGGCAACTGCGGCCTGCTGGTGACGCAGAAGGGAACCTATGCGGTCACCAACAACATCGAAGCCCCGCGCATGCGCGACGAGGAGAAGCTGGAGGATATGGGCTTCGAAATCCACGCGGGCATCTGGCACGACGTGGGCTTTGAGGCGCGCACGCTGAAGGAGCTCTGCCCCGGCAGACTGGGGCGGGACCACGGCGGCGAGGACAACGTGGCGAACGACGTGAAGCTGCTGCGTTTCTCCCTGACGGAGGCGGAGATCGAGCGCTACCGCGAGGGCGGCTACCTGACGGCCCGCGCCATGGAGGAGACCATCTCCAGCGTGCGCCCGGGGGATACGGAGCACGAGACCATCGGGCGGCTGGTCGGAATCATCCGCGCGCACGGTATGGACGTCGTCTCCGCGATGTGCGCGGCGGACGAGCGCATCGCCAACTACCGCCACCCGGTGCCGGGGGACAAGCGGATCACCAAACGCGTGCAGCTGGGCGGCAACATGCGCTACAAGGGGCTCATCATCTGTTGCACCAGGCTTCTGAATTTCGGGCCGGTTCCGGAGGCACTGCGGGCGCAGTACCGGGCTAACGTGGAGATCGACTGCACGATGATGGCGGCCTCCAAGCCGGGTGCAAAGTTCAGCGACGCGCTGCGCGCGGGCCAGGCGGCCTACGCCGCGCACGGCTACGCGGACGAATTCGACAAGCATCACCAGGGCGGCCCCATCGGTTACGCGGGCCGCGATTACCGGGTGGACTTCACCACACCGGGCGTGATTGCGGAAAACCAGGCCTTCTGCTGGAATCCCTCGATTACGGGCACCAAGAGCGAGGACACGGTCATCTCGACTTCCTGCGGCATCCTGCCGGTCAGTCGGCCGGTCATTGCGCCCACGATCACGCTGACGGTGGCAGGGCAGACCTTTGTGCGCCCCGACATCTGGCAGGGCTGAGCCGCTGCCTCACCGGACCCCAAGAAAGGAAGGCGGAACATGAAGAAAATCGGAGTGGCTGTCATCGGAACGGGCGCGGTCAGCGCCATCCACGTACAGAGCTATCTCGGTACGGAGGACTGCGAGCTGCGCGTGCTCTGCGACAAGGACGTCCGTAAGGCGGAGCGCCTGCGCGAGAGCATGGGCCTTGCCGGCGTGGACATCGTCGAGAACACGGCGGACGTCTTTGCCCGGGAGGACATCGACGCGGTGTCCATCTGCCTGCCGCCCGCGCTGCACAGCAGCGTTGCGGTCGCCGCGCTGCGCGCGGGCAAGCATGTGCTGGTCGAAAAGCCCATGGCCTCCTCGCTGGAGGAATGCGATGCGATGCTGGAGGCGGCGAAGGAGAGCGGAAAGCTGCTGGCCGTCGTGGCCAACCAGCGCTTTGACACCCCGGCCATGCGCGTCAAGCGGATGCTGGACGAGCACACGGGCGGCAAGACGCTCTACGCGACCATCAACTCCATCTGGTGGCGCGGCGGGAATTACTATGACCTGGCCTGGCGCGGAACCTGGGAGAAGGAGTGCGGCGGCTGCCTGACGAGCCACGCGGTGCACCACATCGACATGACAGCCTGGACGCTGGGCATGCCGCGCCGCATCACGGCCTTCCTGGGCAACCTGGCGCACGACAACTCGGAGTGTGAGGACTACGCGATCGCCGTCTTCGAGTATCCGGACATGATCGCCCAGCTGACGGCGAACATCCTGACGCACGGCGGCGACGGCGAGCAGGGCCTCGTCTTCCAGACGGAGAAGGGCAGCCTGTCCATCCCGTGGCGCACGGTTTCCAACAAGCCGCTGCCCAACGGCTTCCCGGAGGAGGACGAAGAGGCGCACGCGCTGCTGCAGTCGCGTTACGACGCGCTGCCGGAAGTGACGGTGACGGGACACGCGGGGGAGATCGGGAACTTTATCCGGGCCATCCTGGGCAAAGAGGAACTGATCGTCACCGGCGAACAGGGCCGCAACGCAATCGAACTCATCATGGCGATGTACAAATCCGCCGCCACGCACGCGCCGGTGGACCTGCCGATCGCGAAGGACGACCCGTTCTACCGCCGCGAGAGCATGACGAAGGCCATGCCGCACTACCACGAGAAGTACCGTTTCGTGGAGTCGGTGGAAAACGCGCCGCCCATCTCCTTCGGGCGGATGTCCAAGTAAACAAGTGACAGCGCCGGCATCCGAAAGGCTGCGCGTTCATATGTCCCGTCTGCATGTTGACGGCCTGCACTGTATCCTGTATGATGAGGATACCAGATTAAAAAAGGAGGTTATACAATGCGCAAAATCATCCTGGCTGTTTTCCTGTGCCTGCTCATGCTCTGTGTGTCCGCAGCGGCGGACGAATTGTCCATCGGCGACGTGAACGCCTTCCTGAACAGCACAGCCAAGCTGGGTGAAGGAAGCAAGGCCAATCAGGTGGCTGTCATTCCCTTCAGCCACATCGACGGCCCTCAGGAGGAGGACCTGTTTTACGCGTTCGTACCTTTCAAGTATGTGGCGCGCAGCTACATCAAGTATCAGGTGACCTTTATCTCCTGCACCTGCCGCAGCGCCGACGTGAACGTCTGGTCGACCGCTTATGTGGAACTGACGCTGCCCTCCTCGGGCAAGATCGAAGACGCGGCGGTCCGCACGCTGAGCTTTGACGCAGACTCCACGGGACACTATTTGGGCGGCTTCTGGGGCGACAGCAACCCGCCGCCCACCGCGCCGAACGCCACCTATGAAAAGGTGAAGGCCGAGATGATCCCGTATTATATCGGGAAGACCTACGGCCAGCTGATGGGCCTCGGCACGATTGCCGACATCACCGACTACAGCGAGGGTGAAGGCAGGGAGAACCTGAGCATTGACGCGTGGACCGGCGCGACGGTCTCCTCCAACAATATCCTGCGCATCCTCCAGGCGCTGTACGCTTATCACGCCACGGATTCCTTCTTTGACGGCGATCCCACCTCGGCTTCCATGCGCGAAGTATTCGAAGCCAAGAAGGAAACTGTCGCTGCCGCGGCCGCTGCGGCGGTTGCCGCCGGCGAGGTGGAGTTGCCCGCGCCGGTGGATACGACCAAGACGTATCTCGCCAACAAGGATGACAAGGAAGAGACCATTTGCGAGCCGGGCAACTTCGGCCCCACCTGCTCCGCCATCAACAGCGAAAACCTGAAGCAGTATCTGGGCCGCACGGACGTGAAGTACATCGACCTGAGAGACTATACCGACTACGCCAAGAAGCACCTGCGCAACTTTGAGTGCATCCCGTACTTCGCGCTGATCTTCAACGCGGAAGCGTGCAATGACGCCGCGCTGCCGCAGCTCTACGGCGGAACGGTTGAAGAGCCCGTCCCGGTCTATGCGGAATCCGACGAGATCCTGGAAGCGTTCTTCCCGAAGGGCAAGACCATCTTCCTCATGTGCCAGTCCGGCGGCCGCGTGAACATGCTGATGAAGCTGCTCTCTGCCCGCGGATGGGATATGAGCAAGATCTACAACATCGGCGGCATGGCCCAGTATGCCGGCGCCGAATACCGCGATATCGTCACGGACACGCCGGAGATCGCGGTCACCGCGACGTACAATTTCGAAGGCCTGACGAGGGTTGCACCGAAATAAGGACGCGTCTTTCCGGAAAAATCTGTTAAAATCCATATACAAGCCGGCGGCCCGAAAGGGCCGCCGGTCCACCGTAAAGGATAAAAACTGCCGGGCAGCTTATGTCTGCCCGGCGGCTTGCTGTTTTGGTTTCCCGTCCGTCAGCCCGAGGGCTGATCGGGGTTGGAGAGGTCGATTTTTTCCTTGGCCTCGCGGCCCTCGCGCAGCAGCTGCTCCAGCCGCGCGGCGTCGTTTGCCGCGATGGCGTCGCGCACCTTCGTAATGTTGGTGATGAGGTCGTCGATCTCGGGCAGCAGCGCGTCGCGGTTCCACAGGAAGAGCTCCGTCCACACCTTCTCGTTGAGGCAGGCGATGCGCGTCATATCCTTGTAGCTGCCGCCGGTGAAGCCGCTGTAGTTGGTGGAAACCGGGCTCTTGACGTAGGAGTTGGAGACGACGTGGGCCAGCTGCGAGGTGTGGGCGATCATGCGGTCGTGAATCTCGCCGCTGCAGACCTTGACGACGCCGAAGCCGATGTTGCGGAAAAAGCTGGTCAGCTCCTCCAGATCACCCGGCTCTGTGGCCGCCGTTGGCACGAGGATCATGTTTGCGCCGGCGTACAGCTCCGCGTACGAGCGCTCATAACCCGCCTTGGCGAGGCCCGCCATCGGATGGCCACCGGTGTAGCGTACGCCGCAGGCCTTCGCCAGCGGGCCGATTTCCGCCGCGTAGCGCGCCTTGACGCCGACCAGGTCCACGACCATGGACCCCTTCTTCATCTGCGGGATCCTCTCTTGCAGGAAGGCCATCGTGGAGGTGGGGTAGAGGACGGGAATCAGCATGTCGCAGGAGGCGAAGTCTGCGTCTGTCGCGATGCCGTCGATCGTGCCCTCCCGCAGCGCCTGCTCGGCGACGGAGAGCGTCCGGTTCCAGCCCAGCACGCGGCAGTCGGTGTGCTTTTTGATGGCCTTGGCCATGGAGCCGCCGATGAGGCCCAGGCCCGCGACGATGATCGTCTTGCTGACCTGGTGCACGGGCTGGATGATGACGAACTCCGTCATGTTGCGGGAGTCGTCCTCCAGGTTCTCGGAGACGAGGGTGAGGCCGAACATCTCGCCCGCGTTCTTGCGGCACAGCACGCCGGTGTCCGGCGGCAGCTTCCCCTCGGCGAGGTAGCGCGCTGCGATGGCCGTGTCTTCGACTGCCATCTGCGGGATGCCGGGGTACCGCTTGGCCAGCGTCTTTTTACACTGGCCGAGCGCCTGGATGTGGGAGGCGATACAGGCGATTTGGACGCCCGGCTCCTTTACGAACAGGCAGTGGTGGATGGGCAGCCACTGCGCGTCCAGCGTGCGGTGCGGGAAGTCCGAAAGCGCGGTTTTCGTCTCTGCGACCTCGCCCGCGATGAGGTTGCGCGTGGCCATCACGCCGTAGTCCGCCTCGCCCTTGCGCAGCATCTCGACGACGCCGGCGGAATGTACGGCGGGCAGGTATTTCGGCGAGGGGATGTCGAGGTTCAGGGCGAAGACTGAGGCGATCGCCTCCGAGTTGCACCCGGGGATGCCCTGGTATGCGATTCTCATGGCTTATCCTTTCGCGTTCGCGGCGTCGTATTCGCCGATGCTCTTGGCGATGATCAGGTTCGCGGCGACGTCGCCTTCCACGTTGATGGTCGTGAAGGCCATGTCGAGCAGGCGGTAGAAGCCGCTGATCGGGCCCATGAGGTCGATGGGCAGCCCGAGGATGGACAGGAAGGACGCGCCGAGGACCACGCCGCCGCCCGGGATGCCGGGGGCCGCCATGTTGATCAGCGTCGCGATAAAGACGAGGAAGACGATGGTGCCGAAGGCCAGGTTGATGCCGTAGAAGTCGGAGACGAAGACGGCCAGGCAGCAGAAGGAGCAGGCGCCGCCGCACATGTTGATCGTGCAGCCGAGCGGCAGCGTGAACTTGGAGACGCCCTCCGGTGCGCCGAGGTCTTCCATGGAGACGTTGATGGTCGTGGGGAGCGTCGCGGCGCTGGAGGTGGTGGACAGGGTGACCAGCGCGATCTTGCCGCAGGCGCGGATGAAGGTCATCGGGTTCACCTTCGTGTAAGCGCAGGTCGGCAGCACCATGACCAGGAAGAAGACGACGATGCAGCACAGCCAGCAGCAGGCGATGTACTTGGCCAGCGCGCCGAAGATGCCCGCACCGTACTGCGCGACGGAGAAGGCCATGAGGGAGCAGACGCCGATGGGCGAGACCTCCATGAAGTAGCCCAGCATCTTGAACATCGCGGCGGAGAGGCTGTTCATGAAATCCAGCACGGGCTTGCCCGCGTCGCCGACGGCGACGATGGCGACCGCGAAGACGATGGTAAACAGGATGACCGGCAGCGTGCTGCCGCTGGCGGCCGCCTGCACGATGTTCGTGGGCACGATGTTGGTGAGGAAGCTGGAAATGGTGGGCGTCGTGATGTTGCCCGTGTACTCGGGCGTGTTCTCAAACACCGTGCCCAGGCCGGGGCGTACGGTGTAGGCGATGGCCAGCGACACGGCGGCGCTGACGACGAACATGACGACGTACAGAACGACCGTCCTGAAACCGATCTTCCTCAGCAGCGCGCTGTCGTGGATGTTGGCGATGCCGCAGAAGACGGCGCAGAAGACGATCGGGATGATCATCATCTTGATGAGGTTGAGGTAGAGATCGCCGACGACCTTGGTTGCGATTGAGAAGCCGGGCGCGGCGAGGCCGAGGATGACGCCGAGCACGAAGCCGATGGCGACGCGAAGGAACAGGTTCTTCTTGGCAAAGAGCGTTTGCATAACAGGTCCCTCCTAACAAAATGTCAATATCGGAATGATAGCACCGGCAGGAGGGGATGTCAACAGGGTCAGGCCTATATTTTTAAACATTTAAAAGAAAAATCTTCCGGCCCAGGGGTATCGGTGAAAGAAGACGGATAGAGCAAAAGGAAAACATAAACAATTTGTCAATCACAGAAGCGGGACAGACCGATACCCCGGGGATGCTTTCACAGGCCGGCGGGATGGACAGAGCGGATTCTCTGTTTGTGTGCTATACTGTATTGCATCTCCAAACGACAGACAATCTGGTGGTGGAACAGTGAAAGCATATTATCATCTGCCCGGGCTCTTTGAATTCTGCGACCTGTACCGCGCGTTTTTGCCGCTGTTTTACGGGCACAGGGAATGGTTTTACGACTGGTGCGAAATCGGATCCGTTTACGGCGCGCCGGCCGACTGCCTCTGGGGCGGGGGAAGGGCCGGATACGGCGAAGAGGAGCCGGAGAAGGCCGCGGCGCTGCTGCGGGACTACGGCATCTCCGCCCGGCTGACGTTCAGCAATTCCCTGCTGCGGGAGGAACACCTTTCCGATCCTGCGTGCAATGCGCTGTGTGCGCTGTTTGAAAAGAGCGGAACGGTGCAAAACGGCGTGATCCTCTGTTCGGATCTGCTGCTGGAAACCCTGCAGAAACGGTATCCCGGGTTCTACTTCGTCTCGTCCACGACAAAGGTGCTGACGGAATTCAGGCAGCTGGAGGACGAGCTGAACCGCGAGGCGTTCCGTTACGTGGTGCCGGATTTCCGGCTGAACAAAGCCTTTGACCGGCTGAACGCTCTTCCGGCCTCCCTGAAGCGCAAGGTGGAATTTTTGTGCAACGAGTGCTGCCGGTTCGACTGCCCGGACAGAAAAGCGTGCTATGAGGCTGTCTGCCGCAAAAACCTGGGCCAGGCGGGCGCGGAACACGTATGCACGTCCCCGGCCGCGCAGCGGGGCTACCGTTTTTCCGAGGCGATGGCCAACCCGGGTTTCATCGGCATCAGGGAGATTCAGGAGGTCTATCTGCCGGCCGGCTTTTCCCATTTCAAGATCGAGGGGCGCAGCCTGGGCAGCGCCGTCATCCTGGAATTTCTGCTGTACTACATGACAAAGCCGGAGCATCAGCTGCGGCTCCGGGAAGAGATTTATCTGGACAGCGCGCTGGACCTTTTCTGACGGGGAAACCGAGGGCGGAAAAGCGGAAATGAACGCCAAAAATGAAACAATATAAAAGAAAAATCCAGCAGCCCTTTAGCTGCCGGATTTTGTCTGTGGCCAAGAAGTCGTAATTTGATACCAATGCAACGATTGCAACTAGTTGCAATTATCTCGAAGGGGTTGTGAAGGTTGCATCAATCTTGATATGGTTGTATAGCCTTAGCCGGGTTACGGCTGTATCAATAAGAAACGACTGGTTATGGATATCTTTAATGCTGATTAGACAGGACGCTGCATTGTGCCGATCGTGTTATTCTTATTGTATTTGGAAAAGATGTCTATGAAATCTCTCTCCAGTCGAGTAAGCGGCTTATCGCGACGATAGATGACACCGTTTGGAATGGAATGACTGTCATCATCCACTGTGGCAAACCGAATATTCGGGAAACTCCCCATCATTGAATAAGCGCAGAGCGCAATTCCAAGCCCTTTGCTTACCAGATTCAGCGCCGCATAGGTGGAATTGGTGTAAGTCGAAATATCGGGCGAGAATTGAAGATCCTCAAACATTTTTAGGATAAAGCGCCTTATCCAGCACTGCTCGCTCTGCATGATGAATTGCTCTTTTTGCAGAGTACGCAGATCAATATAAGGCTTACTGGTAACGGGATGAGGCGCTATGCAGCGTGCGGCAGGGTGGCTCTCCGGAATAGCCACCAGGAGTTCATCCTGAAAGATGGGTTCAAACACCAAATGGTCCGTATCCTCATCATCAGGGGGATACCCAAAGAAAAAGCTTATCTTTCCGTCCTTGATCGAGGATATGTTCTGCGTGTTTCGCTGAGAGTTTAGATATATGTTGCTGTTGGGATGCAGTTTCTTAAAATCATCCATGATATCGCGGAAACGGATTGATTCCAGTATCAGCCCGATACCGACATAGATATCGCTTTTCTTTTTCCGCAATTCTTCCGTTTCCATTAAAAATACCTTCCGCTCGTCTGTCACATGATTGGCGAACCGGATATACAGTTCGCCCTCTTCAGTCAGGGAGAGCTTGTTGTTCTTTCGGACGAACAGCTTAAAGCCAAGACGCTCTTCCAGCGACTGAAGGTATTTGCTGAGGGCTGACTGGGTGATAAACAGTCGGTCTGCAGCGGTGGTAATGCTGCCATACTGATGAATGGCGAGTACATAATCAATTTCTTTGATGATCATGGTTTTTTCATCCTTCTGTTATTACCAAAACTCATGCATATATTCTAATAACTCGTTTGCCATAGTTTACATCACCTAATATAATGAAACCGAAATTAGTTGTCAAGCAGGATGATAGCCTGAGGATTAACAGGTAGTGATAAATAATGCAATAATGATTTGGACAGAATTTACAGAATGAGTATTCGATAACAAAATGCGGAGATTGAGAAAATATCAATATCCGCAGATGACAACGATGGGAGGGATTGTGTTGCTTTATTACATCGGGAAACGCGTCCTGCTGATGATTCCGGTCCTGATAGCAGTGTCATTTCTCATCTTTTCACTGCTGTATCTGGCGCCCGGTGACCCGGCGAGGATCATCCTGGGTGACGATGCGCCGGAGTCTGCTATCCTTGAAAAGCGTGAAGAGCTGGGCCTCGATGATCCGTTCCTGGTGCAGTATTTCCGATATATTTACAATATCGTGACCCGTTTTGACTTCGGTATTTCCTATGCTACGGGGGAACCGGTTGTCAAATCGCTGCTCGAGAGGTATCCGGTCACTATCGAACTGGCGCTTTGCTGCATGTTTATGATGATCATCATGGGCCTGCCGATCGGGATTCTGTCAGCGGTTAAACAGTATTCACTGCTGGACAACGTCTCCGTAACCATTGGCCTGGTGGCGGTATCCATGCCCAATTTCTGGCTGGGCCTTGTGCTGATAATGATTTTTTCACTGCGGCTCCGTTGGCTGCCGGCATCCGGATTCTATGGAATTAAGTACTGGATACTACCGGCTATGACTGTGGGTTTTTCAAATGCGGCAAGCCTGCTGCGGACGACCCGGTCAGCCATGCTGGAGTGCATTCGACAGGATTATGTAGATACCGCAAGAGCAAAGGGCCAGAGCGAAATCCGCATCATCTTGCACCATGTGCTGGGCAATGCGTGGATTCCCATCCTGACGGTTATCGGAATGACATTTGGCAGGCTTCTCGGCGGGGCAATCATATCGGAACAGATTTTCTCTATCCCAGGCCTCGGCAAACTGATGATCGATTCCATCAATATGCGAGATTATCCCATGGTGCGCGGAGGCGTACTGATGCTGGCGGTCTCTTTCAGTGTGATGAACCTTCTCGTTGATATCCTGTATACCTTCATCGATCCGAGGCTGAAGACGCAATTCGCTCACCGCAGATTCCGGAAAAGGGCGTCGTAAGGGGGATAGCAATGCGAAGCAAGAATAAAGCGGAGCGCAATCTTGAAAAAAACAGTATGCTCCGGGAAACCTTCTACAGAATATGTCAGAACAAGCTCGCAATTCTGTGTATGGTGATCTTTGCCATCATCGTGATCCTGGTCTGCCTGGCCGGCGTTATCGCACCGCAGGGATATGATGAGCAGAATGTGTCCAATGCCTTTAAAACGCCCAGCCTCCAGCACATCTTCGGTACGGATAACTTTGGCCGCGACATCTTCGTGCGCGTGCTTTACGGCGGCAGAATCACCCTGCTGGTTTCCATCGCCTCGACCATGGTGGCTACGCTGCTCGGCCTGCTGTTTGGCTGCATAGCGGGATATTTCGGCGGTGCAGTGGATAATGTGATCATGCGTGTGATGGATGTCTTTATGGCGATCCCCAACATGATCCTGGCCATTGTAATCGCTACAACCCTGGGCTCCGGTATGGTTACGACGGTTTTGGCTGTAGCAGTCGGGTCTGTCCCTGGATTTGTGCGTATTGTCCGAGCACCCATCCTTTCGATCCGCACCAGCGAATATGTAGAGTCGGCAAGGGCAATCGGCGCCAAGCCTGCCTTCATCATCATTCATCATATCATTCCCAATATTATGGCACAGGTGATCGTTCAGGTTACGCTTGGCATTGCGAACTCCATCATATCAGTCGCTGGCCTCAGTTTCCTTGGCTTGGGTGTACAACCGCCTACGCCTGAGTGGGGTACGATGCTAAGCCAGGCGCGCAACTATATGATGCGCAGCATGTACATGGTTACCTGCCCGGGCATTGCCATCGTACTCAGTGTAATCTCTCTGAATGTGATCGGGGATGCGCTGAGGGATGCGCTTGATCCGCGTCTTAAGAATTGAGGAGGGCAAAAACATGGTTCAAACAGAAGCTTTGCTTTCCATCCGAGATTTATCGATCCAGTATGTAACCCGGGACATGGGCTGCTGCAGGGCAGTGAATAACCTTTCGCTCGATCTTCAGAAGGGAGAAACACTCGGACTGGTAGGGGAAACCGGCGCTGGGAAAACCACGATTGCACGCGGCATCATGGGCATTGTGCCGAACCCGCCGGGGCGGATTACCCAAGGCAGCATCTTCTTTAAGGGCGAGGACCTGCTGAGGAAAAAGAAAAAGGAGATGCGAAAGATCCGGGGAGATAAGATTTCCATGATCTTCCAGGATCCTATGACGGCATTGAACCCGGTGGATACCGTGGGCGAGCAGATTGAGGAAGTCCTAAAGCTGCATCAGCCCGGTGCGGGGAAGGAGGAAATCCGGCAGAAAGCGGTTCAGATGCTGGAAACGGTGGGGATTCCCGGTGAACGCATCGACGAATACCCGCACCAGTTTTCCGGGGGCATGAAACAGCGCATCGTCATCGCAATAGCACTGGCTTGTTCTCCTGAACTGCTGATTGCAGATGAACCCACCACAGCCCTGGACGTGACCATTCAGGCGCAGATCCTGGAGCTGATGAACAAGCTGAAGGGCGAAATGAATACGTCCATGCTTTTGATCACGCATGATTTAGGCGTTGTAGCAGAGATGTGCAACCGGGTGGCAATCATCTATGCGGGAGAAGTTGTTGAAATCGGTACAGCCCGGGATATCTTTAAGAACAGGAGTCATCCGTATACCCAGGGGCTTTTCAATTCCCTTCCATCCGTCACGGGGGAGAAGACAAAGCTGAAGCCTATTCCGGGGGCTATGCCCGATCCGTCGAATCTGCCGGCGGGCTGCCCGTTCGCCCCGCGATGCGGATATGCATGCGAAAAATGCATGGCGGAGCATCCGGAGCTCCTCCCGGTGGAAGGAGAACACTATGTGCGCTGCTGGCGTGCGGCGGAGGAGGAACAACATGGAATTGCTGCGGGTTGAACATCTAAAAAAGTACTTTGAGACTCCCCGCGGCCTGTTGCATGCCGTGGATGATTTATCCTTTACCATCTCACAACGGCAGACGTTGGGTGTCGTAGGGGAAAGCGGATGCGGGAAGAGCACGCTGGGCAGATTGCTGCTGCACCTGATCGACAATACCAGCGGCAAAATCATCTTTGACGGAGAGGATATT
Organism: uncultured Eubacteriales bacterium; assembly: GCA_902781095.1. GTDB lineage: Bacteria > Bacillota > Clostridia > Christensenellales > Aristaeellaceae > Ventricola. Next base: position 20,188 of record CACZHW010000035.1, read on the forward strand.
TCCAATATCTCAGACGCAAAGAGGCGGGAACTGTGCAAGCGGATGCAGATGATCTTCCAGGATCCCTTTGCATCCATCGATCCGCGTAAAACCGTTTCTCAGACGATTGCGGAGCCGCTCAGGGTATTTCACCTGGGCTCAGACAGAGAAATATCCGAAAAAGTGGCGGAGATGATGGATCTAGTCGGCATTTCGCCGCGGATCCGCAACGCCTATCCTCATGAATTGGATGGCGGTCGACGCCAGAGGGTCGGGATTGCCAGAGCGCTTATTCTGAGACCGGAATTTGTGGTTTGTGATGAGCCGGTTTCAGCATTGGATGTCTCGATACAGGCGCAGATCATCAACCTCATGCTGGAGTTGCAGGAAAGCCTTGGGCTCACCTATATCTTTATTACACACGATATGTCGGTGGTACGCCATGTTTCCGACAACATACTGGTCATGTATCTGGGACAGGTGGTTGAAACGGCAAACAGTGAGGATATCTTTGCAAGCCCGCTGCACCCCTATACGCAGGCGCTTCTTTCAGCGGTACCCGTTCCGGATATTGATCATAAAACGGAGCGTATTATACTGCGTGGTGAAATCACCAGTCCGATTAATCCAAAACATGGCTGCCGCTTTGCATCGCGCTGTATCTATGCCAAAGAACGGTGTTTCCATGAAGATCCGGCACTGACGGAAGTGACTGGCGGCCATTGCGCGGCATGCCACTTTGTTAAGGAGATAAATGGGCTATAAGCACCATTTATAAAAAAAGGAGGTATATCACATGAAAAGAGTCCTTTGCGTTCTTATGGTACTCGTGATGCTGCTGGGCATCAGTGCAGCGGCAGAGTCGCTCCCTTCCTCCACGAAGGACACATTGGTTATTGCCATGCAATCTGACGTGGCGTCGCTGAATCCCTTCTATACCGACAGCGCTACCCTGAAGCGCATTTATGTTCAGGTATTTGATCAGCTTTTCAACTACCAGGAAAAGAGTGAGAACATCGTTTGCAATGCTGTTGAATCGTATGCATTCGATGAGGATTACATGGGCATCTCCCTGACGCTGCGTAAAGACATCGTATTCCACAACGGTACGCCGGCCACATCCAAAGACCTGCAGTACACATTTGAGTATCTGCGGAATAATTCTTTGGGCAAGACCATGGACTACATCAACTTTGATGATGTAACGATCGTAGATGACTATACGGTACACGTCGGCCTCAATTATAAGTACAGTGCACTGCTGGATTGCCTGGTGAAGGTCAGTTTAATCCCTAAGGATGCCTGTGAAGAAATGGGCGATGCTTATGCTCGCGCGCCTATTGGCTCCGGCCCGTATAAATTCAAAAACTGGGTTGCCGGTGACAGGATCGAGCTTGTCGCAAATGAGAATTATTGGAAGTATCAGCCGCCCATCAAAAACATCATCGTGCGCATCATCACTGAGAAGGCCGTTCAGTATATTGAACTGCTGACAGGCGGTATCGATGTGGCTATGGATCCTCTTCCTGCGGACGTGCTGGATGCGATCACCACCAAACCGGAAGGGATTGAGGTGGTAAACGGCGGCCAGGTGGCGATCTACTTCATCAATTTCAACTACAATTCCGAAAATGAGGCGATGAAGAACAAGCAGGTGCGTCAGGCTATCTCCTATGCCATCAATCACGAGGATGCTGCCGCTGTTTTCGGTGCAGGCATGACCGCTCCCAGCTACAGCCTGCTGCCCTCCGGTGTATTCGGTTATAATGCGGAATACGATAAGAATCCCCGCTATCCGTATGATCCTGAGAAAGCCAAGGAAATGCTTGCTGAAGCGGGTTACGGAGACGGTTTGACGCTGCGCGTAATCTGCAGCCCCATGTATTCCTCCATCGCGGAGGTTGTTCAGAATCAGCTGGCGAAGGTTGGCGTTACGCTTGACATCAAGACCTATGACGAAGCGACTGCTGCAGATATGCAGGAAAATGGCAATGATTACGACTTGAACTTCGGCATGGTCAATATCAACGGCGATCCTATCGTTTCTCCCTTCGGTACGCATTTTGACCCGGATAAGGGTGTTATGGGCGGTCGCAATAAGTCTAAAAATGCAGCAGATCCCGACACTGCCAAGGTAAAGGAACTGCTTCTGCAGCTTAAACAGACCTTCGACTTTGATGAGCGCTATGCCATTATGCAAGATATCATGGACGAAATGATGGAATACTGCTGGGTGATGCCTGTGTTTGAGACTGGTGTTTACGCCCTCAAGAACACGCATTTGCAGAATTACATGAAGGTCGTCAATTACGATTTCTTTGGCCCCGCGTATTTTGATTAATGTAGCTCGTTGCTGTTAGGCACGGCGGCAATAAGGGCCGGGCTGTTGCAGACGAAGCACAGCCCGGCTTTCTTGCTGGAAAAGTAGAAAAAGACCGGTAGCATGCATTTCAAAGGAGGTACCAGATGCTTAACGGACATGTGGAGGCTATTCGCAATTTTACATCCGATGCGCTGCAGGCTGCTGACAGATGTTTCCGCGTTTACTTGCCTCCGCGCTATGAGGAAGAAACGGATCGCGCTTATCCCGTTGTTTATATGCATGACGGGCAGTGGGTCTTTGGCTGTGAAGAAGGAAAGGCGTTAAGCCGGTCGGTGCCGGCGGTCTATCAGTTAGACCGTATCACAGATGACCTGATCGCCGCGGGAGAGATTACGCCTGTGATCCTGGTGGGGGTGGACTGCGACGAGGCCAACAGGAGAAGGGAAATGAGTCACTCTACGCCTGTAAAAGCCCGGCGTATGGGTCGAAGAGGATACATTCCCTGCAATTCCTTCGATGGCGAAGGAATGGGCTTTGCTTACCAGCAGTTTATCACAGATGAGATAAAACCCTATATTGATGCGCATTACCGCACGCTTCCCGGACGGGAACACACCATGATCACTGGCTCCTCAATGGGCGGACTGGTGTCACTGCGTATGAGCGTATACAAAAGCGATGTCTTTGGTCTAGTGGGTCTGCAATCACCGGCAATCCACTGGGAAACGGATGAGTTTTATAACAGCATGAAAAAGGAAGATCAACGGGTCTGGCTGGACTGCGGCGGCGCGGAGGCATATTACGTTGACAATATCCGCGCTCTCGTAAAACTATTCTTAGGGCTGGGATACCACGATGGAAAGGACTTCGCCTTTTACATGCAGCCAGGAGCAAGACACTCCGGGGAATACTTTGGCCCTCGTTTTGAGCAGATGATGAAGTGGTTCTTTGGAAAGCCTGCGAAGCCGGTTTCAGCGGAAATCCTCTCAAGAGATAATGCTGCGGTCTCCGGTCATATAACGGTGCTCAACACTTTGGTCACCTATGATAACGGCGTAATCCTCAGCGATATGGATGCGTGTTATCGGGATACAGCAGGGCTGGCTGACATTGACAGCACAGGAGAGGTTCATCCCCATGCTGCTGGGAGCACAGTGATATGCTATCAGAAGAACGGCATCACAGCTCAAAAGCCGATGACGCTTGTCAATGCGCTTTCAGAAGATATTCTTCTGTATATTAAAGCTACGATACCGGAGAATACGCCTCAGGATGGACCAATCGTCTACCATTTTTTCCGGGATCAGTATTTGATTCTGGACAAGAAAGAAGATCGCGTATATGAGGGGTTTATTGGAGTGCCTCGTGATTGGTGTTTTGACGGTCACTTTACACGCTGTGCGGAAAACAGAGACAAAAAGACAGAGCTTACACTAAACCGCAGAGTCGTTTGCGAGGAGAGCCAACATCTGGAATACACCATAGATGGCTGGAAGGAGTAACCCAATGGCTTACATGGAGGAAACGGCCAATTTCCGGGTTTCAATCAACGGTATTGATGTCGCCGCGTCTTACAGCGAAAGGGCGGTCAATGAGATTTTTCTTCCGTTGCTTCGCAGACTGACCGCGCTACAGCGGGAGAAGGAGAAACGGATACTTGTAATGATGGCTGCGCCTCCAGGCAGCGGGAAAACCACGCTTTGCAGTTTTCTTGAAAAGATGTCGAGCACGGATGAAGAGGTAGAACCTATACAAGTGATCGGCATGGATGGATTTCACAGAAGACAGGAATACCTTCTTAGCCATTTTATTCAGCGCGATGGAAAAAGGATCCCGCTTGTGGAGATTAAAGGCGCGCCGGTCACCTTTGATCTGCAGCGACTCAAAGAAAGCATAGAAAGGGTGGCTTCCGGGGAGATCTGCAGTTGGCCCGTCTATGATCGGTTGCTGCATAATCCGGTAGATGACGCGCTACAGGTGAACAGCAAGATCGTTTTCCTCGAGGGCAATTATTTGCTGCTTGATGAGGAGGGCTGGCGGGATCTTTCAAGTTATGCCGATTACACGATTTCCCTTACGGCAGATGAACAGCTTTTAAGGACCAATCTGATCGACAGGCGGATCAAGACAGGTGTTGAAAGAGAAAGAGCTATCCGGTTCGTCGACTTCAGTGATATGCCGAACGTCAGATTGTGCCTGCAAAAAACAAAACGAGCAGATTTGAGGCTGCAGATCATCAACAACGGCGATTACAGACTGGCGGATGAACCGGCTATTGTAGAATAAACCGATGCACCTCGTACTTTCGGTGTCAGCAGTCTTAACTATTGCACTTGTAGTCCTCAGTGGAGCGAGTACAAGGATTACTGCAGCCTTTATGCTGGATGCTTGCAGCCGTGTCGGTGAGCAGATATGAAAAGAAAGCGCCGCACGAATGCAGCGCTACATTGAGGGGCTGAAAAATGCCGAATAAAAATCTGTAAAGGGTAAAACAAAGGGTAGTAGGCCGAAAGTGGGGTATAAAAAAGCCCCACTTTTCTAATAATAATTAGATAGTGGGGTGGCCAAGAAGTCGTAAGCTGATATCAATGGAACTCGGTTCAAGTCTTGTACATGCAGCCGTTGCAATCTCCTCGAGGGACTACAACGGTTGCAATGATTTTGGAGAGGCTACATAGCATTATGTAAATGCAATTCCCTGTACACTACAATCGCAGTATATCAAAATTGAGTTTGTAGCGTGACAGAG
>CACZHW010000036.1 GCA_902781095.1 uncultured Eubacteriales bacterium
ATATTCGACAACCCTTGCCTCTTTTCCTTTTGGTTTCTTTTGGCTTTTGCAAAAAATCTCACATCCTTGTTGGATGTGAGACTTTGTTGATGGTCTGACCGGCCCCGCAAAGCAGGGCCGGTCCGTGAAAACGTCCGGGGAATTACTTGCCCGCAGCGGCATAGGCAGCCGCGCTGGTGCCGGCGTCCGTGCCCGCGATGTAGCAGTTGAGCACGCTGGTGCCGGAGATGTAGCCGCGGTCGTAGATGCCGCCGTTGGAGGATTCACCGGCAGCGTACAGGCCGGGGATGACCTCGCCGTGGATATCCAGCACCTCGCCGGTGATCTGGGTCTTGATGCCGCCCATGGTGCCCGCGTTCAGGCTGACCATCAGCACGGCGTAGAACGGGCCTTCTTCCACGAAGGAGAGCTGCTCGTTCGGCACGCCGAAGTCCGGCTCGGGGTCGCTCGTCCCCTTGACGGAGTTGTAGCGGGCAATCGTCTCCTTGAAGGTTTCCGCGTCCACGTTGATCATGGCCGCGAGCTCGTCGAGCGTATCGGCCTTGAAGACCCAGTTGCTGCCGTTGGCGATGGCTTCCTCGATGGAAGCGTACTTGAACTCGGCAGCGGTGCCTTTCAGGAAGTTGGCGTCATAGATGCCGTAGAACGGCGCGTTGCGGACGTTCTTGGTCATCTCGCTGTTCAGCGTCCAGAGCAGGAACTCGTTCTCGAAGCGCTTGCCGGTCTGGTCGACGAGCGGCATGGAAGCGTACGGGGGATAGCAGACCATGGAGAGGGAGGGGTTGGCCGGATCGGAGGTGAAGCCGCAGGTGAGCATGTACTGATGCTTGTACCACGCGGCGCCGAGGTTCGCGGCCATCTGCAGCACCTCGCCCGTCGCCCCCGCGTTGGCGCAGGAGTAGGAGAACAGGGTCTCCGGCTGCAGGCGCATGATCATGTCCGGGTTGTGCGCGTAGCCGCCGGCGGCGATGACGACGGCACCGGCGTTGATGTCAAAGACGCCGTCGGCCTGCTCGGCCGTGATGCCGCACATCTTGCCCTCGCTTTGGTTCAGCGCGATGCACTTGGTGTTCAGCAGGACGTTCACGCCCGCCTTCTGCAGCTGCTCGGAGAGGATCTTGACCTGTCCGGGGCCGTTGGAACCGTCGGCGAGCAGGTGGTAGTGCTGCTTCGCGTCCTTGATCTGGAAATCGGTGGTCGCGAACTCCATGCCGTAGCCTTCCAGGCGGGCGACGAGCGCCGGACCTTCGTCGACCAGATGGCGGATGCGGTCCTTTTCGACGTTCTCCAGATCGCCGCCCTCGTCGATCATCTCGAGGATGTGGTTGTACATCTCCTCGTGGTCTTCGACGGAAGCGGGAACCTTGTCGGTCTCGGTCGCGTAGAAGCCGGCGGCCGTCAGGTTGCCGGAGCCGCCCAGCATCGCCTGCTTTTCGACGAGGATGACCTGAGCGCCCTGCTCCGCAGCCGTCAGGGCCGCGGCCATGCCGGCGATACCGCCGCCGACGACCACGACGTCCGCGGTGAGGCTTTCCTTCTTCGCAGCCTCGCCGGCGGCCATGCCGGGCAGGACGATGCCGGCGTGTTCTCCCCCTTCAAGACGCGTCTGTACCCATTTTATCATGAGTTGGCGGCTGCCGCCAGCGGACGTCCTTGCATCCGCCTGCCGGCCGCGGTATAATTCTGATCATGAAACCAATGCGGGCCGGCCGGAGAGCGCCGGAGAAAGGATGATGGACCATGCGGCTGAGAAAGGGCGCGGCGGCGCTGGCACTTTGGCTGCTTCTCACCGTGTGCGCGGCGGCGGCGCTGGCGCTGACAGTGGACGCTTCGCGCTATCCGGTGACGAAGGACGGCTGGTACTCCACGATGGAGGAGGTCTCCGTTTACCTGGCGACCTACGGCGGCCTGCCCGGCAACTATCTGACCAAGCGCGAGGCGCAGAACCTCGGCTGGGACAACAGGCGGGGAAACCTCTGGCAGGTGGCGGAAGGATGCTCCATCGGCGGGGACCGGTTCGGCAATTACGAGGGCAACCTCCCCGACGCGAAGGGCCGCCGGTGGACGGAATGCGACATCGACTACGAGGGCGGATACCGCGGCGGCAAGCGCATCTGCTTTTCGAGCGACGGGCTCATCTACTATTCGGCCAACCACTACCGGAACTTTGAGGAAGTGACGGTCGTCTTCCCGGGACAGGCTGCAGCGACGGTCGCGCCGAAAGAGCAGGGGAAGGCTGCGGCGACGGCCGTGCCGAAAGAGCAGAAAAAGCGTGCGCTGGTGACGGGCGCGAAGGTGAACTACGGCGAGAGCTACACCGCATGGCAGGATGTCGCGGCCTACCTGATGGCCTACGGCGAGCTGCCCCCCAACTACATCACACTGGACGAGGCGAAGGAGCTGGGCTTCTCCTCCAAGCGGGACAACATGGGCGAGGTCGCGCCGGAGTTCACCATCGGCGGCGGCGTCTTCGGCAACCGCGAGGGCCTGCTGCCTGCGGCCGAGGGCCGCGAGTGGCGCGAGTGCGACGTGGACGTCGGCAAGGACGGACGGCGCGGCAAGAACCGGCTCGTCTGGTCGAACGACGGGCTCTACTACCTCACGCGCGACAAACACAAGAGCTTTACGGAGGTGAAGGGGGAATGAGCATGCGGGAAATCACGGCGGATCTCAGGCACATCGCCTCGCCTGCCGCGCTGCAGGTCTATCTGGGGTACGTGCTGCGCGCGCCCGCGTATTACGGGGAAAACCTGGACGCGCTCTACGACATCCTGACGGAGGAGGCAGAGCCTGTGCGGCTGACGCTGCTGCTGCCGGAGCGGTTTTCCCCGGAAATGGAAGCGTACTGGCCGCGCCTTCGCCGCGTGCTGGACGAAGCGGAGGAAGCCAATCCCGCTTTCTGCTGGAAAGCGGCAGACAAGTAAAAAACACCGGGCCGTCTCAAGCGAGGCGGCCCGGTGCCGTTTTGCGGATTATTTGAGTGCGCTGCTGGCTTTGGGGCGGATGATCTCGGTGGTGTAGTACGTGCCTTCGCGCCAGTAGACGCAGACCGCGCTCTCGCCGGCCTTGATCTGTCCGCGCGCCTTGCGCAGCGTCGCCGCGCCGAGGATGGTCTGGTCCCCGATGCCGACGATGACGTCGCCTTCGCGCAGGCCCGCGTCCGCGGCGGGGGAATTGCCGTCCACACTGGCGATATAGGCGCCCTGGGGCAGGCTGTAGTGCTCCTGCCATACGGGATTGATGTAGTGGGCGACGACGCCCAGGTCCCACTTCGCGGCTTCCTGATGCTCTTCTGCCGTCACCTTGATGGGCAGGGTGTGGATGCGCAGGGAATTGGAGAGCTTTCCGGCGGGGAAGTAGACGAGCTGGTCGTCGTCCACATAGGTGGTCTTGCCGCCGACGCGATACCATTTGACCGCGACCTGCGCGCCGGAGAAGTAGATCTTCCGGCTGACGGTGAAGTAGTGGGGATAGGTGTATTCCCAGTCGGCGTTCTCTTCGATTTCAAAGTCGGAGTAGCCGTAGCCCGCGGGCACGGAGATGTTGCGCACGTGGTAATCCTTGATCGCTTCCTGCGCGAAGGTTTCGGCAGGATCGGCCAGGCTGCCGCCCGACAGGTAGGGGATGACGGTGAGGCCGAAGGCGGTGAGCCGGGAGGCCGTCTGGTTCTTGACGCAGATCTGGATGGCGCCGTAGTAGTCCCAGGAACCGACCTCGCAGCGCTGGATGTAGATGGGCTGTTCCCGGTTGTTCAGGTATTCCAACCGGACGGGCGCGAATTCCTTGGCGATGGCGGCCATGCGCTCGTCGAAGAGCAGCGCCTGGGTGTAGGGCGTGGCCTCTCCGGTGGGGTCGAGGCCGCAGTCGCGCTGGAAGTTGCTGATGACGTCAGCCGTGGACTGAGTATAGACCTTGCCGGGGTTTTGCTTGCGGAAGTAGCCGAGCTCGTAGAGGCGCGCGCGGATGTCTTCCACGATGTCCGCGCGGTCATTGACGCTGACCGTGTGATAGCGCGCGAGCTCCTCGTCCGTGTAGGTGAAGGGAATGTCGCGCTTGATGTCCGACACCGGATCCAGGGAGATGATGGGATACTTTTCGCGCACGGCCTCCTCGCCGACTTCCTCGGGGACGACCGGGCGGATCTGCTTGAGGAGATCCGCCTGCACGTAGCCGTTCAGGTTGTGGTCGCCGGCAAGCACGTGCACCCACAGGGCGCCGGTTTCGGAGGTGACGGAGGTGTCCGCGCGCAGGTGCGTCCCGGCCGCGACGCGGTCGAGCAGGGCGCCGTCCGGCGTTTCGCGGATGTTGATCTGCATGAGGACGCGGTAGAGATGCTCCTGTTCGAAGGCGGTTTCGCCGGGGAGCAGTTCGCGCGGCGGCAGCGTCGGCACGGCGACGGGGCCGCCGGGATTCTCGGCTTCCGGCTTCGCGGTCTCCTCCACGCGCTCCGGAACGGGCTCCAGCAGCTCCAGCAGGACGTAGCCCTCGCGGGAGAAGCGGCGCGTGCGCACATAGGCCCAGGTGTCGCCGTCGGCCTCAATGGTGCCGAGCATCCGAACGGGCGTGCCGCGCGCCATGTCCTCAAGCAGGACGCTGGCCCTGTCCGGCTTGCGGCGCAGGTTGGCCTGCTTGGTCGTGCGGTAATCGCTCTTCTCCTCTGCCGGCCAGGGCACGGGGGTCGGCTCCGGCGTGGGGGTCGGGGTCGGCACGGGCGTAGCGGTCGGCGTGGGGCTGGGCGTAGGCACCGGCGTGGGCGTGGGGCTGGGCGTGGGCGTGGGCACGGGCTCCAGCAGATCGGAGAGGATGTAGCCCTCCCTGCCGCTGCGCAGGACGCGTACGTGCGTATACTCCTCCCAGCCGGACTCCAGGTTATCCAGGATCTCCACGCGCGTATGCGGATCCAGCCGGTCGACGACGACGGAGGCCTTGTCCGGCTTGCGGCGCAGGTTGGCCTGTTTGGCGGTCTGGAAATCCTCCGCCAGGGCGAAACTGCCGCAGGCCAGGGCGAGCAGCAGGGCGAGAACGGTGATCAGCCTCTTCATAAGGTCCTTTCCGGCGCTATTCCGGCAGCGCGCTTCGCGTTGTTTTCATAACCCCGTCAGTATATCAGTTTTTGGGCCGTATGGCAAATCGTAAAGCTTTACCCTGGAAGCCCGGCGTGGTAGAATCTTCGTGGTAAACGAAAAACAGAGAGGATAAAAGCTGCGCGACCGGCGTCTTAGAGCTTAGAGAAAAGAAACGAGGGGAAATCAGGATGAGAAGAATTCTGGCGATTCTGGCGCTGCTGCTTGCATCTGCGGCCTGCACAGCGCTGGCTGCGGAGCGGACGGTGTTTGTGAACCCCGGCGCGGGCCGGCTCTACCACATGGCCCGGCACTGCCCGGCAGGCGGGGAGCCGGAGAAGATGGTGGAATTCTCCGCGGCGCAGTTCGCGCTCTCGGAGTACGCCGGTTACCGACGGTGCGGGAGCTGTTTCGGCGTGGGTGAAAACCTGGGCGCGCCGCTGTCTTTCGGCCAGCTGGGCGCGCAGGGGCTCCACTATCCCCTGTGGCAGCCCGAGGATTCACAGGAGCCCTGGGCAGAGCGCGTCGCCGCCGTACTCTCTGCAGACCTGAATCACGACGGCATCCCGGACCGGATCGAGGTGAGCATCGCCCCGGACGAGGAGGGAAAGAGCGCCGCAGAGCTGGTGGACGGGCTGTCGCTGGGCTTTATCAAGGTCTTTCCGGGGAAGCCGGACGGCGGGTTTCATGAGAGCCCGGCATTCGTCAGCCGCGGCGTCAACGGGGCGCACGTGGCGAACGGGACGCTGATGCTGGTGCGCCGGGACGGACAGGATTACCTGCTGTACTGCAGTTTTTACGGCATCATGGGCGAAGCGGATTATGCCTACACCGTCTTCTGGCTGCAGGACGGCATGGGCGTGACGGTGGAGGACAGGCGTTTTGCGTCCTTTGCGATGCCGGGAGGGGAGGCGGCGAATCTCCCCGGACGGGACGAAGTGCTGCCCGCCTACCGGGAGGCGATGGAGAGTTGGACGGAGGAGGCGAAGCTGCTGCTCAGCGCGCATGCGGAGCTGGGTACGGAGGCGGCAGAGGGGGAGAGCGCGCCGGACGCCGCGGATTTTCTGACGGAGGCGTGGGCGCTTTACGGGGAACCTTGACCGGAAAAGCCGTCGTCAGTATAATGAGGGGCATCGAACGCGATGCCCCTTTACCGCTGAAAGAAAGGCAGAAAGCTTATGATGATGATGCGCTCTACCCGCGGAGCTGCCGCGGTGACCCCCTCCATGGCGATCCTCCGCGGCCTGGCGCCGGACGGCGGCCTGTACGTGCCGGAAAGCTTCCCGGCCTTTACGCAGGATGAGATTGCAAGCCTCGCCGGGATGGACTACGAGGCGCGGGCCTGTTTCGTGCTCTCCCGCTTCCTCCCCGATTTCAGCCGGGAGGAACTGCAGCAGACCGTGCACGGCGCTTACGGCGCGGGCTTCGACTGTCCGGAGATTGCGAAGCTAGTGGACTGCGGTGAAAATACGCACGCGCTGGAGCTGTGGCACGGGCCGACGCTCGCCTTCAAGGACATGGCGCTGCAGCTGCTGCCCCGCCTGCTGGTCAAAAGCGCGGAGAAGAACGGGGAGCACCGGGAGATCTTCATCCTGGTGGCGACCAGCGGCGACACGGGAAAGGCTGCACTGGAAGGCTTTCTGGACGTGCCGGGGACGCGCTGCTGCGTCTTCTATCCCAGGGACGGCGTGAGCCGCGCCCAGAAGCTGCAGATGGTGACGACGGGCGGGAGCAACACCCACGTCATCGCCGTGCGCGGCAACTTCGACGACGCACAGAGCGGCGTCAAGCGGATCTTCGGCGACGCGAATTTCGCGCGGGAGATGGACCGGCAGGGCCGCGTGCTCTCCTCCGCCAACTCCATCAACTTCGGTCGGCTGGCGCCGCAGATCGTCTACTACTTCTCCGCTTATGCCGATTTGCTGGGCAGGGGCCTGATCGCCCCCGGCGAGGCGGTCAACTTCTGCGTGCCGACGGGCAACTTCGGCGACATCCTCGCGGCGGATTACGCGAAGAAAGCGGGCCTGCCCGTGGGAAAGCTCATCTGCGCCAGCAACAGCAACAACGTGCTGACGGACTTCATCCGCACCGGCGTCTACGACATTTCGGACAGGGCGTTCCTCAAGACGACATCGCCGTCCATGGACATCCTCATCTCCTCCAACTTGGAGCGGCTGCTCTACGACCTGGAGGGCTGCGACGCACGGAAGACCGCCGCGCTGATGACGGCCCTGAAGGACGATGGCCGCTACGCGGTGGAGCCCGCCGTGCTGGAGGCGCTGCAGCAGCGCTACGCCGCGGATTTCGCGGACGAGGACGAGGTGTTCGCGGAGATCGCCCGCATGTGGAAGGAGCAGGGGTATCTCATGGACACGCATACGGCGGTGGCCTCCGCCGTGCTGCGCAAGTACCGGGAAGAGACGGGCGACGCCCGGCGCACGGTCGTGGTCTCCACGGCCAGCCCCTACAAGTTCGGCCCGGCGGTGCTCGCAGCCGTGGCGGGGCGCGAAGCGGCTGCGGGCAGGGACGATTTCGCCTGCTGCGCGGCGCTGCAGCAGCTCAGCGGACTGAGCGAGCCGGACGCCATCCGGCTGCTGCCGCAGCTGCCGGTGCGCCACAGCGCGGAGTGCGGCAAGGCGGAAATGGCCGCGGCCGTGCTGGAAGCGGTACGGAAATAACCATATAGCCAAAATACAGGGGAGCAGCCGGACAGCCGGCTGCTCCCGTTTGATTTGCGGCGTGACCGGGGCTTATTCCCCGGCTTTTTCAAAGATAAAGAAGTCGCTGATGAACTGGATGGCGGTATCGATCTGTTCGTCGGTCAGCTCGTTCGTGCCCTCGCCGGGGAAGACGTCGGTCTCGATGATGTAGCCGTTCCACAGCGTCAGGATGACGAGGTACTCGTCCGCCTCGGACTGCTCGTGGACCAGGATGAGGTGGGTGCCGTGGGCGGTTTCACGGTAGGAAATCTCCGGGTTGACGGCGTCGCCCAGCAGGGAGGCACGCAGCTGCGCCTCCTGTTCTTCGGTCAGTTCGCCGTTCAGCGTGAGGCCGTCCATCTCCTCGCTGTGGGTGACGGTCATGACGACGTTGGCGCGGGCCGGGTCGTCGGGAACCAGCGCGAAGAGGACGCCCAGCTCCAGCTCGTAGGTGTTCAGGGTGTAGCCGTCCGGGATGACGGCGGTAACCTCGTAGCCGTCGACGGCGGGGAGGGTGGTGGGCTGCGGCGCCGCTTCTTCCGCAAAGGCTGCTGCGGTGCAGAGCATCAGTGCAGCCAGAATCCATAAGGCAATTTTTTTCATGTCGGGTTTCCTTTCTTTTGCTGACGGGAAGAGGCAGGCCGTCTTACTGGACAAAGCTCTTCATGATAAAGCCGACGCTTCCGGTGCGGACGTCGCGGACCTGGTACCAGCTGTTGCCCACGGCCATCACTTCCAGCTCGTAATTGGCGTAGCAGCGCTGCTGCACTTCAGCCTCCATGCTGGGCGCCCAGCGGAGGTTGACGAATCCGCCGGGGCGGGAGGGACGCACGTAGACGGTATAGGCGCCGACCGGCTGCATGGAACGGAACTGGTAGTTCATGCTGCTGATTGCGGCAGAAGCGTCGCCATCCCCGGAGGAACCGCCGCCGCTGGGGATGGGGGCGGGCTTTCTGGAGGAGAGATACCGCTTGGCGACGTATCCCCACATGTTGTTGTTGACCGCCTTGATCTCCACGTAATCGTCGTAGTGGCCGTATACGATGACTTTGTCGCCGTAGCTCAGCCGCCCGACGATGTCGCCATCAACCATGGGCAGCGCGCGGACGTTCAGGTGGCCGCCGTTGTTGGTGCGGACGTACATGACCTCGTCCGCCAGGGCGCCGGCGCAGGCCAGCATGCCGGTGAGCATCAGGGCGAGCGCCAGAAGGATGAGATTGCGTCTTTTCATGAAAGAACCCCCTATTGTGTCTTGCGAATCGGACGGTGCCGGGATGAATGGATCCAGCTGCCGCCAAATACAGGCAGCCGGGAGAAGACGGGCTGCGGAGGCGCATGCGCTGCGTCACACCAGCTGGCGCCTCGCGCGCTCCTTCTCGGCCTCTTCGTCGTCGGCCGGGTACCACATGGGCTCCGTAAAGTGCACGCAGCAGGCCTCGCCCTCCGAGAAGGTAATGCGGTGCGGCGTCTGCACCTTGAGCAGCTGGTCGCCGACGGGGATCAGGTATTCCGTGCGGTCGGTGAGGAAGATGCGCTTTTCGATGCGGGAGGCGAAGCCGCCTTCGCACGGGCCGGTCAGCGCGATCTCGTTGGGGCGGGTCGCCACGACCATCTCGTCCGCGGCGTCCTTCGGCACCGCGACGTCCAGCGCCTGGTCCATGTGGCCGGCGGGGTAGGCGCGGCCGTCCTTCACGACGACGCGGATGAAGGTGCTCTCGCCCAGGAAGTTGTGGACGAAGCGGTTGCACGGCTTGTTGTACAGGTTCTCCGGGGTGTCGATCTGCATGATGCGGCCCATGTCGCAGACCATCATGCGGTCGGAAATGGCCATGGCCTCGCTCTGGTCGTGCGTGACGAAGATGATGGTGAAGTTGAACTTGCGCTGCAGGGCCTTGATTTCGAAGCGCATGGTCTCGCGCAGCTTCGGGTCCAGGTTGGACAGGGGCTCGTCCAGCAGCATGACCTTGGGGTTGGTGACGATGGCGCGCGCCAGCGCGATGCGCTGCTGCTGGCCGCCGGAGAGGTCGCCGGGGAAGGTCTTTTCCAGCCCCGTGAGGCTCGTGTGGTGCAGCGCCTCGGCGACGCGGCGGTCGATGTCCGTCTTGTTCACCTTGGCGATGCGCAGCGGGAAGGCGACGTTCTCAAACACGTTCATGTGCGGCCAGACGGCGAACGCCTGGAAGACCATGCCCAGGCCGCGTTCTTCCGGCGGCACGTAGAGGTTCTTCCTGCTGCTGGAAACCAGCCGGCCGCACAGCTCGATTTCGCCCTCGGTCAGGTCCTCGAAGCCGGCGATCATGCGCAGCGTCGTGGATTTGCCGCAGCCGGATGGGCCCAGGAAGGAGAAGCACTCGCCCTCGTGAACCTGCAGGTTGAAGTTGTCCACGGCGACGATGTCGCCCAACGTCTTGGTGGTGAATTTCTTGGTGACGTTGCGGAGAATGATCTGGTCAGCCACGGCTTAGACCCCCTTCCTGTCCTTCGTGACGTGGGTCACGATGGTGTTGAGGACGATGATGATGCCGATGGCGACCGTCGCCAGCGCGGCAGCCTGCGGGATCATGCCCGCGTCGCGCAGGGAGTAGATCTGCACGCCCAGCGTCCTCGTGTAGGGGCCGTAGAGCAGGATGGAGGTCGTGACCTCGCGCATGGCCGGCAGGAAGATGAGGAAGAAGCCGGAGACCATCGCGGGCCGGATGAGCGGCAGGGTGATGTCCGCCAGGCCTTCCGTATGGGAGGCGCCGCACACGCGGGCCGCTTCCTCCAGGGAGGAGTGGACCTGCAGCAGCGCCGCGGAGCTCGTCTTCATGCTGAAGCTGAGGTAGCGGGCCAGGTAGGCCACGAGGATGATCCAGATGGTGTTGTAGAGGTTGATGCCGAAGATGCGCCCGCTCCACGCCAGGATGACGCCGATGGAGAGCACCGTGCCGGGGATGGCGTAGGGCAGCATGGAGACGACCTCCAGCACTTCCTTGCCCTTGGGCCGGATTTTCTGCACGACGTAGGCGACCAGCGTGCCCAGGAACATACACACGACGCCGGCCGTGATGGAGGCGAAGAGCGAGTTGCGGATGGAATCGATCGTGCCGTTGGCGGAGAACACCTTCTGGTACTGGGCCAGCGTGAAGTTCTTGAACTGCAGCGGCAGGCCGTACGCCTTGAGGAAGGAGATGAGCACGATCATGACCAGGGGAACGATGACGATCAAAACGAGGGTGAAGATCGCCAGCAGGAACAGGGGGATCTTGGCGCCGCGCAGCTTGATCAGCGTGGGGCGCATGCTCTTGCCCTTGATGATGTCGTAGCTGCCGGCGGAGAGGATCCGGTTCTGCAGGATGAGGGCCAGCGACACCACGATGACCAGCATGACGGAGAGCGCCGCGCCCTGACGGATGCCGTCAAACGAACCGCCGGAGTTGTAGATGACCGCGTAGATGCGCGTGGGCAGCGTGTAGATGCCCTTGGCGTAGCCCAGGATGGAGGGCACGCCGAAGTGCGCCAGCGAGGTCGTGAGGATGAGCAGGGCGCCGGCGGAAATGGCGGGCTTCACCAGCGGCAGGGTGATCTTCCAGATGACCTGGTGCTGCCGGGCGCCCGCGATGCGCGCCGATTCCTCCAGCGTGGGGTCCATGCGCTCTAGCGCGGAGACGACCTGCATGAAGACGAACGGGAAGTAGTAGCTGACCTCCACGAAGATGATGCCCCAGACGGAGTTGATGTTGATGGGCATCGACTCCAGGTGGAAGACGGAGGCCAGCCATTTGTTGATGTAGCCGGAGCGGCCGTTGAACATCATGTCCCAGGCCATGGCGCCCAGGAAGGGCGGGAACATGTACGGGATGTTGAACAGCGCCCGCATGAGGCCCTTGGCCGGGATGTCGCTGCGGCCCAGCAGCCAGGCGTAGAAGACGCCCATGATCGTGCCCAGCACCGTGGCGCCGATGGCGATTTTGAGGGTGTTGAACATGGCGTCCAGGTTCTTGGAGTCCGTCATCTGCGTGCGGAACATCTCGATTTCCAGCCTGCCCTCGTTAAAGAAGGCGTTGTAGATGATCATCACGATGGGGATGACGACGATGATGAGCAGCAGCACGAAGCAGATGCCGGTCATCACCTTGTCCATGTTGATGCGCCGGCGTCCGTCGACGGCCGCAAGCTCCGCGCTGACGCCGCTGTGTCCTCTCATGCTCATGCTGCCTGGCCCCCTTTCTTTGCGGGATAGAACCGGGTGTTGAGGAAGCGGATGCCGACCTCGTCCCCTTCGGCCGCCGTGCCCCGCTGCCGGGCGTCCAGCATGCTCTGCTGCACGCGGATCTGCCGGTTGCCGAGGGACAGGAAGTAGTTGTACTCGCTGCCCAGGAAGACGCGGGAGTCCACCTTGGCGCGGATGGGGGAATCCTTGTCGAAGACGACGTCGTTGGGCCGGACGCCGAGCTCGAAGCCGCCCCGGAGGGCTTCGGGCGGGACCTCGCCGGCGTAGGGGAACAGCGTCCCGCAGTCCAGCGCCGGGCCGTCCGCCGCTGCGACGACCGGCAGGAAGTTGGAAACGCCGATGAATTCGAAGGTAAAGCGGTTGGCCGGGTGCAGGATGATCTCCTCGTCCGTGCCGTACTGGCACAGGGTGCCGTCCTGCTCCATGATGGCCATTTTGTCGCACAGCTGCAGGGCGGACTGCTGGTCGTGCGTGATGTAGAGGATGGTGGCGCCCAGGCGCTTCTGGATCATGCGGATCTCCAGCAGCATCTCCTCGCGGAGCTTGGCGTCCAGGTTGGTGATGGGCTCGTCCATGACCAGCAGGTCGCTGTCCACGACGATGGCCCTGGCGATGGCGACGCGCTGCTGCTGGCCGCCGGAGAGCTGGTTGGGCAGGTGGTTGGCGTATTCCGTCATGTGCACCTGCTCCAGGGCGTGCATCGCCCGCCGGTGGATCTCCTCCTTCGGGCGGCGCTGCTTTTTCAGGGGATAGGACACGTTCTCAATCACCGTCATGTGGGGCCACACGGCGTAATCCTGGAAGACGATGCCGATGTTGCGCTTCTCCGCAGGCACATTGATGCGCCGCTTCGCGTCGAAGAGGCAGCGCTCGCCCACGGTGATCGTGCCGGTCTCCGGCTTACCCAGGCCGAGCAGGGAGCGCACCAGCGTCGTCTTTCCGCAGCCGGAAGGTCCGACCAGGCAGACGATTTTGCCGCTTTCAACCTCCAGCGAGAAGTTGTTCAGCACCGTGTTCTGCCCGTAGCGGAAGGTGATGTTCTCAAATTTTACGTTTGCCATCTGTCTCTCTCCTTGCCGGTGTACAAAAAGAGGGCATGCCGCGCATGCCCTCTTAAAGGGGCTTACTTGTCGAAAATCTTGTTGAAGGTGTCGAGATAGGTCTGCAGGTTCGCGCCCAGGTCCGCGTAATCCACCGGCATGTTGATGGCGGCGATGGCGGAGGTGTCGACCTTCATCTCCACGTCGTCACGCACGGAGACCAGGTTGTTGGCGACCAGGACTTCCTGTCCTTCCTTGGAGAGGATGAAGTCCATGAGCAGCTTGGCGTTCTCCTCGTTGGCGCAGCCCTTGATCATGGCGATGGGGCTGGTCATGGTGATGACGTCTTCCGTGGTGTAGTGGAAGGCCATGGGGGAACCCTCGGCGATCAGGTTCGCGGAGACGTAGTCCAGGCAGATGCCGACCTGATAGGAGGCGTCAGCCACGCGGTTGTGGGTCGCGGTCGTGCCGGACTCCAGCTCCACGCCGTTGTCCTTCAGCGCCTTGAAGTAGGCCTCGCCGTACTTCGGGCTCTGCATCATGGCGGCCATCCAGTACTTCGTGGTGGAAGCCTGGGACGGGTCGGTCATGATGATCTGGCCCTTCCACTTGGGATCGAGCAGGTCGTTCCAGGTCTTCGGGGCGTCTTCCTCCTCCACGCCGATGAACCACGCGATGCCCATGGTCACCAGACGGCCGGCGGTGTAGTAGCCTTCCGGATCCATGTACTCGGCGGCGATGTGCTCCGTCTCGGGGGAGACATAGGGCTGCAGCCAGCCGTTGGCCTTGAAGGCCTCGTAGTCGGAGGGGTCGCCCAGCCAGACGAGGTCGGAAGCGATCTGGCCGCCGTCCTGCGCCTCGGTGGTCATCTTGGTGACCAGCTTGCCGCCGCCGGCATAGTAGTATTCCATGTCCACGTCGGGATACTTGGCCTCAAACGCCTGCTCGATAGCCTGCAGCTGCGCTTCCTGCATGGAGGAATACAGCATGACCTTGCCGGCGGCCATCGCGCCGGACGCTGCGAGCACGAGGCAGAGCGCGAGAACGACAGAGAACAGTTTCTTCATAACGGTTGCTCCTTTCATCTTCGCTTGTGTCTGAACCGACACAATTTCTGTCAGTATTTTATCATAGTCAACCCGCGCACGCAAGGCAGATGGACAAATTGGGGCGCAAAAATTTAAGCTCTTTGTATCAAAACGGGCGGCCGACAAACGCTGCGCCGGCGGGCCGGGACAGGAGGATTGACGGGCCTTTGCGCCCTCTGCTATACTGAAGACAGAATCAGGCGCATGCGCCGAGGGAGGAATTGCCGATGAAATTCTACAAATGCCAGAAGTGCCCCAATATGATCGCCTATCTGGAAAAGGCCGTCTGCAACGCCCGCTGCTGCGGTGAGGAGATGCTGGAGCTCGTCCCCAACACCAGCGACGGCGCGGGCGAAAAGCACGTGCCCGTGCTGGAGCGCGCGGGGCAGACCGTCACCGTGAAGGTGGGCAGCGTCGCCCACCCGATGCTCGAGGAGCACTCCATCCGCTGGATTGCGCTGGAGACGAAGGAAGGCATGCAGCGCAAGCGGCTCGCACCGGGCGCCGAGCCCAAGGCGTCCTTTGCCCTGACGGAGGGCGACGAGCCGGTGGCGGCGTACGAGTACTGCAACCTGCACGGCCTGTGGAAGGCGGAAGCGTAAAGAGAAACCCGGCCGCGCTGCTTTTGCAGCGCGGCTGACTTTTTGCCGGGTTCAGGACACGTCAAGACGGCAGTATTGATGTCACGGAAAGACACATAAGGCCATCAAAAGTGCCGTATTTCCGGGCTTTTCGGGCATCAGGCCGTCAGCGGAAGGAACCGGATCAGGCCTCAAAAATCGCTCTGTCAGAACAGATCAATCGCTCCGGTCGTAGGGTTGAGTAGACCGTTTAGATGTCATAGGGTTGAGTGGCCGGTTTAGATGTTTTTGCGGCAGGGTTGAGTTAGTGATTTGGATAACAGCGGGTTGTGGCTGTGGTTTAGATGTCAGCGCAATAACTCGGAGTTTGTCGACGTGTCGAAGATGCGAATTCTGAATATTTACGATTGAGATTTAAGGAGAAAAACTATGGTTAAATCAGTCCGACGTGCAAAAGAAAGCGATATTCCTACCATCATGGAATTGCTGAAGCAGGTAAATCTGACACACTACAATGGAAGACCTGATCTGTTTAATTTGACGACAAAGTATACGGAAAATGAACTTTGGACGATCCTGAACAACGATCAGACCCCAGTATTTGTCTGCGTCGATGAAGATGAGCGTGTGCTGGGACACGGGTTCTGTATCCTGCAAAGACCGGATAATACGAAATTGCTTAAAGACATCCTGACGCTATACATTGACGATATCTGCGTGGATGAGGCAGCAAGAGGGCATCATGTGGGCGCTGTGATCTACGAACACATCCTTGCTTATGCGCGTCAATGCGGCTGCTACAATGTTACTCTGAATGTATGGAGCTGCAATCCCGGCGCTATGAGGTTTTATGAGAAGCTTGGCCTTGTGCCCTATAAGGTGGGTATGGAAAAGCTTTTGTAAATTCAAGTTTGTCGGGATGACGCAGAATCGCAGTTTGCAGGGAGGATTACGTGAAAATAGAAAAAGATGAAATAACAATCCGAGATTTTACGGAAACAGATCTTCCACTCATGTTTAAATGGTTGACAG
>CACZHW010000037.1 GCA_902781095.1 uncultured Eubacteriales bacterium
TTGATTGGCAGCGAACAGGTATCATTGGTTGCCTTAAACATTGTTACGATCTATAAGCCATAAGTATAGTACTTGTATTTGAGATTTCCGTGCCTTTCATGGATCAGTATTGAGCTTTTACCTTTCAGAAACCCCATGAAACTGGAAACCGACAGTTTTGGAGGAATCTCCACTAGCATGTGGAGGTGGTCTGGACACACTTCTGCCTCCGCAATCTTCACACCCTTCCACTCGCACAGTTCTCTAAGAATTTTCCCTATCATGCATCAGCGGCTTTTACCTTAGATGTATATGGCCACGTCAATGACAGGATGCAAAGAGAAAGCTCGGATCGTATGGAGCAATATATAAAGAGCCTGGCAGCAAACGGATAAATCACTCTAATAAAATTCCACAGATTCCAATGACTACATAGGTTTGGGGCTATCTTGGGGTGGAAAACAACTTTTCGCAAAGAACGAGAAACAATCAAGAAGCCTGCAAACCATTGATATTACAACAAAAATCGCCTGTCTTTCCGAAGAAAAACAGACGATTTTGCGCTCACGCTTTCTTTGGCGCGAAGGCATTCACAGCCCAGCAAAGAAGCGCGGTGATGACCATGTCCGGCAGGGTGTTGCCCACCGGGAGATCCACCCGCATCAGCAGCCGGTAGAGCACGAAGCCGATCACCCAGAGGATCAGATTACGCAGGCTCACGACCTTCTCCGTGTCGTCCCGGTGCAGGAAGAAGAAGTCCGCAATCTGGATGGCCACCATGGGCGCGAAGACCGAGCCGATCAGATAGAGGAAGTCCGTGATGTCGTCCATGGGGAAGACGATGGCCCCGACGGTGCCCAGAACAGCAGCCGCCACGGCGATCCACTTGCCGGAGGCCTTCGGGAACACCGTCTCGGCAGAAATGCCCGCGCTGTAGGCGTCCAGGAACGTGGTCGTGACCGTGGAAAAGACGATGATCAGAAGTCCCGCGACACCGAGGCCTGCCCGCACCATCACCAGAGCGATATCATATTCGCCGGTGAAGATCGCCGCGCCCATGCCGATCAGATACATCCAGCAGCTCACGAGGCCGTAGACCACAGCGCTCACGGCGGCGGCCTTTTTCGGCTCCTTCGCCTCTCTGGTATAATCGCTGATCAGCGGCAGCCAGCTCAGTGGCATGGCCACCGAGAGCTCCACCGCCGCGCCGAAGCTCATGCTCTCTCCGGAGGGCACTGCGCCGCCGCGGAACACCACCACGCTCAGCACGATGGTCAGCAGAAACAGCGCCGCCATGCTCACGGTGTTCACCTTGCCGAGGTTCTGGATGCCGATCAGGATCCAGAGGATAATCAGCGCCCCGATCACCAGGCACCAGACCCAGCGGCCCACACCGAAGATGGTGTCGGCGGCCAGAGCCCCGTCGTAGATCATAATGCCCGTCCAGCCCACCAGCTGGAGAATGTTCAGCACCGCGAAGAGCAGCGCGCCCTTCTGGCCGAAAGAGAGCTTCGCGGTTTCCATGGCGCTGCGCCGAAGGACGCCGCCCATATGGCCCGCCAGATACAGCAGCACGCAGCCGATCAGATGTCCCAGCAGGATCGCCGCGACGCCCTTTCCGAAGCCCAGCGGCGCCAGATAGGTGCCTGTGACGATCTCCGCGATGGAGACGCCGGCGCCGAACCAGATCAAGCCGTTTTCAAACAAAGAGGTGCGTTTTTCCATGTCACTGCGCCTCCTTTGCAAACTCGCCCCGGAGGTCGAAGGCATGGTTCATGGGGCCGCTTCCCTGCCCCAGATCCAGCATGGCGGCCAGCGCGCCGGAGATGTATTCCTTACTGCGGCGCACAGCGTCCGGCAGTTCGAAGCCCTTTGCCAGATTGGCCGCAATGGCGCTGGAGAGGGTGCATCCGGTGCCATGGGTATTGGGATTATCGATGCGGCGGCCCTCAAACCAGGTGAAGGTCTCGCCGTCGTAGAGCAGGTCGTTGGCGTCGTTGACCCGGTGCCCGCCCTTCAGCAGCACGGCGCAGCCGTAGGCGTCGTGGATCTGCTTTGCCGCGGCGCGCATCTCCTCCGCGTTGGTGATCGACATATCCGCGAGGATCTCCGCCTCCGGGATGTTCGGCGTCACCACGTCGGCCAGGGGCAGCAGCTCGGTTTTCAGCGTCTGCAGCGCCTCCTCCTGCAGCAGACGCGCGCCGCTGGTGGCCACCATGACGGGGTCCACCACGATGTTCTTCGCCTCGTACTGCCGGAGCTTTTGCGCAATGACTCGGATCAAGGCCGACGACGATACCATCCCGGTTTTGACCGCGTCGGGACGGATGTCCTCAAACACCGCGTCCAGCTCGTCTGCCAGAAACGCCGGGGTGGCCTCCATGACGCTGCGAACGCCTGTGGTGTTCTGCGCGGTGAGCGCGGTGACCGCGCTCATGGCGAACACGCCGTTCATGGTCATGGTTTTCAGGTCGGCCTGAATCCCGGCGCCTCCGCTGGAATCGCTTCCAGCGATGGATAATGCTGTTCTCATGCTGTTTTCTCCTTTCCTGAGACGCATTAACTTTTGTTACGCGACAGAAGGTGGTGCCCCCGATCTGCCGCGGAATCGCCGCATTTAATACGCGGCGGTTGATTCAGTTTTCAGGGAACATCCAGCGCGTCCGCAGCTGTCTGCAGCGCTGCTCGATGTCCGGGGCGGAGAAAATCGCGCTCACCAGCGCCACGCCGTCGAGCCCCAGTCCCTCAAGCGTGTCCAGATTCCCCGGGGTGATGCCGCCGATGCCGGTGACGGGGATGTCCACCGCCGCGGTGATGGCGCGGGCCATCTCATGGGTGATGGGCAGGGCGTCCTTTTTCGTGTCCGTGACGAAAAACGCCCCGGTGCCCAGATAGTCCGCCCCCATCTCCTGGGCCAGCAGGGCCTGCTCCACGGTCTTGGCCGTGACGCCGATAATCTTATCGGGTCCCAGAAGGGCGCGGACGTCCTTCGCCTGCATGTCGCTCTGCCCCACGTGGACGCCGTCGGCGTCAGAGAGGCGGGCGATCTCCACATTGTCGTTGATGATCAGCGGCACGCCATAGCGTTGGCAGAGGGTTTTCAGTTCCTTCGCCTCCGCGAGAAAGGCGTCGAAATCCAGATGCTTTTCCCGCAGCTGCACGCAGGTGACGCCGCCCCGCAGAGCGCACTCCACCTGCTCATAGAGGGTCTGCTCCCCCACCCAGGCGCGATCCGTGACGGCATACAGCCGCATCCACTCCGGTTTGCAATTGCTCATGCTTCCTGTCTCCATTTTCTGAAAGTCTCCGGCGTCAGATTGCACATGGCGTCGATGAGCCGGGTGCGAAAGCTGGCGTTCCCCTCTCCGGTCCGCAGCCGCCTTTGGGCGATCTCGGCGCAGACGCTCATGGTCTCCGCCGATCCGGGTTCGCGGCCAGAAAGGCGCCGGTGAGGGCGCTGAGCATACAGCCCGCCCCCGTCACAAGGCAGAGCATGTCGCTGCCGCCCTGTACCCGAAGGACCTGCTCCCCATCGGTAACCAGATCCGTCTCCCCGGTCTGCAAAACCACAGCGCCGGTCTGTTTCGCCAGAAGGCGGGCGTTTTCTCCGTCGCCCTCCGGAAGGTCGGCAGTGTCCACCCCGCGCTCCCCGGTCTCTCCGGTGCGCAGGGCACGGATCTCACTCCGGTTGCCGCGAATGACCGTAGGCTCTGCTTCCCGAAGCAGCAGCCCCGCCGTTTCCCGGCGAAAACCGGAGGCTCCGACCCCCACGGGATCCAGCACTATTGGCTTGCCCGCGGCAGAGGCGGCTTTCCCGGCGAGCAGCATGGCCTCTCTTTTGGAAGCGCTGAGGGTGCCGAGATTCAGCACCACGGCGTCCGCCATGGCTGCGATCTGCGCGGTCTCCTCCGGGGCGTCCGCCATAATGGGCGAGGCACCGGCGGCCAAGAGCAGATTGGCGCAGTCGTTGGCGGTGACGTAGTTGGTGATCGTATGGACCACCGGGCGCAGCCGCCGGACGTTTGATAGGTATTCAGAAGACATGGGAAGCTCCTTTATGATGCGTCACGCCTCCAGCGTCGCCTGCATTTTGCTGAGGGTGCCTCCGGACTGCAGCGCCGCGATGACGAGGCCCGCGATGATGCTGCCGCCGGTAGTGGAGATCAGAAACGGGATGATATATGCATAGAACGCCACGGCAGCGGCATCCACGTTCATGAACAGGGTGGCGATGGGGTAGGCGCAGAGGCCGCCCAGCACGCCGGTGCCGAAGATCTCCGCAAGCAGCGTCACGGGCAGGGCGGCGGACTTGCCCTTCATGGCCTTGTAGGCAATGCCGCAGAGCAACGCGCCGATCATGCTGCCGGGGAAGGCCATCAGGCTGCCGAGTCCCAGCAGATTTCTCAAAAGGCTGGCTGCGAAGGCCACGCCCACGCCCCAGGCGGGGCCGAGGAACACGGCGCAGAGAATGTTCACGATGTGCTGCACGGGGGCGCAGCGGCTGCCGAAGACCGGGAAGGAAAAGAGGCTTCCCACCACGGCGACGGCGGTAAAGACGGCGGCAAGCGCCAGCTTGCGGGTGTTGGATTTTTTCATAATGCTTCTCCTTTGAATGATGAAACGGCTGTGCGTCGTTTCCGATTGTCGGTCGAGACTTGCTGGTCTCCTCTCACGCCGGAACACGGCTTCCCTCGCTGTATTTCAGACCTGAGGCGCTCCCCTCCTGCCTGCCGCTGTGCGGAAACTGCCGTTCCCTCCCTTCAAAACGAGAATCAAAAAACCGAAGCGCCCTGACTGGAAGCTTCGGTAAAAAATCGAATCCCTACGTTGGCATGATCCAAATCAGGTCAGTGGGTCGAAGGTCGTCCTTCCTCTCAGCTCAAACGAGCTCCCCATCGATCACTATGCGGTTATCGGCATCATTATAGTATAGATCCCAGTATATTGCAAGATAAAATCCACACCATACTCGAGTTTCTTGCTCGTAAAGAAAAACCGCCTGTCTCTCCGAAGAAAAACAGACGGTTTCGGCAGGGGGAGAGTTCATTTCCCGTCAGGCCCATTCAGTTCAAGACCATACCGTCATTCTGCAGACGCGTCAGCCGGACACCAGATTCACCGTCCTGCCTTCAAAGAAGCCTCGGATATCCAGATACGATACATTCTCACCCATGATTTGATAGCTTTTAACTCGATCTCGAAAGATATCATGCTCATGTATGGGCTCAACATTTTTTGTGATCTGGTTTAGGATCTCTATCCCCTTGCGATTCCATACCAAAGCGCCGACGTAGTCCTCTTGCGTCATGCCAAGATCTCTTAATTTACAGAATCCCCAATTTTTAAGGAGGTTTTTCTATGGAACAACACACAAAATACTTGAATTACGATGTTTCCGGGAGCGATCGGAAACTGCTGGTTCACACGATCGCGGCACACACATATACCTTTCAGCTATCTGGGAGCACCTTCTTTTTCGTATGAGGTAGGGCCTTACCGGATAGACAGCAAAGGGGTGGTGTATGCAGACGACTCTGTGGAGCCAACTACGTTAACACAGTTGTAGCAAGCGCTGGAAGAGCATCAGTTCTTTGCGTTAGACGCAAAACTGGAATGCGATCAACCGGAAGAGGCCGCCGGAGTCAGTATTTCCCTTCCTGTTTCTCTGTTTTCGCAGCAGAACCTCGAAAATCTGCAGAATCTGCTGATTTCCAAGGGAGATCTGATCCGAAAGGCCCTGGAGGTCGACGCTCTGCCTGTTGAGGTTCAGGAGAATCAAATCTTATTCCCCTGGTTCGATCGTCAGCTGTCCGAGGAGGAAACGAAGGCATACACACACTTTGTTGCATCCCTGTGTGCCCTTGCCCGGAATCAGCACAAGATTGCATGCAAGCAGAAGCCTACAGTGAATGAGAAATATACATTCCGCTGCTTTCTGCTACGGCTGGGTTTCATTGGTCCTGAGTACAAGGATGAGAGAAAGATCCTGCTCCGCAATCTTTCCGGGTCTTCTGCTTACAAGCAGGATCTCGTCAACGCATCCGATTTGTTCGACAGCAAGTTGATTCCCCAGACTTAAAAATTTAACAGTCACAGAAACGAAAAGAGGGCGGATTCCGCGCAAAAAATAGCGTGAAATCCGCCCTTAAATATCCTCAATAATAGGGGGTCGGAGGTTCAAGTCCTGTCGATTGGTTTAAATATCTTTTTGTTATATCCTAAAAATGAGGCCCAAAAAGAGCCCGCAAACCGTTGAAAAATAAAGAAATCTGACCGAAATATCCATTTCGGTCAGACAATGTGGTCCGAGTGTTCATAACGTACTTGATAAAAACAATTCCGGCGGTCAGCACACATTTTCCAAACTTTTTCTCAGCACATTCGTTTTTTCTTGCAGGGAGCTGGTCTGCTGCGCTTTGAAGAAGAATGCAGGCGGCCGGCTGTGCACCTGGCCAACAGATCAGTTGAGCGCAAGGGCTTGATTTACTGCCATATTTCGGTTAGAATGCAGGTAACCAAGAAAAATGAAGGATTCGGAGGGATTTGTCATGCTTAAAATCAACATTCAGGGACACGCGGAATGTACGGTCAACGACCGGAACACAGCCGCCAGTGTCGGGTCCGGCGATTTGCATGTCTTTTCGACGCCCTACATGATCGCCCTGATGGAAGAGGCCGCGCAGAGCTCGGTCGCGCCGGAACTGGAAGAGGGGCAGAGCACGGTCGGCACCGGGCTCTCCGTCAGCCATGAGGCCGCGACCCCCGTGGGGATGAAGGTCTGGGCGGAGAGCCGGCTCACCGCGATCGACGGCCGCAAGCTCACCTTCGAGGTCCGCGCCTTTGACGAATGCGGCCTGATCGGCCAGGGAACCCACGAGCGCGTGATCATCAAGAGGCAGCGCTTCCTGGAAAAAGCCGAAGCAAAGAAGGGCTGAGGGGCGCTCCGTCTGCGCTCTGCAGGAAAGGAGGGAACGCGCGATGCCCGTGCATTACCTGGAAACGGGTTCTGTGGATCCTTGCTATAATCTCGCGCTGGAACAGTATGTTCTGGAACACTTCCGCGAGGGCGACTGGCTGCTGCTCTGGCAGAATGCCAACACCGTCGTCATCGGGCTGAACCAGAACACGGCAGAGGAGATCAACGCCGCCTTCGTAGAAAAACACGGCGTCACCGTGGTGCGGCGAATGACGGGCGGCGGCGCGGTATACCACGATCTCGGAAACCTCAATTACTCCTTTATCTGCGACGTGGGGAACGCGGAGGAGCTCACGATCCGGCGCTTTACCGACCCGGTCTGCCGGGCGCTGGCCGCCATGGGCGTGGACGCGGAGACCAGCGGAAGAAACGACATTCTCGTCGGCGGGAAAAAGGTCTCCGGTGTGGCGCAGCGGATCACGAACGGCAGGATCCTCCACCACGGCACGCTGCTCTTCGATTCCGACCCGGCCATGATTGAGGGCGCGCTGAAAGCGGACCCGGCAAAGTTCCGCTCCAAAAGCGCCAAATCGGTTCGCTCCCGCGTGGGGAACATCCGGGACTATCTCCCCGCGGACGCAGACCTCGCGCAGTTTCGGGAGCGGCTGCTCCGGGAGCTCACGCAGGACGGTATGCTCCGTGAGACGCTCACTGACGAGGAGTTGGCGGCCGTGCGGAAGCTGGCGGAGGAGAAGTACCGCAGCTGGGAGTGGACCTACGGGCGCAGCCCGGACTTTGAGATGAAAAACCGGCGGCGCTTTCCGGGCGGCACCCTGGAAGTGCGGATGAACACGCACGAGGGGCGCATCCAGGAGATCGCCTTTTACGGGGACTACATGGCAGCGGCGCCGAACACCGCCCTGTGCGAGGCGCTGCGGGACGTCCCGCTGACACGGCAGGCCCTGGCGGAGACGCTGGCGGGCTTTGACATCGGCGCGCTCTTCGGCGCGATCACGGCGAAAGAGATCACGGAAACAATACTGGGCTGAGGGGTGGAATATGGACATTTCAGAAATGACAGCGCTCTGGGCGGACTACGTCTTTGAGGGCAAGATGAGCCCCGAGGTCCGGGCTCCTATCGCCGAATCCTGGCGCAGATGCCGGTCGGCGGGGCTCAACCCCTCCGGGGGCGAGGGGCGGCATATCGACGCAAACGTGCTCGAGAGCGCACGGACGGCAAACAAGCTTTTTCTGGAGATTGCCATCCCCGTCATGCGGCAGGTTTTTGACATCATCCGCGCTTCCGGCTTTCTCGTCGTGCTGACCGACAGCGCGGGCTATCTGCTGGAGATGATGGGGGACGAGGAGATCGTCTCCCGCTCGCAGGACATGCGCTTCATGCCGGGCGCCATGTGGAGCAATCTGGAGGTTGGCACCAACGCCATCAGCGTGGCGCTGGACTATGACATCCCGATCCAGATGGTGGGGCCGGAGCACTACTGCGTCACGCACCACGGCTGGACCTGCTCCGCCGCGCCCATCCATGGGCCGAACGGCGAAATCGTGGGCTGCATCAACATCTCCGGAGATATTGGCAAGGCGCACCCGCACACGCTCGGCATGGTACAGGCGGCGGCCATCGGCATCGAGGGGCAGATCCGCCAGGCCTACAACGCTCAGATGATGAACGCGGCGCTGGAGAGCAGCCGGGACGGCATCCTGTTCCTGGACCAGAATCGCGAGCCCTTCTGGATGAACAGCGCAGCGGAGAAACTGCTGAAGACCGACCTTGCGGGACTGCGCCGCATAGGAATGGAGGGCATCGTCAAGAGCGTACGCCTGGAAAACAAAAACTGGAAAAGCGGCGAACCCTTCGTCTCTGACAACATGGCCCTGCATATCGGTGATGAGACCATCTACTGCAGCATCGTTGTCACCCCGCTGACGGAATATGAACGGGCCTACAGCGTCACGCTTCGCCCGCAGACCCAGCTGATCAGCTCAGTCAACAAGCTCTCCGGCAACCGCGCCGTTTTCACCTTCCGCAGCATTCTCACCGAAAACGACAGCATGAAAAAGACCCTGGCCCTGGCGGCAAAGTTTGCCCGCTATGAGGGCAATATCCTGATCCAGGGCGAGAGCGGGAGCGGCAAGGAGGTGCTGGCCCAGGCGATCCACAACGCAAGCCGGAACGCCGACGGGCCCTTTGTCGTGGTCAACTGCGCGTCCATTCCGCGCGAGCTTTTCGAAATGGAGCTCTTCGGCTATGAGGCCAGCGCCTTCCCCGGCAGAGCCGCGGAGGGCAAGCCCGGCCGCTTTGAGCTGGCAGACAACGGCACGCTGTTTCTCGACGAGGTCTCCAACATGCCGCTGGAGATGCAGCAGAAGCTCCTGCGGGCGGTGGAAACCCACAGCATCCAGCGCCTCGGCAGCACGCAGCCCATCCAGCTCGACATCCGCATCATCGCCTCCACCAGCCAGCAGCTGAGTCGACTTGTCGAGCGGGACAGCTTTCGCAGGGACATGTATTTCCGCCTGAGCAGTCTCAAGCTGGACATCCCGCCCCTGCGGGAGCGGCCGGAGGATCTTGCGCTCTATGCCGAGTATTTTCTGCGCGGGCTGAACGAGAGCAGCTCCGACACCCCGAAGAGCATGACGCCGGAATTTCTGGAGGGACTGCGCGCCTATGACTGGCCGGGCAATGTGCGCGAGCTGCAAAACAGCATTGCCCGTGCCTATTACATCAGCGCGGGCAGCACGCTGACAAGCGAGAACCTTGTCCTGTCACTGGAGCGGCGAGAGCCGGAGGCCCCAGCCGACGCCCCCCTCCTGTCCAATGCGGGGGAGGGGGGGATCATCGCCGCGCTGACCATCTGCAACGGGGATGTGGACGCCGCCGCCGAGCGCCTCGGCATCAGCCGCGCCACGCTCTACCGCCGCATGAAGAAGTACGGCATCATCCCGCGCCTGATCAAGCAGAAGCCCTGAGCGGGCGCTTATGCAGGATGCCCACAGCGGCAAAAGGGCACGGTGGCGCAGCCTGTCGCGGGACAGGCCGGTAAGCGCCCTGTCCCGGTGGAAGGATCATCCGGCAAACTGCACATAGAGACATGAGAAAAACGCCCCGAAAGTCGGAGCGTTTTTCTCATTTTTGCATGGATGGTGAGACGAAATGAGACGCGTGAGATTTTGTCTCAAAATTAGGAATAATTGAAAGCCGCACTTTGGGCATTGTTTAACAAATCCTTAAATAATGCCCAAAAGAAACTCCAAAAAATGACTGTATTGTAGAAAATGACCACATAACCCATTTCTGCATTGAGAATCTTGCGAGATAATTGTATACTATTTACAGAGGACAAAGGCTTTTGTCCCACGGAAAAGCGGCCGGCGCGATCTGCTCCGCCGCCGCGTATTACGATAGGAGGTTTTCAAATGGCAGTAAGCAGAGAACAGATGAAAGACATCTATACCCGCATGTGCCGCATCCGTGCTTTCGAGACGGCAGCCAAGGATCTGTTCGCCGAGGGCAAGATCTACGGCTTTGCCCACCTGTATCTGGGTGAGGAAGCGATCGCTCCGGCGGTGTGCGAGTGCCTGCGGGATGATGACTTCATCACGTCTACCCACCGTGGCCACGGCCACATCATCGCCAAGGGCGGCGATCTGAATCTCATGATGGCCGAGCTCTTCGGCCGCTACACCGGCTACTGCAAGGGCAAGGGCGGCTCGATGCACATTGCGGATAGAAACCTGGGCATCCTGGGCGCCAACGGCATCGTGGGCGCGGGCCACAACATCGCGGTCGGCGCGGGCCTGTCCGCCAAGATCCGCGGCACCGATCAGGTCTGTGCCTGCTTCTTCGGCGACGGCTCCACCAACCAGGGCACTTTCCATGAGGCGCTGAACATGGCCTCGATCTGGAAGCTCCCCATTATCTTCGTCTGCGAGAACAACCACTACGGCATTTCCATGAGCCAGGATCGCCACCAGGCCATCAAGGACATCGCCGATCGCGGCGCGGCCTACAACATACCCGGCGTCGCCGTTGACGGCAACGATCCCATCGCGGTGTTTGAGGCGGCCGAGGAAGCCGTCGCCAGAGCCAGAGCCGGCAAGGGCCCCACGCTCATCGAGTGCAAGACCTACCGTCAGCGCGGCCACTTCGAAGGCGACCCCGCCACCTACAAGCCCAAAGAGGAGCAGGCCGCATGGATAGCCAAGGACCCGATGCCACGCTTCGAGAAGTACCTCGAGGAGAACGGCGTCATGACCGCCGAGGAGATCAAGGGCGTGAAGGACGCTGTCGACAAGCAGATTGCCGAAGCGATCGCCTTTGCGGATGCTCAGCCCTTCGCCCCGGAGGAGAGCGCCGTCGTGGATGTATATTCTGATATTGTTGCGGAGGTGCGTGAGAGATGAGTAAGATGATGACTTACGGCGAAGCGATCCGCGAGGCCATGTCCATCCGGATGCGCGAGAATCCCAATGTGCTCCTGTTCGGTGAAGACGTCGGCGCCTTCGGCGGCTGCTTTGGCGTCAGCGCCGGCATGATTGACGAGTTCGGTCCCGAGCGCGTCCGCGACACCCCGATTTCCGAGGGCGCCATCATCGGCGCGGCGGTGGGCAGCGCAGCCACCGGCCTCAGACCCATTGCCGAGCTCATGTTCAACGACTTCCTGACGGTCGCCATGGACCAGCTGGTCAACCAGGCGGCCAAGATGCGCTTCATGTTCGGCGGCAACATCTCCCTGCCCATGGTGGTGCGTCTGCCCGCAGGCGCCGGCACCGGCGGCGCCGCCCAGCACTGCCAGAGCCTTGAAGCGTGGCTGACCCACGTCCCCGGCCTGAAGGTCGTGTACCCCAGCAACGCACAGGACGCCCTGGGTCTGCTGCTGAGCTCCATTGACGACGACAACCCCGTTATGTTCTTCGAGAACAAGTGCCTCTACGCCACCAAGAGCGAGGTCGACAACTTCGATCCCATCCCCCTCGGCAAGGGCCGCATCGCCCTCGAGGGTGAGGATTTGACCATCATCACCTACGGCCGCCAGGTCTACACCGCCCTCGACGCCGCCAAGAAGCTGGCCGCCGAAGGCATCAAGGCGGAGGTCATCGACATCCGCAGCCTCTTCCCGCTGGATAAGGACATGATCCGCGAGAGCCTGGAGAAGACCCACAAGGCCATCGTCATCACCGAGGAGACCAAGCGCGGCGGCTACGGCGGCGAGATTTCCGCCACCATCGCCGAGGAGATGTTCGACCTGCTCGACGCTCCCGTCGCAAGAATCGGCTCTCTCGACACCCCTGTCCCCTTCGCCCCCAACCTTGAGGCGTACTACATGCCCAACGACGTGGACATCGTGGTTGCCGCGAAGAAGATGTTCTAATTCATTTCCCGCCCTCCGGATTCCTGCCGAAGCAAAGGACACCCACAAACTGTGCTGCGGCTTTCTGCCGCAGCACAGCTTGTAAAGAGCGCGTAAGCACAAGCAAGGAGGAATGATCATGGCGTCCATAGGCATTATTGCAAATCCCCAGTCCGGAAAGGATATCCGGAGACTTGTGTCCTATGCCACCACCATTGACAACAACGAGAAGGTCAATATCTGCAAGCGCATCACCCTTGCCGCCTACGGCCTGGGCATCGAAAAGGCCGTGTATATGCCGGATACCTTCACCATGGGCTACAGCGTACAGTATCAGCTGGAGGACGACAAAATGCCCTGCTGTGAGATTGAGGTGCTCGACTTCCCCTTTGACGCCTCCATGATCGACACCATTGAGGCGGCCCGGCTCATGGAGGAGCGCGGTGTCGGCTGCGTGGTCGTGCTCGGCGGCGACGGTACCTCCCGCGCGGCTGCAAAGTCTCTGAAGAAGACTCCGATGCTGTCCATCTCCACTGGCACCAACAACGTCTACCCCCAGATGATGGAGGGCACGGTCGCCGGCATGGCCGCCGCGGCCACCGCCCTGATGGACGACCCCTATGACGTCTGCATCCACGACAAGCGCATCCAGGTCTTCGTCAACGGCGTATACCGCGACATGGCCCTGATCGACGCGGTGATCTCGGACGACGAGTTTGCGGGCGCCAAGGCCATTTGGGATCCGAAGAAGATGAAACACATCATCGTCTCCCGCTGCCATCCGGCGTCCATCGGCTTTTCCGCCGTGCCCGGCGCCTACCACATTGTGGAGGACAGCGATCCCTTCGGCTATGCCGTGGCCCTGGGGGAGGAGGGCATCCCGGTCAAGGCACCCATCGCAGCCGGCATCCTCACGCCCATGTTTATCAAGGACAAGCGCCAGCTTGCCCTGGGTGAAAAGTACACGGTCGTTGCGGACAAGCCCTGCATGATCGCCCTTGACGGCGAGCGCGAGGTCAAGCTCTTCGCGGGAGATCAGGCGGACTTCATTGTCACGGACGACGGCCCGTGGCGCGTCCTGCCGCGCAAAGCGCTGTCGAAGGCACAGAAACTCGGCTGGTTCAGGGCGTAAGCCCTTTTTCGATATAACACACTTCAATGATAATATACAAGGAGGATTGTTATGGCTAAAGTAGTCGTAATGCCCAAGCTGGGTCTGACCATGACGGAGGGCACCGTCAGCAAGTGGCTGAAAAAGGTCGGAGACGAGATCAAGTCCGGCGAGCCGTTCTTCGAGGTGGAGACCGACAAGCTCACCAACACCATCGAGGCCAACACCGACGGTGTGGTGCGCCACTTCTTTGTGGAAGAGGGCACGACGGTCCCCGTGCTGGACAAGGTCGCCATCATTGCCGCTGCGGATGAGGATATCAGCGCCCTGCTGGGCGGCGCCCCCGCTGCCGCCGCCGCGCCTGAAGCCCCTGCCGCCGCCGCTCCCGCCGCTTCTGCGGCTCCGGTCAGAGCGCCGGGCGAGCGCGTCGTTGCCGCTCCCGCCGCCAAGAAGCTGGCCAAGGAGCTGGGTATCGACTTGGCCCTGGTCCCCGGCACCGGCCCCAACGGCCGCATCACCCTGGACGATGTGAAGAACTGGAAGCCTGCCCCCGCCGCCCCCGCAGCTCCCGCTGCGGAGGAAGCTCCGAAGACCAAAGCCTCGCCGCTGGCGGCGGCGGTTGCCAAGGACCTGGGAATCGATCTGGATAAGATCGGCGCGAAGGACCGGGTCCTTGCCGAAGACATTCTCCGCTACCTGGAAAGCACCCGCGAGAAGGCACCCGAGGGAGCCCCGCGGGAAGAAGTCGTCCCGATGAACGGCATGCGCAAGGCCATTGCCAAGAACATGCTCAACTCCCACATGACCAGCCCCACGGTCACGTCCAACCTCTCTGTGGACATGAGCGCCATGAAGGCTTACCGGGAGCAGCTCAAGGCCAAGGAGATCAAGGTCAGCTACACCGACCTGCTGGTGAAGTTCATCGCCAAGGCGCTGACGGAGTTCCCGCTCCTCAACTGCTCGGTGGAGGACAACAAGATCGTCTACAAGCACTATGTGAACATGGGCGTCGCGGTCGCCCTGGATAATGGCCTTGTGGTGCCGAACGTCCCCGACGCAGACAAGAAGAGCCTGACCGAGATCTCCAAGGAGATCAAGGAGCTGGCAAAGCTGGCCCGCGAGGGCGGCCTGCCCATGGAGAAGCTCCGGGGCGGCACCTTCACCATCACGAATCTCGGCATGTACGGGATTGAGAGCTTCACGCCCATCATCAACCAGCCCGAAGTGGCCATCCTCGGCGTCACCACAATGGAGGACCGCGCGGTGGTCCGCGGCGGTGAGATTGTCATCCGCCCGATGATGACGCTGAGCCTGACCTTTGACCACCGTGTGGTGGACGGTTCCGTGGCGGCGGAATTCCTGCAGAGAGTCAAGGCCCTGCTGGAGAATCCCGCGCTGATGCTTGCGTAAGGGAGGAGAAAAACAATGGCAAAAGTAGTCGTAATGCCGAAACTCGGCCTGACCATGACCGAGGGCACCGTCAGCAAATGGCTCAAGAAGGTCGGCGATCCGGTCAAGTCCGGCGAGCCCTTCTTTGAAGTAGAGACCGACAAGCTCACCAACACCATCGAGGCCAACGCCGAGGGTGTCCTGCGCCACATTTTCGTGGAGGAGGGCGTGACCGTCCCCGTGCTGGACAAGGTTGCGATCATTGCCGCGGCGGATGAGGACATCAGCGGTCTTGTCAGCGCGGCCCCCGCCGCGGCTGCGGCTCCTGCCGCCGCAGCCGCGGCAGCTCCTGCGGGAGAGGCCAACAGCGTCCTGGTCATCGGCGGCGGCCCCGGCGGCTATGTGGCTGCCATCCGCGCCGCGCAGCTGGGCGGCAAGGTCACCATCATCGAGCGGGACTCCTTCGGCGGCACCTGCCTCAACCGCGGCTGCATGCCCACCAAGGCCATGCTCCACACCTCCGAGATCTATGAGGCCGCCACAAGCAGCGCTGGCATCGGCATCATCGGCAAGGACGTGGCAGTGGACTGGGAGAAGGTCCAGGGCTTCCGCGCCGGCGTCGTGGAGAAGCTCACCTCCGGCGTCAAGGCCCTGCTGCGGCTCAACAAGGTCACCTCCGTCACGGGCGAGGCCGTCTTCACCGGCCCCAAGACCGTCAAGGTGGGCGACAAGGAATACAGCGCCGAGAAGGTCATCATCTGCTCCGGCTCCTATCCCATCATTCCGGGCATCCCCGGCCTGAAGGGGAGCAAGGCCACCATCGACTCCACCGCCTGCCTGTCCCTGGACCACATTCCCGAGAGCATGGTGGTCATCGGCGGCGGCGTCATCGGCCTGGAGCTGGGCAGCGTCTACCGCCGCTACGGCTCCAGGGTCACCGTGGTCGAGATGCAGCCGCGGGTGCTGCCCCTGATGGACGGGGAGCTGACCATGCTTTGTGAGGCCAAGCTCCGGGGCGAGGGTCTGGAGATCCTCACCTCCACCTCCGTCGTTTCCGTGGAGGATACCGGCAAGGGCGCGAAGGTCAAGGTCAAGGGCCCCGACGGGGAGAAGTTCCTGGATGCCGAGAAGATCCTGGTGGCCGTCGGCCGCGGCCCCAACACCAAAGACCTCGGCCTGGACAAGGCGGGCATCACGGTCAAGGACGGCTTCATCCAGACCAACGAGAAGCAGGAGACCAATGTCCCCGGCGTCTACGCCGTGGGCGACTGCACCGGCAAACTCATGCTTGCCCATGCGGCCATGGCCATGGGCGAGGTGGCGGCGGAGAACGCCATGGGCGGCGACCGCATCTTCAAGCCGGAGATGAGCCCCTCCTGCGCCTATGTCGGACCGGAGTTCGCAGGCGTCGGCTACACCGAGGAGCGGGCCAAGGAGCTGGGCATCGCCTATAAGGTCGGCAAGTTCCCCACCAGCGGCAGCGGACGCAGCCTGGTGGCCGGACACACGGACGGCATGATCAAGATCCTGGCGGGCGAGAAGTACGGCGAGATCCTGGGCGTGCATATCTTGGCCCCCAGCGCCACGGAGCTGATCGAAGAGGCCGCCCTCGCCATCAAGCTGGAGTGCACCGTCAAGGAGTTCGTGGAAACCATCCACTGCCATCCCACCGTGGCCGAGTCCGTGCGTGAGGCGGCGCTGAACATCGACAAGAAGGCCATTCATATTCCCAATAAATAAGGAGGAGACACATCATGTTGGTTGCAGCTTTCATTTTCCTTGCGCCGGGCGCGGATCCGGCAATCCACCGCAAGACCGTTGAGACCCCGGGCGTGGCGCTCACGGCTATCGGTGTGGAGACCATCGACCAGGCGGTGGCGGTCGCCAAGGAAATGGCGGACGCCGGATGCGGCGCCATCGAGCTCTGCGGCGGCTTCGGCATCCAGGGCACGGCGCTGATCGACAAGGCGGTGGCGGGCAAGGCCCGCATCGGCGCGGTCCGCTTCGACCTGCACCCCGGCCTTGACAACAAGAGCGGCGACGAGATTTTCCTGTAATTGAGAAAAGCAGGGAGCTTCCGGATTTCGGAAGCTCCCTGCGGCGAAAAAGGAGAGATCGGCATGGATGAGATCCGCGACAAAAACGCCGAGGGCGAAATCCTCGACATCTATACCCCACAACACGAGCGCACCGGACGCAGTGTGCGCCGTGGCGATCCCATCACCGGGGACGATCGCCTGCTGGTCGCCCATGTGTGCGTGCTCAACGGAAAGAATGAGTTGCTCTGTCAGCTGCGGTCCACGGCCAAGGGCCACTACGGCGGCCGCTGGGATCTGACCGCCGGGGGCTTTGTCCTGAGCGGGGAGGACCCCGAAATCTCCGCGCTGCGGGAGCTGGAGGAGGAGATGGGCCTTGCGCTGAAGCCGGAGGATCTGCGCTTCGTGTTTACCGAGCCCTTCTCGTATGTACTGGACGATTACTTCCTGGCCCGGGCGGAGGCGGACCCCGCGGCGCTCACCCTGCAGGAGGACGAGGTGGCCGACGCGCGCTGGTTCAGTCTGGATGAGGTCACCGCCATGATCGCCGACGGACGCTTCGTGGATTACCCCATTGAGGGCATCCGCCGGGTCTTCGCGCTGGCCG
This sequence comes from uncultured Eubacteriales bacterium, assembly GCA_902781095.1. Classification (GTDB taxonomy): domain Bacteria; phylum Bacillota; class Clostridia; order Christensenellales; family Aristaeellaceae; genus Ventricola. Next base: position 17,408 of record CACZHW010000037.1, read on the forward strand.
CGGCGCGGTAGAAGGGGAAGGACTTCATGTTAATTCTGGTGTGCAATGTGGGCAGCACGTCCCTGAAATACAAGCTCTTTGACATGCCGTGCACGGACATTCTGGTGGAAGCAAAAACCGAGCGCGTCGGCCGCAATGACGCGATCTTTACCTATCGAAACAACCAAAACGGCTTTTCGGAAAAGCTGGAGGGACTCTCCGTTCCCGGCTATGCGGACGGGATCCGGCTGTTTCTGCGCTATCTTCTGGGCGAAAAGTCCGGCGCGCTCAAAAGCATGGACGAGCTGGAAGCCATCGGCTTCAAGACCGTGCTGGCGAAAGGCTACTACGGCGTGCACGAGCTGACAGACGAGGTCCTCGCCGCCATGGAGGCTTATGTCACTGTGGCGCCGGCGCACAATCCGCCCTATATTGAGGCGATCCGCGTGTTCCGCTCCCTGCTTCCGGACAAGCTGATGGTGGGCTGCTTTGAAACGGCGTTTCACACGACCATTCCGCTGTCCCGCCGGATCTACGCCCTGCCCTATGAGTGGTACGAACAGTACGGCATCTGCCGGCTGGGCTACCACGGCGCGTCTCACGGCTATATTGCCCGTCAGATCCGAAAGCGCGCGGGCGAACACTTCCGGCTGATCTCCTGCCACATGGGCGGCAGCGGATCCATCTGCGCCATAGAAGACGGAAAGTCCGTGGACACCTCCTTCGGCTTTTCCCTGCAGACCGGCATTCCCCACGCCAACCGGGCCGGGGACATGGACGCCTGTGTGATCCCCTTCCTGCTGACCCAGGGGCTGACCATGGACCAGATCATGGAGGGAATCGGCAAAAAGGGCGGACTGCTGGGTATCTCCGGCGTCAGCAACGATTTGCGGGATATTCAGGATGCCGCCGAGAACGGCAATGAGCGGGCCGCCCTTGCCATTGACGCTTTCTGCGATTCGGTGGTGAAATACATCGGCGCGTTTTACGCGGAGCTTGGCGGCATGGACTATCTGGTTTTTACCGGCGGCATCGGGGAAAACTCCGTGCTCGTCCGTGAAAAAATCTGCTCGCGCCTTTCCTGCCTCGGTGTGAAGTTTGACCGGGAAGCCAATCTGGCTGTTCGCGGAGAGGGCAGGATTTCAACATCGGATTCGCCTGCGGAGGTTCTGGTGCTTCCCACCAATGAGGAAGTCGGCATCGCGCAGATCATCCACGAAAAGGTCTCGGCGGGAGAACTGAGCCCCTAAGCCGCTGCAGAGACCGTTCCGACAAAACAAAAGGAGGCGCTCAACATGTGGAAAAGATATCTTGTTGAAATCGGCTATGGAGCCGATCTGCACGGGATGGATGGTATGGAGGCCGCTGCGCGCGCGGTCAGGGACGCCGTGTCCCACTGCTGCATGTGCGGCCTGGTGGAGACGCTGGGGGTCAAGGATCTGCGGTCTGAGATCCGCGTCAGCATGAAGATCGGCGCGCCGAATCCGGACAGTATTGACCCGGAGCCGCTGAAGAAGCTGCTAATCACCGACAATGTGGACGTGGAGGTCGTGCAGGGCGGCATGATGCTCAACGGAATCCACCGGGATGAGTTCGGGGAAGGGGATCAGATCATGATCGTGATCGCCGGACTGACCGTGTATGTGAAGGCCTGAAGGAAAGTGGGAGATGCGCGGAACACAGAACGGAGAGAGAGGAGCCTGAAAGCCTATGGAGCCGCCGATACAGGTCACCCTTGCGGCAAACGCCGGCGTTCTGCTGCGGGTCCGGAATACGTCCATTCTGATTGACGCGCTCTTTGCAGATACTTCCGGCTGCGGGCTGTCGCCGGAGACGAGGGAAAGGCTCATGTCCGATCTCCCGCCTTTTGACGAAGTGGATTACGTGCTGTTTACGCACCTGCACGAGGACCATTTCTCCGAGGACATGACCCGGACTTTTCTCCGTCGTCACACGGTGAAGGGGCTGATGCTCCCCGTGTCGGAGCGATTGGAGCGGCAGGGCTTTTTTGATTTTGTGAGAGAGACCGGAACTCCTTGTTCTGTTTTGTCCGGCCAGATCGTGAAAACCGTTTTTACTCTCTCGGACGAGGTGCAGGTTTCTGCGTTCCGGACCCTGCACCTGGACGAGAAGTACCACTACGTCCTGCACTTTTGCTATCTGATCGCCTGCGGGGGAAAAAGGCTCTTGTTTACATCGGATGCAGACTATACCCGGGAGACGTTTTCTTTTCTTGGGGAAGAGCCGCTGCGGGCCGCCTTTGTCAACCCCCTGTTCTTCAGCGATCTTCAGCGCAGGCGTTTCTTTCACGGCACGCTGCCGGCGGAGACGATCGTCGTGTATCATCTGCCGTTTCCGGCGGGAAACGGGGAACAGCTCCAACAGATGTTTTCCCGGAGCCTCCGTGCCTGGCCGGAGAGCGGACCGCCCGTCATTGTACTCGACCGGGAACTTCAAACAATTATGCTGTAATACGGCAAAGAGCCCGCCAAAAGGCGGGCTCTTTGCCGGAGGCTGTCAAAAAACTTTGCTTCAGGCCTCCGAATCAGAGCAGCGGGGGAGCTCGAGGGGGCAAGGCCCGCCTCGAGTTCAATACAGCATCGCCAAAAATTCGTTGAAAGCCATGGGCTTTCGGCGAATTTTTCTT
>CACZHW010000038.1 GCA_902781095.1 uncultured Eubacteriales bacterium
TATCTTGTCACTGTGTCTGTGGTATCACAGTTTCTGGCGATTGCATTTTATGCTTTATGCCTCCGGTGCAATAAGACAGAGTGCTAACAATTCCAGTTTTCCAGGATGATCGGAGGACACGATGAAGCAGATATCGAACAAGGAATATGAAAAGTACCAGCAGTACCTGACCGACCAGCTGCACGGCAGAACCCTGACGCCGGATGGGCTCCGAATCATCTGCGCCAGCTTTGACTATGATCCTGAAAAGATCGGCAAGCACATGCTGGAGATGCTGGCGAAGTTCAGGAGTGAAGGACTTGTGCAATAACACTGAAATGCGGAGGACGGTAAATTGATTGAATTTCACAAAACGACGGAAGAAGAGAAGTACGCTATCTGCGATTGGAAATATGGAGGCGAGTATGCTATATACAACAACCCGCCTTATGGAGAGCAAGTAAAAATGCATCGGGGTTTTGCCAATCCGAAAAACAACTTCTATTCATGCATGGATGAAGGCAGACTGATTGGATATATCAATCTGATCGAAGAAGAGACAGAGGTCTTCTTTGGAATAGGCGTAAATCCTAACTTCTGCGATCAGGGATATGGTCAGCAGATGAGCAAGAAAGCATGCGAACTGGCTCACCAGTTGTATCCCGGAAAGCCGGTTTATCTGGAAGTGCGGACATGGAATATGCGTGCTGTCAGATGTTATGAGAAAGCTGGTTTCCATATTGTTGGAGAGCCGATTAAGCAAACGACACCGATCGGTGAAGGCACGTTTTTCCATATGGTAGCGAATTGATTTAATCGGGTCATCCATAGCGAGAGGAGGTGCAGGCACATGGTGAGACCCGTATCGTTTAAGGGGTTTCAAAAGGGGTTTCAAGGGGTTTCACTTAGGGGTTTCAGGGGGTTTCAGATTTTCCTCTGGGAATTATGTGTTTGTATCAAATACCTCAGCTTAGGGGATCCGGCAGCAGGCAGCGGGAATTTTCTGACTGAATCCTACCTGTGTCTGCGTAAAATGGAGAATGAAATCATAGACCTGTTGCAGCACGGGCAGATTGTCATGGGCGCAGCGCACAACCCCATCAAGGTATCTATCGCGCAGTTTTACGGCATAGAAATAAACGACTTTGCCGCGACGGTTGCAAAGACGGCGCTGTGGATTGCGGAGAGCCAAATGATGAAGCGGACAGAAGATATTGTGCATATGGCGCTTGATTTTCTGCCGCTGAAAAGCTATGTGAACATCGTTTGCGGGAATGCCCTGCGCATTGACTGGAACAGCGTTGTTCCGGCGCATGAACTAGCTTTTTGCATGGGAAACCCGCCATTTGTCGGGAAAAAAGAGCAAACAGCGACACAGAAAAAAGAATTGATGGAAACATACGGGAAAGGGATTTCCGGCGTTGGCAACATGGATTATGTCACGGCATGGTATGTGAAAGCTGCTGAATATATGGCTGGAACAAAGATACATACCGCGTTCGTTTCCACAAATTCTATTACACAGGGCGAACAACCGCCCGTATTGTGGGCAAAACTTGCGCAACTGCAAGCGACAGTCATTTTTGCATACAGAACGTTTGTATGGGACAGCGAAGCAAGTGAAAAGGCGCACGTTCATTGCGTGATAATCGGTTTTGTTGTAGGCGCGTATTCACAGCGGCGTTTGATTTTTGAGGGCTCACAGCATTTTGAAGCGGGAAACATTAACCCCTATCTGATTGATGCCCCAACAGTGCTTATATCGAACCGTTCAAAGCCCATATGCGACGTTCCCGCTATGTGCTATGGCTCTATGCCCATTGACGACAATAACCTGATATTGGATGAACAGGCGGTTCAAGAGGCGTTGGAAGAAAACCCCGGAAACGCGCAGTTTATCCGTGAATATGTCGGCGGTGATGAACTGTTGAAGGGCAAAAGGCGTTGGTGTCTGTGGCTTGACGGAGTAAACCCAACGTTGTATATGAAATCAAAGTTCATCATGGGCAGGATTGAAGCAAACAGGGAATACCGTTTGCACGGTTCAACCCGTCCGCAAACAAACAAGGCAGCGGAAACGCCACAACTGTTCGGAGAAATCAGGCAACCGGAAAACGGCGCGTTGGTTGTCCCTAAGGTATCATCGGAGGACAGGGACTATATTCCCATTTCATACGTGAAGCCCGGCATTATCATCAATGGTAGCGCATTGATGATTCCGGATGCCGATCTGTATTATTTCGGCGTTTTGTCTTCAAACGTGCATAACGCATGGATGCGTGTTGTAGCTGGACGAATGAAAAGCGATTATCAGTATTCGGGCGGAATCGTCTACAACAATTTCCCGTGGCCAAATGCGGACGAACAACAGCGGCATGATATTGCTGTTGCAGCGCAAGCCATATTGGACGCACGGGCACGCCTGACAGACGTTTCGCTGGCAGAGATGTATAAACGCAAGAATTTCATTCTGTTTGGGGAACTCAAACGGGCGCACGATAACCTGAATAGATATGTCATGCGGGCATACGGAATGCCGATCAAGGAAACCACAGAAAGCAGTTGTGTTGCGGAACTGATGCGGCGTTATCAGGCCATGACGGCAGCGGAAAAGAAGTAATAAACCCGGCGTATGTCGCTTATCCTGTGGTATCTTCAAGTATCAGTTTGCAGATTTAAGCGACAAATAAGCTACAAATAAACAGTAAAACCGCCCGAAACCCCTTGCTTTATGGGGATTTTGGGCGGTTCGCATATCTTCTTTCTCGTAAAACATTTCAAGGAATCGGCAGTATAAGCAAAAACCGGCTGCACAGATGCTGTTGCATCCCATGCAGCCGGTTTTTGCTTGTTTATTCCTCGTCCGTCACCGTCACCGTGAGGCCGATGGGCAGCAATCCCTCCTGTGAGGGAACGAGCTCCACCGTCAGCGCGGCGTCGCTGGTGTCGTGCAAAACGCGGGAAACCGTCGCGTCGTGCAGCGTCTCGTGCGGATCGTCCGCACGGTAGTACCGCAGCACCGTGCCCCTGCGGAAGATCTCCGCGTCCTCCGCTTCCGCCGGGACGGAAAGGATCGTCCGCGTCGCGATGCGCGCGAGCACGCCGTCCTCGCTCACAAGGTCCCCCCGGGCCGCCAGCACCCCGGTGACGACGCCGTCCGCCGGGATGACGACCTCCGTCTCCCCGGTGGAGGCCGACGTCCAGAGCAGCTGGCCCTTTTGGACCGCGTCGCCCTCGGCGACGAAGAGCTCCGCCAGCTTGCCCTCGCCCGTGCAGGTGATGAGGCTTGAGGCCGCGACGGTGCCGCTGCCCACGCAGCTCTCCTCCGTGTAGTCTTCCTCGCGGTAGAGGCGCACCGTCTCGCCGATGTAGAGCGCCCCCTCCGTAATCTCAACGTGGTAGCTCTCCCCGTCGATCGCCGTCACGCGGCCTGCGGCCGTATGCTCTCCGTCCGCCGTGCAGCGCACGTACAGCCTCTCCCCGCTGTGCACGAGGGCATTTTCCCGCGTACGCGGCGCGCCCTCCGCCGTGGCGGTGATGTCGTAGGCGCTCACGGGGTCGATCTCCAGCACCGTGCCGTCGATCTCGTCGCCCTCCTCCAGGTGGATCGCCTCGACGGTGCCGTCCGCCGGCGCGAAGCTGCGCGTCAGCCGGATGTTCCCCGCGATCTCTCCCGCACGGACCGTGTCGCCCCTCTCCGGTGTAAAGCGCTCCAGTACGCCGTCCGCCGGCGCTTCAACGTCCACGACGTCCGCTTCCTTGACTTTACCCGTCCATGTGTCCGCCAGGCCGAATCCAGGCAGGCAGACGAGCAGCAGCGCCAGCGCTGCCGTCCATCGCTTCATCTTCTTGTCCTCAACAGCCGGCGGCCGTCAGTTGCCGCCGTCGGACGGCCGCTCCCTGCGGGAGCCTCCCTCAGGCATCTCGCCCTCCGGGAATCCTTCCGGCCGTTCGCCGCGCCGCTGCTGCCCCTGCGCGTCCTCTGCCGCCTCTTCCGCCTCGGCCCCCGCCTCTTCCTCAGTTTCCTCTTCTTCCGTTTCGGCCGGCTCGTCCTGCTCTTCCGCCTTTTCCGCCTCTATCGTCTCCACGATGACGCTCATGCCGTAGCGCACGGCGTCGTCCGGCGTAAAGTCGATGAGGGCGCGGTAGGTCACCTCGCCCGTGGTGCTCTCGCTCGCCACCCCGGAGATGAGGCGGACGGTTCCCTCATAGGCCTTGCTTTCGTCGGCCGCCAGCTCGATGTGCACGGCGTCGCCTGCGGCAATCTCGTCCAGGCTGTCTTCGGGCACTTCGGCTGCGATGCGCATGGCCGCACGGTCGTAGAGCACGGCCACGACGCTGTCCTTTGTCACCGCGGAGCCCTGTTCCGCTTTCAGTCCCGCGATAAAGCCGGTCTGGCCCGCGCGAATCTCCGCGCCGGTCATCGCGTAGCCGTCAAATTCGCCGGTCAGGGTTTCCAGCAGCAGGTCCCCCTTGCGGACGCTCTGTCCGTCTTCGACGGCGACGCGCACGATGCTGCCGCTTGCCGTCACGGCCACCGGGTTCTGGCGGCTGATGGTGCCGCTGCCCACGTGCTTGCTGTTGCTGTGCCCCTTGTCGCGGTAGAGCTCCACCGCGTCGCCGGGGATGAAGTTCCCATCGTCGATCTCCACGGTAAAGCCTGTCCCGTCGATGGCCGTTATCCGGCCGACGCCGCTGCGGCTCGCATTGCTCTTGCAGCGCACGTAGATTGTCTCGCCCACGTGAACGAACTTCGCGGAGGCGGAATTGTACGCGTTTTCCGTCGTCGCCTCGGCCCTGAAGGCGGAACTGCCTTCAATGTAGAGCACAGCGCCGTAACGGCCCGCGACGGTTTCCGCCGCGTCCCCCGGCTCGCCGAAGATGCCCGTCACCGTCCCGTCCTGATCTGCGTAAACCTTCGCGGTGCGTAGCTCAAACAGCACGTCGTCCGGCTCCACCTCCTGGCCGACCTCGCCAACCACGCGGGCAACCGTTCCGCCGATGGGCGCGTAAACCTCCACCGTGGCTCCCGCCTCCACCTTTCCGTCCATGGACAGCGTATCGGCAGCGGCGCATACCGACGCGGCGCACAGCGCCGCCACGAGGATCGCGATCAATCGTTTCTTCATGGTTCGTCTCCTCTCTTTACAAGCATCCAGCGGATGCCGAAGGTTTACAGGGAACGCAGGGCATCGATCGGGTTCAGCCGGCTGGCCTTGCGGGCGGGCGCCCATCCGAAGAGAATGCCCACCGCGGCGGAGAAGCTGACGCCCAGCACGATCGCGCCCATACTGATGACGAAGTCCGTATCCAGCGCGCGGCACAGGGCAAAGGAGATGACGAAGCCCAGCAGGATGCCGACGATGCCGCCCAGGATGGAGAGCATGAAGGACTCGATGAGGAACTGCATCTGGATCTGCCAGGGCACGGCGCCCAGCGCCTTTTTGAGGCCGATTTCCACCGTGCGCTCCGTCACCGTCGTCAGCATCATGTTCATGATGCCGATGCCGCCGACCACCAGCGCGATGCTGGCGATGCCGGCCAGCATGGTGGACATCATGGAGAGCATCGTCTGCATCATCTCCTCGATGCTCTCCATCGAGGTGACGGTGAAGGTGTCCTCTTCGTAACTGAAGATCGGGTCCATCGTGTTTTCGACGGCCTCCTGCACGGCCTTGCTCTCGTACCCCTCCGTCATGTAAACCGAAAAGCTGGTCACGACGTTCGTGCTGTTCAGCCGCAGGGCCGTCGTATAGGGGATCAGCACGTCCGGCTGGCCCGCGAAAAGCGCCGCCACGCCGCCGCCGCTGTCCTCCTCGTAGAGGCCCACGATCTCAAACGGAAGCCCGCTTACATAGATCGTCTGCCCGATGGGATCCTTGGCGAAGAAAAACTCGTCGACCAGGTCCTGGCTCACCATGCAGACCCAGGTCCGGTACTCGTCGTCCAGCGCGTTGAGGACGCGCCCCCGCTCCAGCAGGTCCTCGGTGATCTGGAAGTAATAGCCGTTCTTGCCGGCCACCGTCATCCGCTCGTCCGAAATCTTGCCGCCGGAGACGACGTAAGCCCGCGTGCTGACCGTCGGCACGATGCCGTCCACCTCGTCCAGGTCCACGATTTTCTGCAGGTCTTCCGGCGTCATGCCCGCTTTCTCATCCGTACCCGTCACGCTGACCGTCAGCGTGTTGGCGCCCAGCTCCAGGAACTGGTTGGTCATGGAGACGGAAACGCCGTCCACCGTGGAAATCAGCGCAATGACCGCCGCCACGCCGATCATGATGCCCAGCACGGTCAAAAAGGAGCGGACCCGGTTGCCCAGGATGTTGTCGATCGACATGACGACACACTCGTGCACCATGACGAGGGTCGACCGAAGCGCCTTAAGCATCCGTGACCTCGCCCCCTTCCAGAATCTCGCCGTCGATGATGCGCACGATGCGCCGGGCATTGGCGGCGATGTTCATGTCGTGGGTGATCATGATGATGGTCCGGTGCTCGCCGTTCAGTTCCCGGAAGAGCTGCATGATCTGCCTGCCCGTCTTCTGGTCCAGCGCGCCCGTGGGCTCGTCCGCCAGCAGAATGGACGGGTTGCCGACCAGCGCCCTTGCGATGGCCACGCGCTGCTGCTGGCCACCGGAGAGCTGGTTGGGCATGTGGTCCATCCGGTCGGAAAGACCGACGCGCTCCAGCATCTCCGCCGCCATCCGCTTGCGCAGTCTGGGCGTCACGCCGGCATAGATGAGCGGCAGCTCCACGTTCTTGCGCGCGCTCAGCCGGGGCAGCAGCTGGGAGTTCTGGAAGATGAAGCCGATCTCGTGGCTGCGCACGGCCGCCAGCTCCGTCTCGTCCAGTTCCTCCACCTCGCGCCCGCGCAGCACGTAGCGCCCGCTCGTCGGCGTGTCCAGGCAGCCGATGATGTTCATCAGCGTCGACTTGCCGCTCCCGCTGGGGCCCAGGACGGAGAGAAACTCACCCTCTTCGAGGGTCAGATCGATATTCTTGAGGATGTGCACGGCCTCGCCGCCGACGATATAGTCCTTGTTGATGCCCCGCATCTCGAAGAAAGGTTCGCTGCCGCTCATCGCATGCCTCCGCCCGGTGCGTTGCCGCCGGGCATGGTGCCGCCGGTCCGGCTGCTTCCGGTGCCGCTGCGGCTGCCGTTCATGTTGCCGCGGTTACTGCCGCCCATGGCCGGCTGATTGACCTGCGTGCCGAACATGCCGGCAAACGGGCTGACCGCCGTAGTCTTGGCCTTGCTCTCGACATACACGGTTTCGCCGTCCGCAACGCCGCTCTTGATTTCCACGTAATTGCCATTGGAGACGCCGACCTCGACCGCCACCTGCTCGAAGGTGCCGTCCTCCTTCTGCTTGTACACGGAGGCGTTGTTCTGCCGGTCGAATGTCAGGGCGTCCGTCTTGAGGACAACGACGTCCTTCGCTTCCTCCTTGGGGATGGAGACCGTCACCTGCATGCCGGGATAAATCTGCATGCCCTCCGGAACGTCCACGTAGGCCGTGGCCGTGTAGTACGCCACGTTGTAGCTTGCGGTGGAGATGAAGTTGATCGTCGCGATGGTGGACTGGATCTGCTGCTCCGTCGCCGTTACGGTGATCACGCAGTCCTGCCCGACGGCCACATCGGTAATGTCGTATTCGTCGATGCGCATCGTGACCTTCATGTGGTCGAAGTCCGCGATCTGCACGAGCGTGTCCCCGCCGTAGACCTCGTCGTCCTTTTTCTTCTCCAGAACGTTGACCGTTCCGTCAAAATCCGCGGTAATCGTCGTGCCGTCCGAGAGCCGGAGGAGGCGCTGGTTCTTGGTGACCTTGTCGCCCACCTCCGCATATACGCCGCGGACCGTCGCCTCGCCGCCGGCCGTGTAGGTCTTGCTGTCGATGAGCGCCAGGGAACCGGAGAAGCTGAGCGCATTGGAAATCGTGCCCGTGCTCGCCGTATAGGCGTCATAGACGACCGTATACTCCTGCTTGAGGCTATTGTAGATGCCAAAGCCGATCAGGCCGGCAATCCCCAAAAGGATCAACAGCAGAATCACCCGTCTGACCGGGTTGCGTTTCTTTTTCTTTTTCTTGACGGCTGTTTCGCTCATGTCTTCTCCTCCATCGACGGGTGCTCGGCGCCCCCTCGCATTTTCCGCATGATTGTAGGCTCAGTAGCTAAAATGTGCCTTAAACATTGTCCGTCCGCGCAGTCCTGCTGTCAACCCCCTCGTTTTTCCTTGTGAAGTGTCCAAAAATCGACAGTACCCCCGCTTCTTTTTAGTTTCATTTTAGTTACTGCCGTTATATTGTGCGTGTCCGCGGGCGGACCCCCTTCCGCGCTAACCGCGGACTCCCCCTTTCTCAACCTGCGGGCGCTGCCCGCAGGTCTTTTTCAAACTTGCCGCAGGGATTTCCTTTTGTTATACTGGCTCACGGAGGGATGCGATGTGAAACTGCTGTTTGCCGAAGACGACCGCGATCTGTCCCGCGCCGTGCGCACGCTCCTGGAGCGCTCCGGCTACGCGGTGGACGTGACCGGCAACGGTCTGGACGCCGTCGACTATGTCGAGGCCGGCGACTACGACGGCATCATTCTGGACTGGATGATGCCCGGCCTGGACGGGATCGGCGTCCTGCAGAAGCTGCGTGATCAGGGGATCTCAACCCCCTGCCTCATGCTGACAGCCAGGGATTCGGTGGAAGACCGCGTCCGCGGCCTGGACGCCGGAGCGGATGATTACCTCGCCAAGCCCTTCTCCACCTCCGAGCTGCTGGCCCGCGTCCGCGCCATGCTGCGCAGGCGCAGCGTCTACGTGCCGGATGTCATCGCTTTCTGCGATTTGCAGCTGGACAAGAGCACCATGGAGCTGCGCTGCGGGGAGCGTTCCATCCGGCTGAACGCCAAGGCTTTCCAGCTGATGGAGATGCTGATGGAGCGGCCGCACACCGTGCTGAGCGTACAGCAGATGATGGACCACGTGTGGGGTTGGGACTCGGAAGCGGAAATCAACGTCGTCTGGGTCAACATCTCCTTCCTCCGTAAAAAAATCGCCGAGCTAGGGGCTCACGTCGAAATCCGGGCGACCCGCGGCGTCGGCTATTCACTGGAGCCCAGGGATGATTGAAAAAACACGCAGGAAGTTTATCCTGATCGCCATGCTGGCGCTGTCTGTCTCGATGATTTTCGTCGTCTCCGCCATCAACTTCGCCAACTGGCTGGATATCCGGCGCGAACTCGACGAGACGCTGGATTTCCTCGCCCGGTTTTCCGGGCCGCCCCCGCAAAAGGAAACCGACAGCTGGGCAGGGACCTCCCGCCACCGGTGGAACGTCCTCAGCGAATCCCGCTACTTCGCCGCACTGCTGCAAGACGGCGAAGGCCAGCTGCTGATCAACCACATGATCAGCGAAACCTATTCGAAGCAGGACCTTCTGGCGCTCGCCGGGCAGGCGGAAGCGTCGGGCAGGGACCGCGGGCGCATCGGCGATTTCCTCTATCGCAGCATCACCAAAGACGGGCAGCCTACCACCTACCTCTTTCTCAACATCGAGACGCGGCTGCTGCGCCAGCGGCGGCTGCTGCTGTTTTCCCTCGTCATCTGCCTCGTCGGCATAGCGGTTTCCTTCATCATCGTCGTGCTCTACAGCAAGCGGGTCATCCGCCCCCTGGAGGAAAACATCCGCCGGATGAAGCGCTTCATCACCGATGCAAGCCACGAACTGAAGACACCGCTTACGGTCATCTCCGCCAACATGGACGTCCTCGCCCTGGATCAGCCGGACAACACGTGGGTCCGCAGCACCCAGAAGCAGACGGCCAACCTGCGCCGGATGGTCGACGAAATGGTCTACCTGACGCGCGTGGAAGAGGAGGACGCGCCGCTGGCCATGCAGCGCGTCGAGCTTGCGCCGCTCCTTACCGACGCCGCCGACCCGTACGTGGCGATGGCGGAGTTCAGTGGGCGGACGCTTTCCCTCGACGCCCGGCCCGGCGTCTTTGTAAACGGCGACCCCTCCGCGCTGACGCGGCTTGCCACCATCCTGTTCGACAACTCGCTCAAGTACGCTTCTCCCGGCGCGGCCATCACCATGCGGTGCGTACAGGAAGGCCGCCACGTGCTGATTGAAACCGCCAACCCGGTGGATTCGCCGCTCAGCCACGAGCAGTGCCTCCGGCTCTTCGACCGCTTCTACCGGGTCGACGAATCCCGCGCGAAGACGGAGCACAACGGCTTCGGCATCGGTCTTGCCATTGCCGCAGCCGTTGCGGAGAGGCATGGCGGCCAGATGAGCGCCCGGATGGATGGTGAACGCCTGGTCATCCAGTGCCGGCTGCCTGCTGCCTGAGCACCGCATCCCGCCCCTATAAAAGCGACACACCCCGCCGAAAGGCAGGGTGTGTCTTCATTTGGTTTCGTCCTTCAGTTTTCGGTGAAGCTTTCGCCGGCAGCCGTCTCCCCGTCCGCCGCTTCCTCCGGGACAGGCGCATACGTCGCAGAGACGATGGCCTGGCTCCAGGAGAGTCCTGCACTGACGTCGTAATTCTGCAGCTCCCGCGGATAGAAATCGAAGTACACGCCGGAGTACAGCGGAATCATCGGCACGGTCTGCTGGAAACGCTTCTGGAAGGAAATCCAGCCCGTGACGTAACCGAGCAGGTCGTCCGGCGCCGTCCTGCGCATGTTCAGCGCAGCCTCATACAGCGGGCGGTCTTCAATCCGCGTGGCGTTGTGCGCTCCGCCCGGCTCAAACGCCGCCGAGGGATCAAACACGCCGTCGAAGTTGCTGGCCATGTAGATGAGGTCGCACCCGCGCGCCTCCCGGTTGTAATACCGGGAGAGAACCTGCTCCATGGGCGCGGTTTCCACCGTCAGGCAGATGCCTGCCTTCGCAAGGTTGTCCGCCAGATGCGCCTTCAGCGCCCCGGCCTGTCCGTTCTCTTCCGGGCACAGGAGCGTCAGATCCAACGCCACCAGTTTTCCGCCAATCTGCTTGCACCGCACGTCGTCCCGCGCCGCGTCATACGTCTGTCCGTCGCGGTTCAGCGTCCAGCCGTCGTTTTCCAGATAGCGTTTCGCCTCTTCCAGGTTCAGGTCGTAGACGGGGACGTCGCTCAGCGTCAGACGCTGCCAGGCGGCCATTTCGTCCGCATAAGCGGCCTGCGCCGCTGCGTCCGCGCCGTCTGCCGGTTCCGCAACCGGATACGCCAGCGTGCCGTTCACGATCTGCACCATCCACTGGCCGAGGCCGTAATAACCGTCCACGCGCAGGCCGTAATTGCCCGCCGTGTCCGCCACATAGCCCGGTTTGTCCAAGCAGTAAGCGATCGCCTGACGGACCGGAAGGCTTGCGACCGCGTCCCTTTCGCAGCAGAACGCGAGGAACGCGCAGCCCGTCCTGGGATAGGTGGAAGAGACGATTGCGCCGTGAGAGGCGAGTTCCGTCATCTTCTGCACCGCCTCGGGCGATACGCACTTGTTGAGCAGCGAAACCTTGCCCTCTTCAAGCAGTTCCGGCATCTCCTCCGACGTCACCGTCTCCACGGTGATCGTCTCAATGGACGGGCGGATCCCCTTCGAGTTCCCTTTGTACCGGGGATTGATTTCCATCTCCGCCTTCTTACCGTCATAGGAAATGAGACGGTAGGGGCCGCTTGTAACCGACGGATGCGAAAGGTATCCGCTGCCCGCATCCAGGAGGGTTGTACGCAGCGCCTCCGCAGACAGGCCGGGCGTCAGGTAAACCCCGTTTCCGTCGTCACGCACGGTGCAGCCCGGCGCGATGACCGAAGCCGGGCACGGCGTGCAGTCCAGCCAGCCGAGTTCGTAGAAGAACGGCAGGTACTCGTGGTTGATGGTCACGGAGAACTGCAGGTCGCTGAGCACGCGCACACCGGACAGATACGGCGTACGCCCGCTCACATAATCCTGATAGCCCAGCAGATACTCCAGCGGGCGGTTCTTTCCGCCCAGTTCCCGGATCTGCGGCGCCAGGCTGAGCAGAATCGAGAACGCGTAGTCGCGCGCGGTCACCCGCGTGCCGTCCGAATAATACAGGTCGCTGTAGATTGCAAGCGTATAGGTGTGATCCCCCGCCGCGTTCTCCGTCACGACCATGCCGCTGACAACGGAGGGATCGATCATAAAGGTGCCCGCCTCGCTGTTCCACTCGATCAGATTATAGCCGTGGATCAGAAGGCGCACATCCAGGTCACTGGTGATGTTGCCCCACATCGGGGTAAAGAAGTTTCCTTCAAACGGCGTGGTATTGCCCACCGTCAGATGCGTGTAGTCCTTCTCCGCCGTTTCTTCTGCAGCCGCGGAAACCGTCAGCATCAGCAACACCAGCAGCAGTGCAAGCAGCCTTGGCATTTTCATCGTCATCATCCTTTCAGATTGTCATCCAAAGCCGGGTCCGGGGGAAGGCGCTGCCTTCCCCCTTTCCCCTTACTCGATGCATTCGCCTGCGTTCAGGCTCAGGTTTCCGAGGCCCAAAGGCGTCTCGGGGTCTTCGATAACCGTCAGCGCGGGCACCGCTGGGCCTCCGGGCGTACCCGGCGTGACCGGTGTGGGCGGTACGGGCGCGGGCTCTGTCGCGGTGTAGAAGACGGTCTCTTCGTGCGGGCGCTTCGGCATCGAACCGCTCACCGTCGTACGGCTGGCCGTATAGCCGCTGATCGCGGGAGAGGTTACGCTGTACGCTTCGCCTTCCTTCAGCTCCGCCGTGTAGTCGGGCGCGGCCTGTGCGCCGGTGGCCGTGTACACATAGTGGATGGTCAGCGGATACTTCTTGGCGGTCGGCACGTCCGTCGTGCCCGGGTCAACCGGCACGTCGTCGTCCGGGGTCTTGCCCGTCACGACGTTGGTAACCTTGCGGGCCTCGGCATCCTCCGCCGTCACCTCGTACTCCGTGTCAAACAGCTGCTCCTCACCCGGTTCCAGAATCCTGATTTGCCAGGAATCGCCTGTCAGCTCGTCGCTTACCGAGATTCCCTCGACCGGTACGTTGCCGTCGTTTTTCACCGTGATCTGGTAGGTGACGGTCTCACCCTCCAGATAAGCCTTGCCGTCTTCCGGTTTGGAGGTCACGGTCTTCACGAGCTTCACGTGCGGTTTGGCGGGCTCGATCATCGCCTCGGCCTCCGCCTTCTTCTCGAGGGCGCCGACCTTCGCGGTGACGGTATTCTTGAAGCTGCCTTCGCCTTCCTTGATGTCTTGCGGCGTTACCGTGTGGGTCGCGGTCGTCTCAACCGTTTCGCCGCCCGGCACATCCTCAAATGTGCTCTTTTCCAGCGTCACGCCGTCGATTTCCTCAAGCGTGATTGTCCGAGCATCCGCGTAGATGTTCGTCGCAGTGATCGTAAAGGTGATCGTCTCGCCGGACTTGTACTCCTTGCCGTCCACAGTCTTGGTCACGACGAGGTCGTCCTTGACCTCTTCCTCGTCAGGGCCGGTTCCGTCGGTGACGGTGAGGGTGCCGTTGACATAAGTGATCTTGTAGCCCTTTGTCGCGTCTTCGCCCTTGGCGTCGACGATCTTCGCGCCGCTGGGCACGTTGTCGCTGCTGCCGACCAGCGTCTGCGTTCCGGTGACCTTGACGGAATTGATCGTATTGCCCTGCGCCAGTTCTCCGCTCGTCAGCTTCCAGCTGTCGAGGGTCAGCGGCGTTCCGTCGTACACCTTGCTGTCGCTGTCGGCGGTGATGGTGATCTCGATCGGCTCGGTCTCGACTGTATCATTGCCCGGTTTCTCCAGATCGCCAAGCTTCACCTTGACTTCGTTTTTGATACTGCCGGCCTCCACATCCGCGGCGGTTACGACGTATTCAACGGTCAGTTCAATCGTCTCACCGGCTTTAAGCGTCTCGGGCACGTTGCCCGTGATCGTCATGCCTTCCTTTTCGGTAACCGTCAGTTTCTTCTCTTCGTTGTAGATGTTCGTTACCGTTACCGTCCAGGTGACCGTCTCGCCGATGTGGTAGGCTTTCTCTTCTTCCTCCGCTTCGGAGCCGTGCGTCTTGGTGACCACCTTTTCATCCGGAACGTCTTCGTCCGTGATCTTCAGCCAGCCGTCCGTCACAGAGAACTTCACCTTATAGTTCTTGTTCTCCGTGCTGAAGTCAGCTTCTTTCAGGCCCATCGGATACGTGCCGACCAGCGTGCCCTTCGCGATTGCAGCGTCCTGTCCAGGCCCCTTGATCTCGTCTTCCTTCAGCGTCGCGCCTTCCGGAATGGAGATCGTGTAGTCTGTGACCTCCTGCTCCTCGCCGGTATAGGACTCGGTCTTCGTGTTGCCGGTGATCGTGACAGTCAGTGCGGCAGGCGTGATCGTCAGCTTGCCGGTCTTGTACTCGACTTCATAGTTACCCTGCGTCGTTTCGCCGGAAGGCGTGATCGTGTACGTACCGACATCCTCGCCTTC
>CACZHW010000039.1:0-9526 GCA_902781095.1 uncultured Eubacteriales bacterium
CAATGCTTATCTTTTGGTCTTTGGTTCGGAATAGTGTAGTGCTGGCGGTCTATCTCTTGTTTTCGGTTGCTTGCTTCCTTACCGTACATGAGCATTGACCCAGGGGTTCTCCTGGCCGTCCGCGACGCCGGTCTTGAGGCCCATGTACAGGTCGGCGTACGGGATGGTGGTGGTGGTGGCGCCCATGGCCTGGAAGGTCATGTCGATGGTCTTCATGCCGTTGGTGCGCATCTTGAGGCCCTGCAGGTCCTCGGGCTTGGTGATCGGGTGCTTGCCGTTGGAGAACTGGCGGTAGCCGCCGGCGTCGCACAGGTCGATGATGATGGTGCCGGTCGCTTCCTCAGCCTCGGCGCAGACGCTCTTGGCCAGGTCGCTCTTGAGCAGCGCGGTGACTTCCGCACGGGTGTTGGTCATAAAGGGCAGGGTGAACATCAGCAGGCGGGGGCTGAAGTCGAACTGGCCGCCGCGCATGCCCTGCACGGTGCCCGCCACGACCTGCTCCAGCATTTCCTTCTCGGTGCCCAGCTGGCCGTTGGCAAAGACGGTGACGTTCACGTGGCCGTTGGTGCGCTCGGCGACCTGCTCCGCGAACCAGTCGGTGGAGACGGTGCGCGGGTTGCCTTCCGGCTGCGCATGTCCGACCATCATCTCGAAGTTGCCCAGGGCGGCGAACGGATCCTCCGCCAGGGCTGCCATCGCGCCGCAGATCATCATCGCGGCCAGCACGAGTGCGAGCAGTTTCTTCATTTGGGGTTCCTCCTTGTTTTCATTGAGCCATCTGTTTTCCGATATGGCCCTATTATAATTTATTGTATCATACGGGGTTGCCCTTTTCAAGCAGGAAAGCCCATTTGCACCCGGAAGCCAGTGCGTTACGGATTGTCCTTTTCCCTTTCCTCTTCTTCGTACGCCTCCGCAAAGTGCATGAGCGCCGCAAGGTGCATGCGCCGGGCCGTGCGTTCGCACACGTAGAGCCGCAGGGCGACGCCCTCCCACGTCAGGCCCCGCAGCCAGCGCAGGTGCAAAAGCAGGCACTCCCGCGCGTCCATCCGCTCCATCGCGCGGGCCGCCCGCGCTTCCTGTTCCGCCAGGCGGGAGGCGTCCTCTGCCCAGCGCTCCTCCGTCTCCGCCAGCCGCTGCGCGGCGCGCCCCATCCGGTTTTCCCGGTCCCTTCCGTCGGCTTCTCCCCAGCGCGCGCCCGTACACGCCATCTCCCGCAGGCGCGCGGCTTCCTCCCGTTCCGCCTGTGCCAGCTTTTTCAGGGATTTGAGGCTGCGAAGCAGCGCCTCTCCCCGCTTTGCCTTTTCCAGATCAATCGTCTCTTTAGCCATTCTGTCTTTCCTTTCTTCTTTGCACTGAAATGGTCGTCCCTTACGGCAAAGGGGCCGGAGAACCCCTTTCGGTTCCCCGGCCCCTCTTGGCCCTTCGCCGGATCCAGTCATCCGACGGCGATATGCTTTTTGACCTCGTACACCACGAGCCTTCCTGCGCGCAAGCGCACCTCCGCGTTGTTCCCGCGCCCCGTGATCGCCCACAGGCTCTTCACGATGTCGGCCTCTTTTCCCGCCCCGGGCTGCACGCCCCCGGCGGCTTTCTTTTCCGCCTTTGCCGGCGCAATGGTTCCAGCCATCTCTGCCTCACCTCGATCCGACCGTCCTTTCTCTGTGTTCCGGGTGTGCCGCGCACCGTATCCCCGGCCGATCCGCGGTGCGCGGGAAGCAGCTTATTTCTTTCCCCGGCTCATCCAGCCGGGCAGGGGCACGATTTCGCAGCGGTCCGTCGCCATGTACAGCTCGTTCATCAGCGAGGCCGCGCGCACGGCGCCCGCCCCGTAGCGCCCGCGCAGATCGTCCACCGCGTCGTCCAGGCTGCGCTGCCGCGCGCACCGGGCCTCGCCGCCCCACAGATCCGTCTGCTCGGGACCTCCCGCGGGGATCAGGCGGATCCCCCGGATGGTGAGCGCGCGCACCGGCAGGTTCCAGCCGTAGCGTGCGCCAAAGAGCGCGATCCCCGCGCCGGAGAGTTCCCACGCGCTGCGCGTGGGCCGCGGCAGCGGCGCCTGGTACTGCACCCAGGAGAGCGCGTTGTCCCGCACGGACACCTGCACCGCAGTGGCCAGCAGCCCGGCCCTGCGCAGCCGGTGGCTCACATCCTGCGCCAGCTCATAGAGCACCAGCCACACCTCCTTTTCCGTCGTCAGGTCGCGTACGCAAGTGGTCCCGTGCCCTACGGAGAGCACCGGCTCCCTGTCGCCGTCCGCGGCTACGGGCGAGTCGTCCAGCCCGCTGGCGTAACGCCACAACAGCAGGCCGTTTACGCCCAGCCACTGCCGCAGCCGCTCCGGCGGCGTGTTCGCCACTTCGCCGATGGTGCGGATGCCGCGCAGGGCCAGGCGGCGCCGCGTCGCGCGGCCCACCCACAGCAGGTCCTCCGCCGGGAGGGGCCACACCGTCTCCCGGAAATTCTCCGGCGTGATCACCGCCTGCCCGTCCGGCTTGTGCAGATCGGAGCCCAGCTTGGCGAACACCTTGGTGAAGGACACCCCGACGGACACCGTGATGCCGATCTCCTCGCGCACGCGCCTTCGGATCTCCTCCGCCAGGCGCGCGCCTTTCCCCTCCAGGTCATTTTCCCCCGGGATCTCCAGCCAGTTTTCGTCCATGCCGTACGGCTCGATGCGGTCCGTGTAGCGGCGGTAGATGGCGCGCACGTCGCCGGAGTACTGCAGGTACAGGTCGTAGCGCGGCGGCACGCAGATGAGGTCCGGGCACCGCTCCAGCGCCTCCCGGTTGCTCATCGCCGTGCGCACCCCGCAGCGTTTGGCGGGGTAACTCGCCGTCAGGACGATGCCGTGCCGGTCGTCCTCGCTGCCGCACACGGCGACCTTTTTGCCGCGCAGCGCGGGATTTTCGCACATCTCCACCGAGGCGTAAAAGCAGTTGCAGTCGCTGTGCAGGATCATGGGCTTTCCTCCTTCCGCCTTCGTCTCCCCGCGTCGGTAGCATAGCCCATTTTTTTGAATTAACGCAATCCCCGTTCGCCCGCCGTTCGCCCGGAGCCTCCGGAAGATGTCCGAATTATTCCTTTATATAAAAGGTTTTCTAAAATCGCAGACGTCTTTTTGTCCGGAAGGGTTGAAAGTTCAATTTTCTTGTGCTATTCTGTCCGTACAAGCAAAAGAGAGGGTGATTGAATGGCCAGTGATATCCGCCGCACCGCGCCGACGGGGCGCAGCAGCTTCGGGGACCGTCTGCGCGCCCTGCGCCTTTCCCGCGGCATGAACATGCCCGCGATGGCGCGCGCGCTGGGCGTCGCCAAGTCCTCCGTCACCAACTGGGAGACGGGGGTCAGCTACCCCGGACAGGCGCTCATCCCGCAAATCTGTGACCTGCTGGAGACGACACCCAACGCCCTCTACGGCTTCGACGAGGCGGAGGACCGCCTGCCGGAGGACGAACGCCGCGCGCTGCGCCTCTACCGCCGCCTCTCCCCCGGGGACAGGCGCAACGTGGATTCCCTGATGGCCTGCATGCTGGAAAACGAGCAGCAGCTGCTGCGCGAGGAATGCCGCCGCGGCTGGCGCGTCCTGCCCCGGCTGCTGGACAAGGTCTGCGCGGGCACCGGCCTGGAACTCACGGCGGACGGCGCCTGCGAAACCCTCTTCGTGCCCGACTGCCCCGAAACGCGGGAGGCGGACGCGGTCGTCACGGTCAGCGGGCATTCGATGGAGCCCCTGTACGCGGACGGCGACGACCTGCTCATCCGCTATACCGGGGAGCTGCGCCCCGGCGAGATCGGCATCTTTACGGTGGACGGCGAGGGCACGGTGAAGGAATACCGGCCCGACGGCCTCTATCCCCGCAACCCCGCCTACCCCGTCATCCCCGCCGCAAGCAGCGCGGACATGCGCTGCGTGGGCCGCGTGCTCGGCGTCGTCACGCGCTCCATGGCCCCGGACAGGCGGCACCGCGCCGTGCTGCAGGAGCTGCTCTCCTGCGGGGAACTGAGGTGAGCGCCGTGGCCGCCTCCAAAGTCTACGTGCCCGTCCAGGTCATCTTCGGCAGCGACGGCGCCATGCGCCCGCGCGCGCTGCGCTGGGAGGACGGCCGCGTCTACCCCATCGACCGCGTGCTCGACATCCGGCCCGCGAACGCCCTCAAGGCCGGCGGGCACGGCGACCGGTACACCGTCCGCATCGGCGGGCGCGAGACCTACCTCTTCTTTGAACACGCCGTGGGCGGCGGCGCTGCCCCCGGCCGCTGGTTTGTGGAGCGCCGAACGGAGGAATGAGCATGAATCTCGAAGAACAGGCCGCCTTCAGGCGCCGTGCCAAACAGGACGTCCGCGCCTGCATCCTGCGGCACCTCAGCGCGGGGGAGGGCTTTCCCTCCGCCCGGACCGTGCAGCGGGAGACGGGCATCGCCTCGCTGGCGACCGTCAGCCGCTACATTCACCTGCTGGCCGAGGAAGGGGCCGTCAAGCTGCCCAGGGACCGCTACGATCCGCCCCGGGAGGAAGACGGCCAGAAGATCCTCGCCGTACGCCACAAAAAACTGCATCTGGAGGGCCGCGAAGACATCCTGCTCAGCCTGGTCGCCGCCAAGACGGCGGACGGGCGCGTGGACGTGCGCGTCGTCGGCCAGTGCCAGTTCTGCGGCCCCCGCCCCGCCGTATACCGGGTGCTCTCCTGCACCGACACGGGGGCCTGAAAGGAAAGCCTCATCATGAACGACGCCTCTTCCCTCTTTTACAACCGCTACCTGGTCACCCCCGCCTCCCGCGGGCTGCGCTGCGCCTTTACCGGGCACCGGCCGCAGAAACTTCCCTTCGGCTTCGACGAGGAGGACGAGCGCTGCCGCGATTTCAAGCGCCGCCTGCGCGAAACCCTCGTGGAGCTGATCGGGAAGGGCTACACCCACTTCCTCTCCGGCGGCGCGCTGGGTATGGACATGTGGGCCGCGGAGGCCGTGCTGGAGCTCAAGGGCGACTGCCCGTACCTCCTGCTGGAGATGGTCTCCCCCTTCGACGGGCAGGCCCGCAGGTGGGACACCCTGAGCCGGGAGCGGCACGAGCGCCTCTTCGCCCTGGCCGACATCGTGACGGCCACCGGGCACCACTTCTCCCTCTACTGCATGCACCGGCGCAACCGCTACCTGGCGGACAACGCCGACCTGCTGCTGGCCGCCTACGACGGCACGCCCGGCGGCACGGCGGAGACCGTCGCCATGGCCAGGGCGCTGGGCGTCCCCGTGCGCATCCTGCCGCCGGTGGAAAGGGAGCTGCCGCTGCTGGAGAACCTTAAGAGCGGGCGGAGCGGAAGCATTTAATGTTTCGCCTGACACAAGAGAAGCGGCAGGCCCTTGACGTGCCTGCCGCTCTGCCGTTTTAATGCCGGCATTCAATTCGCCCATATAGAATCTCCCGGACCTGGTCGGGCCGGGAGACCTTGTTTATTGGGGGTTATCTGCGGATGATCTCTTCCCTGCGCGGGCCGTTGGAGACCATGCGGATGGGGCAGGCGATCTGCCGCTCCAGGAACTCCACGTAGCGGCGCGCGTTCTCCGGCAGCGCCTCAAAAGAGGTGATGCCGCGGATGTCCGTGCGCCAGCCCGGCAGCTTTTCATAGACCGGGGTGCACCGCTCCAGCTTCGGCGTCACGGGGAAGCGGTCGACCCGCTGCCCGTCCAGCTCGTAGGCCACGCATACCGGGATCTCGTCCAGGTAGCTGAGCACGTCCAGGTTGGTCAGCGCGGCCTCCGTCGCACCCTGCATCTCGCAGCCGTAGCGCGTCGCCACGCAGTCGAACCAGCCCACGCGGCGCGGGCGGCCCGTCTTGGCGCCGTACTCGCCGTGGTCGCCGCCGCGGCGGCGCAGCTCCTCCGCCTCGTCGCCGAAGAGCTCCGTCGTGAACGGGCCGGCGCCCACGCAGGAGGAATACGCCTTGGTCACCGCGATGATCTCCTTGATCGACCACACGGGGACGCCCGCGCCCACCGGCGCGTAGCCCGCCAGCGGCGAGGAGGAGGTCACCATCGGGTAGATGCCGTGATCCGGATCGCGCAGCGTGCCCAGCTGACCCTCCAGCAGGATGTTCTTCCCGCTGCGGACCGCTTCCATCAGGTAGGCGTCGGTATCGGCGACGTACGGGCGGATCCGCTCCGCCAGCTCCGTCATCTTCGCAATCAGCGCTTCCGCGTCAATCGGCTCCTTGTGGTAGAGGTTGGTGATCAGCGCGTTTTTGATGTCCAGCGCGTGCAGCAGCTTCTCCCGCAGGATCTTCGCGTCATACAGCTGGCACAGCTGCAGGCCGATCTTCTGGTACTTGTCCCCGTAGAAGGGCGCGATGCCCGACTTGGTGGAACCGAAGGAGTTCTTCCCCAGGCGCTCCTCTTCCAGGCAGTCCAGCTGCACGTGGTAGGGCATCATGACCTGCGCGCGCTCGGAGACGAGGATCTTCGGCGCGGGTACGCCGCTCTCCTCCAGGCTCTGCAGCTCGGTCAAAAACGCTTCGATGTCCAGCGCCACGCCGGGCCCCAGGATGTTGACGACCCCGGGCGTGCACACGCCGCTGGGCAGCAGGTGGAGCGCAAAGCGCCCGTAATCGTTGATGATGGTGTGTCCCGCGTTGGCACCGCCCTGGAAGCGGACGACGATGTCGGAGTCCCCCGCCAGCATGTCGGTAATCTTGCCCTTGCCCTCGTCGCCCCAGTTGGCGCCCACGATGGTACGGACCATTCGCTCAGCTCCTCTCACAAAAGAAGCGGCTTTCGCCGCCTAATTTCAGCCGGAAGTATGATACCTTCCGGCCGGCGTTCTGTCAAGGGTCCGGCGGCGCATCTTTCACGGCCGACAGTTTACCGAACAGCTCTTCCATCAGCGGGTCCCTGTTGACGAACGTCACCATGCGGCACAGCGGCCGCGTATCGTCCCTGCCCCAGTGGTGGTCGTACTCCGGGATTGGCGTCGGGATCAGCCTGTCCAGCATGAAGCGGTGATCGTCGTTCAGCAGCCAGGCCACCGCCGTCACGTCCCAGAGCACCCGGCTCCAGACGCGGCCTTTCGCGTTAGCCTCCGCCGTCCGCTCGGTCGCGCGCACCAGATCGTCGCACAGCGCGTTTTTCCCCCACAGCCAGCAGCGAAGCTCCGGCCCCGTCGTCAAAAAGGTCGTCACCGCGCCCTTGCAGGGCACCAGCACCAGCGGCACGCCGCTGGCAAAGACGGCGCGCGACGCCGCCACGTCCTGCCGCAGATTGAACTCATAGGTGTCCGGCCAGGTGGGCGCGTGCCCGCCCAGCCAGACGCACACAATGCGCTCCGCGATCTCGGGCTGCAGCAGCAGGGCGGACGCGATGTTGGTGACGGCCGCCAGCCCCACGACGTACAGCGGTTTCTCCTTCGAGTGCGCCATCGCCCGCCGGGCCAGGTCCGACGCGGCGTCGGAGGGCACGGGCGTCCGCTCGTCCGGAAGGTACCGGTCCGAGCCGCGGTAAACGGGCGGGTGTTTGCCGATCAGGCGAAGCAGGCGCAGGATCTCCTGATAGCTCTTTTCCATTCCGTCCGCAGGCCCGTCGCTCTTTGCGTTGTGAAAAGGCGCGGCATAGATCGCCTGCACGCGCATCCGCTCCGGCGAGAGCAGCGCCAGCGAGATGGCGAACTGGTCGTCAATCTCGTTGAAGGTGTCCGAATCGATGACCACGTCGACGATGCCGGACGGCACCTGCAGCCGGGTAAGCCGCTCCGCTTCGCTCAGCATACTCCGCCTCCTCTCCGCCATGCGGTCATCCCTTTACGCCGCCGGCCGTGATGCCCTGCACGAAGTACTTCTGCAGCGGCAAAAAGAGCAGCACCGGCACGATGGTGGAGATGGAGGCCGCCGCGTACACGAGGCTCCAGAAGGTCTCGTTCTCGTCCTTGAAGTAGGCCAGCGACACCTGGATGGTGCGCATCTCCTGCGAGCGCGTCACCAGCAGCGGCCAGAGGTAGTTGTTCCACTCGTTGACGAAGATCATGAGGCCAGCCGTGATGAAAATGGGGACGGAGAGCGGCACGACGATGCGGAAGAAGACTTCCCGCAGGTTCGCGCCGTCGATGCGCGCCGCCTCCAGCAGGCTGACCGGGATGCCCCTAAAAAACTGCGTGAACAGGAACATGGCCAGTCCGTTTGAGATGCTGGGCAAAATGAGCGCCCAGCGCGTGTTCACCAGCCCCATCTTCGTGATCATGGTGTAGAGGGGCAGCGCGACGCTGTCGATGGGCACCATAAACGAGACCATGAAAATGGCAAACAGCGCGTTCTTCCCTTTGAAATTGTAGAAAGCAAACGCGTACCCGGCCAGGGAAGCCACGAGCAGGTTGACGGGAATCAGCACCAGCACGACGATGGAGGTGTTCATTACCGCCATGCCGAAGCCGAAATCCCTGAAGATCGTGATGTAGTTCTCGACCGTCCAGCGCACGGGAAAGATCGTGTCCCGCGTAAACGGAAACGCGTATTTGAAGATTTCCTCGTCCGTACGGAAGGAAGCCAGGAAGACGTAGAGGATCGGGAAGAGCGCGATGACCGCGATCAGGACAAACACGGCATAGAGGACGATGTGCCCCAGCGTGCGCTTTGCATTCGGCGTCAACTTCATCCCCTCCTTTATGCATCCACGTCCTTGCGGTTCATCATGAGGAACTGCAGGACGACCAGGATGATGATAAGCCCCAGCAGCACCGCGGTAATCGCGCCGGCGCGGGACATGTTTCCGTTTTTAAAGGCGGATTTGTACACCTCGTACATCAGCACATTGGTGCTGTTCTGCGGGCCGCCTTCCGTAATCAGCTTGGTCGGCGCAAACAGCAGGAAGTTGGCCGATGTGTTGGCCACCACGACGAAGAGCATCGCACGGCTGATCAGCGGCAGGGTGATTTTGAACAGCGTGGTAAAGAAGCCCGCGCCGTCCAGCTTGGCGGATTCGTAGAGCGAGACGTCCACGCCCTTGAGGCCGGCCAGCAGGTACATCATCCAGTAGCCGCAGCCCTTCCACGTCGCCATGATGACGATCGACCACAGCGCCTGCCCGGCATCCGTGAAGAAGCCCTGTTTGGGGATGCCGAAGATGGAGAGCACGCTGTTGAAGACGCCGTTGTTCACGTTCATCATCAGCGCCCAGGTGACGGAGGCGACGGAGATGGCCATCGTGACCGGCAGGTAGTAGATGCTGCGGAATACGCCGACGCCCTTCACCTCGCTGTTGACCAGCAGCGCGAGAATCAGCGAGACGACGATCTGCAGCGGGATCATCACGACGTTCATGCGCAGCGTGACCATGAGCGAATTCCAGAAGGTCTTGTCCTGGAACAGGATCTCATAGGTGCGCAGCGAAAACGCCCCCTTGCGGATGAAGGAGGTGATGACCGCCGAAAAGATGGGATAGATTTTGAAGATCAGGATGCCCGCCAGCGCAGGCAGCAGCAGCAGATACGGCGCCGCTTTCGCAATGCTGCGCTGGAAGGAGGTTTTCTCAAGGCTGCTTTGCATAGT
>CACZHW010000039.1:9534-30651 GCA_902781095.1 uncultured Eubacteriales bacterium
GGGGAGCCGTGCCGGGCTTTCAAAAAGGGGGACCGCGGCGGATCCGCCGCGATCCCCCATCCGGTTCTCACTCGGGAGGATTAATCTTCATACTCCAGGAAGGCGGTGGTCAGCTCGTCCACGCAGTCCTGGGCGGCCTGTGCGGGATCCGCGCCGTTGCGTACGTTCTCCCACAGCGCGTTGACAGAGGTGGAATACTCGTTGAAGGCAGGGGTCTTCGCACGCACGAGCGCGGTGTTCGCGCCTTCGTACTGGGCGATAGCGAGGTACGGCTTGGCCGCGATCAGCTCGTCGGTGAACTGGCGGGAGAGCGCGGGCAGCATGCCGCTGGCGTTGATGTACACGTCGCTGCCGTCGTAGATGCACAGGTACTTGATGAACTCGGCGGCCGCCTCGGCCTTTTCGGTCTTCGGGTTCATACCCACGGCCCAGCTGCCGCAGCAGGTGGTGACGTCGGCTTCATGTCCCTCGAAGAAGGGCTTGTAGGTATAGCCGTAGGTGGTGAAGCCGTTGTTGTCAAAGGTGCCCGGCAGAGCGGTGGTGCCCAGGTAGAAGATGATCTTGCCGGCCATGAAATAGCTGCTGGTGTCGCCCGCGGCGATGCCCTTGGAGAACACGCCGTCGTTCACCTGCTGCTGGTACCAGGTCAGCGCCTCGATCCACGGCGTGCTGTTGATGACGCCGTCCACGGACAGGCCGCCCTCGGCGATGTTCGCGCCGCCGCGGTCGTTGGCCAGCACGTTCATCTGATAGGTGCGGCCGACCTGCTGGAATTCGATGCCGATGATGCCCTGGCTGCCGTCCGGATCAACCGCGGCCTGCGCGGCCTTCGCGGTTTCCACCAGCTTCTCCCAGGAGATGCGGTGCTCGCCGTCCACGCCCGCAAACAGCTCCGCGGGATCGATGCCGGCCTGCTCCAGCAGGGCGGTGTTGTAGTACATGACCAGTTCGCTGTCGCCCATGGCCGCGCCATAGATGGCGTCGCCCACGGTGACCTCATCCTGCATGGCGGGCGTGAAGCTGGCAAACTCCTCCGCCGTGATGTAGTCGTTGAGCGGCGTCAGGTAGCCGCGGTTCACATACGCGCCGATGTTCGGGCCGTCCGCCGCGAACACGTCAAACTCCGCCGTGTCCTGCTGCATGGAAACCTCGATCGTCTCAAAGACGTTGTCGAAGGCGAGATACTCGGCTTCGCAGACGTACTTGCCTTCATAAGCCTTGTTGAAAGCTTCCACGGCGGCGCTGACGCCCGTCTGCTGCGTGTTGGACATCATCAGCTTGATGGTGACCACGTCATCCGCCGAGGCGACGGCGGCCAGCGTCAGCAGCATCGCAAGCGCGAGGACAAGAGACAGGATCTTTCTCATAGTGGGGTACCTTCCTTTCCTTATTGTTAAGCCGTTTCAGCGGCTTACTTACGGATTCTCAGGTCAGCTTTCTCAGCATGTCGCCGACGAGCGCGTCCTTGTAGACATAATACACATACCGCAGCGGCGGGGTGTCCGGCAAAAAGGCGTAGGTCTCGTCGTACTGCGGCACCGGGGCGGGCGCGATGCGGTCCAGGAAGAAATCCGGGTTCACCACCCACGCCGCCACGCAGATGTCCCACAGCGGCTTGCTCCAGTGCTCATACGGGAATTTCTGTTTCATAAAGCCCAGCGTGCTGTCCACCAGGTAGTCGCACAGCGCGTTTTTCCCGCCGAACAGGCTCTGCAGCTCCGGCTTGCAAAAGCTGAAATGGGAAATGACACCGAAGAGGGGCAGCTGCACCAGGGGCACGCCGCAGCCCATCACGATGCGCGAAGCGTCGATATCCTGCCGGCAGTTAAAGTCGTCGCAGGTGCCGAAGTGGTGCGCGTGTCCGCCCAGCCAGACGACCATGATCCGCTCCCGCAGCGTCGGATCCAGCAGCAGGGCGGAAGCCACGTTGGTCAGGCACGCCAGTGCCATGACGTAAAGCGGGTTTCCCGGACTGTGGCCCGAAGCGCAGCGGATGATCGCCTCCGCGGCCTCTGAGCGAACCGGCACAAGCGGCCCCGGGAGGTACGTTTCGCTGCCGCGGTAAACCAGCGGCTCCAGGTCTTCCCTGTCCATCATGCGAAGAACGCGGAGAATTTCGTCGTAGCTCTTTTGCATGCCGTCCGCGGGGGAATCGGAGCGCACGGGGCGCTTCCACTCCGGCTTGCCGTAAAAGGGCGCGGCCGTTATGGCGCGGATGCGGCAGCTCTCCTGCGAGCGCACGAGATAGGCCAGCGCGTATTGATCGTCAATCTCGTTGTAGGTGTCCGTATCCAGCACCACGTCCCGCACGCCGCCGGCGGGCCGGATAAGCCGCGAGGCGACGACCGCATCCTCAATCGGGCTGAAAGCCTCTCTCAGGTAACGGATCATCGCCTCACCTCTTTCCGGTCTGCTATACAGACAGTATAGCATTCCGGATATAAAATTGTAAAGTTTTTTAGTCTTTCATCCCCGGTTTATCTTCCACTCCCCGGTAAAGACCTCACGCGCGGGCCCCGTCATGAAGATCGTGCCCGTTTCGCTGTCCCACTCGTTGTACAGCGTGCCGCCGCGCAGCTCTATGGCCGCCTTCCGCTTCGACAGCCCCAGTTTCGCCGCCGCCGCCAGAACGGCGCAGGAGCCGGTGCCGCAGGCCAGCGTCTCGCCGCTGCCCCGCTCCCAGACGCGCATGCGCAGCCGGTCCGGGGAGAGCACGTTGACGAACTCCACGTTGACCCCGTAGGGGAACGCCTCGTGGTACTCCAGCGGCGCGCCGTAGCGGCGCAGGTCAAAGGTCTCCGTCGGCTCGTCCATGAAGATCACCGCGTGCCGGCTGCCCACGTCCACCGGGTGGACCGTGAAGGTGCGGCCCCCGGAGGCCAGCGTCTTCGTCTCCCCGAAGGCCGGCTGCCCCATGTCCACGCGCACCAGGGTCACTTTCCCTCCTTCCACCGTGAGGAAAAGGCGGCGGATGCCCGCGTCCGTCTCAAGGGCCACCTCCCGCTTGTCCGTCATTCCGTGCTCGAACACGTATTTGGCGATGCAGCGCGAAGCGTTTCCGCACATGGCGCCGCGGGAGCCGTCCGCGTTGTACATGAACATGCGGAAATCGGCGACGGCGCTGGGCCCGATGAGCACCAGCCCGTCCGAGCCCACGCCGAAGTGACGGTCGCTGATCGCCCGGGCGATCGCCGGCGCGTCGTCCTCTCCGACAGGCTCCTCAAAGGCGTTCACGTAGATGTAGTCGTTGCCCAGCCCTTCCATCTTGGTAAAGCGCACGCTTCCCACCTCTTTTCGTTTACTGGACGCTCAGCAGCGTCACGCCGCGCAGCCCGGGCACGCGCACGGAGAAGGAGCCGCCCATGGGCGTCAGCTCCGCGCCGGTGCCGCTGAAGGTCATCCGGTGCCCGCGCACGTCCTCCGCGGTGAGGAAGATCTCCTGCGCCCTGGCACTGCGGTTGATCATCGTAATGGCCAGCTCGTCCTCCTGTTCCCTGCCGAAGGCGTCCTTCCCGCCCTCAAAGGTGCGCAGCACGCACAGCACGTCCGGGCAGGGCGCAAAGACGCGGCAATAACCGCTGCGCAGCACGGGATGCGCGTGACGCAGCGCGATCAGGCGCTTGTAGTACGCCTGCAGGTCCCGGTCCTCGTGGCCCCACGGGAAGGTCCGGCGGCAGAAGGGGTCGGCCGCGCCCTCCAGCCCGGCCTCGTCGCCGTAGTAGACGCAGGGCACGCCCGGCATGCTGACGATGAAGCGCAGCATCAGGTGCTCGCGAAGCGCGCCGACCATCCGCTCCTCCTGCGTGAGGCGGAGATTCGCACGCTCCGCCCGCGGCAGTTCGTCCCCGTCGTTGCCCGCCAGCACGTTGAGGATGCGGGCCCTGTCGTGGCTGCCCATCAGGTTCATCAGCGAATAGAGGAAGGGCGCGGGATAGTTGGCGATGAGGCAGGAGATGGCGCGCGCCGTCGCCTGTGCGTCCCGCTCGCCCGTCAGGAAGGCGATGAGCGCCTCGCGCAGCGGGTAGTTCATCACGCTGTCCAGCGTGTCGCCTTCCACGTAGGAGCGCATCTGGCCGTAGGAGACCTTGTGGCTCGCGTCCTCCCACACCTCGCCCAGCACCAGCGCGTCCGGCTTTTCCTCCCTGGCCGCCTTGCGCAGCGCCCGGATGAAGCTCATGGGCAGCTCGTCCGCCACGTCCAGCCGCCAGCCGGAGGCGCCGGCCCGCAGCCAGTGGCGCACCACCGAATCCTCGCCGCTCACGATGAAGCGCTGGTAGCTCTCGTTGGTCTCCGTCACGTTCGGCAGGGTGCGGAAACCCCACCAGCACTCGTAGTCGTCCGGCCAGTGGTTGAAGGTGTACCACTCCCGGTAGGGCGACTCCGGGTCCTGGCAGGCGCCCGTTTTGCCGTAGCGGCCCCTGCGGTTGAAGTACACGCTGTCGTCCCCCGTGTGGGAGAAGACGCCGTCCAGCACGATGCGGATGCCCATCTCCGCCGCTTCGCTGCACAGGCGCCGGAAGGCCTCTTCGTCGCCGAACATCGGGTCGATCATCCGGTAGTCGCCCGTGTCGTATTTATGGTTGCTGTTGGCCCGGAAGATGGGGTTGAGGTACAGGATCGTGACGCCCAGATCCTTCAGGTACGGCAGTTTCTGCCGCACGCCCTCCAGATTGCCGCCGAAGAAATCGGTGGCCGCGTTGTCCTGCGTCTCGCCGATGCGCAGCAGCGGCATTTCCTCCCAAGTCCCGTGCAGGATGATGTCCTCGCCGTCCCGCGCGTGCAGCAGCTCTTCGGTGCCCTCGCCGCGGCAGAAACGGTCCACCATGATCTGGTACATGATGCCCTCGCGCATCCACTCCGGCGTGGTGAAGGCCGCGTCGTACACGGTGATCTGGAAGCTCTCCTCGCTGCCGGGAACGCCTTCGCCGCAGCCGCTGCCGTCCTCCGGCGCGCCCAGCACCAGCCGCTTGCCGCCGCTCACCACCTCGAAGCGGTACCAGAAGGGGCCCGTCTCCCGCGGCAGGCTGATCTCCGCCTCGTAGACGAACAGGCCGTCCTTCGCGCCCAGCGCGCGCAGCGGAAAGCGGTGCTCCCGGCTGTTCCAGCAGCGCAGCTCCGCGCTCGTCACCTTCCCCTCGGACAGGGCCAGGCGCAGGCGCACCATGGCGCCGCAGGGCAGCGCGCCGCACGGGCTGCGGTAAAAGGGATCCAGCGAGTCGTGTTTCATGATCATGGGGCATCTCTCCGTTCGGGCGGCACAGCCGCAGAATCACCCTGCGCAGGTAAGGCAAAGCGTTTTATTTTACATTGACTCCCGTACGGTGTCAAATCCAAATCCGGCTGCCGCCGCTGTTGTCTCTTTTCCGCAGGCAGCGGCTTTTCGTCCGCCCGGGCATGGCCTTTTCCCCCGCGCCGTGCTATAATCAGCGGGGCTGCGTCCTTCCAGGCGCGGCGCATCCGCAAAAGGCAGGGAGCTTTTATGCTGTACATCATCAGGCACGGGCAGACCGACTGGAACGTCCTGCACAGGCTGCAGGGGAAAACCGACATCCCTTTGAATGAAAACGGCCGCCGCATGGCTGGGGCAGCCCGGGAGCAGTACCGGGACATCCCTTTCGACATCTGCTTTTCATCCCCGCTGCTGCGGGCGTACGAGACCGCACAGATCGTGCTGGAAGGGCGGAACGTCCCCATCATCAAAGACGAAAGGCTTTCGGAGATGGGCTTCGGAGACCACGAGGGGATGGAATACGGCCCTTCCGCCCCGGATTCGCCGGTCAACGTCCTTTTCGATCAACCGGAGGCCTACGCCGCCCCCGGAGAAGGCGCGGAGAGCTTTGCCGCCCTCTTCGCCAGGACCGGCGCCTTCCTCGAAGAGGTCGCCCTTCCGCTGCACAGGCAGGGAAAGGCCGTCCTCATCGCCGGCCACATCGCCATGAACTCCAGCATCATCTGCAGGCTCCGGAACATCCCCCTCGCGAGGTTCTGGTCCGCTGGAACGGACAACTGCAGGCTGGAAAGGCTGCTGTAAAAGCAGCGCTTCCGGCGCCGCGGCTCATTTCCCGCGCTTGACAATCCCCTGTCATCCGCGATACAATAAGCGCCGAAAACGCACATAGCCTTACTGAAAAGCGATGAAGGGAAGCGTCGCGCGTGTCCGCCCCAAGAGAGCCGGTGTCTGGTGCAAACCGGCGGGGACAGGCCGATTTCTCATCCCGGAGCCGCCCGCGCGACGAGTGCGGGACGTATGCCGCGTAAAGGCGAATGAAGAGCGCCCCCCGGGCGCTGAATCAGGGTGGTACCGCGTGGATTCCTCGCCCCTGCATGAAGGCAGGTGCGAGGTTTATTCTTTTGTACGATAACCCGTATGAGGAGGTTTGCCGCTGTGAACAAGACGTACAATCCCCAGGAAATCGAGAAAAAGTGGCAGAAACGGTGGGAGGAAGCCCACTGCTTCGAGGCGGAAGCCAGCCATGAAAAGCCCAAGTTCTACGCCCTCGTGGAGTTCCCGTACCCCTCCGGCTCCGGCATGCACGTGGGCCACATCAAGGCCTACTCCGGCCTGGAGGTCGTCTCCCGCAAGCGCCGCATGGAGGGCTACAACGTCCTCTTCCCCATGGGCTTCGACTCCTTCGGCCTGCCCGCGGAGAACTACGCCATCAAGACCAACACGCATCCGCACATCATCACCACGCGCAACGTGGAGCACTTCAAGGACCAGATGAAGCGCATCGGCTTCTCCTTCGACTGGAGCCGCGAGATTTCCACCTCCTTGCCCGACTACTACAAATGGACGCAGTGGATCTTCCTCAAGCTCTTCGACCACGGCCTGGTCTTCCGCGCCAAGACGCTGGTCAACTACTGCCCGCACTGCAAGGTCGTCCTCTCCAACGAAGACAGCCAGGGCGGCAAGTGCGACGTGTGCCACAGCGACGTCGTGCAGCTGCCCAAGGACGTGTGGTACCTGCGCATCACCCAGTACGCGGACAAGCTGCTGGACGGCCTGGACACCGTCGACTACCCGGACAGCATCAAGCAGCAGGAGGTCTCCTGGATCGGCCGCTCCACCGGCGCCTTCGTCGATTTCGCGCTGGACGGCGTCCCGGAGAAGCTGGAAATCTACACCACGCGCTGCGACACGCTCTACGGCGTCACCTTCATGGTCATGGCGCCGGAGCACCCGCTGCTGGACCAGTACAAGGACCGCATCGCCAACTGGGGCGAGGTGGAGGCCTACCGCGCCGAGTGCGCCAAGAAGACCGAATTCGAGCGCACGCAGCTGGTCAAGGAGAAGACGGGCGTGAAGCTCGCCGGCCTGTGCGCCGTTAACCCTGTGAACGGCAAGAAGATTCCGATCTTCATCGCCGACTACGTCATGATGGGCTACGGCACCGGCGCGATCATGGCCGTGCCCGCGCACGACCAGCGCGACTGGGAGTTCGCCCGCAAGTTCGGCGCGGACATCATCCCCGTCATCGAGGGCGGCGACATCGAGAAGGAAGCCTACACCGGCGACGGCCGCATGATCAACTCCGACTTCCTGAACGCCTACGACAACAAGAAGGATTCCATCGCGGCCATGCTCGCCTACCTCGCCGAAAAGGGCATCGGGCGCAAGGGCGTGCAGTACAAGATGAAGGACTGGGCCTTCAACCGCCAGCGCTACTGGGGCGAGCCCATCCCGCTGATCCACTGCCCGAAGTGCGGCACCGTGGGCGTCCCCTACGAGGAACTGCCGCTGCGCCTGCCCGACGTGGAGAATTTCGAGCCCGGCACCGACGGCCAGAGCCCGCTGGCGCGCATCGAGTCCTTCGTGAACTGCAAGTGCCCCAAGTGCGGCGGCGCAGCCCGGCGCGAGACCGACACCATGCCCCAGTGGGCGGGTTCCTCCTGGTACTTCCTGCGCTTCGTCGACCCGCATAACGACGAAGCCTTCGCCAGCCGCGAAGAGATGAACTACTGGATGCCCGTGGACTGGTACAACGGCGGCATGGAGCACGTGACGCGCCACCTGCTCTACTCCCGCTTCTGGCACCGCTTCCTCTACGACATCGGCGAGGTCAACACGCCGGAACCGTACGCCAAGCGCTCCTACCAGGGCCTCATCCTGGGCTCCGACGGCGAGAAGATGTCCAAGTCCAAGGGCAACGTCATCGATCCGCTGGACATCGTCGCCCAGTACGGCGCGGACACGCTGCGCCTCTACGTCCTGTTCATGGGCGACTACACCGCCGCCGCGCCGTGGAACGACGACTCCGTGAAGGGCTGCAAGCGCTTCCTGGAGCGCGTATGGCGCCTGCAGGAGATGCTGCTGCCCGACGAGGGCGTCCGCCCCGCGATGGAAGCGCCGGTCAACGCGATGATCAAGAAGGTCTCCGAGGACTACGAGCGCATGAAGTACAACACCGCCATCGCGGCGATGATGAGCTATGTGAACGAGCTCTACGCCGACGGACACGCCACCCGCGGCGAGCTGCGCGCCCTGCTGCTGTGCCTGAATCCGGTCGCGCCGCACATCACGGAGGAGATCTGGGAGGCCTGCGGCTTCGGCGAGCCCGTCTACCGCCAGAGCTGGCCGTCCTACGATCCCGAGAAGCTGGTCGCCAGCGAGGTCGAGATCGCGGTCCAGATCCGCGGCAAGCTGCGCGCACGCATCATGGTGCCCGCGGACCTCACCCAGGCGGACGGCGAGAGCCTGCTTGAGAACGAGACCGTAAAAAAGCTCGTCGGCGACGCACAGGTGCGCAAGGTGATCTTCGTGCCCGGCCGCCTGCTGAACATTGTGTGCTGAGAAGAACAAAAGAAAATAACAATGCCGCGCCCCTTCAAAGAGGGGCGCGGCGCTGTTATTCTTTCTTATTTTTCCAAATGCCTAGTATTAGAAAAGAATTCCCATAAAAACCATACTAATTAGATCCACTTATATCGATATCACTCTATGTTCTTGTATATTTCATTGTCATTCATTATAATATACATGGTCTCATAATTCTATCATGTTCATTGAACAATAGGAGTAGTGTTATGATAAGTGATGAAAAGGCTCTCGAAATATTTCAAGGATTCCTATCTAATGAGTTTCAGGATTATACATCACTTCAAAAATCTGAAAGAATAATACTATTTAATAAAGCAAAAACAAATAAGAAAGATGCTTATTCCACGTTAAGCACAATATATGAAGAATATTTAAACTCTATTCTTGCCATTTGGAAGACGCTCTATGACGACGAAAATCAGTATACTGAATCTTTACAACATATTGATAATATATTATTGGGCAAATCTTTATATGCTACTTCACCAATTCTCCAGAGAATCGAAACAGCTTTTTCCAGATTTATTATTTCATGCAATATTAAAAGAATTTTCTACAATAATAATATCAAAGATGTAAAACCTGATTACGGATATGATTTTGCACAATGCTGTTATGAATCGTATAAAAAAATGAAAGAGGCATATGACTCTTTTAAAGCAATTGATGAGTTTTATGCTCTTGAAAATGTAAATGTGCACGAATACGATATTACGTATTGTAAAGATGATACCTATATTTCAAGAATCTATCAGAAGTATTCAAACTTACAAATCGAAGGGCTCAGCACAACCTTAAAGATTGAAGGGCTGACAAAAACTAATCTCTTTAATAAAAAACGTGTCTTCCAAAACATGAAAAGAGCTTTCGATAATCTCTTTGAATTAACCGATAGTTACTGGAAAGATATATATTATAACGAAGAATATCATCTGACAACAATTGGTATCATCACAAGAATTATGGACAACGATGAATCAATATATGCTAAAACAGTTTTATCAAAACAAGTAGAATTGTTATTTGCAAAAATATGCGAAGTTTGTATTCAAAAATCACGATACTATTCGAATAAAGTATCATATAATGTCATGTTAAATTCTTGTTCACAGGCATTGTCAGTAATTGAGAATCTTTATAATACTATAGATGCTGAGTTAGAAATTACACGTATTAACAAACCTCTTGATACTGAAAGAATAAGAAAATTCATAGTCCAATCCGATTCGACTCATTCCACTAAAAATTTAGATTACAACAAAAAAGTTGAGATTGCATATGGCCGATTTAATCAAGACAAAATTAATCTGGTTTTCCCAAATGGAAAAGAACAAGCAAAACATGTAATTCTTTCTTTAGCAAGAATACTGAATATCGATTTGATTTTAGCAGACGAGAATCAATACCATGAGCTTTTGTCCATATATGTTGACGTGTTTATTAGAACTGTAGTCACGCAAGTTGATGAACTTTTGATTATAGGCAGTCTTCGTGTTAATCATCCATCCTTGATTAAAGATGAAATGCCGGCTTATACTGCCTATTTTTACATTAAAAACAACATGCTGGATAATAACTACTTCATCGATTCAGATAAAGAATTGATAAACATTTCAGCAAGCTCTGCTATTAATTATAGGCATCTAAAGAATCGATAGAGTCCGCATCATCTCTATTTCCTAGTTACGTAAGAGTTCTAACATCTAAGTCGCCGCGCCTCTCCGAAAGGAGGGGCGCGGCAATGTTTTTATCTCTCATAGTGTGTCCACAGGCTGACAATCTTAACCGTCTTTTCTTCTTCCAGCACTTCATAGACCAGCCGGTGCTGCACGTTAATCCGACGGGAATACAATCCCTGCAATTCGCCTACCAGCTTTTCATAGCTGGGCGGTGCCTGCCACGGATTTTCCCTTATGACCTCAATGAGCGCCCTGGCTTTGCCGTCCAGATGCGCGGCCTTCAGTTTCGGGATATCCTTGGCTGCTGTTTTGGTGTAAACGATTTTGTACATTACCAGTCCACCTCATCCTCGGATAAGGTGTCTTTCAGCGGTGTGCGCAGTCCCTCGGTCAGCTTTTCGCGCATACCCGGCACAGAGGTGAGGTACAGCGTTTCCAGCAAGCCGCGGTACTCTTCTTCGCTGATCATCACAGCGTTGCCGCTCTTCGTGGTGATGTTCACCGGCTCGTTAAACTGTACCGTATTTTCGACCATCGCATACAGATTCTTGCGGAAATTGGTCACCGTCGTTGTCGTCATCATCTCACCACCTTCCATACTTCTTGCGTACATTATAGCGTACGCTCATATCTCCGTCAATCTCTTTCCAGAAGTCCTCTTCTTCTCTATCGGCGAAAAAATGTATTCCAAATACACTTTTTCCAACGAAAAAGTAAGCTCTGAACACATTTTTTCACCGATAAACAAACTGGTTCTTTTTTCAATAAACCATGAGAGCACATAAAATATCATCCTGCCAAGAAATCCGGAAGACTTATCCTTCTTAGTACAAAAAATCTCCCCCGCTTTTGCGGGGGAGATTCTTTGAACCTGTTATACTTCGTCGTTACTAAGTCATCGGGTTCTCGGATTTTTCCGGGTATTACTCAATGATCTTGGTGACAACGCCGGAGCCGACCGTACGGCCGCCCTCACGGATAGCAATGGCGATCGGCGTGATCAGCGTGCACTCCATGTCGATGTTGTCGCCGGGCATCACCATCTCCACGCCGTCCGGCAGCTTGATGGAGCCCGTAACGTCCGTCGTACGGAAGTAGAACTGCGGACGATAGCCGTTGAAGAACGGCGTGTGACGGCCGCCTTCTTCCTTCGTCAGCACGTACACCTGGCCCATGTAATGCGTGTGCGGATGGATGCTGTTCGGCTTCGCCAAAACCTGGCCGCGCTCGACCTCGGTCCTCTGGATGCCGCGCAGCAGCGCGCCGATGTTGTCGCCCGCCTCCGCGTAGTCCATCGTCTTGCGGAACATCTCGACGCCGGTAACAACCGTGCTCTTCGGCTTGTCCTGCAGGCCCACGATTTCCACCGGATCGTTTACCTTCACCTGGCCACGCTCGACACGGCCCGTCGCAACAGTGCCGCGGCCTGTGATCGTGAACACGTCCTCAACAGGCATCAGGAACGGCTTGTCCGTCTCGCGCTCCGGCTCCGGAATGTAGCTGTCTACAGCTTCCATCAGCTCGAAGATGCACTTGCACTCCGGTGCGTTCTTCGGATCCGTTCCGCCGTTCTGGATGTACTCCAGCGCCTTCAGCGCGCTGCCGCGGATGATCGGAATTTCGTCACCCGGGAACTGATAGCTGCTCAGCAGCTCGCGGATCTCCATCTCCACCAGCTCGAGAAGCTCTTCGTCGTCCATCATGTCCGTCTTGTTCAGGAACACGACGATGTAGTGCACGCCCACCTGGCGCGCCAGCAGGATGTGCTCGCGGGTCTGCGGCATCGGGCCGTCAGGCGCCGACACCACCAGGATCGCGCCGTCCATCTGCGCGGCGCCGGTGATCATGTTCTTGACGTAGTCCGCGTGGCCGGGGCAGTCGACGTGCGCGTAGTGACGCGTCGCCGTCTCGTACTCCACGTGCGCGGTGTTGATCGTGATGCCGCGCGCCTTCTCTTCCGGCGCTTTGTCGATATCGTCGTAGCGCATTGCCTGCGCCTCGCCGAAGGTAGACAGCACCATCGTGATGGCCGCCGTCAGCGTCGTCTTGCCGTGGTCAACATGGCCGATCGTGCCGATGTTTACGTGCGGCTTGTTGCGCTCGAATTTTTGCTTCGCCATTGTCGTAAACTCCTTTATTTGAAGTGTTTTAAATTACTTGCCGGCCTTCACGCCGCAGACCTTCTCCTGGATGGACTTCGGCACGGGCTCGTAGTGCTCGGGCTGCATGGTGTAGACACCGCGGCCCTGGGTGCGGCTGCGCAGCGCGGTCGCGTATCCGAACATCTCGGAGAGCGGAACCATCGCGTGGATCTCCTCCGCGCCTTCGGAATGGTCCATGCCTTCGATGCGGCCGCGGCGGGAGTTGAGGTCGCCGATGACGTCGCCCATGTAATCCTCGGGCACCGTCACGTCCACCTTCATGATCGGCTCCAGCAGCACGGGATCGGCCTTTTCCATAGCAGCCTTGAAGGCCATGGAGCCGGCGATCTTGAAGGCCACTTCGGAGGAGTCGACCTCGTGGTAGGAACCGTCGTACACGGAGACGTGGAAGTCCACGACTTCGTAGCCGCCCAGCGGGCCGTTCTTGGCGGCCTCGCGGATGCCGTTGTCGATCGGCTGGATGAACTCCTTGGGGATGGAGCCGCCGACGGTGTCGTTGCTGAAGGAGTAGCCTTCGCCCGGCTCCACCGGGGAAATCTCGATCCAGCAGTGGCCGTACTGGCCGTTGCCGCCGGTCTGGCGGACGTAGCGGCCCTCGGCCTTTGCCGCCTTGCGGATGGTCTCGCGGTAGGCAACCTGGGGCGCGCCCACAGTCGCCTCGACCTTGAACTCGCGCAGCAGGCGGTCGACGATGATCTCCAGATGGAGCTCGCCCATGCCGGCGATGATCGTCTGTCCGGTCTCCTGGTTGGTGTAGGTCTTGAAGGTCGGGTCTTCCTCGGCCAGACGCAGCAGCGCCAGGGTCATCTTCTCCTGGCCGGCCTTGGTCTTGGGCTCGATGGCGACCTGGATAACCGGCTCCGGGAACTCCATCTTCTCCAGGATGATCTGGTTCTTGTCGTCGCACAGGGAGTCGCCCGTCGTGGTGTCCTTGAAGCCGACGACACCGCAGATATCGCCCGCGTAGATCTCGTCGATCTCCTTGCGCTCGTTGGCGTGCATCTGCAGCAGGCGGCCGAGGCGCTCACGCTTGCCCTTCGTGGAGTTGAACACGTAGCTGCCGGAGCCGATGTGGCCGGAGTACACGCGCACGAAGGTCAGCTTGCCCACGAAGGGGTCGGTCATGATCTTGAAGGCCAGGGCGGAGAAGGGAGCGCTGTCGCTCGCCTCGCGGGTCTCTTCCTTCTCGGTGTGCGGGTTGATGCCCTTGACCGGCGGGATGTCGACCGGGGAGGGCATGTAGTCCACCACGGCGTCCAGCAGCAGCTGCACGCCCTTGTTGCGGTAGCTCGTGCCGCACAGCATGCCGAAGAAGCTGCAGTCGATGGTGCCCTTGCGGATGGCGGCCTTGATCTCGGCTTCCGTCGGTTCTTCTTCCGCCATGAATTTCTCCATGATGGTGTCGTCGATGTCCGCCAGGGCCTCGATCAGCTCGGCACGGTACAGCTGCGCGTCTTCCAGCATATCCGCCGGAATCTCTTCGTCACGGTAGTCCTTGCCCATGTCGTCATAGTAGATCTCCGCGCGCATGCGCACGAGGTCCACGATACCGCGGAAATTGTTCTCCGCGCCGATGGGGATCTGCAGGGGATGCGCGTTCGCGTGCAGGCGGTCGTGCATCTGCTGCATGACGTGGAAGAAATCGGCGCCCACGATGTCCATCTTGTTGACGTAGGCGATACGCGGCACCTGATAGTGCTCCGCCTGGCGCCAGACCGTCTCGGACTGGGGCTCGACGCCGCCCTTGGCAGCGAAGACGGCGACGGCGCCGTCCAGCACGCGCAGGGAGCGTTCCACTTCGACCGTGAAGTCGACGTGGCCGGGGGTGTCGATGATGTTGATGCGGTGGCCCTTCCAGAAGCAGGTGGTCGCAGCACTCGTGATGGTGATGCCGCGCTCCTGTTCCTGCGCCATCCAGTCCATGGTGGCAGCGCCCTCGTGCACCTCGCCGATCTTGTGGGTCTTGCCGGTGTAGTAGAGGATACGCTCCGTGGTGGTGGTCTTGCCGGCATCGATGTGCGCCATGATGCCGATGTTGCGGACCATGTTCAAAGCATGGGTTCTGGGCATGAATTTTCTCCTTTTTCACCTAAATGCTGCGGCCAATCGTGCCCCGCCGGGGGCGCGCCCGGGGAGACCGGGCAGCGCCGCGCAAGGGCAGTCATCCTGCGCCGCAGCATTATATACCTGACTTCGATTACCAGCGATAGTGCGCAAAAGCCTTGTTGGACTCGGCCATGCGGTGCATCTCTTCCTTGCGGCGGACAGCGGCGCCCGTATTGTTGCTGGCGTCGATGATCTCAGCGCACAGGCGCTCCGCCATGGTCTTCTCGCCGCGCTTGCGGGAGAAGTCCACCAGCCAGCGCAGCGCCAGGGTCTGGCGGCGCTCCGGCCGGATCTCGATCGGGACCTGGTAGGTCGCGCCGCCGACGCGGCGGGCCTTGACTTCCAGGGAGGGCAGGATGTTGGCCAGGGCCTCGTTGAAGACCTCCATGGCGTCCTTGCCGGTCTTGGCGGCGACGTTCTCAAACGCCTGATAGCAGACGGACTGCGCGATGCCGCGCTTGCCGTCCAGCATGATCTGGTTGATCAGCTTCGTGACCACGGTGTTGCCGTATACGGGATCCGGCAGCACTTCACGCTTCGGTATAAAACCACGTCTTGGCATGGGTTTACCTCCTGATGTTGTCGGGGTTATGGGTTGCATGGTCCGACCGGCCGCAGCGCCCTGCCTCAGCTAGCACGGCATTCTGCGGATCTAGCACGCGGTCCTGCCCGCGGAGTGCTCACTTGCGCGCTGTTCCGACACGCGCAGGGCTGCTCCGCTTCGCGACCGGCCACCCGTCCGGGCCGACGGTCCCTCCGATGCGGGGAGGGCGTCACGGGGATTGATTACTTCTTGGGACGCTTGGCGCCGTACTTGGAGCGGGCCTGCATACGCTTGGCCACGCCGGCGGAGTCCAGCGCGCCGCGGATGATGTGATAGCGGACGCCAGGGAGATCGCGGACACGGCCGCCGCGGATGAGCACGACGCTGTGCTCCTGCAGGTTGTGGCCGATGCCGGGGATATAGCAGGTCGCCTCACCGCCGTTGGTCAGGCGGACACGGGCGATTTTACGAAGGGCCGAGTTCGGCTTCTTGGGCGTGGTCGTCTTGACAGACAGGCACACACCGCGCCGCTGCGGGCACTTCTGCAGGATAGGCGCGGTCGGCTTGGCAGCGACCGCTTTTCTGCCGTTGCGGATCAACTGGTTGATCGTTGGCATGGAAGCACCTCCAAAAGTTTTGTATCCGGAACACTTGCTTGCTGATGATATCGTGAACCCGGTTTCCCGGGATCAGGCGGTTTTAAGCGCGGAGAAGGGCTGCGGCGGCGGCCTTGACGTCGATCTCGCACAGGCGGCCCAGCTTTTCCATGGATTCAATCTCCTCGCACGGGATGTTCCGGGCGTAGCACCGGTCCACGATGCGCTGCGTCAGGGTGAGATCCGCGTCCTTCGCGACGTACGCGCGGGTGACGCGCCCTTCCTCCAGCGCCCGGATGACCTGTTTGACGCCCACGACGCGGTTTGCCGCGTCGGCCAGTCCTTCATGAATCATGGTTCCTCTCCTTTGCCGGTTTTCTGCGCAGACGAACCCTGCGGACGCCTGCACAGCAAACAGAGGAATTTTAACACCCGAGTTTCAAAAAGTCAACAATTTTGTAAAAATTTGATCACTCCGCGGCGCACCTTTCCAGGGCCAGCCGAGCGAGGAAGCGGCTGGCCGGCCACAGCGCCGCGGGGTCAGCGGTAAACCTCGGGTGGTGGTTGGGATACCCGCCGCCCGTGCCCACGCGGATGAAGACGCCCGGGCAGGCTGCCAGGTAGACGCTGAAGTCCTCGCTGCTCATCGTGTCCTCCTGCCGCGCGACCGTAAAGCCCATCTGCAGCGCAAGAGCCTTTGCCGCCCCGCACAGCGCGGCGTCGTTGACGACCGCGGCCGGGCCGTCCTCCCATTCGAATTCCGCCGTGCAGCCGTAGGACGCGGCGCAGCCTTCCGCCGCCGCGGCGATGCGCTCGCGCAGCGCCGCCCGGTCCTCCCCGCGCAGCGTGCGCACCGTGCCCTCCACAAGCGCACTCTCCGGTATGACGTTCCACGTGTTGCCCGCCGAAAGGTGCGTCACCGTGACGACGGCCGGGGAGAAGGGGTCCACCACGAGGCCCGTGGTGCTCTGCAGCGCCAGGGTCAGCGCGGCGGCGGCCGGTACCGGGCTGATCCCCTTATGGGGCTGCGCGCCGTGGCACCCCCTCCCGCGGATGCGGATGTGGAACGCGTCCGGCGCGGCCATCACCGGCCCTTCTTTGATGCCCAGCGTCCCCGCCGGAAACGGCGGATAGGTGTGCAGGGCGTAAAACTCCTGAACGTCCGCTGTCAGCCCGGTGGCGATGACGGCCTGCGCGCCGTTGCCGTACTCCTCCGCCGGCTGGAAGACGAGGCGAACGGTCCCTGCGAGCTCCGCCTCCCGCTCTTTGAGCAGCAGGGCGGCCCCCAGCAGCGCCGCGGCGTGAAAATCGTGTCCGCACGCGTGCATGACGCCACCGGTCTGGGAGGCGTACGGCAGGCCGCTCTCCTCGCTGACCGGCAGCGCGTCGATATCGCACCGCAGGCCGATCACGCGTCCCGGCCGCTGGCCGCCCACCTCGGCCACGAAGCCGGTTTGAAGGCCGGAGGGCAAAATGCGCACGCCGGCCGCCTCAAGCGCCTCCCGAAGCTTCGCCGTCGTGCGGAACTCGCTGCCGCTCACCTCCGGGTGCGCGTGCAAATCCTTGAAAAACGCAATCAGCTTCTGCTCGTCCATATCCTCGCTCCCTGATGCCTGACTGCCCGCGGCAGCCGGCGCAGTTATACTGTTCTTGTACGCCCTGCAGACAGGGCAAGTGCATTGTATCGGAACCGCCGCAGGCCGTCAAGGCCGCCTCGCCCGCCCGCTTGACGCGGAGAAACACACCGCATATAATTTAAAGGAGGAAAGATGAATATCCGGAGGTGAACCCATTTGGTTATCGATCGCATCGAGGAACAGGAGCGCTACTACACGCTGCATCCCCTGATGGAGTCCTGCTTCGCCTTCTTGGCGGAAGCTGCGGACCTGGAGCCCGGCCGTTACGAGCTGGAAGACGGTGTTTACGCCACCATCTCGGAGTTTGAAACCCGGCCCCTGCAGTCCGTCGACCTGGAGGCGCACAGGCAGTATATCGATCTGCAGTACTGCATATCCGGCGGCGAGCGCATGTCCTGGGCTTACGTCGGAGAGCTCAACACCCTCCGCGAGGACCCGGAGCACGACAACACCTTCTACAGCGGCAATTCCACGTCCGTCTCCATCCGGCCCGGCATGTTCTACATCCTCTTCCCGGGGGACGCGCACAGGGCCGGCTGCCACCACGAGTTCCCCAAGCACTGCAAAAAAGCCGTCGTCAAGATCCCCGTCGAACTCATGTAATGCAGGAGGAAGAGCCGCCATGTTTGACATCGCCGTCATCGGCGCCGGTCCCGCGGGATTCAGCGCCGCCATCCAGGCCCGCAAGCGCGAAAAGACCGTCCTGGTCATCGGAGAGGCCGGCGGCTGGCTGAGCCGCGCGCACAGCATACAGAATTACCCCGGCTTTATCGACATCAG
Organism: uncultured Eubacteriales bacterium; assembly: GCA_902781095.1. Classification (GTDB taxonomy): domain Bacteria; phylum Bacillota; class Clostridia; order Christensenellales; family Aristaeellaceae; genus Ventricola. The sequence continues at coordinate 27,857 of CACZHW010000039.1, forward strand.
CGGCGCGGAGCTGCTCGCCAAGATGCGGGAGCAGGCCGAGGCCATGGGCGCCGAGACGCGCCCCGGCGTCGTGCATCAGATCCTTCCCTTCGGCGATCACTTCGCCCTGTCCCTCGGCGGGGACTTCATCGAGGCCGCCAAGGTCATCCTCTGCACCGGCGCCAAGCAGCCGCGCCTGCTCCCCGGCGAATCGGAGTTTCTCGGCCGCGGCGTCAGCTACTGCGGCACGTGCGACGGCATGCTCTACCGCGGCAAAAAGGTCGCGGTCATCGCGCAGGGGCCGGAAGCCGTCAGCGAGGCGAACTTCCTTTCCGGACTGTGCAGCGAGGTGCACTGGTTCGGCGCGCCGCAGGAAGGCGTGGACCCGCGCATCGTCCTGCACGGCGAAAAGCCGGAGGCCATATTGGGCGGGATGAAGGCCAACGCCCTGCAGGCGGACGGGCAGCCTTTCGCCGTGGACGGCATCTTCATCTTCCGCGAGGCCATGGCGCTCTCCGCGCTGCTGCCCGGCATCGAAACCGACGGCACGTTCATCCGCGTGGACCGCGGCATGCGCACCACCGTCCCCGGCGTCTTCGCCGCGGGGGACTGCACCGGACAGCCCCTCCAGGTCTCCAAGGCGGTCGGTGAAGGCTGCGTTGCCGCGATGAGCGCGGTCGCCGAATTGTAGTTTTTACAAACAGTGTCCCCGATTTCGTCTGTCAATAAAAAATAACAATCCCCAATAATCAACAGCTTGTCAATTTATTCTCCTCTGTGTTATAATCGTCTGGGTGTTTCTACACACATTTTCCGTTTAGAAAAGGAGTGACTAGGTTAACAGACGAAAGGAGGAGAGAAGGTGCGCACCATTGAGCATGGTTGCGCGGTGGTAGACATCATTGCCTGGCCGGAACACCGGCCGTGGGAAGGGCGTTATCAGACATCGAGCAGCATTGAAAGAGGGATCTGCAAGCTTGTATTATCCCCCGCCGTATATCATGACACGGCGAAGGCCAATACGGCATATCGTCGGTTTGCGGGCAAAATCACCCGGGCTGGCCTCACGCCCCCGAAGGTCGAATTCCGCAACCTCCTCTCCAAAGCGTCCAGGAACATGTTCTGTGTCCTGACGACGAAGGAATCCGTCTTTAACTCAGCTTGTCCAATCGGCAGAATGTACATTATCGAATCCGGAAAAGACGACACACGCAGGGTCTGCGCGGTTCTCCTCGGCGAGAACCAGCCGTCATGAGAGGAGTGGCCCCGATAAGGGAAACAGGATGCAGTTTAGAGATGCTTACGTTAAAGAAATGAAAAGCCTGCTGGGTTCAGCAGGCTTTTTTGCGTACGAAAAGGCGATGGAGCAGCCGCCGCAGCGCGCGCTGCGCTATAATCTCCTGTTCTGGCCGGACGGGCAGCCGCCTTTTGCGGACGCGTTTGCCTCGGAGAAGGTGCCGTGGGCGAAGGGCGCTTTCTTCCTGCCGGAGGATGCGCGGCCCGGCCTCTCCCCGCTGCACGAGGCCGGCGCCTTCTACCTGCAGGAGCCCAGCGCCATGGCGCCCGTCTCCGCCCTCGCGCCCCTTCCCGGGGAACGCGTGCTGGACCTTTGCGCCGCGCCGGGCGGCAAGAGCACGCAGATCGCCGCGCTGATGCAGGGGGAGGGCGTGCTCGTCTGCAACGAACCCGTCTTCTCCCGCGCGCAGATCCTCTCCCGGAACCTGGAGCGGATGGGCGTCGCCAACGCCGTCGCCGTCTGCGCCCTGCCCGAGCAGCTCTCCCCCCGCTTTGAGGGCTTCTTCGACCGCATCCTCGTGGATGCGCCCTGCTCCGGCGAGGGGATGTTCCGCCGGCATCCGGAGGCGATGGACGAGTGGGACGCCGACGCGCCCGAACGCTGTGCCGCTCGCCAGAGCGGCATTCTGGACAGTGCCGCCCCGATGCTGCGCCCCGGCGGGCGGCTCGTCTACTCCACGTGCACCTTCAGCCGCGCGGAAAACGAAGAAGTCATAGAGGCCTTCCTCGCACGGCATCCCGATTTTAGCGCCGCGGCCTTTGCCCTGCCCGGGCTGCCCGCCGCGCCGCAGGGGATGCTCCGCCTCTTTCCGCATGAGATCCGCGGCGAGGGGCACTTCGTCGCCTGCCTGGAAAGGGAAGGCGATGCCGCTCCCCTGCCCGCGGAACAGACGGCCGGCAAACCCGCCGACGGCGCCCTGCTGCCGCCCGTCTTCGCCGAAGGCTTTTGCCCCTCCGGCACGCTTCTGCGTCAGGGGGACGTGCTGAGCGCGCTGCCGCCGGTCGATCTGTCCCGGCTGCGCGGTCTGCAGGTTCTGCGCGCCGGTCTGCGCCTCGCGCAGCTCCGCGGCAGCCGATCCGAGCCTGACCACGCGCTGGCCATGGCGCTGCGCCCGAAGCAGGCCGCGCGCACTTTCGAGCTCACACCGGAGCAGGCCGTACTGTACCAGGCCGGCGAGGCGCTGGACCTGGGCGATCTTCCCCCCGGCTACACGCTGCTTTGCTGCCGCGGAAAATCCCTCGGCTGGGGCAAGCAGGCAGGCGGCCTCATGAAGAACCACTATCCCAAGGGGCTGAGGCGGCGGCAGGACTCGCTGCTGTACGCCGCAGATGACTGAACGTTGCCCCGGCACCGGAGATCAACCCATAGAAAATCTCCCCCGCTTTTGCGGGGGAGATTCTTTGAACCTGTTATACTTCGCCGTTACTAAGTCATCGGGTTCTCGGATTTTTCCGGGTATTACTCAATGATCTTGGTGACAACGCCGGAGCCGACCGTACGGCCGCCCTCACGGATAGCA
>CACZHW010000040.1 GCA_902781095.1 uncultured Eubacteriales bacterium
TTTGATTGCCGTCACTTCGGATTGCTGAAAACATGTAGTTTCCTGTACTCCCTACCGTAAATTCATACCATCTTTCTAAGCCTTCCATAGTGTTATTCAGTTTCATACTCTTATCTGCACTTATTGTTCCTATACTCTTGGCCTTCTCCCATATCGCATACAGTACTATGCTGTCACTGGGTGTAATGTTTCTGCCAGGTAAATAGGTCGCTGCTGTTGCTGATTTGTTTTTACTCCATCCCAAAAAAGCATACATCTCTCTCGTAGGCGTGCTGCTGCTAAGCTTTATCGTCCCTCCCGGTGTTACCGCCTGCTTTGACGGTACGGAATAGCTATATCCCCCATTCGCGTCATACGTAATCGTATAAAAGCTGGCCCGCTCTGTCGGCCCCTCTGCTGTTATCTTTTCCTCTGAAGAAACGCTCTCCCCTAAGCCAAATACCGCAAATACGCAGAGCAGCACGGTGAGCAGAACACCGATCAGCCTCTTATTCATTGTTATCCCTCTTCTCAAAAGCAGTATATTTCTTACTATTATTCTATCACAAAAAGAGTATTCTGCATAACCGAATATCGCTTCTACCGAACCGGATTTCAAACCCTTTTCCTTCTCCGATCCTCCCAATCCTTGCGCCCTCGCCCCTCGTGTGCTATGATATCGTTATGAGGATATGCCCTTTGGACTGTCCCATGGAGGAACCATGAAACGAGTCATTGCATTGCTCGCATGCCTGCTCGCCTTCGCCGCATGCGCCGCGGCCGAAACCATTCTCTGGGAGGATGACAACGGCACGGTGATCATCGGCGACGGCGGGGAGGTGCGCTTTATCGATCCGGACGGCGTCGTCACCGACCTGTTCACCATCGAAGAGACGCCGCTGCCGGATGCGGCCGAAACCCCTGTCCCCGCGCCCTATGAAACCGCAGCCCCCGTGGAAGGCTTCGCCTTCCGCCGGATCCTGCGCTACGGCGACAGCGGCGATTCCGTCCGGGCCCTGCAGCAGCGCCTGCTGGACCTGGGCTACTACGAGGCCCGCGTCTCGGGCGGCTATTACCAGATTACGCGCACGGCCGTGCGCAAATTCCAGCAGTACAACGGCCTCGCCGTCGACGGCGTCGCGGGGCGCGAAACGCAGGAGCTGCTCTTCTCCTCCGCCGCCGTCCCCGCCAGCGCCACGCCCAAGCCCACGGCCACCCCGGCGCCCATGCCCTACGAGCTGCGCGTCGATGTCACCAACCAGATCACGCGCGCCTACACCTACGACGAGGACGGCGACTACACCGTGCTCGTGCGCGAGATGATCTGCTCCACCGGCACCCGGCAGAACCCGACGCCGCTGGGCACCTATACGATGCCCAAGAGCCGCGCGCGCTGGGGCTACTTCCCCACGTGGGACAGCCACGCCCAGTACCTGACGCGCATCGACGCCGCCAACGCCTTCCACTCCGTGCTCTACACGGAGCCCAACGAGATGGCGCTGGCCGTCTCCTCCTACAAGGCGCTGGGCACCCGGCAGTCCCACGGCTGCGTGCGGCTGCTGGTCAGCGACGCCAAGTGGATTTACGACAACTGCAAGGCGGGCACGAAGATCGTCGTCTACGAGAGCGGCCTCTACGACCCGGAGTACACGATGACGCTGAAGCCCCCGCTCAACCAGGAGACGATGCGCGAGCGCAGCCTCCCGGCCCCGACGCCCACGCCGGCCTATTCCCGCGAGAACTGGCCGAAGAAGTTCCGCACGCTCTACCGCGGCAAGTCGGGCGAGGACGTCTTTATGGTGCAGATGCGCCTTGCCGAGCTCGGTTACTACACGGGCACCGTAACCGGCGGCTACTACGGCGGCACCATCGAGGCCGTCAAGGCCTTCCAGGCGGACCACGGCCTCAAGGTCGACGGGGCCGCCGGCAAGCAGACGCTCGCCGTGCTCTTCTCCGAGAAGAGCGACCCGACGCCCACGCCCGTTCCCCCGCTCTCACCCCGGCCGGACGAGGCGACCCCCGTGCCCGACGCCGGATAACGAAACCCACCCGGAGGAGACTCCATGCCCAAAAAACTCACCCGGCGCGGATGGACCGCGCTGACGCTCGCGCTGCTGCTGCTCTCGCTTTCGCTCATCGTGGGCGCCGTCGTCTTCATCGATCCCTTCGAGGTCTACCACAAGGCGACGCGCTTCATCCCGCCCGTGACCAACGGCACCCAGAGCTATTCCAACGCCGGCATCGCCAAATCCTACGACTACGACAGCGTCGTCATCGGCTCCTCCATGACGGAGAACTTCGTGCCGAGCCGGCTGGACGCGCTGCTGGGCGGTCGGTTCGTCAAGCTCTGCATCAACGGCGGCTCGCCCTACAACCACCGTCAGATGATGGAGATGGCCTTCGCCACCCACGAGATCCGCACCGTGCTCTACTGCATCGACGTGGACGCGCTGACCTACTTTTACACGCAGCCGAAGTTCGAGATGCCCGATTACCTCTACGACTTCAGCCTCACCAACGACGTGCGCTACTGGTTCAACGCCAGCGTGCTCACCCATTACCTGCCGGAGTGCCTCTCCACCTGGGGGCAGAGCGACCCGGACCAGCGCGACACGATGTACAGCTGGGGCGATCTGTACCCCTACGGGAAAGAATACGCGCTCGCCGGGTTTTCCGTCGGGCCGGACACGGAGCAAAAGCCCGCGCCGGCGCCCTTTGAGCTCTCCCAGCAGACGAAGCTCAACATCGAGCACAACTACCTCCCGTTCATTGAGGCGCACCCGGACACGCAGTTCCTCTTCTTTTTCCCGCCCTACTCCCTGGTCCGGTGGGTCCGCTTTTACCAGAGCCGGGACCTGGAGCTGCACCTGTCCCAGGCCGCCGCGGTCGCAGACCGGCTGCTCCGGTATCCCAACGTGAAGATCTATGACTTCCGCGCCCGGACGGACTGGATCCTGGACCTGGACCAGTATATCGACGACTACCATTACGGCCCGGCGTACAACGAAGCCATTGCAGAAGACATCGCCGCGGACCGCTGCCGCGTCACGGACGCCGCGCAGGTCGAGCAGGGCAGCGCCGTGCTCCGCAGCCTGGTTGCCCAGGTTCAGGCCGCCGGAAAATGGCCCGACGCGTTCGATCTCTCCCAACTTCCTTAAAGGAGCGCACGTATGCTGTTCAATTCCTACGTCTTCATGCTGGCCTTCCTGCCGCTCACCCTGGCGGGCTATTTCCTGCTGGGGCGGCTGCCGGAGCGCAACCCGGCCAACAAGATCTTCCTCATCCTCGCCTCCTTCGTCTTTTACGGGTGGAACAACCCCTCCTACGTGCCCATCATCGTGTGCTCCATCCTCGTCAATTACGTCCTCAGCCAGGGGATGCTGCGCGCTGAAAGGAAAGCCGTTCGCCTGCCGCTCATGCTGCTGGGCCTTTTTCTCAACCTCGGCGTGCTCTTCTGGTTCAAGTACCACGACTTCTTCTGCGAGAACCTGAACGCCGCGCTGGGCACAAGCTTTACGGTTCACCATCTCATGCTGCCGCTGGGCATCTCCTTCTTCACCTTCCAGCAGCTCTCCTACGTCATCGACAGCTACCGCCACGCGGTGCCGCGCTACAATCTGTTTGACTACGCGCTGTTCGTCACCTTCTTCCCGCAGCTCATCGCGGGCCCCATCGTGCTGCACAGCGAGATCGTCCCGCAGTTCGCCGACCCTGGGAACCGCCGGCCGAACAGCGAAAACTTCGCGCCGGGCCTCTTCGCCTTTGCCCGCGGCCTGGCCAAGAAGGTGCTCGTCGCCGATACCTTCGCCGCCGCGGTGGAAGCCGGCTTCGCGGGCGCGGCAGGGCTCAACACGGCGGAGGCGTGGTTTGTGGCCGTCGGCTATACGCTGCAGCTGTACTTCGATTTCTCCGGCTACTGCGACATGGCCACGGGCATCGGCCTGATGTTCAACATCCGCATCCCCATGAACTTCAATTCCCCGTACAAGAGCCTGAACATCCGGGAATTCTGGCAGCGCTGGCACATGACGCTCTCGCGCTTCCTTACCAACTACATTTACTTCCCGCTGGGCGGCAGCCGCAGGGGAACGCTGCGCACCGCCGTGAACCTCATGATCGTCTTCCTCGCCTCCGGCCTGTGGCACGGCGCCGGGTGGCTCTTCCTGCTGTGGGGCCTGCTCCACGGCGCAGCCAGCGTGCTCTACCGCCTCTTCCGCAGGCAGTGGGACGCGCTGCACCCCGCGCTGCAGTGGATCGCCACCTTCGTCTTCGTCACCGTCTGCTGGGTGTTCTTCCGCGCGGAGCGTCTTGCCGACGCCGTCGCCATCCTTCGCGCGATGTTCATCATGGACTTCGGACCGCTTTCCGCCTCCATCACCTCCGCCTTCGCGCTCCCCGGCGGCTTCCATCCGGGCTACAACGCGCTGTACATGCTCGTCTGGTACGTCGCTTCGCTGACGGCCTGTCTGGGCATGCGCAACGTGTACGAGCGGACGATGGACTTTAAGCCCGGCTGGTTGAATGCGTTTGTCACGGTCGCGCTCATCGTCGTGTGCACCCTCTCGCTCTCCCGCGTCTCCGTCTTCCTCTACTTCAATTTCTGACGCCATGAGAATGAAGGAAATGAGCCGCCGCGCGTGGCTGAAGGTGACGCTCCCGCTGCTGATTGCATCGCTCGCGCTGCTGTCGCTGCTGGTGATCGCCGTCGATCCGTTCCAGATCTACCGGCTCTCCACGCACTTCATCCCGCCCATCGACAATACGACGCAGGTCTACAGCAACGCGGGCATCGTGCGGAATTACGCGTACGACAGCGCCATCGTCGGCACCTCCGTCACAGAGAACTTCCGCCCGTCCTATATGGAAGAGCGGCTCGGCGGGCGCTTCATCAAGCTGTGCACCTCCGCCGGCACGCTGTACAACCACGCGCTGCTGCTGCGCCTGGCCTTTCAAAACCATGAGATGGCGCGCGTCGTCTACGGGCTGGACGTCTACTCCATGGTCGGCGCGCCGGACAAGACGGGCAGCCCCGTCCCCTTCTACCTCTACGACGACAACCCCGCAAACGACGTCGCCTACTGGCTGAACCGCAGCGTCCTGGCCGGGTTCCTGCCGCGGTGCCTGCGCACCTGGGGCCGGCGGCAGGACGATTCCATCCGGGATACGATGTACAGCTGGGCCGGCCGGGACGAATACGGTCCCGTCGCGCTCTACAACGCACAGTTTACCGTGCCGGAGCAGATGCTCCCCGCCGGGGCGCACCTGGCAAACGGGGAGGCTAACCTGAAAATGCACCTGCTCCCCTTTATCGAGGCGCACCCCGAAACGCGCTTTGAGGTTTTCTTTCCGCCCTATTCCGCCGCGGAATGGGCGACCATGGAGAGCCGCGGCACGCTGGAAGCCGTGCTCGCCCTGCGTTCCCTCGCCTACGACGCCCTGTCCGGCTATGACAACGTGACGCTTTACGACTTTGCCGCCCATGCGGACTGGGTTCTGGACCTTTCGAATTACAAGGACACGACGCACTACGGGGCGTGGATCAACGACGCCATCACCGACGCCATCGCCTCGGGAGACGGCGCCGTCCGCTCCCGCGCGCAGCTGGACGCCGCCACACGGCAGCTCCACGCGTGGGCCGACGCGCAGATCGCCGCCGGTGGCTGGGTATACTGAAGGAGAAGACACTATGCCTGAACGAAGAAGAAGGCCGGCACAGCGTGCCGCCAACCCTGAAGAAGAGCCGGCGCCGGCAAAGCCCGCGGCCCGTCAACCGCAGCGGCCGGGCACGGCAGGCGGCGCCGTACGCTTTACGCTGGCGGCGCTCTTCGTCCTGCTCGTGGTGTGGGTGTTCTCCGGGATGACCCGCCTGCTGGCCGACCCCAGGGACAGCGCGCTGCTCTTCGCCGAGGCGGAGGCCTCCGGAACCCCGACGCCGGAGCCCACGCCTTCCCCCGTCCCCACCATCACGCCGACGCCGCGCGCATACGCTCCTTTCGGCGCCCAGTACGGTTACGGCGGGGAGGATCTCATCCCCGGGGCACAGGAGACGGAGGGCGTGCTCTTCACCCCGCTGCCGACCGATACGCCGGAGCCCACGACGGAGCCGACACCGGAAGGCTACGCCACCCTGCGCAAGGGCGCACAAGGCGAGGACGTGCGCAGAATGCAGCAGGCGCTCGCCTCTCTCGGTTACCTGAACGACACGGCCGACGGCAGCTTCGGCGCCAACACGCTGGCAGCCGTCACCTTCTTTCAGGCCGTCAACGGCCTGACCGCCGACGGCATTGCCGGCCAGAAAACCCTGTCCCTTCTTTACGGCGGCACCGCCCTGCCGGCCAGCGCGGCCCCCGCGATGGACTTCCTCATTCTGGTCAACCGGGAGCACATGCTGGACGCAAACTACGTGCCCTCCGGCCTCGTCGCCATCGAAAGCGTGCTTTCCCCGGACGTCGTAAAGGTCAAGTACCAGGGGACGCGCGCCAACAAGACGGCTACGGAGGCGCTCGGCCGGATGCTGCAGGATGCCATCGCGGACGGCGTGGGTGACTGGCAGATTTCCTCCGCCTACCGCACAGGCCGGGACCAGCAAAAGCTGGTGGACAACTCCGTCGCCGCCTACCTGCGCAACCACTCCGACTGGAGCCGCAAGCAGGCGCTGTCGGCGACCTACAACACCGTTGCGCCCGCCGGCGCCAGTGAGCACCAGACGGGGCTCGCCTTCGACGTCACCGTTCCGGGGGTCAGCTTCGCGGGCACGCCCCAGCAGAAGTGGCTGCACAAGCACTGCCACGAGTACGGCTTCGTCGTGCGCTTCACCGCCGAAAAGCAGAAGCTCACCGGCTTCATCGCGGAGGCCTGGCACATCCGCTACGTCGGTACGGAGGCCGCCGCGATCATGACAAAGAACGACTGGTGTCTGGAAGAATACGTGGAGCACATGGGCATCCTGCAGCAGTGATACAGCGATCCCCCGGTCGCACGGCCGGGGGATCGTTTGATTTTCTTTGGAAATCAGATGACGCGCAGTTCGCGCAGCACGGCGTTGATGGTATCACAGCCGTCCTCGGTCACGATGACCAGGTCCTCCACGCGCACGCCGAACTTACCGGGCAGATAGATGCCGGGCTCCACGGAGAAGCACATGCCCGGCGTGCACACCGCCGTACCGGTGGCGCTGACGTCCGGGAACTCGTGCTCCTCCAGGCCGATGCCGTGGCCGGTGCGGTGGATGAAGTATTTGCCGTACCCCGCGTCCTCAATGACCTTGCGTGCGGCGCGGTCCACTTCTGAAACCGGCACGCCGGGGTGCACGGCCGCACGGCCGGCCGCGTTGGCCGCCCGCACCAGTTCGTAGACGCGCTTCTGTTCGTCTGTCGGCTCTCCGCAGAAGACGGTGCGCGTCATGTCGCTGCAATAATCCTGCCAGGTGAGGCCCACGTCCAGGATGACGGAGTCGCCGTCCTTCAGGCGGGTCCTCTCATCGGAGCCGTGATGCGGGTCCGCACAGTTGGGGCCGTAGCACACGAGCGGCTCGAAGCTGGGGCCGGAGGCGCCGCGCGCGGCCGCCTCCTTCAGGTAGATCTTCGCGACCTCCAGCTCCGTCATGCCGCGCGAGAGCTGGCGGATCGTCGCCTCGATGGTCTCGTCGTTCTTCCTGGAGGATTCGCGCATCAGGCGCTGCTCCTCCTCGTCCTTGATGAGGCGGGCGGCGTCCACGGCAGGGCTGCCGACCACGGGCCGGACGTCCGGCCGCGCCTCCATCAGCCGGATGAGGAAGTGCGCGGGCCACGCTTTGTCGATGCCGATGATGCCCGGGGCCACGCCGTCCGCGAGGATCTTGACGCAGTCGTCCGTGTCGTCGAACTCCACAAGATCGGCATCCACGTTGCCGGCGAGCACGAACAGGCGGTTGCCGTAGAGCTTCGTTTCACCCTTGTCGTTTACGTACAGGGCCAGCATCCGCTCGAAGGGATAGACCCACTTGCCCGTGAGATAGAAGACGGAGGCCGGCGCGGTGATGATAAGCTGGCTGAGCCCGCGCGCGCGCATCTCCTTTACGACTTTCTGAACGCGGTTTTCTTTCATGATCCGGTTCCTCCTTCACCGCCTGCCGGTTACACGCACTGGAACTTGTACGCCGTCTGGCTGTGCCACGGACGGCCCGCGCGAAGCACGGCCGACGGGAAATCCTCGTGGTGGACGGCGTCCGGCCACACCTGCGTCTCCAGACACACGCCGTCGCGCACGCCGAAACGCCCCTTCTTGCCCGCGCGCTCCGTAAGGCCGTTGCCGCTGTAGAACTGCACGCCGGGCTGCGTCGTCAGGCAGGCCATCTCGATGCCCGTTTCCCGGCACAGAAGATAGGCCGCGCGCTTCCAGGGGCCCGGGTCCGACAGGCAGAAGTTGTGGTCATATCCGTTGCCGAAGCGCAGCTGTTCGCACTCCGTCAGGATGTCGCGGCCGATGCTCTTGCGCTCCCGGAAGTCGAAGGGCGTTCCGCCCACGTACAGCTTTTTGCCCGTCGGCAGGCAGTTCCCGTCCGCCTCCAGGAAGTAATCGGCAAAGAGCTGCAGCTCGTGCCCCAGGATGGTTCCGCCGCCGGACAGGTTGAAGTACGCGTGGTTGGTGAGGTTGAGCAGCGTGTCCGCGTCGCTGACGGCGTCGTAGGTGATGCGCAGCGTGTTGTCCTCACACAGGCGGTAGCGAACGACGGCATGCAGGTTGCCGGGATAGCCTTCCTCGCCGTCGGGGCTCAGCGTCTCCAGCACCAGCTCGTCGCCGTTGCGGGAGGCCTGCCACACCTTTTTGTCGAAGCCGGCGATGCCGCCATGCAGGTGGTTGCCGCGGTCGTTGACAGCCAGGCGGTACTCCCGGCCGTTCAGCGTAAAGCATCCTCCGCCGATGCGGTTGCCCACGCGGCCGACCACCGCGCCCAGATACCCCGTCTGCTCCTCGTATTCGGCAAGGGTGTCGTAGCCCAGGACCACATCCACCGGCCGGCCCGTCACGTCGGGCACGATGAGGCTCTGGATCGTGCAGCCGTACTCCAGGATGTTGGCCCGCATGCCGCTGTCGTTCATCAGGGTCCAGCAATTGACCTTTCGTCCGTCCGCAGTCGTGCCAAAGGGCTTGACCTCGAAATTCATACTTTCTCCTCCTTGACGCTTGATAGCCCCTATTATACACGAGGCGTCCTCTCCGCTCAAGCCTTTCCGCGGGCAGTAAAGAACCGGCGGGCGGTCAAAGCCGTCTGCCGGTTGTTGTATGCGGTTTTCAGCGGAGCGCCTGAACTTCGCGCAGAATCAGCGCCGCCGTCTTCTCCTTCGCATCCTCCACGTCGAGCCGGATGGCGTCGGTCACCATCACGGTCGCCAGGCCGTGCACATAGGCAGCGGCGGTCAGGCACAGCGTCCGCGCTTTGTCCTGCGAAAGATTGTAGAAGCTGGCGGTCTTTTCAAACAGCTCGGCCGGAAGGGCGTCGTCTCCCGCGAAGCCCTTGCTGCCGCGCCCGCTCTCGATGAACAGATAACGGAAGAGCTTGGGCTCCTCCCGGGCGAAGTCGATATACCCGCAGCAGCAGGCGAGCAGGACGTTTTCCTGCGCCAGTGCCGGGCGGATGGCTTTCGTAAATTGTGTGTACGCACGTTCCTCGATATCCGATTTCAGCTCGTTCATCCCCGAGAAGTAGCTGAAAATCGGCTGTGTGCTGCAACCCAGTTCGCGCGCGACCGAGCGCGCATTCACCCTGTCCATTCCTTCCTGGCGGAACACCCGGAAGGCCCTTTCTTGGATCATGGTTTTTGTAATCCTCTGCTTTGGAGGCATGAGAGACACCCCTTTCAGGCATAGTCGCAATCCTTAAAACTGCATTAAATAGCAGTATATCACTTGATGCCGCTTTCGTCAATTTTTCCGCAAATTTTTCTCATCTGATTTTAATTGCACACGCAACTTGTTTCCGGTCTCCCGATCCTGTGCCGCGCTTTTTGAAAAAAACATTGACAAGCGCAGCGCATCCGCATTATAATTGGTCTGTTCGGATTGATAGCTCAGTCGGTTAGAGCACCCGCCTGATAAGCGGGAGGTCGGTGGTTCGAGTCCACTTCAATCCACCATCCGCTTTTGCGGAAACACGGG
>CACZHW010000041.1 GCA_902781095.1 uncultured Eubacteriales bacterium
TTCTGCTGGATCGTCGACTTCCCGATGTATGAGATCGGCGAGGAGTCCGGCGAGCTGGAGTTCTGCCACAACCCGTTCTCCATGCCGAACGGCGGTCTGGAGATCCTCGAGAAGGCCGAGCGCGGCGAGGTCGACCCGCTGAGCATCTATGCCTTCCAGTATGACCTCGTCTGCAACGGCGTGGAGCTGTCTTCCGGCGCCGTGCGAAACCACGATCCCGAGATCATGATCAAGGCCTTCGAGATGGTGCGTCTGGGCGAGGACGACGTCAAGGCAAAGTTCCCCGCCATGTACAACGCGTTCTGCTACGGCGCGCCCCCGCACGCCGGCATTGCTCCGGGCGTGGACCGCATGGTCATGCTCCTCGCGGGCGAGGACTCGATCCGTGAGATCATCCCGTTCCCGATGAACAAGAACGCACAGGACGTCATGATGGGCGCGCCAAGCGTGGTCGAGCAGCGTCAGCTCGACGAGCTGCACATCGCGCTCGTGCAGGACGAAGAGGCCTGATCCGCCGATTTCCCGTGCTGCCGACTTGTTTGCGGCAGCACGGATCTGTATACCTATGATAAAGGAGAACGCTATGAAACGCATCCTGCCTTTGATGCTAGCGCTCATGCTCCTGTTCTCGCTTACGGCCTGTGGAATGACCGGCGGCACGCAGGAGGAGAACGACACGGAGCTTACAACGCAGCAGACAACGTCTTCTGATCTCACAGTCACGACGCCTGCTGTCGAACAGCCGCAGGAGACGCCCGCGGATCCGACTGCGGCGGTCTACGGCGCCTACCGGGAGATTGTCCAGCAGCGCGAGGCGCAATACGGCGCCGGAGCCTGCACAGCTTCAGCCGGCGGCGTATATTACATGAGCGGCGTGGCCTATGTCGGCCTGCGCGATCTGGACCGTGACGGCGTCGAGGAGCTGCTGCTCTGGGAAAACAGACTCAGCAATGATTTTCCGGAGGCAGCGACCATTGAGCTGTGGACCTACCGCAACGGCAGCGCTGTGCCGCTGTATACCGGCCCGTGCCGGATCGGCGGCGATCCCAGCGGGCAGAGTCTGGAGCTGTGCAGCATCGACGGCGAGCCGATGCTGGTGCTCGGTGAGTACGGCGCATACGCCGATCTGGAATTCCACGCGGTGCGCGACGGACGCCTCGTTCTTGTGCATACGCTGGTGGAGAACGGAGACGCGGTTTTGTACGACGGCGTACAGATCTCCTTCGACGAGGAGTCTGCGATCCTTGGCCGAACGACCTATCTCTGCAACGCGTGTGAAGAGGCCGACAGCGCCAACAGCATCCTGCGCGATACCGGCGTGACGCGCGCACAGCTCGGCCTGTAATCAAAATCAGGAGGCAACTATGCTGTCTCGAATCACATCTCTCGGCTGCCAGGGCGTCGGCGGCTTCGGCGTCACGGTGGAGTGCTCGTCCTCGAACGGGCTTCCGCGCTTTGACATCGTCGGCCTGCCGGACGCGGCAGTCAAGGAGGCGCGCGACCGCGTGCGCTCCGCGATCAAAAATAACGGCATGCGCTTTCCGGTGTGCCATCTCACAGTCAACCTTGCCCCGGCAGACCGCCGCAAGGAGGGCTCGCTGTATGATCTGCCCGTGCTGATCAGCATTCTGTGCATCACGGGCGATGTGAAGCAGCCGCCTGCGACGACGGCGTTTCTCGGCGAGGTCTCGCTCTCCGGCGAGGTGCGGCCCGTCCCCGGCGTGCTGCCGATGGCGCTCGCTGCGGTGCGCATGGGCATCCGGGAGCTGTTCGTCCCGGCGGAGAACGCCGCCGAGGCCGCCTTCGCTGACGGGCTGAAGGTATACCCGGTGCGCAATGTGGGCATGCTCGTGCAGCATCTGCGCGGTGAGGCGGAGCTGAAGCCTGCGCTGGCGCCGCAGCTGGGGCATGAGACGGATTTTCCGTTCGATTTTTCGGAGGTCAAGTCGCAGCTCTATGTCAAGCGCGCGCTCGAGGTCGCCGCTGCCGGCGGACACAATGTCCTGCTCGTCGGCCCGCCCGGCGCGGGCAAGAGCATGCTGGCCAAGCGCCTGCCCGGCATCCTGCCCGCCATGACGCGCACCGAGATGCTCCAGACGACGGAGATCCACTCGGTCATGGGGCTTACGGACAGTGCGCACCCAATCGTGGAGCAGCGCCCCTTCCGCGCGCCGCACCACACGGTGTCGTCTGTTGCCATGTCCGGCGGCGGAACGGCGCTCAAGCCCGGCGAAATGAGCCTGGCGCACAACGGTGTGCTCTTTTTGGATGAGCTGCCGGAATTTGATAACAACGTGCTGGAAACGATGCGCCAGCCTCTGGAGGACGGGACGATTACGATCTCCCGGGCGGTCGGCTCCGTGACGTACCCCAGCCGCTTCATGCTCGTGTGCGCGATGAACCCCTGCAAGTGCGGCTGGTACGGGCATCCCTCGGGGCGCTGCACCTGCACGCCGCAGGAGGTGCGCCGGTATCACCGCAAGATCTCCGGGCCGCTGCTCGACCGCATGGATATGATCATCGAGGTGGACGCGCTGGACTTCGAAGCCCTGCGCGAGAAGCCCAACGGCGAGCCGTCCGCCGCCATCCGCGCGCGGGTGGACGCGGCGCGCGCGGTGCAGCATCGGCGCTTCGGCAACGACCACGACACGAATGCCCACATGGGGCAGCGCGCGCTCGTGGATTACTGCGCGCTCGACGCGACGGGGGAGACGCTGCTGCATCAGGCGTTTGACGCGATGGGGCTTACCGCCCGCAGCCACGACCGCATCCTGCGCGTTGCGCGCACGATCGCGGATCTGGCCGGAAGCGAGCGCATCCTGCCGGCCCACATCGCCGAGGCGGTGCAGTACCGCACCTATGACATCAACGCCGGGCTCTGACGCCGCAGGCATCTTTGAGATTGGAGAAAAGCTATGCTGAAAAAGCATCAGATCACAGCGCTCATCCTCACAGTCTTTCTGCTCGGCTCCCTGACGGGCTGCTCGCTGTTGTTTTCCCAAAAGCCGGACAGCCGGCCGGAGCCGGTGGATCCCCCGGAGACGTCGACTGCTCCGGAGGTGGAGCCGCCGACGGAAGATGATTCCGTGACGGAGCCGCTCACGGAGGAGGAGCAGCTGTTCATTTCGTCGCTCCTCGCGGCTGCGGATGGAGAGTACTTTGCCGATACGGCCAATCTGGTGGATGAGAAGATCGCACAGATCCTGCTGAATGTGCCCGATATCGAGTTTGCCGCTTCGAGTCCCGCAAAGTCGTTTTTGGACTATGAAGAGGAGACTGGCGACGGCGGCGGAACGTATTATATGGTGTCCGACTCAGATCTGGAGGAGGCGTCCGCCGTGGTTTTCGGACGGAAGGTCTCCGCAAAGCAGATCACCGCGCTGGGCTTCAACCCCTTTGTGTATCGCTTCGGCAGCAATACCTGCGGCAGAGTGATCGGCAATGGACACGGCGGCAACTTTGCTGTCGATATCAAGGACGTCCGGTTTACGAACGGCGGCGTCGAGGTCTCCTATTCCATGTACGACACGAATCCCTATGACCCGGACAGAGAACCGGAAAACGTGGTGGATTATGTCGCGCAATTCAGAAGAAACGACGGGCAGACCAAGTATCCCTTCCGCATCATCAGCAATCTGTTTAAGGGTGAGAGCCGGTCTCAGGAGGAGATCGCCGTCACCAAGGCCTATGAGCAGCTGATGGATTTCGGCCTCGTTTCCGACCGGAACGACGGATCAACCATCGTGATGAAGCTGATCGAATGCAGCTTCCTGCGCGGGTTTGTCGAGGATGATCTGTACTACCCGGTCGCGGACTGCTATCTGCTGAATCTGGATCGCGATCCCGAGCCGGAGCTGATCGTCGAAAGCGGACAGGCAGAGACGGCGAGCTACATTCTGGATTATTCCTATGGCGGCTTTGACGTCACGATGTCACTCGGTCATCCGCTGCAAAAGAATGACGGCGGGTACTATACCGTGCAGGCGATCCCCGGAGACACGGACGAAGGTCAGATCTTCTATCGGATCGACCCGGAAACGCTGGAATCCGAGGTTGCCGAGAAGCAGAGCTTCTCCAAGGGCAACTATACCTACTGGACGGAACTGGACGAGTACTCCCGGCTGACGGCGGTGCCCACGAACGAATACCGCTATTTCCTGATCGAGGACGCCGTGGCTGCGTATTATCGATAAGATCATAAGACAAACAGATTCGCGCCCCTGCTGGACTTTAGCTGCAGCAGGGGCGCGCTATATGTTTCACTGTCTGTTGTACGCCGCGGCAGGCGGCCTGCTTCTGCGCGGTCAAAAAGCCTTGCAAAATCCGGCGCGGTGGCATACAATAGATACCATATTTTTACCAGCGAAAAGGAGTCCTGCCCGTGTCTTATCAAACCGTCATCGTCCTCGATTTCGGAGGACAGTACAAAGAGCTGATCGCCCGCCGCGTGCGCGAGTGCGGCGTCTATTCTGTCATCCTGCCCGGCGATGTGCCGCTTGCGCGCATCCGGGAGATGGACCCCATCGGCATCATCCTCACGGGCGGGCCGGACAGCGTCTATCGCGAGGGCGCGCCGCGCTGCGACGCGGGGCTGTTTGAGCTCGGCGTGCCGGTGCTCGGCATCTGCTATGGCCTGCAGTTGATGGTCTATACCACGGGCGGCACGGTCTCGCCCTGCGCCGTGAGCGAATACGGCCGCACCGACATGACGGTCGACCCTGCGTGCGTGCTCTTCAAGGGACTTGCCAGACAGCAGATCGGGCTTATGAGCCACACCGATCAGGTGAGCGCGCTGCCCGAGGGCTTCCGCTCCGTCGCCTCTACGGCGAACTGCCCGAACGCGGCCGTCGCGAACGATGCGCGAAAGCTCTATGGCCTGCAGCTGCACCCCGAGGTGGAGAACACCCCGAACGGCACGACCATGATCCACAACTTCCTGTACGGCGTCTGCGGCGCGGCGGGGGACTATGACATGCGCGATCTCGAGGGTGTGCTCATCCGCCGCATTCAGGAGCAGGTGGGCGACGACCACGTCATCCTCGGCCTCTCCGGCGGCGTGGACTCCTCCGTGTGCGCGGCGCTGCTCGCCAAGGCGATCCCCGGTCAGCTGCACTGCATCTTCGTCGATCACGGCCTCATGCGCAAAAACGAGGGCGACGAGGTGGAGGCCGCCTTCGCCGGACGCGATCTGGATTTCATCCGCGTCAACGCCGAGGCGCACTTCCTCGAACAGCTCGCGGGCGTCACCGATCCGGAGACGAAGCGCAAGATCATCGGCGCGGAATTTGTCCGCATGTTCGAGGCCGAGTCGAACAAGCTCGGCAACGTGAAGTTCCTCGCGCAGGGCACGATCTATCCCGACGTCATCGAGAGCGGCGCGTGGAACTCCGCCACGATCAAGAGCCACCACAACGTCGGCGGCCTGCCGGAGAACATGAGCTTCACCGGTCTCGTCGAGCCGCTGCGCGGCCTGTTCAAGGACGAGGTGCGCGCATTGGGCCGCCAGCTCGGTCTGCCGAAGGCGTTCGTCGAGCGCCAGCCGTTCCCCGGCCCCGGCCTCGCCGTGCGCGTGATCGGCGATATCACGAAGGAGAAGCTCGATATGCTCCGCGAGGCGGACGCCATCTTCCGCGAGGAGATGCAGCGCGCCAACGCCGTCGCCGACCAGTACTTCGCCGTCCTCACCGACACCCGCAGCGTTGGCGTCATCGGGGACTTTCGCACCTACGGCTACACGGTCGCCCTGCGCGCCGTGCGCACGACGGACTTCATGACCTGCGAATACGCGCCGCTCAGCCACGAGCTCCTCGGCCGCGTCGCCACCCGCATCCCGAACGAGGTCAAAGGCATCAGCCGCGTCGTCTACGACATCACAGGCAAGCCCCCCGCCACGATTGAGTGGGAATAACTGACAAAACCCGCAAAGCCTTGAAAACACTGGGGTCTTAAAGCGGAAACGGGGCATTTGATAGCAAATTGATAGCAGATACCAAAACCGGATTTACTTTGTTCACTCCCGTATAACGGGTGGCTTGCGGGTAAATCCTCCATATCCTAAGAAAAAGGTCTTGCTGACTTTCACCAGTCGGCAAGACCTTTTTTGTTATTTGTCTTTTCTCTGTTTCTTCAATCCTTTTATCAGAGCATCGCTTAATTCCTTCGAGGGGACTTTGGCCCACCGCTGGGTGGTGTCGTACTTCGGGTAGTTGTAGCGCCAGCGGTCATAGTCCTCCTTGGTGATCTCCCCGGCCTCCAACTTCGCCGCCTGTTCCCGCCACGCAATCAAGATTTTGTTCAGCTCACTGGCTTGACGGCCTCCCTGAAAAATATCTGCTTGCAGGCAGGCACGTCCATCCGCCTCTACCACTTTCAGACTGTAAACATCCTCCAAGGCGAACAGCGTATGGGCCAAACCTATGTAGTTGTCTATGTCCGGGACGCTCAACGCCTGGGGCGATACATCTAATGTATGCGCCAGGGCAGCGGTCAAGTCGGCCTTCGGCGTCCGGGTGCCTGTTTCGTACTGTGCCAGACGAACATCGGCGGAACGCTCTGGAAAGCCCACCGCCATACCAAGATACTTCTGTGTCATACCCCGGAGGGTGCGGAAAAAATGGATGCGCTCTCCTATTGCCATAAATGCCAACTCCTATCTGGTGGTTTCTGTCGAAAGTAGTATAACATATTCGCTTAGTAACAGTCAAGAGTATCTTAAACAAAAAAGTTAAAAATTATTCCGCAAGCCACTTTACAAAGCAAATTTGCTTAGTTATAATAGGTTAAGCATAAAGGCTTAGTTCTGGGGCCATGAAAGGAGGTGAGCGCACAATGGCAAGCACCATGTTCATGCGGGTGGACGAGGTAGCGGAGGAATTAGGGGTTTCTGTCCCCTATGCCTATAAGCTGATTCGTTCTATGAATGCGGAGTTGAAAAAGACGGGCTGTATTACCATTTCAGGCCGCATCGACCGCAAATTCTTCCACGAAAAATTTTATGGCACAAGAAGCCAGAGCGAAAGGAGTGATTAACCTATGGCGGCGTTTAAGAACAAGGCCAACGGCACTTGGTACGTCCAATTCCGCTATACGGACTGGAAAGGAGAGCGCCAGCAGAAGTTAAAGCGTGGCTTTGCCACCAAGAAAGAGGCCCAGGCGTGGGAACGGGAGTTTCTGATGCAAAAGCAGGCCGATGTGAACATGACCTTTGAGAGCTTCGCCCAGCTCTATGAGAAGGATATGAAGCCCAAGCTGAAACTGAACACCTGGCTGACAAAAGAAAGCATCATCCAGAAGAAAATCCTGCCGTATTTTGGAAAACGGAAATTGTCGGAAATCACCGCCAAGGACGTGATGGACTGGCAGAACGCGATCCGAGGGTTAACGGACGCCAAGGGAAAACCCTATTCCCCTACCTATCTCAAAACCGTCCACAATCAGTTAAGTGCCCTCTTTAACCATGCTGTCCGCTACTACGGCCTCCAGGTCAATCCTGCGGCCAAGGCCGGGAACATGGGGGTGGAGGAACGGCGTGAAATGCTGTTCTGGACGAAGGAAGAGTATCTGAAATTTGCCGACGCCATGATGGACAAGCCCCTCTCCTACTATGCCTTTGAAATGCTCTACTGGTGCGGTATCCGGGAGGGGGAACTGCTGGCCCTCACCCCAACAGACTTCGACTTTGAGGCGGGTACAGTGTCCATCAGCAAATCCTATCAGCGGCTCAAGGGCAAGGACGTGATTACCACTCCTAAGACGAAAAAGAGCAACCGTGTCATTAAGATGCCCAAATTCCTCTGTGGAGAGATGGAGGACTACTTAAAGATGTTTTACAGCACCGGGGCAAATGAACGGATTTTCCCTGTCAGCAAGCACTATCTCCACCATGAAATGGACAGAGGTGCGAAAGCGGCGGGAGTGAAGCGGATCAGAATTCACGACCTCCGACATTCACACATTTCCCTGCTGATTGATATGGGCTTCACCGCCCTGGCAATCGCTGACCGGGTGGGGCATGAGAGTATCGATATCACCTACCGCTACGCCCATCTGTTTCCTACAAGGCAGACGGAGATGGCGGACAAACTGGACTTTGAAAGGATGGGAACGTAACCATGTCACTGAAAAACCGAGACAACAAAAATCGCTGGAGGAACAAGACCGTGGCCTTCCGGGTGTCCCCGGAGGAAGATGAACAGATCGAGGCCGCTGTGCGGCTCTCCGGCCTGACAAAGCAGGACTACATCACAAGACGCCTCCTGTGCCGGGACGTAGTGGTACAGGGTAATCCCAAGGTCTACAAAGCCCTGCGTGACCAGCTTGCCGCCGTTCTGGACGAACTGCGGCGGGCCGAGGACGGGGCTGGCGTGGACGATGAACTGCTGGACACCATTCAGATGATCGCCGCTATCATGGGCGGCATGAAGGAGGATTGATAGATTGATGGATTCCAGAGAAACGAAAAGGACTGTCCCGGTTCCGTCTGTTGGCGCAGACGGGGAACAGCCCATTTCACAAACACCTACCGCAAGTATAACAGAGGAAACGACAGAAAACAATCCCCCTGAAAAAAATTATGCGGAACTGCTGCGGAAAATGCAGCGCATGAACGACCCGGCGTATCTCCCCACGATTTCCATGAACGAGTTGTACGAGAACGTCTATCAGAGCAGACCGCCCGTCATTGACGGTCTGCTCTATCCGGGGACGTACCTCTTTGCGGGAGCGCCCAAGGTAGGCAAGTCGTTTCTGATGGCCCAGCTTGCCTACCACGTCAGCATGGGCCTCCCCCTGTGGGACTATCCCGTTCACAAGGGGACTGTCCTCTATCTGGCGCTGGAGGACGATCACCGTCGCTTGCAGGAGCGGCTTTACCGGATGTTCGGCATGGACGGCACCAACGACCTCCTCTTTTCCATCTGCGCAAAGCAGGTCGGCAACGGGCTGGAGGAACAGCTAAAGCGATTCGTGCAGGAACACCCAGACACCAAACTGATTATCATTGACACCCTTCAGAAGATTCGGGAGGCTGGCGGGGATAAGTACAGCTACGCCAACGATTATGAGGTGGTAGGAAAGCTGAAACGCCTTGCTGACGCTTGCGGCGTCTGCCTCCTACTGGTACATCACACTCGGAAGCAGCAGGCCGACGACAAGTTTGATATGATCTCCGGCACCAACGGCCTGTCGGGGGCAGCAGACGGGGCCTTTCTTCTTCAGAAGGAGAAGCGGACGGACGGCACCGCCACCTTGGATGTGGTAGGACGTGACCAGCAAGACCAGCGGCTCTATCTCATTAAGGACAAGGAACACCTGACATGGACACTGGAGCGGATGGAAACGGAGTTGTGGGTAGAACCCCCCGACCCGGTGCTGGAGGCCGTAGCCGCCTTTATCACGGCGGAGAGGCCGTCCTGGGGCGGTACGGCCACGGAGTTGGCGGCAGCCCTGCAAGTGGATATGAAGCCCAATGCCCTGGCGATGCGGCTGAACGTCCGGGCCGGGAAACTGGCAACGGACTATCATATCCGCTATGAGAACACCCGCACCCACGCCGGGAGAAGTATCAGCCTGACCCTGGATCCTCCCCAAGCGTGACGACCGTGACGGCTGTGACGGCTTTTTTGAGAGCGGGGGCGGTGTCCAAAACATCGTCACGGTCGTCACGGCTGTCACGGGGAGCGGGGTCAAATGTCAAGGGGGCATACCTGTGGGTGGAGATTGCCGCAAGGCAATACAACCCGAACCCCTTGATATTTGGCCCACGGAGGACACTTGCCGGGTGGTGGAAAGGCTGTGCCTTTCCACCTGCCCAACGGCGAGTGGAAAAGTTTAGGCGGGGTGCAGGGCGCCCTTTTCAAAGGGCGGCCCTGCTGGGGGAGGCAACCGCAGTTGCCGGGGGCAAAGCCCCCGCACCTGCACTAGTCAACAAAAATTGGACACGAACTAATTAAAAATTGGATTCGGAAATGTGCTAAATCAGACATCAGGAGCTGAAGAAAAAGACTCGCGGTAC
>CACZHW010000042.1 GCA_902781095.1 uncultured Eubacteriales bacterium
CAGCGATAGCCGACGTAGATGCCTTCGGTGTATTCGACGTAGCAGGAAGTGTTGTAGAAAGCTGAACCACCAACACCCATCATCGTGCAGCTGCTTGGCGCACCTTTGTATTGGTGGGTGAATTTGCAGTTACCACGGAAATAGGTGATGTTGTACTTGTGATCGTAAGGATAAGTATCGGTCAAATGGCCGGATGGCGAAGCATCACCCCAGAGGATTTCTGGGATGGAGAGGGCGCCTTGGTTACCAGTCGCGCCGACGCTGATGCATCCGTCGATGCCTTTGATCTTATCGAGGAAGTCGAGCTGAACCGCATTCGTCGAGTTGATGACGATGATGACATTCTCGAAGTCTTCGGCGATTTTTCTAATCGCATATTCCTCTTCGGTGGAAATCTGAAGGTAGGTGCGGTTTTGATCCTTTGGCTGACCTTCGGTCTTGGTCTGATAATGCGGAGCGTCGGAGTTTTCGCCAGCATGCCTCGACACGACGAATAAGGCGGTGTTGGAGAAAGTCTTCGCGCGCTCGTAAATCTCTCCGAAGAACTGTCCACGCCCGGACGGGATGACCACCCATTTGCCCTTCCTTCTGCAGCGCTTACAGCAGGCGATGGTGCCCCTCGTCCACGCCTCCAGAGAGGCGAAGGAGAACACCCTGCCGATCGCCGCCTTGATGCGGATCGCCCGCCTGGCCTGCGTTTCTTCCGCAAGCCCCAGCAGCATTTCCCGCTCCGCGAGGGTCTTCCTACAGGACAGCCCGAATTTCATCCCCAGGCAGAGCAGACCGTGCAGCCTTCGCAAAAGCGTGGAATCATACGTGTTTTCCATGGGAAAGATGTCCAGCGGGATTCCCCACTCGCCGTCCGTCAGGTCCTCCAGCTCCCGCATCAGCGTGCCCTTTTTCCGGACCTGGACGAAGAGCTTCGGATACCCCTTCGTCTTCTCCGGGGTGTGGATCCAGTAGTGCTCGCCGAAGGTCTGCCTGAACAGAGGAAGAAACCGGTCCAGGTCCTCCCGGAACATGGCGACGTCGATATCGTCGTCCCAGGGGATCATCCCGCCGTGCCGCACGGCGCCCAGCGCCGTTCCGCCGCAGAGCGTGTATGGTATCCCGTTTCTTTCACACAGGGTATCCACATCCCTCAGCATCTCCAGCAGGATTTGCCGGCAAGCCGCCAGCTTCTCTCCCTCAAGAACGGTCATACCCTCAGACGAAATGTGCTTCAGCGCCCCGAAGGTCGAAAGCCCTTTCTGCAGTTTCTGCATCCAATCATCTTTCCCGCAGGCTGCAATATCCTTACCGTTCTGCAGCCGTTTCTTACTCGGTTTCTGAATACACGTATACTTTCAGAAATCCTGTGTAATGATAACATAGCCGTAAGAAAATTACAAGTCTGTTTACAAATAGGCGGAATATTATTTAAAAAATATTTAATTTGTGTTAATTTTCTTAACATTTAAACGAATCCGTTTTTCAGAGTTTCTCGATGCATACAAAAAGACCCGGGGGAAGGCTTCCCCGGGTCATAAATATCTTCCTGTCTTTATGGGGCAATCCGCCACGTTTGGCCGTCAGAAGTGAGGGTTATCACCCCGCTCTGCCTCGTGCTGTAAACCGTAGCGCCCGCCTGCTCCAGTCTGCCCTTTGTCTGCCAGGAGATTTCCCCCGCGGCAATGACCGCCCTGGGCGAAACCGCTGTCGCAAACGCCGCGCTCATCGGATCCTGCGCAGACTCGGATGACCGGATGAGGACCGTCGCCTCAAGACCGGCGCCTGAATCCATCAGTTCCCGTTCCCCTTCCGCGCCGATCGGGCCCGTCAAGAGGATTCCTGTGTCACCGTAGTCGATGCGAAGGGAGAGGCTGTCGTCCCCGTCGCTCTTATGATGCGTATACACCGGCCCGACAAACGTGACACGCGCGCCGCCCAGATTAAAGGCCGTGCCCGGTTTGGGAACGACCGTCTCGATACCGGACGCCGAAGCGGTCATCTCCTCAAAGGCCCGGCTCCGGGTCTGCGTATCCGGATAAAAGAGGTAGGCCGGTTTGCCCAGCTTCATCGCGAAAGCCATGCCGCCCAGGTTTTCATCCGACGAATCCATGGCCACAACCGCATCCAGTCGGTTGATGCGGCACAGAAGCATCTGCACCCCGGCTGCATACCGGTCGCTGCCCGCGTTCAGCAACATCGTATAACCGTTGCAGCACACGAGGACAGCCCCGCCCTTTCCGGCCCGAAGCGCCTTGACCGTCAGCCCCTCGGCGTTCAGGTTATAAGCCCATCCAGGCAAACTGAAGCCGCCGGTTCCTGCCCGGATTTCGCCGACGGACGGCAGCTCCGGCAGGGAGACGTCCCCCAGAGAAAGCACCGGCCTGCCGTCGGTGTCGTTGCGGATGATCCCCGTGAAGCAGGCGCCCACGAACAGCAACGCAGCGAGCCCGAGCAGGACGAGAATCCTCGTCAGGCAGCCGAAGCAGCCGCCGCTGCCGCGCCGTACGCGCGAGCGTTTTTCCTTTGCCATGCTCTTCCTTTCCAGCCGTTCTTCTCATACCGCGTTTCCGGTGTGCCGTTCATCAGAAGTAGTCCGAGAAGTACGGCTGCTCAATGGGGATGATGTCCTCCAGAATCCGGATCGCCTCGTCGCCGGCCTGCAACCGCTCCACGCGCCGCAGGTACGTCGGCCGCTTGTAGCCCATGAACATCGTCGTCAGCGTCCCGATTCCGCAGCGGACAATCTCGCCGCGCGTCCCGCCGCGCTCCAGAATCGTTTTTCCCTCTGCATCCCACGAAAGGGAAAAGTCGCCCGAATTGCACTCCATCACCGGATCCTCGATGATGAAATGCAGATCGTCGTGCATGGAGATGATGTCGAAGGGATAATCGCGGATAAACGCTTCAAAATCCACAATGCGTGCCATCATATACGGCTGGATCTCTTCTTCGATTTCGCTGTCCTCCAACAGGAAGGCCATGGGCTCGTTCGTATAATTGTAGCCGACGACCTTCTCGATCATGGAGATGTGCGCGGCGATGTAATTCCACAGGCCGTGCCGCGCCTCCTGATTGATGGTGACCAGTTCCTTGATCCGGAATACGTCGTTGGCGATGTAATAAACCAGATACCCGCACGGTTTCTCCTGTGCATCGTAATAGACGGCGACCAGCACGTCGTCCGCTTCCCAGCGCCAGTACTCCTCCCACTCCAGCTCGTTCCGCTTGAGCGCGCCGTGCCGCATTTTCGTGAACTTGTCGTGGACCTTGCACACGTCTTCGCTGTCGATATCGACCCGCTCCACCATGCCGCGGACATGTCTGCGTTTGGGCAATTGCGTATCCTTGATGGTATAGGTCATCTTGTCGGAGACGATTTCCCAGCCCTTTTTCCTGTAATACGGGATCTGGTACGGATAGAGCATGGACAGGCTCTGCCGGTTGTCGCGCATGTTCTGCAGCGCCTGCTTGATCAGCCGGCTCATCAGCCCTCTGCCGCTGTACTCCGGATACGTCGCGACACCTGTCACGCCGCCCATCCGGTACATCCTGCCAAACAGATTGACCTCCATCGGATAGACGCTGATCTGCGAGGCCAACTTTTCCCCGTCAAACCAGCCGAAGGACTCCGTCTTTTTCAGCACCGGCTTTTTGGAGCGTTCCATCTCCTTGCGGTTCCACCCGAGGGCGGCCAGCTCGCTGTCCGTCACCTGAAAGGCATAGCGGAGCAGCGCGTTGTACTGCGCGGTATCCTCCGTCGTCAGCCTGCGCATCTGCAGGCGGTCTTCAAGCCTTCCCTGTTTCATCGTATGTTTTCCTTTCGCGAATTGGTGTCCTCATTATAGCACCGGCCACAAGGCCCCGGCAAGTTCACGCGTCCCCCGTAAAGCTGTGTTCCACGAGGGGCAGGCAGCGGTAATCCCGCCCCGTGCGCTGCCGGACGCCGCGGTTGAACCGCTCCTGCGCCTCCTGCCCGGACAGCTTCATCCCGTAGGGGATCACACAGTCGAACCGGACCTGATCCGCCCCGTTTCCGGGGACGATCCGGATATCGTGCAGCGTGATGCGGCTGTCCATCTCCGCAGCCGTCTCTTCCAGCGCGCTCCGCACCGCCGGCAGGTTTTCGTCCTCCGTCAGCACCGGATCGCAGTGAAGCACCAGACTGATGCCCGTCTGCTCCTGCACCCGGTCTTCTATCCCGTCCAGAACCTCGTGACTCTCCAGGGACGTCAGCGCAGCCGGGAGTTCCACGTGCGCGCTCGCGAACCGGTGACCCGGGCCGTAGTCGTGGACCTGGAGATCGTGGACCCCGAGAACTCCCTGCCCTGCCAGGATACAGTCCCGGATCGCGTCGGTCTCCTCTTTGGAAGGAATCCTTCCCAGCAGGCTGCTGATCGTCTCCCTGCACAGCGACACGGCGCCCGCCAGGATGAGCAGGCCGATTGCAAGCCCGAGCCAGCCGTCCAGCTGCAGACCGAAGCGCCTCATGCAGTATCCGCCAAGGAGCACGGCCGACGTCGCGCCCGCGTCGCTCAAGCTGTCCAGCGCCGCCGCTTTCAGCGTGCCGGACGCCAGACGGCGGCCGGCGACCAGGTCGAGCGCCGCAAGCAGCAACTTTACGGACACGGCGACGGCCAGCAGCAGCGTCACCCCGCCGGCCCATTCCACCGGCCTGGGTCTGACGATGCGCAGGACCGAATCGTAGATCAGCCCGATCGCCACGGTCAGCTGTCCGGCCGAAACGATCAGGGCCGCCAGGTATTCGTAGCGCGCATGGCCGTACGGGTGTTCGCGATCGGCGGGCCTTCCCGCCAGCGCGAAGCCCAGCAGGCCGACCGCCGCTGTTCCCGCGTCGCTCAGGTTGTTGTACGCGTCCGCAACGACGGACATGGAACCCGTGCGCCTTCCCGCCGTCCACTTGGCCGCAAAGAGCATCAGGTTGACTGCCACCGCGATCGCGCTGACGCACTCCGCCTGTCTGCCGCGGCTCTCCCGCTTATCCATATCGTCCTTCCTTATAACCGCCCACGGCACAACCGCCGGGGTTTGTCATCCTATTTTGAATAAATTGGGCAGACTTTTATTGTACAGTATCGGGCAACGGAACGCAAGCGGTGCTTCCGGAAATTCCCGGCTCTACACTATCCGTCCCTCTGTTCATGTAACAAACACTTTCCTTGAATGTTTTTCACCTCAGGCTTGAAAAATATTGACAAGAGGCGGAATTGGTGTAGAATGGCGTTAATCGTCTCCTAACGCCGCAAGGCCGGGAGGCCAAAGCTTGTACGGAGGAATGAAAGATGAAGAAACTGACCCTGATCGTTCTCTCGCTCGCGCTTGCATTGACCTGTGCGCTGTCCTGCGCCGAAACAACCCTGCAGCTTGGCACCACCGTCAACGAGCAGGATTCCTTCCAGGTCGCGGCTGAAAAGTTCCGCGATCTCGTCGCCGAGCGGACGAACGGCGAATACGTCATCGAGATTTATCCGAACGGCACGCTCGGCGGTGAAGCCGACATGCTGGAATCCATGTCCATGGGCATGCTCGACATGGGCATCATCACCAGCGGCCCGTTCGTCAACTACTCCAAGATGATGGGCGTTCTGGATATGCCCTTCCTCTTCGCCAGCAACGAAGAAGCCTACACCATCCTGGACGGCGAAGTCGGCCAGGGGCTGCTGGATACGCTGGAAGAGGCCAACCTGAAGGGCCTGGCCTACGCGGAGCGCGGCTTCCGCAACGTGACCAACTCCGTCCGTCCCGTGAAGAGCGCGGAAGACCTCAAGGGGCTCAAGCTCCGCGTAATGGAGAACGAGGTTTACACCAAGACCTTCGCCGCGCTGGAAGTCAACGCCGTTCCCATGGCCTGGGCCGACGCGCTGACCGCCCTGCAGCAGGGCACCGTCGACGGCGAGGAGAACCCCATCAATGTCGTGCACAGCTATAAGCTGTGGGAATCCCAGAAGTACATGACGCTCGACCGCCACAGCTACTCCACCGCCATCATCACCATGAGCCTGGACCTGTGGAACAGCCTGGACGAGGCGACACAGCAGATCTTCAAGCAGAGCGCTCAGGAGGCCGCCGAGTACGAGCGCGCCTGGGTCGCCGAGCAGGAGAGCACGCAGCTCGCCACCATCAAGGAGAACGGCATCGAGGTCGTCGAGGATTCCGACGTGGATTCCTTCCGCAACGCCGTTCAGTCCGTCTACGAAGCCTATCCGGATTACGCGGATTCCATCGCGGCCATCCAGGCTGCGCTGGCCAAGTAAGCGACCAAGAAGCCCGGGCGGGCAGGGTGACCTGCCCGCCCTTTTTTCGGAGGTACTATGAAACTGCTTGAAACCGTCGCCGACGCGCTGGACAGGATCTGCGGCGCCGTCATCGTTGTGATGATCGGCCTCATGGTCATCTTTACGACGGCGCAGATCATCTGCCGGACGTGGTTCACTTCCCTCTCCTGGGCTGAGGAGGCGTGCCGCTTTCTGCTCATCTGGGCTTCCTTCCTCGGCGCCACCTGCGTATACCGGCACAGCGGTAACATCGCCGTCACCTTTGTCCAGGATCTCTTTCCCGCTCCCGTGCGCCGCTTTGTCCGGATCTTCGTCCATGCGGTCTGCCTCGTCCTCTTCGCAGTGCTCTTCTATTACGGCCTGCAGTACTGCGGAAAGCAGGTTCGCAACGCGGCGGCCATCCCGATCAAGATGAAGTACGTGTACATGTGCCTGCCCATCAGCATGGTCATCATGGCCTACCAGGCCCTCGTACTGATGCTGCGCGAGTTCCGCAAAGAGGAGGTGAAGGCTTAATGGCAGCCATCCTCTTCATCGTCTTTCTCGGCTTACTGGTGCTGGGCGTGCCCGTCGCCTTCTCCATCTGCTCGGCTGCCGCGGTCACGATCGCAACCGGGCTGGGCACCAAGAACCTGCTCATGGTCATCCAGCGCATGTTCGAGAGCTGCAATTCCTTCTCCCTGACGGCCGTCCCCTTCTTTATCCTGGCCGGGGATCTGCTCTCCAAGGGAAAGATTTCCAAGCTGCTCGTGGAATTCTGCGAAAGCCTTCTCGGCATGATCCGCGGCGGCCTGTCCGTCGTCTCCGTTCTGGCCGGCATGTTCTTCGCAGCCATCTCGGGTTCCGGCGCGGCCACCACGGCCGCCGTCGGCGGCACGCTGGTGCCGGAGCTCAAGAAGCGCGGTTACAGGGAAGACGCCAGCGCAGCGCTTATCGCCGCCGCGGGCACCATCGGCGTCGTCATTCCACCCTCCGTTCCGATGGTCCTCTACGCCGTCATCGCCGAGGAGAGCGTCAACAACCTCTTCAAGGCCGGCTTCATTCCCGGCTTCCTCATGGGCGGTATGCTGATCGCCATCGCGCTGGTGCAGGCGTACCGGAACCATTATCCCAAGGGCGCCTCTTTCAACCTCGTCAACGTCCTGCGGACCTTCCTCAAGGCGATTCCCGGCATCCTCATGCCCCTCATCATCCTGGGCGGCATCTTCTCCGGCATCTTCACCCCGTCGGAGGCTGCGGCCGTCGCCGTCGTCTACGCCGTGCTGGTGTCCGCCTTCGTCTACCGGGACCTGACGCTCAAATCCCTCTTCCACATCATGCTGGGCAGTGCCCGGACGAGCGCGGTCATCATGATCATCATCGGCTGTTCCGGCCCGTTCGGCTGGTGCCTGGCCAAATGGAAGATCCCGGAAGCCATCGCCGCCGCCGTGCTGTCCGTGTCGACCAACAAGTACATCATCCTGCTGCTCATCTCGGTGATCATCCTGATCGCCGGCGTCTTCATGGAGACCAGCTCGGCCATCATCCTGCTGACCCCCGTCTTCCTGCCCCTGGTGCGTGCGCTGGAGATCTCCACGCTGCACTTCGGCGTCCTCTTCGTCGTCGGCATCGCCATCGGCATGATCACGCCGCCCGTGGCCATCAACCTGTTCGTGGCCTCCGGCATCACAAAGCTGTCTCTGGAGAAGATCTCGCGGGCCGTCATCCCCTACCTCGTCGGGCTGATCATCGTGTTCCTCCTGATCGTCTATGTTCCGCTGATCGCCCCCGGGCTCATACTGTGATGCGCGCCTCCGCTTCGTTCGGAGGCTTTCTTTTTCCTCTGCGCAGCCCTTTACAAAAGCGGATGCGGTCGCTATAATAATCCCTCACATCAAACACCAATCAGCTATTCGGGGTAAATAAATGGTTCACGGATTCAAACACAGGGGGCATCCTCTTTACACCATCGATATGACGGAAGGACCGCTGCTGACGACCGTTCTGCAGTACGCGGTGCCGATGATGCTCTCCGGCATCCTCCAGCTCGTCTTCAACGCTGCGGACACCATCGTCGTCGGCCGCTTTTCGGGCAATCAGGCACTCGCGGCCGTCGGCTCCGTCGGTTCCCTCAACAACATGATCATCAGCCTGTTCATTGGCTTTTCGGTCGGCGTCAACGTCCTCGTCGCCCGCTACTCGGGCGCCCGCATGAACCGCGAGGTGTCCGACACCGTCCATACCGCCGTGCTGCTCTCCGTCGTCGGCGGGCTGCTGCTCGGCGTCGTCGGCTTTATCGCCGCCCGCCCGCTGCTGCTGCTCATGGGGTCCCCGGACGACGTCATCGATCTCGCCGTCCTCTATATCCGCATCATCTTCATCGGCTTGCCCGTGCAGATGCTCTACAACTTCTGTGCGGCCGTGCTGCGCGCCGTCGGCGACACGCGCAGGCCGCTGTACTTTCTCACCGTCGCGGGCGTCATCAACGCCGGCCTGAACCTCATCTTCGTCATCGCCTTCCGGATGAGCGTCGCCGGCGTCGCGCTGGCCACCATCATCTCCCAGCTGGTCGCGGCCGTTCTCGTGACGCGCAGCCTCACGGAAAGCGAAGGGGCCATCCGCCTCACGCCGGGCAAGCTCCGCGTCAACCCGGACATCCTGCGCCAGATCATCACCATCGGGCTTCCCGCGGGCATCCAGAGCAGCGTCTTCTCGCTCTCCAACGTCGTCATCCAGTCCTCTGTCAACAGCTTCGGTTCCACCGTCATCGCCGGCAACGCGGCCGCCTCCAACGTCGGCAACTTCGTCTACCAGGCGATGAACACCTTCCAGCAGGCCGTCACCAGCTTCGCCGGACAGAACATGGGCGCCAGAAAGCCGAAGCGCGTCATCGGCTCGCTCAAGGCCTGCCAGTTCTGGACCGTCGTCTTCGGCGTCATCCTCGGTCTCCTCTCCTGCGTTTTTGCGCGGCCGCTCCTCTCGCTCTTCTCGACGGACGACGCCGTGATCCGCGTGGGAATCGAGCGCATGTGGGTCGTGTGCGCGCCTTATTTCCTCTGCGGCATCATGGATGTCATGACCGGCGTGCTGCGCGGCATCGGCTACTCGCTGCTGCCGATGATCGTATCGCTGATGGGCGCGTGCGTCTTCCGCATCATCTGGGTGATGACCGTCTTTGCGGCCGATCATACGATGCGCTGCCTCATGCTCTCCTATCCGGTCTCCTGGGCGCTGACCTTCAGCGTCCACACCCTCATCTTCTGCATCCTCTGGCCGAAGATCCGCCGCCAGTTCACACCGGAAGAACTCGCCAGGGAGTAACCCCGGCTGCCCGGCGTCAGGGCCTATCCCGTAATCGTTCATTCTATCAAAGTAAAAAAAACAAGCCCTGTCCGGTTTTCCCGGACAGGGCTTGTCAGACCATCAACAAAGTCTCACATCCAACAAGGATGTGAGATTTTTTGCAAAAGCCAAAAGAAACCAAAAGGAAAAGAGGCAAGGGTTGTCGAATA
>CACZHW010000043.1 GCA_902781095.1 uncultured Eubacteriales bacterium
GCAGTTCTATGCTGTTTCTTCTCCGGCATAACTGTCAGCGTGCCGCCTTCCACGACAATCTGCGTCAGCGTGTCCGTGTCCGATTTAAAGGTGACGGTATACGCCGTTTCATTGCCCACGTCATTGCTGACAGCCTGCAGCCATCCGCCGTCGTCCCCTTCCGCCAGCGCGGCCAACAGATTGGTCGGCAGCGTCTGGAACATCATCGCGAAGACCAGGACCCTCGCCAGAAATCTCTTGATCAGACCCTTATACATCCCGAAATTCCTCCTCACGCGCTCCGCGCGTCGCCTGTTTCATTCATTATCCAAGCGGTCTTCGCTGCCTTACTTGTAGAACACTCTCAGATGCCAGCCCCAGGAGAGCGACTCGACGCTCGCCGGGAACGTGTACGTCTCGCCGCTGCCGCCGTCCACCGGCTTGAAGCCGTCACCCTTGTCGCACTCCCACTGGTACTTGATCGCCGCGCAGTCTTCGAATCCCTCCAGCACGGAACTGAGGGTGATGGGGTCGCCCGGCGACATCTGCATGCGGCGGGACGTGAAGATGGTGACCTTCTTGGGCTTGTAGGCCTTCTCTTCTTCCGGCTCTTCGGAAACGAGGCCCTCGGCGCTGCCCTTGTACACCCAGCCCTCGACTCCGCCGGCCTCGACCCGGATCCAGTCGCCGTCCACGGCAAGGACGGTGAGCTCCGTCCCGGACGCGACCGTCGTGATGATCTCGGAGAGTCCGTCGTTTCTCAGGCGCAGGTCGGTGTCGCCCTTGGCGAGGATGACCTCCCGGTCTTCTTCCTCGGGTTCCGCCTCCTCGTCCGGCGTTTCAGTCTCCGCTGCCGTCTCTTCATTAATAAGCGTTTCTTCCGCTTCCGCCGCGGCGTCCGCCTCATCGGCGGCTTCCGCTACCTCTTCTTCTCCGTCGGTCTCTTCCGCCCCGTTCAGGTCCTCGGGCTGCTCGTCGTGCAGCGCGACTTCCTCCGAACGGCGGATTTCGAAGATGGCGGGATCGGGAGTCCCCTCCGGCACCGGCGTGGGCGTGGGGGTGGGAACCGGCGTCTCCTTCACGCGGGTGATCATGTCCGGGCTGATAAAGCCCACGTTCCCGTCCTCGTCCCGGACATAGAGCCACGTCGCGCCGACGCCGTTGACGGTCTGGCCCTGGATGGCAACCTTCGCACCCTTCTTCAGGCGGACAATATAATCGAAGGAACGGCCCGGCCCCTTGCGCAGGTTCACGCCGTCGTGGATCGTCCAGCCTTCGCCGCCCGCGCTGACGATGTTGTAGCCCGAATCCTTGGGCGCAGGATCGACGTCGTAATAGAGGCGTACGACCGGGATCGCGGCGCCGTCCGCTTTGCGCGCGCTCTGGATTTCGCCGAGCGCCGTTCCGGCGTCCACGACCTCCGGCTTGCGCGTATAGAAGTACGCCTTCAGATATTTCTCCTTGTCGACCGTGGAGGGCGTGTCGAACCGCAGCTCGTACAGGCAACCCTTGTCATAGACGCGGGAGCGCACGGCGTAGAAGACGGTGGGCTCCGTCGGCTCCGCCCAGGGCTCGCGGCGTTCCGCATCCCTGTAAAGGATGGTGCCCTTGCTCACGCGCAGATAGCCGGCGGCAAACCCGTTTTCATCCGTTACCGTCCCGGCCTGCGGTGCGTCGTCCGTCCGGCCTTCGGCCTGCGGGACGAACTCGACCCACTCGCCGCGCTCCGCATTGTAGTAGAGATTGCTCTCCGCAAACGCGCCGGCAAAGAGCAGGCAGACCAGAGCCGTCGTCAGAAGAATTGCCTTTTTCATTTTTCCCGTACCCTCCCTTGTTGCTCGCTGTGTGCGCCCCGTATCCGGAAAACCCTCAGGGCGCGTATCTGAAAATGCCCTGCCATTTGCCCCGCCGCTTTCCGGCCTGCTTCGCCGCCCGCGGGGCTGCAAACATTCAAACTTCATTTTTCTGCACATTCCTTCCAGTGTAAAAAACAGCATCTGATATTATAAATGAAGCATCATAATATCACAAGGTTATATTATTAATTTATGCCCGGAAAAGGATAAAAATGCGGGGTTCCGTTTTTCAGACTTGCGGTCTGAAAGCGGAACCCCGCGATTCAAAAACAGACGATGGGATTTTACGGCAGCGTCACGACGAAGGTGATGATGCCGTTTTTGTATTCGGCGGCAATCCGCCCGTGGAATTCCCGGGCCAGGCCCTCTGCCATGGACAAGCCGATGCCGTACCCCTGCTTCTCGCTGCTGTGGGACTGGTCCGCCCGGTAAAAGCGGTCGAAAAACCGGCTCATGTCCATGCCCCGGCCGGCCGCATAGGCGTTGCTGACGCGGAGCTGGCAGCCCTTGCCGCGTCCTTTCTTCGTGAGGCTCACCTGAACCTCGCCGCCGTCGTCGCAGTACTTGACGGCGTTGTCCACCAGGATCGAGGTGAGCTCGGTGAAGCCGTCCCGCGTGACAAAGCCGCGGACTTCCTCCGGTACATGGACGGTCAGCCCCTTTTTCTGCTGCTCTGCCAGCGGCCGGAAGGCCTCCGAGGCCTCCTTCACGATGGGCGAGAGGTTCTGCTCGATCAGCTGCACTTCCTTGCGCTCCGCCAGCTTGGCCAAGCGGATCAGCCTCGCCACCAGCGTTGTCATGCGCGCCACCTGAGCCCGGATGCTCGCCGTCCACTCCGACTCGCCGGCCGTCATCTCCAGAAACTCGGCGTCCGCCGCGATAATCGCCAGCGGGGTCTTCAGTTCATGCCCCGCGTTGGTGATGAACTGCTCCTGGCTCTCCATGCTGCGGATAAACGGGTCCATGATCCGCTTGGACAGCAGGAAGATGACCGCCGTAAACAGCGCCAGCGTCAGGACGCCGAAGACGATCGAATGCCGAAGCAGCTGCCGGCTCGCGCGGACCTCGCCCGTGCAGTCCAGAAAGACGACGAGGGTGCTTCCGCCCTCCGCCGGCCTGCGGGAATACGCGTAGACGAGCCGGCCGCTCGGCAAAAGCCCTTCCGGCCGCCACAGCTGCTGCACGGTCTTCGCCCAGCGGATCGCCCGGCTCCTGTCGATCGCGGCGATGTGCGTGAGGTTTACGCCCGTCACGGCGCCGTCCTGTGTGATGCGGACGCTGAAATAGCGCATCTGGTACGGGGATTCCACCGTCAGCTCCGCCTCGTCGTCGCTGATTTCCTCCTCCCCGGTGACCTCCGTCAGCTCGCCGCCCTGCTCCGCCAGGAGCCGGGCGCGCGCGTAGATGGACTGGCGCGTGGAGCGGAAATTGTAGAGGTTCAGCACCGCCAGCAGCAGCGAGAGGAGGACGGCGATCGCCCCGGCCGCGACCAGGACCAGCTGGCGCTGCATCCTGCGGATCACGCAGGCCCTCCCCCGCGCACGAGCCGGTAGGCGCCGCCCTGTTTACCCTCGATGGTGAGATCGGCGCCGACGCTCTGCAGCTTTTCCCTCAGATAGCAGATGTACACGAAGCAGACGGCCGGGTCCTCTTCCTTCTCCTCCGCCCAGACCGAGTGGAGCAGGTCCGCGCTCTCCAGGCTCTTCCCCTCGTTGCGCATAAGCAGCTCCATCAGCCGCGTCTCCTTGCGGGAGAGCCGGATGGCGTTCACGCAGGAGAGCTCCTGCTGCTCCACATCCAGCACCACACTGCCGATCGTCAGCCGGGCCGGCGTGAAGGCGATCTGCCGCCTCGTGATGGAGCGCAGGCGCGCCAGCAATTCCCGGATGGCAAACGGTTTGGTCAGGTAATCGTCCGCACCGGCATCCAGGCCATTCACCCGGTCGTCCAGCTCCGCCTTGGCGGTCAGCAGCAGCACCGGCGTCATACAACCCGCCTCCCGGATTTCGCGCAGCGCAGTAATTCCGTCCTTCCTGGGCATCATGATGTCCAGCACCATGCAGTCGTATGCGTTCACGGCTGCCTTATTCACGGCGGCCGCGCCGTCGAAAACGGCGTCCACCTCGTACCCCTGGAGCTTCAGCGCGGCGCACAGCACGCGGGAGAGCTCCTGTTCGTCTTCCGCCAGAAGCAGTTTCATTTTCTTCTCCTTTTTATATCAGGACGCGTGGATGAGGTTGCGGATCGTCTGCATGGACACGTCGCAGCTGGCCAGTTCGTCTGCCACGCGCTTGAGTTCCTGCGCGATCAGCCGCTCGTTTGCGACGTCCTGCTTGTATCGCAGCTCGTGCTCCAGGCTGGCCCAGGTGTCCATGGCGATGGTCCGCAGCTGGACCTCGACAATCCAGCCGCCCGGCGTGCGCCCGAGGATATCCGTAAAAGGCTCTTTTATCTCCAGGATCATGTGGTAGCTGCGGTAGCCGTTGGGCTTGGCGCTGCGCACGTAGTCCTTTTCGCTGACGATGCGGGTGTCCGGAAGTTCGCGGAGCCGGTCCGCGATGAGGAACAGCTCGTCGATGAAGCGCGTCACCACGCGGATGCCCACGGAATCGTGGATTTCCCGCAGCGCCGAGTAAGCCGAAGGCTCAAATCCGCGCCGCAGGCACTTTTCCCGCATGCTCTCTTCCGCCTTGATGCGCGTGCGCACATGCTCGATGACACCATGCCCCGTCCGCTCGCGCTCCGCCTCGCCGATTGCGAGGATTTTTGTCTCGACGTCCTCCGCCACCTTCGGCAGAAAGGGCGCATAGGGTCCGTACAGGCTCTCCATTCCGCTTAAACCCCCGAATAAGCGGAAAACCCGCCGTCGACCGGCAGCACCACGCCCGTCACGAAACCGGACGCCCGCTCGTCCGTCAGAAACAGCATCGCGCCCGTCAGTTCCTCCAGCCGGCCCAGGCGGCCCATCGGCGTGCCGGCCAGGATCTTTTGCAGCCTCGGCTTCGGCGTCCCGTCCTCGTTGAACTGCAGCGCGCGGTTTTGCTCCGTCGAAAAGAATCCGGGCGCCAGCGCGTTGACGCGGATGCCCGACCGCGCGAGATAAGTGGCCAGCCAGCGCGTGAAACTGGACACGCCCGCCTTGGCCGCCGAGTAGCCGGGAATCCGGGTCAGCGCGCCCATGGAAGAGATGTTGAGGATGCAGGCGCCCGTCCGGCCCTCCATCAGCGGCGCCATCACCTTGCAGGGCAGC
The DNA here is from genome assembly GCA_902781095.1 of uncultured Eubacteriales bacterium. GTDB lineage: Bacteria > Bacillota > Clostridia > Christensenellales > Aristaeellaceae > Ventricola. The sequence continues at coordinate 5,086 of CACZHW010000043.1, forward strand.
CAGGTGCCGCGCAGGTTGAGGTCCACCTCCTGCTGGAGCGATTCCGCCGGGAGATCAAAGAAGGTTGTCTCTTCCCCCGCGTCCGCCAACTGGTCCTGCTGCGCGGTCGCCGCACGGACGTTGCCGCCCGCGGCATTGATCAGGATGTTCAGCCCGCCGAAGCGCTGCACGATGTCTTCGGCGACGCGCCCCAGCCCGGCCTCGTCCGTCACGTCCGCCGTATAGGTTTCCGCCCTTCCGCCGGCGGCGCGGATTTCCTCCGCCACCTGCAGGCTCTTTTGTTCGTTGCGTCCGAGGATCAGCACCGTGCAGCCGCGCGCAGCCAGCGCGCGCGCGAATGTTCCGCCGATTCCGCCGTTGCCGCCCGTAATCAGCGCCACGCGGCCCGAGAGGCCGCCTCCCAGAGGCGCACCGCTTTCATTCATGTCAAGGTCTCCTTTCCCCCGTCCGGCTGTGTGCCGGATCTTCTTTATCCTAACCCCTTCGGTTTAAATCAGATGAAAACCTTCCCATCTTCTGTTCATCCGAATCATATCATCCCCGCCTGCTTTCGTCAAACCCGCGCCCGTCCCGAATTCGCCGCGAACGCTTGTCATCTGGGCCTTTTCATGGTATAAATATTAATTGAGAAAATAGGGATTTCCCCGGCCTGCCGGAGACGGCAGCCGCGAAAGGAGCGTCCTCCTGTGAAAAATGGGTTGAACCGGTTTATCCTGCTTCTGCTGACGAGTGTCCTGCTTCTTCTGTGCGCCGCTGCCGGCCTCTGCGCGGAAGAAAAGACGCCGGTCTTTTGGCAGCTGACCGCCGTGGAGCGCACGCTCTCCGACGATTACGCCTACGGCTCCGCTTCCGCCGAAACGGACGTCGAGGCGCTCTCCTCCGGTGATCTTTCCCGGATGGCCGACAGCGTCCGGGGGACGCACAGCGTGCGCCTCTCCCTCTCCCGCGAGACCCGTGAGGGTCTCAAAACGGGGGAGGCCCTGTACACGCTCTCCGGCGTGCCCGTCGTCATCCCCGGCCCCGGCGCCGCGAAGCTGACGGTCACCGCGAATACGACCGCCGACGCGCGCCCGTTCTACCTGTACGCCATCGTGCGCGGGGACGGCCGGTACGTGATGCGCGTGCGCAAAACCGGTTCCTGGGTCTGCAAAATCTGCTTCCCGCGCCTGGCCGTGCCGGGCGAAACCCGCAACATCACCCTCAAGGCGCGTGAACTGTACGGCGAGCCGGAGGTTCTTCTGACCTACACCTACACGGCCGTCGCCGGTTCCGTTCTCTTCAGCGAAGGGGAAAAGACGGCGGTCCTCCGCGACGGGCAGGACCGTGAGATCGCCACGCTCGGCGAATCCCTGACCGATCTGCTCGCGGCCTACAGCGAGGATACCGGCGACTCTGTGGTCTTTTCCGCCGAAACCGGCGAGGACGGCAGCGTGGCCGTCCGCTTCTCCCCCGATACGGACCTTCAGACCGACGAAATCCTGCGGATGATCCGCGCTGCGCAGGCGGGCGCCCCGAAAGGTGATTACATTGCCGGCAGCGCCGCGGGAGTAGGCGCCGCCTTTGACCCCTCCTCCCTGCCCACGCTCTCTGCGACACAGGACAGTTCCGTCCTCTGGCTTTCCAAGGACGCCGACCTCTCGGACGAAGTGCTGGAGCGGATGATCGACGCCGCGTTCGGCCGCTCCACGGACGCCAAGGCGCTCCAGGAGGCCATCCGTTCCGGTGACGCGGCGATTGTCGCCGCCCCGACGGCAAGCCCCGCGCCGCTTTCCCTGTCAGCCCTGCGGGAGCGTATCGCCGCCGGGACGCCGCAGCCCGAAGAACGTCCTGCAGGCGGGGAGCCCGCCCAGGCGGCCCTCCTGATCGGGCCGGACGGCAGGGCGCAGGCGCTCGCCCTTGAAGCCGGCTCCAGCGCCGACAGCCGGAGCATGGCCGGCATCCTCTCCCTGCTTACGGAAGCCCAGGCGGACGGAAAGGTTTATGAAACCCGCTTCGGCGAGGAAGCTTCCATCACCGAAATCCAGGACGAAAACGGGAACGGCATCGCGTACACGCCTGCGGACGGTTCCGCCGCCGCATCGCTTACCACGCTGGACGGCAGCAGCCTGCTCAGCCTCGGCAAGGGATCCGCTGCCGGCACCATCCGCGGGCTGCAGGACGTCGTCACATTGCTGAACGCGACGCCCACGCCCACACCCACACCCACGCCCACGCCCACACCCACGCCCACGCCCACGCCTACACCGACGCCAACGCCCAGCCCGACGCCCACGCCCGGTCCGGAGGTCTTCTCCGTCACGAAGAGCGAAGGCGAAGCCGGCAGCGCCGTGCGTATCGATCCCAAGGCCGGCCTGACAAACGAGGAAATCGCCGCCCTGCTCGGCGCCGCCGTCACCGGTTCTGCCGGCACCGGCGCGGAAGCCACCCCGGGCGACGCCCAGGCTCCTGCTTGGCCCGACGTCAAGGCGGACGCGGACGCCTCCGTCCTCTGGCTCGCCGACACGGCCGACAAGCTCCCGGACGGCGCGCTTAGCAAGCTCCTCGGCGTCCTCTCCGGCGAATCCTTTACCGCCGACGGCGACAAGCTCCCGGACGGCGCGCTTAGCAAGCTCCTCGGCGTCCTCTCCGGCGAATCCTTTACCGCCGACGGCACGCCCGATACCGAGGGCGAAGTCCGCGCACAGGCCGCCGCGCTGCTCTCCGATGGTAACGCGCAGGCGCTGGCCCTCACCCCGGGCACGGAAGCGGACAGCGGAACGCTCTCCGAAATCCGCGACTTGCTCTGCAAGGCGAAGGACGCCGCAGAGGCTTCCCCCTTCAATCACAGTGAGGAGGACGGCTTCTCCGTTACGGAGGACACCCTCTCTTACTCGGCGGACGGCATCGCCTCCGCCACGCTCCGCGCGACCGGCGAAGGCGACTGGCTCACTGTCGGCGAGGGCGACGTAAGCGGCCTCGTCGGGCAGCTGGAAGACCTCACGAAGAAGCTGAGCGCCACCCCGACGCCCGAACCTACCGCCACACCCACCCCGACGCCTGAACCCACCGCAACGCCGTCGCCCACGCCGACTGCGACGCCCGAGCCCACTGCGACGCCCACGCCCGGTCCGGAGGTCTTCTCCGTCACGAAGAGCGAAGGCGAAGCCGGCAGCGCCGTGCGCATCGATCCCAAGGCCGGCCTGACAAACGAGGAAATCGCCGCCCTGCTCGGCGCCGCCGTCACCGGTTCTGCCGGCACCGGCGCGGAAGCCACCCCCGGCGAAGCTGCGGCTTGGCCCGACGTCAAGGCGGATGCGGACGCTTCCGTCCTCTGGCTCGCCGACACGGCCGACAAGCTCCCGGACGGCGCGCTTAGCAAGCTCCTCGGCGTCCTCTCCGGCGAATCCTTTACCGCCGACGGC
>CACZHW010000044.1 GCA_902781095.1 uncultured Eubacteriales bacterium
TCCACTTTTAGAGCTGAATCAATTTTGCTCTTTCTTGACATAGAAATACCCCCAAGTAGGTTTTCATATTTCTGTGTCCTACTTGGGGGAAGCATATCAGCTTCTGCAGCAGCCCTTTTGATTCGTCGTATCAGCAAAGACGGGGCGGCGGAAAACCCATCTTTCCGTTTACCTTGTCTGTTTGCCTTAAGAATCCGTACCGGCAGCGGGAGAACCGTCATCAGGCTTTGCAGCTTTGCCGACCAACCCGCCGGTAGTCACATCGCGGATCGCCTTCGGGATGTCGAGCCCCACGGTGTCTTTTACGGCTTCGAAGGTTTGCAGCATGGTTCCGGCAGTGTCCTTGGCCATGGAGGTGGCGCCGCCTTCGCCGAACAGAATAATCTTCTCGGTCTTGCTCAGCGGTTCCGAGACGGCCCTGGCGATATCGGGCAGCTTGTCCGTAACCATTTCCATCATGGCGGCCTGGCCGTAGAGCTGCATGGCTTCGGCCTTGAGGCGCATCGCCTCGGCCTCTGCCTCGCCTTTCATGCGGATGGCTTCCGCTTCCTTCTGTGCGGCGTACAGAGCGGCGTCGGCCTCTGCCTGCCGGCGGTACTTCTCCGCTTCGGCTTCTGCGATGGCGCGGTCTTTCTCGGCGGCAGCCCTTTCCCTGATCTCCACGTTGAGTTTTTCACGTTCGATTTCGACGGCCTGCCGCTTCAGCTCGGTTTCCTTTTCCAGACGGGTCATCTCGGCAGCCGCATGCTCGGTGGCGAAGGTTTTGCTAATGCGCTCCTGTTCGATCTTGTAAGCCATTTCGGCCTTTGCCCGCGCTTCCTCGGTCTCCTGCTGAAAAGCGGCTTTTTGAACCAGAAGGTCCCGGTTTTGGCGGGCAATTTCCGCTTCGGCCTGCATCTCGGCAAACCTGGATTCCTTTTCAGCCGCTGCTTCCGCAATACGCTTGTCCTGCTCCTTCTCTGCGACGTTGCGGGCGGCCATCGTATCGATGACGTTCCCGTCCTTGTCAGAGAAGTTCTGGATGGTCAGGTTGATGATTTCCAGCCCCATGTTGCTCATATCGCTCATGGCGGCTTTGATGGATTCCTGGGCGAATTTGTCCCGGTTCTGTACGAGTTCGGCGATCGTCATCTGGCCGATGATTTCACGCATATTGCCTTCGAGGACATCCTTGGCCAGGGCTTTGATCTGATCGGCGTTATACTGCAGCAGTTGCTCTGCCGCGGTGGCGATGGACAGGTCGTCCGAGCCGATTTTGATATTTGCCACGGCGTCAACCAGCACGGAGATGTATTCCTTTGTCGGGACAGGCTGAGCGGTCTTGATGTCCACCTGGTTGAGGCTCATGTCCAGCTGATCGATTCTTTCAATGGCAGGGATGTAGAAGGTGGCGCCGCCGCGGACGATTCTGTAGCCGAACTTCTTCGCCGCGATCGTGCCGTCGGAGTTGCGCACCTTGTAATTGCGCCGGATCAGGCCGGAGATGATGAGGGCGGTGTCCGGCGGAGCGATTTTGTATCGCGGGAAGAACTTGATAAGGATGACGATGACGAGGAGGGCAATCAGTATCCAGTGCCATCCTGACTGAAGAAACGAGAGAGAGTTTTCCATAATGCAACTCCTTTCACCGGTTTCGGGTAGCTGGTTGACGGTTTTTTGGAACGATTAGTCATTATGCTCTATGTCTTTTGGTGTTATTATAACTGTCTAGCCAGAAGATGTACAGTATAAATGCTGTGAAAAGTCGCGCTGACCCATAAAAACGGCGGCTGCCCACCTTTCGGAGGACAGCCGTTTTTTTGTGAGAGAAGGTTTAATACAGAACCGGGGACGCGATCGGGCGGATTTGCGGTCTATCGGAGGGAAATGCCGCCGGCGATGAAGCCGAAGAAGGCGCCGACAAGGCCGCCGGCCAGATGGGCGAGGTAGGAGATGCTGCCCGCGCCGGTGAAGGCCTGGTGCAGCTGCTGGCCGGCATAGAGGAGGGCGACGAGGATGAAGGTGAGCGGGATCGCACCGCCGTTGTCCCCGGTGAAGGAGGAGAGGAGGATGAAGGCGAAAACCACGCCGCTGGCGCCCATCAGCCGCGTGCCGGGGAAGAGGACATAATGCAGGACGCCCGTCACCAGCGCCGCGGTGAGCATGACGACCAGGATGGCCTTGCTGCCGTACTTCTCTTCCAGCATCGGCCCCAGGATGAGCAGGAGCATCAGGTTGCCGATCAGGTGATCCCAGGAGGTGTGCCCGAAGACGTGCGTGACGAAACGCAGCCAGGTGAGGGGGCTGAGCAACGGGGCGCGGTAGACGGAAAAGAGCAGCCGGGTGCTCGCCCCGCCGGTGAGGATGCCGAGCACGTAGACAAGGACGCAGATCCCCGTAAAGCCCAGGACGGCGGGGGAATTGATGGAGACGCGCAGTTTTGACCCATAGAGGTTTGCCATGGTCGATCCTTTCTTGCGGGCGGCAGGGCCGCCTTCAAATCCGTATAGTTTCAGCGGAGTCAGTTTAACAGCAAACGCCCGGGCTGTCCAGTCCGCCCCGGGGCGGGTTTTGAGCCGGGGCGGGGTGCGAACCCTTGCAATTCATACAGAATAGAGTAAAATAACTTTGAATTGCCAAATCAAACGGGGCGGGCCACGCCTCTTGTGCGGAGAAGAAAGATGTCACTATTTCAGCTTGCGGCTTACGGTGCGGTATGCTGCGCGGTCTATTACCTCGTCCCCCGGCGCATCCGGTGGATGTTTCTGCTTGCGGCCAGCCTGGGCTTTTACGCCTTCCGCGCCGCTGCCTGCCTGCCGTTCATCCTGCTGACGGCGCTCAGCGTATGGGGCGCCGCGCTGCGGATGGGGCGGATTTCGGAGGCGTGCGAGGCGCAGATCCGCGAAAAGAAGGACAGCCTTGCACCGGCGGACCGGAAGAATCTGCGGAGGGAAGCGAAGGGGCGCAAGCGGGTCGTGATGCTCGCCGCGCTCGTCCTCAATTTCGCGATCCTGGCCGTGCTCAAGTACACGGACGACGTGCGCGGCTGGCTCGGCCTGTCGAGGCTCGGGCTGCTGCTGCCGCTGGGCATCTCCTTTTATACTTTCCAGTCCACCGGCTACCTGCTGGACGTGTACAACGGCAAGACGGCGCCGCAGCGCAATCCGGCCAAGTTCTGCCTGTTTGTCTCCTTTTTCCCGCAGCTGCTGCAGGGCCCGATCGCCCGCTACGACGACCTCTCGGCCCAGCTGACAGAGCCCCACGATTTTGACGCGCAGACGGTGAAGCGGGGCGCGGTGCTCCTCTTCTGGGGCCTGCTGAAGAAGCTGGTCATCGCAGACCGGGTGCTGCCGCTGGTGGACGCGGTCTTTTCCGCGGAGGCGGGGAGCATGGGCGGCGCGGCGGCCGTCGTCGGCGTGCTGGCCTATTCCCTGCAGCAGTACTGCGATTTTTCCGGCGGCATTGATCTTATCACCGGCATCGCGGAACTCTTCGGCATCCGGCTGGCGCCCAACTTCAAAAGGCCGTATTTTTCCGTCTCACTGGCGGATTTCTGGCGGCGCTGGCACATCAGCCTGGGCGCCTGGATGCGGGATTACGTGTTCTATCCCTTCGCGCTGACACGCCCGGTGACAAGGCTTTCCAAGGCGGCGAAGAAGCGCTTCGGCGCGGAATTCGCGCGGGCGCTGCCGGCGGCGCTGGGCAACATCCTCGTGTTCCTGCTGGTGGGCGTCTGGCACGGCGCGACCTCCAATTACATCCTGTGGGGGCTGTACAACGGCGTGCTGCTGGCCCTCTCCGCCCTGCTGGAGCCGGCTTTCAGGCGGCTGAATGAGCGGCATGCCGCGCTCACGTCCGGCCGGGGCTTTCACGTCTTCCGCGTGCTGAGGACCTTTGTCATCGTCAACATCGGCTGGTTTTTCGACCGCTGCGCCCATGCCGGGGACGCGCTTTCGATGATGGGCCGCGTCGTCACCGACCTGCGGGCGGAACAGATCACGGCGGAGTGGCTTGGACAATGCGGCCTGCCCGCGCCGGACGCGGCGGTGCTCGCGGCCTATACGCTGCTGCTCTTTGGCGTCTCCCTGGCGGCGGAGCGCGGGGTGCAGGTGAGGGACGGCCTGCTGCGCCTGCCGCTGCCCCTGCGCTGGGCACTGCTGTACGCGCTGATCTTCTCGGTGCTGATCTTCGGCGTGTGGGGGAGCGGGTTTAACGAGGCCAGCTTCATTTACTTCCAGTTCTGAGGGGGCGGCGATGAAGAAAAAGGGAAAGGGTGCCGTCACCGGCGCGGTCTTCTTCGCAGTCCTGATTGCGCTGCTGTTGGGGCTTGGCCGTGTGATGGAATACAAGGGGAGCCGGGAGAAAATCGAACCGTTTCTGCAGCGCGCACAGCAGATCGACGTGCTGTTCTTCGGCGACAGCCACGCCTACAGCGATATCTACCCGATGGAGCTTTGGGACGGATACGGCATCGCCGCCTACAACCTGGCCAGCTACAACCTGCCGATCCCCGTCTCCTACTGGGTGATGCGCAACGCGCTGCTCGCGTGCAAGCCGAAGGTCGCCGTGCTGGACGTCAACCAGGTGTGGGAGCCGGCGAAGGTCTGCGAGTCCAGCAGCGACGTGCACCTGGGGCTGGACGGCTTCCCGCTGACCCGGACGAAGATCGAGGCGGTCTTCGACCTGACGGACGACCCGCTGCTCACGGACAAGGAGGGAAACCGCTACCGGGATCTGCGGGCAGAGTTCCTCTTTCCGTTTATCAAGTACCACACGCGCTGGAACGATCTCGGCATAAAGGACCTGCGGCCCGAATACGAACGGGAGCTCGGCGGCGAGCGCAACATCGCCGTGGCCGTCCCGGACGATTACGTGCTCGTTCCGGACGCGGCGGATGAGCAGGGCCCGGGCTTCGTCTACCTGCGCCGCTTCATCGCGGACTGCCGGGACGCGGGCGTCCGCGTGCTGCTCACGAATCTGCCCTATCCGTGCAGGAACAACAACGACGAGCAGCTGTATACGAACGCCGTCGCCTACACGACGGAGGAATGCGGGGTCGAGTACATCGATTTCGTGTACATGGATCAGGTCGTCGATTACGGCACGGACTGCTACGATCCGGCTTCGCACCTCAATCCCTCCGGCGCCTGGAAGGTAACGGACCTGATCGGCGGACATCTGTCACAGGCGTACGGCGTGCCCGACCACCGGGGGGAGGCGGCCTACGCCGGCTGGGACAGGGATTACGCCGCATACCGGGAGCGCAAGCTGCAGAGCCTGCGAGAGGAGACGGATCCGAAAACCTTTCTGATGCTGCTCGCCGATCCGTCCTTCAGCACCGTCCTGCTGCTGCCGGAGGATTCCGCGGCGTACGCGGACGATCTGGCGGTGCGCCTTCTGCAGAATGCGGGGCGCAGGCACCTGACGATGGCGGACATGGGCGAGGCGGTCTGGTCCGACATGCTGATGCCGCTGAACCTGCCGGAAGGGCCGGGAAACGGAACCTACATGGCGGTCATTGACAGGGGCGGCAGGGCAATCGGCGAGTGCCGGGGCAGCGGCAGCGTGGAAACGTGCTTCGGCAGTGTCCTGCTGGACGGCAGCGCCGGGACTGCGGAGATTCGCGGGAGCCGGGGCAGCGCCGTGCTGAATGCGCAGCCGGACGCGGACGTACACGCAGCCGTGCTGGACAGGGCGACCGGCGAGGTGCTCTACGAGCGAACGGTGAGGCTGCCGAAAAAATAAAAGAGCGCCGCACGGTTTCTCCGTGCGGCGCTCCTTTATTCGATGAACCGGAGCTCTTTTACCTCGTCCAGCGGCCAGATGGGGCGGTACACGCGCTTGAAGTCGAACTTCTGCGGCTCCTGCGCAGTGGGGCCGTCGGTGACGGCCATGCAATGGTACCGGGTTTCGGGGATCAGGTAGGTGTCCAGGTAGCCCATCTTGACCACGACGACGTCGTAGGCGTGAAAGTCCAGCCCGGCCCGCTGGAATTCGTAGGGATGTCCGTACTGCAGGTTGGTGTCCAGCACCAGGACGTCGATCAGGGTCCCCTTTACCCGGACGGTAACGGCCTCCCCGACCTTGCGGCCCATGAAGACGGCGTTGCCGTACCCCTTGTATTCGTCGCCGGATGCGACGACGGTCCCCTCGATGTGCACCGGGGCGGAACGCTCGTCCTCCCCGGCCCCCAGGTCGAAGGAGACCTCCGCCCCCACGGGCAGGCCCAGGAGCTGTGCGTGCGCCCGGACGTCGCGGATGCCCGCGAAGAGGACCTTTTTTTCGCCCTGCCAGTGTTTCAGCATGCAGCGCAGCAGCTCCGTCTGCTGTCCCATGGCGCCGGCGCCGCAGTTGTCGCCCAGGTCGGTGATGACGGCGCTCCGCTTCCCCTCCGCAAGGGTCCGGACGACGGCCTCCTCCGGCGGGGCGAAATTCCCCTTGAAGCCGAATTCGCCGCGCAGATCCCAGACGGCCCGCGCGATGCGCTCGCCCCGGGCGCGGCAGAAGGCCTCGTCCTCCGGCCGGTCGGGCACGACGACCACAGCGGCTCCCAGCTTGTCGTCGTCGTGGCTCAGGTACCCGACGTAGAAGCAGCAGGAGAACATCCGCGGGTCCTTCTCAGCCTCATCCAGCATCCGGTTGACGGTCCTCATGGGCTCCTCCGCGGACAGGCTCTGCTCGCCGCCCAGCAGCATGGGCAGCTTGAAGACGATGGGCCGCATGGGGCGGCGGTGGAGCATGAGGTCCGAAAGCTTGCGGGCGACGATCTGCCCGGTGGCGACCGTGTCGGTGTGCGGGGATTCGCGGTAGCAGCGCACGATGTTCACCGACTCGGCAAAGGCCCGGGTGATGTTGCCGTGGGGGTCCTGCACCACCGCGATGGGCATGTGCCGGCCCACCAGGCTGCGCAGCCTGTCAATCAGCACGTGCTCCCCGGACACCTCGTCCAGCCCGTCGACGCCGCTGGCGCCGTGCAGCTTGAGATAGACGGCGTCGATCTCGTGCAGGTGTTCCTTCACCCTGCGCAGAAGCTCCGAGGAGACCGCCTCGAACGCCTCCCGGCTGAGCATGCCCGTGGGGCCCGCGTGGGCGTACAGGCCGCCGATCACCCGGATGCCGGCCGCCTCGAACGTCTCGCGGACGTTGAGCGCCTCGGCGCATTCCTCCCCGCGGAGCAGGTGCAGTCCGTCAAGGCCGATGATCTCCGATACGTGCTCGTTGCATTCGGCATCCATGCCGCCGACAAAAACGTTCATGACTGATCCTCCGTTTTTTCTTTTTCCTTGATAGGCAGTGCCCGGGATGATTATAATGGCAGGGGACGGGACGATCAAGACGGTTCTGCTGGGGGGTTCGGAAATTGGACGAAGGTGCGCTGGGCGGGCTGGAGCATTACAACAAAGAGAGGAAGCACGCGGGGTACAGCGCGGGCGGAGCCTCCGGTATCTTTGAG
>CACZHW010000045.1 GCA_902781095.1 uncultured Eubacteriales bacterium
CCAGAAGAACAACCTCGTATTCATTTTGCCTTCCTGCTTCCTTTTCCCGCAGCATATTTTCACCGCCTTTTATTTCTCTTGTTTATATATTCGACAGCCACTGCCTCTTTTCCTTTTGGTTTCTTTTGGCTTTTTGCAAAAAATCTCACATCTTTGTCAGATGTGAGACTTTGTTGATGGTCTGAGCCCCCAGCGAAAGCTGGGGGTTTTTCATTTGGATAACAGAGATATCTGACTTTTCCGGGCAGTTTGCAAGCCAGGCAACATCGTACTTGGCTAGCGCGAAGGCAGGCGCCGCCGGTGGCGGATGAAGCCTGCCTGAGCGGCCCGGGAGAGTAGGGCCCTCTCAGTCTCGCTGGCGCTCGACAGCTCCCCCGAAGGGGGGAGCCGAGGGGAAACGCCCTCTCAGTCTCGCTGGCGCTCGACAGCTCCCCCGAAGGGGGAGCCGAGAGAGATGCGGGATCATGGCTTGCCTCTCCCTGTGGGAGAGGTGTCACGGCGAGAGCCGTGACGGAGAGGGGCGTGTCCCAGGGGGAGGACCCTCTCAGTCTCGCTGACGCTCGCCAGCTCCCCCGAAGGGGGAGCCGAGGGAGATACGGGGATTACAGCTTGCCTCCCCCTGTGGGAGAGGTGTCACGGAAAAAGCCGTGACGGAGAGGGCACGACCGAGTAGATGAAGCAATTCCGCCGATATGTCGAAGAAGGATTGACAATTCCGTGACGATCTGCTACAATCGGAGCACTCTCGTGAAAGGAGATCAAACGATGAAAAAGCTTATTTCTCTGATCCTCGCAGCGACGATGCTGCTGGTTTCCGCCTGCGCCCTCGCCGAGGCGGTGGACGCCTATACGACCGCTTCCGCGACGAAGGCCGTACTCTCCGGTGACGAGCTGGCCGCGGCCGAGGCCGTGCTGCAGGCCAAATCGTCCCTTCTGTCCACGTCCGCGGAGGCGAAGGCGGAAGGCTATGCCGCAAAGGAAGGCACCGGTCTGGCGCAGATCCTGTCCGTCAACGCGGACGGCTCCGTCGGTCTCTCCACGATTTCGGAGTGGAAGTATGAAGCGGGCAAGGTGAGCATGAAGCTGACCCAGGGCCAGAATGCGCTGAACCTCGCCGAGGCCGGAAAGACCGGCACGCTGCTCGTCGGGGCGGACGGTGCCTGGTATCTGCTGCACCTCGTCGTGACGGATGTGGAAGTGCTGGAGTACAGCGACGCCGCTTTTGAGGCGGGCGAGTTTGACCAATTCTACTCCGGTGCGGCCGCGAAGCTGAACGAGTACCACATCAACTGTGACGTGCCGACCATCGAGTGCAGCCACGCGCTGATGTTCTGATCCGGTTAAAAAGAAAAGAGACGCTGTTGCGGGCATTGTCCGCGACAGCGTCTTTGTATGACCGGATTCTTTGGTTTCGGATGGGAGTGCTTTACGGCAGCCGCTGTGCGAACAGCCACTCAAAAGATGATTCATCCTCCATTACAGCCAGTTCCACGTGATGGAAGCTGTAGGTTTCCGAGAAGCCGTGCCGCGCGCCGGCGGCTTCCATCTCCGCATCCGTGTAGATACGCAGGCTGACGCCGGTGTTGCCGGCTTCGCGGAGTGCAGCAACCGCATCCCGCGCGACCTGAACGGGAACCGTCTCGTCCCGCTCCGCCTGTGCGATGGTTACCGGGATGTCCTTCAATTCTGTTAGACGGTCCTGCGCTTCGGGCGAATAGTTGAGGGCAGGGCAGAGCGCCAGGAGCGCCGCGATCCTGCCGGGGAAGCGCTCGGCCATCTCAAAGGCGGTCATTCCGCCGAAGGAGTTGCCCACCGCGTAGATGCGGGAAGGATCGGCAAGACCCTGTTCTGCCAGCGCAGTGATGTACGCCATGACCGCGTCCAGCACCTTTCCGCGGATGAGGGCGGAGGGATACCGGTCCGAAGGGATGACGGGGGCGATGACGATACAGGGCCGGACGGCCTGGTTTGCGGGCTCTGCCCATGGGACGGCCGTGCGGTAGGTGAGCAGGATTTCGGTATCCCCGTAGCCGTGGAAGACCACCACGACGGGGACAGGCCCGTCCGGCTCAGGAAGGAAGACGTGCGCGTCCAGCACGCCGGCGGCATCGCGGTACCAGAAGAAGCTGTCGGCTGTATCCGTCTCGGTCTTACCGATCTCCTGAAGCGTGAAGCCCAGCTCGGGAAGGGCGCTGCAGGAGACGGTCAGCTCGCGGACGTAAAAGTATTTGTCCGGGAACCGTTCCGGAATGAGTTCCCATCCGTCTTCCGTCGCATGTATGGCTTTTACGCCACAGGAAAACGGATGCAGCGCCGCTGCGCCCCAGGCAGATGCCTTTCCATCGATGGTAAAGCTCTCCGCTGTGACACCGTCCGGCAGAGGCTGCCCGGAGACGATAAAGCGGTCCGGCATCTGTCCCCACTTGGTGACGGTGGTGTGGACGCGGATGGACCTCGATTCGGCAGAAGCATGCGGCAGAGGCGCGCCCAGCAGCACAGCGGCAAGCGCCAGGAGAATCATCGCTTTCATGGCTTTCCCTCGTTTGGATGGATCAGTCGGGTGACGGACTCAGGGAGTTTTCGGCAGCGGAACGAGACCGAAGTCGACGTTGCGGCGCACTTCCCCCGTGGTCAGGCTGATGAGGGCGGTCGCAGCGGTATCCGGGTCGGCGTCGCTGTCGATTTCGCCCAGGGCGGCGCTCTGCAGACCGGTCAGCCGGTGCGCTTCGGGGACGGACAGGCGGATCCGGTAGTCTCCCGGCGTCAGGTTCGGGAAGTGATAGTAGCCGTATTCGTCGCTTGCCGTATCCTCGAGCGGGGTGCCTGCAGCGTCCGTGAGGGTGAGCCGCGCGCCCGCGTAACCCGGTTCGCGGTAATCCTGCAGGCCGTTGCCGTTGGCGTCGATCCAGACGCTGTCGCCGATCTGCGCGGGCAGAAAGCCGCCGATATTCATTTCTCCCCGGCTCTCGCTGGTTTCAAGCGTAAAGGGGGAGGAGACAGCCGTCCGGACGTCCTTCGGGGCTGCGGCGCAGCTGCCGCCGGGGTCGGAGGAAACCTTTGTAAAGAGATAGCCGTCGGGCAGGTGGAAGGCCAGAGCATATCGGCCGGCGTGCAGACGCGGAAAGCTGAACGTTCCGCCGGCATAGACGCGGACGGAGTCGACGGCGGTCGGTTCGCCCTCCATGTTGAGCAAAACGACGTACGTCCCCGGCAGGGGAGCCTCGCCTTCCTGCAGCAGACCGTCTGCGTTGCGGTCCTCCCAGGCTCTGCCGGAAACGGATGCCGCCGAGACGGTCCGGATGTCCGGGAAGCGCAGAATCTGCCCTTCTGTCAGGTCGAAGGGTTCGCTCCAGCCCTCCCAGGCATCCGGCTGCACGGGGTTTACGGGGCCGTCTTCTTCAAAGAAAGCGCGTTCCGGCAGCTTTACATACAGCCGGCAGTTCTGTGCGATGCGCAGGGGCATGGAAAACCGGCCTTCTTCATCCGTGGTCGCAGAGGACAGAAGGGCGCCGCCGCGAAAGATGCGGATTTTGACGGCGGAAAGGCCCGAAACCGTTCCGCTTTGATCGATCGTTATACGCCCTTCGACCTCGGCTGCAGCACCGTGAAAGGCAAGCAAGAGACAAAGCAGCAGGATGCTGAAAGCGTGGCGGCGTTTCATGCGTTGGCCCTCCCTCTCCGGCCAATGTAAGCTACAGCCGGCAGCCTTATTCTACGCTAAGCGCAGCCGGAACGCAAGACAACAGAAAACCCCTGTCAGCAAGACAGGGGCGAGTAGGCGGCGCCTTCCACGGGCAGTGCGGACGGGACGGATTGGCCTTACAGATACCGGTCTTCGCGGCTCACCTTCGCCGTCAGGTGGTAGGAGGCGAAGAAGAGCAGCGCGATAAAGACGATGAAGGCCAGGTTCCCGGACTGGGTGGTGGCGATGTAGTCGTAGGCGCCGTGGAGCAGCGCCGGAACGAGGACCGCGAGGACGGAGCAGCGTCCGGCGTTCTCGCTCCGCCCGCGGACGGCGTGGTGTTTGGCAAGACCGTAGAAGACGCCCATGAACACGCCGAAACAGGTGTGCCCGGGGATGGCGGTGACGGCGCGCACGACGGCCGCGGAGAAACCGTACTGCATCACATAGCTGAGGTTCTCCCACAACGCGAAGCCGAGGGAGATGAAGACCGCGTAGACGACGCCGTCATACTGGCAGTTGAATTCCGGCGAGGTCCAGGAATTGCGGCGCAGCATGAAGTACTTGGCGCCTTCCTCCGAGAAGGCTACGACGACAAAATAGAGGAGAATCTGGTAGAGATGCGCGTCCCGGACGGCGAGGGACAGCAGGCCGCTGAAGACGCGCTCGGACACCAGGGCGATGAGCGAGGAAAAGATGCCGGCCTTTACAAGCGACAAGAGCATCGCGGGGCTCTCCTTCTCCAGGCGGTCCGACTGATAGACCTTGACCATGAGAAAGAGCGCGGGGATGACGGCGGCGGCCATGAGGATGAAGTTGTACGTCATGAGGGTGGGCAGGATAAAGTAAAACATGGTTTTCTCCTTCACAGTTTGGCGGATTGAAATGGTTTGGTTTATTATAACGCCTGCAGACCTTTTTTTCGAGTGCAAACAGCGCCTAGGGCCGCAAAAAGACCGAAAGAAAGATAGGATTGCATATCCCCGCCCTATAGGGTAGAATAACGGCAAATACAGAACCGGGAGCGATGCCGGTTCTGTTTGCGGAAAGGGAGTATACGGCTTATGAGAAGAATGGCGGCGTCTTTCCCGCTGGAGAGAAGCTCGATCACCGATGCGACGGTCTTCGTCCAGAATTGCCTGGAGACCTGCGGCGTGAAGCTGCGGGAAAAGACGAAGGGCACGCTGGTGGCGGAAGAGGCGCTGGGCAGCCTCATCATTCACGGGGCGGGGAACGGGAAGGTCCGTGTCGCCGTGTGGAAGCTCTTCGGGAATGTGTCGGTTGAAATGTCGGCGCCCGGCAGCGAGTACAAGCTCTCGGAAAACATGGCCTCCGCCGTGCTGCCGATGGGAGAGGATATCGGAACGGAGGCGCAGGACGCCATCCGGAACATCCTGCTGCGGTCGCTGACGGACGACCTCCGGTACCGGCACAAGGCAGGGAACAACTTCATCCGGATGACCCTCTTCAAATCGAAGCGGGATTTTCTGTACAAGACGCTCTTCGCCCTGTTCGCCGCGATTCTGGCGGGTCTTCTGCTCACCGGCGTGGCGCCGGCGGCGTTCAATTCCGCGCTCAGCGCGTATGTCCTGACGCCCGTCAAAACCATCTACATCAACATGCTGAAGACGGTCGTGGCGCCCGTCGTATTCTTCTCCATCATCTCCTGCATAGCCGGCTTCAGCAACCTGTCCGATCTGGGCAGGATCGGCGGCAGAACCTTCGCCCTGTATCTGGTGACGACGGTGCTCTCCGTGGCCATCGGAATCGGCGTCTTCTATCTGTTCAGGCCCGGAGAGACCTCGCTGGCGGTCGCCTCCGCCGCGGGGGGATCCGTTTCGGCGGGCCTGTCCATCAAGGACACGCTGATCGGCATCGTTCCCTCCAATTTCGTGGAGCCGTTTCTCACCAGCAACATGCCGCAGCTCATCTTCCTGGCGGTGCTGTGCGGCATCGCCACCGGGCTGATCGGGAAGTATTCGGCCGTACTCCGGTCGCTGTTTGAAGCCTGCAACGAGCTGTTCATGCAGATTGCGGGCATGATCATCCGGCTGATGCCCGTCGCCGTCTTCTGCTCAACCGCTTCCATGTTCCTCGACCTGGGCGTGGCTACGCTCCTCTCCCTTGCGGGAATGTTCGGCACCTTCGTCTTCGGCCTGCTGTGCATGATGGCGGTCTACTGCCTGCTGCTCCTTATGGTGGGGAGGCTGGATCCCCGCCCGCTCGTGCGGAAGTACGCACCGGTCATGCTGCAGATCTTCTCCATGGCGTCCAGCAATGCGGCCATACCGATCAACATGAAAGCCTGCGACGAAAAGCTGGGGATCGCCAGCAGGGTATACAGCCTCTCCATCCCTCTGGGCGCGACCCTCAATATGGACGGCACGTGCATCCAGCTGGCTGTCTTTGCCCTGGCACTGGCCAAGGTGTACGGGGTCGCGGTACCGGCAGGCGCCCTTGTCACCCTCGCGGTGACCATCATCATCCTCTCGATGGGCATGCCCGGCATCTCGGGCGCGGGCGTCATCTGCCTCTCCGTGCTGCTGCAGCAGCTGCACGTGCCGACGGAAGCGGTCGGCCTGGTCATGGGCATCGGCCCGCTGATCGGCATGTTCCTCAGCATGAGCAACTGCCTGGGGGACGTGGTGGTCACCACCATCGTCGCCAGGCTGTCGGGGGAACTGGATATTGCAAAGTACCGGAAATAAGAATCTGGCGGGCAAAGCCCGCCAGATGCAGACCATCAACAATACCCTTGTTTTCAGAGAAGGAAGCAGGGGTATTTGTTTTACAAAAGCATAGAGGATAAAAAAAGAAGCCTTTACCAGGCGCTTG
>CACZHW010000046.1 GCA_902781095.1 uncultured Eubacteriales bacterium
CTTCCTCCGCTGTCATGTGTGCGGCTATTTCTGCTGGTCTCTGCTGGACAACTTCGAATGGAAGAACGGCTATACCCAGCGCTTCGGCCTCGTGCACGTGGATTACGCCACGCAGAAGCGGACGCTGGAGGATATGGCGTGCTGTAATGCCCCCGTCCTTTCTTCCGCCGGCCCAACCGGCGGTTTTTTCGTTCGCAAACCCAGCGGGTCTTATTCTCGACACCCGCTCAGCGCTCATGTAAATTTTATGCACATAAAGTCAAAATTTTCGATACTTGTTTTTTCGGAACGGGACAGGTATAGTAAATCTGCAAGAAGAAACACATGTTTTTCAGAGCGGAACGGGGATTGGTATGAAAGCGGACACTTTGATCATCAATGGTAGGCTGTATGATCCCGCCGCGGGAATCGACCGGACAGGTAATCTCGCGATCCGGCACCGCAGGATCATCTCGCTGAACGCGGAAGCCGACATGCCCGCTTCCCGCGTGATCAACGCAGAGGGCTGCCTCGTGCTGCCCGGCCTCATCGACCTTCACACCCACATCAGCCGCTGGTCGACTCACATCGGTATGAACCCGGACATCGGCGGTATTCCGAACGGCGTCACCGCCATGGTGGACTGCGGTAGCTCGGGTGTGTCCAATTTCCGGGCCGTGCTGCGGAACCTCGAGCACTACGAGGTCAAATCCAAGCTGGTGCTGCATGTTTCCGCCGGGGGACAGATGATGTCTGTGCAGTTCCCGGAGAACTGTGACCCCTCGCGCTGGAACGTCGATCTGTTCGAGCGCGCCTTTGAGGAGTATCCGAACCGCATCATTGGCCTGAAGATACGCCCCGCCAAAGAAGTTATGAGGGAGATGGGCCTGCGCCCCTTTGAGGAGGCCTTGAAGCTCGCGGAGCACCTGCACACGCGCCTCTTCATCCACGCCACAAACCCCGTCGTGGACATGGGCATGATCTGCAGTATGATGCGCCCCGGCGACGTTGTCTCTCACATCTTCCACGGTGAAGGGCACACACTCCTCTCAGAGGGCGGCGTCATCGATGGGCGCGTGCGGCAGGCGCAAGCGCGCGGCGTGATCATGGATGTGGCGCAGGGCCAGGGCAACCTTTCCCTGAAGTTGGCGACGCGGTGCCTCGAGGACGGCTTCCTGCCCGATACGGTCAGCACCGACCTCAACAACGACAACCTCTATCATCCCCTGGTTTTCACCCTGCTGATGACCATGTCGAAGATGCTTGCCTTGGGCATGCCGTTCGAGCGCATCATTCGGGGCGTCACGGCCGTGCCCGCCTCGGTCATGGGGCTCGCCGGAGAGTTGGGCACGCTTGCCGAGGGAACCGCGGGAGACGTCAGCGTCCTCCGACTGGATGAGCATCCCATAACCTTCCGCGACCGCTACGGCGATACCGTGCAGGCCGGGCGCATCTTCCGGCCGATGGCGACCGTGATCGACGGCATGGTGCAGTTCCAGTCCTTCGAAACCTACGTCTGAGCGTAAAGCCGACGGGCATTTCCGGAAAAGGTTTGGCAGCGCACTCAATACATACATGAGGCTCAAGGAGGGATGTTCAGGATGGATACGAAGAAGCTGCGAGAGCAGATCGCGCAGGTGCTGCTCGTGTTTCTGGCCATGATGCTCATCACCTGCGGCATCTGGGGCACGCCTCAGAATCTGGTGTACCGGCATCTGTTTCTGGATTCCATGATGGTATTCCTGCTCATGAAGCGGCCGTTTTCGAAGAAAAACCGGCTGCTCGCTGACATCGTCGATTTCACCTTGGCGGGGCTCACGGTCTTCATGTGCGTCTACGTGCTGAGGGATGTTAACGCATATCAGTTGCGCGTCGGCTCCCTCACGCAGATGGACGTCATCACCGGAACGGTGTTCATGATCATCCTGCTGGAGCTCGCCCGCCGCGTCGCAGGAATCCCCATGGTCATCATCGCGGTGTTCTTCTTCGCGCAGAACTGCTTTGCGCAGAATCTACCCGGCATTTTCCGCCGCATGAACATGCCCTACAAGAGCATGGTCGATTTCGTCGTCATGCGCACGGATGGCATCTTCGGCATGCCGGTTCAGATCATGTCCACCTACGTCGTGCTGTTCATGATCTTCGCCGCACTGCTGGACGTTAGCGGAGCGGGCCAGTTCTTTATCGATTTCGCGACCTCCCTGACCGGCAAGTCCCGTGGGGGCCCGGCAAAGGCCGCCGTCGTCTCCAGCGCCGCCTTTGGCACGATCTCCGGCAGCGCCATCGCAAACGTAGCTGGCACCGGCTCCATCACGATCCCCCTCATGAAAAAGATCGGCTATGACGCGACCTTCGCTGGCGCGGTTGAGGCAGTATCCTCCACAGGCGGCCAGATCATGCCGCCGATCATGGGTGCGGTCGCGTTCATCCTTGCCCAGAATATCAACATGAAGTACATTGAGGTGGCCGGACGCGCCGTGCTGCCCGCCATCCTATATTTCGCCTGCGTCTTCTTCGTCGTCGATTTCCGTGCCAGAAAGCTGAATCTCTCCGGCACTCCGAAGGAGTATATTCCGGACTTTAAGAAGACCCTGCTCAATGGCTGGCAGTTGGTCATCCCGCTAGTTGTTCTGGTCTGGCTTCTCGCCATCGGCAGGAGCGCGCAGTTTTCCGCGCTCGTCGGTTCCTTCGTACTGATCGCCGTCGCCTCGATGCGCAAGTGGACGCGCATGGACGGGCGTCACATCCTGAAAGGCTTCACGCAGGGCGTGGCGGATTCCGCTGTCGTCGCGGTCACCGCCGCGGCGGCCGGCATCATCATCGGCGGTGTCACCAACACGGGCGTCAACCTGCTCTTTGCCAACCAGGTTGTCAAGCTCTCGCACGGAAATCTGTTCGTCACCCTGCTGCTCGTCGCCGTAACCTGCCTGTTACTGGGCATGGGCATGACCACCTCTGCGGTCTATATCTCAGTTGCGACCATCATGGCGCCCGCGCTGACCAGGCTGGGCATCAATCCGCTGTGCGCGCACATGTTCGTGCTGTATTACGGTTGCATCTGCGTGATTACGCCCCCGGTCGCACTGGCCTCCTACACAGCTGCCGGAATCTCGGGTGCCAGCCCGTCCAAAACGGGCTGGACGAGCTTCCGGATCGGCATCACCGCATTCATCGTTCCGTTTATCTTCGTCTATCAGCCCGTCATGCTGATGTACGGAACGATGCCGGAGATCATTCTGTGCACGGTCACTTCCATGCTCGGCTGCTGGGGGATCGCCGCGGCCATCGAGGGCTGGGTGACGACCGCGCTGAACCCTGCGGAGCGCATCCTGTTCGCGGCCTCCGGCCTGATGCTTATGGTGCCGGGCATCCAAACAGACCTGATCGGCGCGGCCGTAATCGTCGCGACCTATTTCCTGCAGAGGCGGCGCGCTTCGAAGCGCCTTGCAGCTTAAGGAGGAATCTGCTGTGAAAAAAGATATTCGCGGATGGCTTGCCCTGGCTGTATTCGTCCTCACCTGCCTGATCATGGGGCTGAATCGCATGTGGATGCGGAACACGAACCTCACTGTGCTCATCACGCTCGCGATCGCCGTCTTCATCGTGTGGCTGCTCAATTCCGGCGCCCCCGCGGGCGGAGACAAGGGCGGCAGATAAAGGCCCGGCTCTTCTCACCACACCGATTGTTACGCTTCCTTCAGACATACGTCTGAAACAATAAAAAACGCAAAGGAGATTGAGACCATGAAGAAACTCGTTTCTGCCCTGCTGTGCATGATCCTGCTCGTCGCAAGCTGCCTCGGCTGCGCCGTCGCCGAAGCGGCGCCCGCGGAGAGCCTGCGCTACGACGACACCCAGTTCATCAACATGTACACCAGTTCCCCCGGCGGTGATATGTACAATATGGCCGCCGCTATCGCTCCCTTCTGGGACAGCGAACTGAATGTGATCGCCAGCATCGGTCCCGGTGGCTCCGTCTCGAACTACAAGGCCATCGCCAACGGCGAGTGCACGATCGGCTTCGACCATCAGTGCATGCACTACTGGGGCGAGCGCGGCGAGGGCCCGTATGATCAGGTCATCAACGGCGTGAGCTACATGGCCATCCTGTTCCCGGCCACCATCCAGGCCTTCGTTTCCGCGAAGAACACTAGCATCAACACCCTCGCCGACATCAAGGACAAGCGCATCGGCATCGGCGCGGTCGGCTCGCTTGGCGCCCGCTTCGTCGAGGATTACCTCGACACGATGTTCGGCATCAACGCCCAGACCGTCATGGCCGCCGGCGGCACCATGAGCAACATGTCCGACTCCGAGATGAGCTCCGCCCTCTCCGACGGCATCATCGACATCGGCTTCCAGCTCGGCGCTTATCCGAAGACCAGCATCCAGGAGATCGAGAACACCCCCGGCGTGCGCTTCATCCCCCTGGGCGAGGAGCTTGACAAGTACCTGGAGACTAATAAAGGCTGGGCGAAGTTCGATATCCCGGCCAACACCTATGCCGGCCAGACCGAGCCGTACACCACCGCCACCAGTTGGGCGATCATGTCTGTGGCCGACAGTACCGACGAGGAGCTCGTCTATCGCCTGACCCGCGTTGCCTGGGAGCATATCGAGGAGGAAGGCGAGGCCTGCTCCACGATCGCCCGCTTCATGAAGCTTGAGGATACCCTCGCACCCATGGCAGCCGCGAAGCTTCACCCCGGCGCGGAGCGTTATTACCGCGAGATCGGCCTGCTGAAGTAATCCCTCTACTTTGAGTGTTTCCCGCGCAAGCAAGCCCCCGGCTAAGGCCGGGGGCTTGCTGTTTCTGTCGAAGCGCTACAGGCGGAAAATATTCTGCACGGCTGTCTCCGAAAAATATCGGCAGATGAGGTCGATAAAGCACCGCTCCGCCTTCGAAAAGCGCGTGCCTTCCCGATAAGCGATGCTCTGATACCAGATCTCCCTTGGGCTGAGGGAAAACACATGTACGCCGTCCTCCGGCTTGATCTGGTACTCCATCAGGATGCTGGGGCCGATCCCCTCTTTCACGAAGTGATAGGCCAAGCTGGACCGGCTGCATTCCACCTTGATCTTCGGCTGAAAGCCGGCTGCCTCGAAATGCTTGTCGGATATCGCACGGATGTTCGTCTTCGTGTTCATCAGTACGAAGTAATCGTCCCTCAGTTCATTCAGGTCCAGGCATGCGTGCGGTTCATCCCTTGGGGCTTCAACGGCTCCGAGCGGATGATCGGGAGGAAGCACCAACACAACCTCGCAGCTGATCGTCGTGATGTGCCGCAGGTCGGTCGGCACGGAGCCGTAGCCCATGACGGCAATGTCGATATCCCCGTTTTTGACCGCGTTTTCAAGTGTGCGGATATTCCCCTCCAGCAGTTTCAGGGAATAGTGCGGATACAGGCGGTTGAATTTCGGCAGCACGTCCCGCAGCATGGAATTGCCGATGCCTGTCGTCAGCCCAATGCTAATGACGCCCTTATAGTCCTCCGCGATATCCTGAAGCTCCTTGTAGGTCTGCTTTTTGATCTCCAGCATCTCCCGGGCCGCGCGGAGATAGGCCTCCCCGGCAAGCGTCGGCACGAGGCGCCTGCCCGTGCGCTTGAAGAGTGGCATGCCCAACTCGTTTTCCAGTCCGATGAGGTAGTGATTGAGCGCAGGCCTAGTGATGAAGAGCCGCTCGGCCGCCCTGGTGAGGCTGCCTTCCTTTTCGATCGCGACGATGTATTCCAGCTGCTTCAGGTTCATTGGATTCTCCTTCGCCGCCCGCCCGTCATGCACCCTTCCAGGATCGTTCGGCCGTTCGTATCGTAGCCCAGCATGGTGCACAGGCGCACGTCCTCCCCGAGCCTGTCCAGGTTCTTGCAGATGTTGTGGCAGACGCCGCCCATGGGCATGGAGAGCGTACCCGAATTGGAATCCCGCAGCACGAGCGGTGCATCGCTCCGCCCGCTCACGTCCAAGTTTGCCCCGTCCAGTCCGGCTACGTAACCCACGCAATCATCTCCTCTCCGCGGCTTCATTGTAGCG
>CACZHW010000047.1 GCA_902781095.1 uncultured Eubacteriales bacterium
GTAGACGGTGGGCAGCTCGTTGACGTACATCATGGGGCCGGGCTGGATGCCCTTCATGATGAAGGCGCCCAGCAGCACGGCGGTGACGGCGTCGCCCGGCACGCCCAGGGAGAGCAGCGGGATCATCGCGCCGCCGGAGCAGCCGTTGTTGGCGCTTTCGGTGGAGGCGACGCCGTTCGGGATGCCCGTGCCCCAGAGCTCCGGATGCTTGGAGAAGTTCTTGTTGAAGCCGTAGGAGACGAAGACCGCGATGTCGCCGCCCGCGCCGGGGATGGCGCCGATGAAGGTGCCGATCACGCCGCCCAGCAGGATGTTGGGCCAGATCTGCCGGATGGTTTCGCGGTCGGGCAGGACGTTGGTGATCTTCTCGTGAGAGACCTCCTGCTTCTCTTCGCCGTTCAGGATGCGCTCTGCGCCCGCGATGACCTCCGAGACGGCGAACAGACCGATGAGGGCGGGGATAAAGGCGAAGCCGGACATGAGCGGCTTTAGGGACTTGGTGAGGATGAAACGGTTGACGCCGTTGGTCGGGTCCTTGCCCACGGTGGCCAGCAGCAGGCCGAAGAAGGCGGAGACCATGCCCTTCGCGATGCTCTTGCCGGAGATGGAGACGATGACGGACAGGCCGAAGAAGGCGAGCATCAGCATCTCCGCGCTGGTGAACTTCATGGCGACCCTGGCGACCAGCGGGGAGAGGAAGGTCATGATGAGCGCGCCCAGCACGCCGCCGCAGAAGGAGGCGAACATGGCGATGGAGAGCGCCTTGCCCGCCTGGCCCTTCTGGCACATGGGATAGCCGTCCAGCAGGGTGGCCGCGGCGCTGGGGGTGCCCGGCGCGTGGATGAGGATGGCGGAGATGGAACCGCCGTACATGCCGCCGCAGTAGATGCCCAGCAGCAGCCCGATGGACGGGATGAGATCCATGCCGAAGGAGAAGGGGATGAGCAGCGCCACGCCCATGGTGGCGGTCATGCCCGGGATGGCGCCCAGGAGAATGCCGCCCAGCGCACCCAGGAAGGTCATTGCGATGACCTGCAGGTTCATGAAGACGGCGCCGTAGCTTTCAAACAGTAGACCCCAATTCATGCGCTTGCCTCCTTAAAACTTGTCGACCAGGTCGCGCAGGAACTGCAGCACGCCCATCGGGATGTTGACCTTGAGGAACTTGTAGAAGACGAACCACATGACGAGGGGAACCAGTACGGAGACGAGCACGACGGTTTTGGCGTCGCGCTTGCCGATCAGCACCATGATGACGACCGAGATCGCGGCGGAGACGAGCACGTAGCCGAGGTTCTCGAAGAGCAGGGAATAGACGATGCACAGCGCGATGACGAAGAAGGCCGCTGCCACGCCGCGGCTTTTGAGGGGGTTCAGCGTTTCGGCAGGCGCGTTGTCGGTGTCCGTCGCCTTCATCCCGCGGAATACCTTGATGCAGGACTGCACCAGCAGTACGAGCGTGAAGATGCCCATGCCGATGATCATGACCTGCGGAAAAGTCGCCGGTTTTACGTATTTGGCGGCTTTGGGCTGCTTAAAGCCAAGCGTCTGCCAGTAAGCCCACACCTCGAAGATCAGCAGCAGAACGGCGCTGACCAGGTTGGCGAAGGCCTTTGTCCGGGTCTTTTTCAAGTATAATCACGTCCTCTCTTTTGCTTTGAAGCATTTCATTACCAGAATGGTATTGTATCAGCACTCTGGCAAAGATTCGGCTAAGACTGCGCCGGAGGGCGTGCGCGAGAATAGAAAGCGGATGTTTTTATGCTATACTACAATTGATTCTTTATGGATTCATACCCATGAGCTTGCAGAAAGGGGGGAGCGCTGTACGCAGGACAAAGCCGCCGGTGGCCAATATACTGCTCAGCACGGTGATTCTGCTGCTGTCCCTGCTGCTCAGCCTGGTGATCCAGCAGCAGTTTCAGACGCAGGCGCTCATCCCCGCCATCTTCGTGCTGGCGGTCTATCTGATTTCCCTGCTGACGGACGGCTACCTGTACGGTTTCGTATCCGCGCTGGCCAGCATGATGATGGTCAACTACGCCTTCACCTTCCCGTATTTCAAGTTCAACTTCTCCATTCCGGCCAACGCGATCAACGCGGTGATCCTCATCATCGTGACGCTGGTTACCAGTATGCTGACCACGCAGCTGAAGCGGCAGGAAGCCCTGCGGCTCGACGCGGAGCGGGAGAAGATGCGGGCCAACCTGCTCCGGGCGATTTCGCATGACCTGCGCACGCCGCTGACGACCATCTACGGCGCCAGTAGCGCGATCATCGACAACTATGAAAGCTTCTCGGACGAACAGAAGAAGCAGATGATCACGAGCATCCGGGAGGATTCCTTCTGGCTGAACCGCATGGTTGAAAACCTGCTCAGCGTTACGCGGATCGACGGCGGCGGCCTCAGACTGATCCGCACGCCCGTGGCCGTCGACGAACTGGTCGACTCCGTCCTTGTCAAATTCCGCAAGCGGTACCCGGACCAGGCGGTGGAACTCTCGCTGCCGGAGGAGGTCTGCGTCATTCCGATGGACGCGACGCTGATCGAGCAGGTGCTCATCAATCTGCTGGAGAACGCCATGCAGCACGCGGAGGGGATGACGAAGCTTTCCATGGGCGTGCATCCGGACGGTGAATTTGCCGTATTTGAAGTGACGGACGACGGCTGCGGCATCGAGCCGGACAGGCTGCGGGATCTGTTTACGGGGGCTGCGCCACTCAAGGCGCCGTCCGCCGACAGCCGGCCGCGGAACGCGGGCATCGGCCTTTCCGTCTGCCGGACGATCGTGCGCGCGCACGGCGGGGATATCGAGGCGCTGAACCGGCCCCGCGGCGGAGCCATGTTCCGCTTCACCCTCAGCCTGAAGGAGGACCCATGAGCAATAACCGCTATAAGCTGCTGATCGTCGAAGACGAGCAGCACATCACGACGCTGCTGCGCAACCTCGCGGAGACCGAGGGCTTTCAGGTGATCACGGCCAAAAACTGCCAGGAGGGGCTGCTAATGTTCTCCTCCCACCGGCCGGATCTCATCATCCTGGATCTGGGACTGCCGGACAGGGACGGAAAGGACGTCATCCGCCGCGTGCGGGAGGAGAGCTCCATCCCGATCATCGTGCTCAGCGCGCGGTCGGACGAGAAGGAGAAGGTGCTCTCGCTGGATATGGGCGCGAACGACTATGTGACCAAGCCGTTCGGCGCGGCGGAGCTGATGGCCAGGGTGCGCAGCGAGCTGCGCGCCGGCAGAAAGGGGCCGGAGGAGACGCGGCTGCCCGGCGGGCGGTTCGTGACCGGGGACCTGTCCATTGATTACGACGCCAGACAGGTGACCGTAGGGGAAAGTGAGATCCGCTTTACACAGATCGAGTACAACATCGTGGCGCTGCTCTCCCAGCACTGCGGCCGCGTGCTGACCTACGCGGCGATCATCCGTGAGATCTGGGGCCAGTCGGATGCCGGCAGCGTCAAAAAGCTGCAGGTGAACATGGCGAACATCCGCAGAAAACTGGGCGAGCGGCCCGGGGACAACCGCTACATCGCCAATGAACTGGGCGTAGGCTACCGTATGTGCCGGCTGTAAAGCCGGCTTTTCTTTACCGGTTCTTTGCCCAAATGGGCGTCTCCTTTGCCCGGTCTTAACCGGATTGGTGCTATCCTTTATTCAAATTGATTTCATCAATCGGGAGGAAGAACCATGACGGAACAGTTGAAAGAAGCCCTGCAGGAAGGCGAGCAGCTCCTCTGGCAGGGCAAGGCGGAAAGCTTTGAAACCCTGGACAGGACGCACAAGCAGAACCTGATCATGACGATGGTCATCAGCCTGGGCGTTGCGCTGGCCATCTGCATCGCGTACACCGTTGCCGCGGGCATCGCGAACGTGAAGCCGCTGCTCATCCTGCTCGTGCTTCTGGTCGCCTGCATCGGGCCGTTCAACGCGTTCGGCGACGGAAAGAAGCTGAAGAAGACGATCTACGCGGTGACGGATCAGCGCATCCTCGCGGTGGGCGACGACGTGCGCGCGGTGGAGTTTGACAAGGTGGACGCAGCCGAGTTCCGCAGGGATGCGGACGGGCATACGAGCCTTTTGCTGGGCCGGGACGCGATAAAGAGCAAAGCGACCAAGTGGCGCCAGTATACGGTTGTGGGGCCGCATATGAACGAGGAAGAGCCACCGAAGCTGGAGACCTTCGCGCTGTATGCCGTAAACGACGTCGCGGGCCTGAAGAAGGCGCTGTCCGGCCGGCTGTCCTGCCTGAAGGGCTGACGGCTGAACCGAATAAAAAAACAAGAGGCGTGAAAGCCTCAGACCATCAACAAAGTCTCACATCCAACAAGGATGTGAGATTTTTTGCAAAAGCCAAAAGAAACCAAAAGGAAAAGAGGCAAGGGTTGTCGAATA
>CACZHW010000048.1 GCA_902781095.1 uncultured Eubacteriales bacterium
ATGAACAGCGGGGAGTGCACATCATCGGCGCTGGTGCCGATCAGCGTGAAGAAAATCAGGAGCGGAAGCATGCCCAGCACAGAGCCCTCAAGATAGGGCAGGAACTCAAACTGCATGGCGCCCAAATAGATCCCCGTCACATTGGTTGGCAATCCGATAGTGCGCAGCAGCGCGGAAACCAGAACCGCGTGTCGGGATTGGAAGGACTCTGCTTCCCTAAGGCGAGGGTGTTTCTGCCGCAGGGCATCAGCCGCTTCCAGACCCAATTGCCGTCCCACGGCGTAGGGAATGACAGACATGAGCACGATTCCCAGAATATTGACCGTGAAGGCTGCCGGAAGCGGCAGAATCAGTCCGGCTGCTGCGAACAGCACGCCACAGTGGATCACCGCGTCCATGCTCTTTAGTGCGAACATCAGTAGAAGTGCCAACACTGCAAGTATTGGTTTTTCCGGTCGGTAGGCCAGCAGATCGCTGAGGGAAAGGCTGCCCGCATTCCGAAACAGCAACGCGATTAGTACCGCCCACACCACCAGAAAAACGATCGTGAAAATGCGCATCACTCGTTGGAATTTGAGCTTCATAATTCCGTTACCTCTTCCACTTTTCCGGCACAGATGCTGTGGATGTTTCGAATACCGTAGAGTACGCCGGAGAGCAAGATCATGCCGGTGCACAGGATTGTCAGCGTGATGGAGACGATGTCCGGGATCTCCGGGAAAACCAGATGAGCAATCATAGTGATATACATTAGCGTAGTCGTGACCTTGCCGTGCCAGTCGGCGCCCGTGACGATGCCGGTGCTGTGGATTGCCATGAGGCTGGTGATCAGCGCAAAGCTTTCCTTTGCAAGCAAGACTCCCGACACAATCCACAGTCGCGGGAACCGGATGGAGAGGCAGGTCACGACGGCAATCTGCGTAACCTTATCCGCAAACGGATCCAGTGCTTTGCCCAAATTGCTTACCTGATGAAATTTTCGGGCAATCCATCCATCCACCGTATCCGTAATGCCGGAGAGCACGAGCAGCCCCGCAGCCCACAGGGGCTCATCCAGCCCCAGATAAATCCAAAGGAACAGCGGCACCATACACAGCCGAAGAAAAGACAGTAAGTTCGGCACCGTCAGGTTTTTTCCTTCAAAAATTGCTTTCATTCCATCATCTTCTTTTTTACTTACCGCCCTGCAGCTCCAGAAAGCCGGGCAGTGCATGAATCTCAACCGTCTCGTAACAGCCGGATTTCTCTCCATCCAGAGACCACTGCAGCTCCGGCGGATTATGCACTTTCATGTTTTTCACATGCCGTAGGGTCAGCCACGGACCCGTGAAGTCTCCTGCTGTGATCGCGCGCAGCAGCTGATCCAATTCCGGCAAAGAATGCGGCGCCTTTACAAGCACCAGCTCCAGAATTCCATCCGATAGATCCACACCGGTCGCAGACAGATCCAGATAGCCGCCCAGATTGTACGCATTGCTCACCGCGCCAAAGAGATAATCGTCCTCCAGTGTTTCTCCATCCGCCTCCAGATGCATGTGGATGGGCTTCAGCCGGGACAGATCCCGCATGCCGTCGAGCACATATGCGTGATAGCCGAGCTTATTTTTCTTCGTCTGATCCGTGGTGTATGCCATCCAGGAAAATGCGCCGAACAGTGCGACGCCGACAAAGTACTGATCAGCGAAACAGCCTACATCATATCGTGCGCGCTGTTCGCTGACGATACCCTGCATTGCGCCCGGAATATCTTTCGGCAAGCCATGTGAGGCGGAAAAGTCATTGGTCGTGCCGCAGGGGATATACCCCACAGGGACGTTGGTGTGACTTTCCGCAAGTCCGGTGACAGTCTCGTTTAAGGTGCCGTCTCCCCCTGCGCACACCACCAGATCATAGAACTTCCCGTAGGCCTTGGCGTATTGCGTCGCTTCGCCGCGCTCAGCGGTGACCATCGTTGTGACGAGATACCCCGCATCCATCAAAGCGCGGACACAGTCCGACAGATGCTTCTGTATTGTTTTTCGCCCCGCAACGGGATTCACCACAAACAACGCCCGCTTCGGAAAATGCAGCAATTCCTTTTGATCCATGCTTCCGCTCCTTTACATTCCTGCCAGCCGCAGGATCAGATATGCCGTCGGTATGGCAAACAGCAGGCTGTCCGCCCGGTCAAACATACCGCCGTGGCCCGGAATCAGATCGGAAAAATCCTTGATCCCGATCATGCGCTTGATCAGAGATTCCGAAAGGTCACCGACCTGTCCAACCGTGGATGCAATCACGCAGATCAAAATACTCAGCCACAATGAAATGCCGCTGAGCGCGCCAATCCACTGCCCCAGAGCCCATACGATCACGCCAACTGCGGCTGCGCTGACCGCGCCGCAGATGCTGCCCTCCACGGTCTTGTTGGGTGACACTGCAGGCGCGAGCTTATGCTTTCCGAAGCGCTTCCCGCCAAACATGGCGGCGCTGTCGCAAACCCAGACGGAAAGGCAGGCCAAGGTCAGCGCTTTCAGCCACAGCTCCGTGACTGAAATGCTGATGATCCAGGCAAAGAATACACCGGGATATGCAAGTCCCGCCGCCGTGTAAACCGCTCCGCGGCCGGATATCTTTGCGTCGAAAATGCCGGAGCTCATCGAGAGAAACACGAAGATGGCGAATGCAGCGCACCACAGCTCTGTCTCCGCGCCAAGCAGCGCCAGTACCGCTGCGGAAATCAGAAACAGGGAAAGCGCCCAAAAGGCGCAGTGAATGCCGCTCTCCCGCAGACGGGCGCAGTATTCATACATGCAGAGAATCCCCGCTGCGGCAAAAAACACCACGCGCGTGACCGGAGACAGGAGTACACAAAGCAGCATCCCTGCCATGAGCAGCGCGCCGTAAATGACTCGATCTTTCATGAAAGGACACTCCCGCTTTCAGATTCCTTCAATACATCCCGATTTCGGATGAAATACTCCGTGCCGGACCAGACGGTCGTGATAACAACTAGAATCCAAACCGTATTGTTCAGCCATGCGAGCCCCTGCGGGATGCCGAAAGCAAGCATCAACACAATACCGACCATCGTCACAGTCGTTTTGACTTTTCCGGACCAGCCTGCAGCGATCACACGTCCGTTCTGTACCGCAATGAGCCGCAATCCGGTTACTGCAAGCTCTCTGGCAACCACCAGCGCAAGCGCCCAGCCCGGCATCCATCCGCACTCTGTAAAAACCGCCATAGCGGAGATCACAAGAAGCTTATCTGCCAACGGGTCAAGAAGTTTTCCAACGTCTGTCACCTGATTATAATGGCGGGTGATATAGCCATCCACGGTGTCTGTCACGCTTGCAAGGATAAAAACTCCCAAGGCCCAGTAACCTGCACTCGGCAAATCCAGATAAAGCAGCAGCACAAATATCGGCACCATCAACATTCGAAAAATTGTGATTTTATTTGCGGTTGTCATGGAAAGCACCTCGTTAAACGAAATCTGTTTGAAATTAAATAGTTTGAAATTAAACTTTTGCAGCAGAAAAAGCCGTACCTTCGTACAGCCTTCTCTTTACTCTGAAACCAGAAGATCCAGATTGGAAAAAACCTTCTCCTTGATCGACTGAATCACCGCAAGCTCTTCCTCGGTAACGCCGCGAAACACCTGCTTCAGGAGATTTTCTCTTGCTTCTTGAATCGACGCAATCAGGGGCAGCGCCTGCTTTGCTGCGCGAAAGGCAATCCGCCGCCGGTCTTCGATGTCCGGCTTCATCCGAAGAAGCCCTTTTTTACAAAGGCTCGCCATCGCCTGCGACACATGGCCTTTATTCAGAGCCAGAGCGCGGCAGAGCTCACTGGAGGTGATACTCGGCCGATACGCCATGTAGGAAAGGATATCCACTTCGATCTGCTTGAGACCGGACGCAGCACGGATGGGCGCGGTCGCCTGCTCCAGCGCTTTCTTAAACTGCCTGCCGCGCAGGAACACTTCCATATCCGCCTGTGTAGCCATATCGCTCACCTCCTGATTAATAGTTTAAAAATAAACTGTTAGAAGTATAACATGCAGGTCGATATTTGTCAATGCCGAATTGTAAAATGATTATGAATTATAAAAAAACGTGTCGTTTCGGACGCCAAAAGCGTGCGGTAGAGGGGTGAGAGGCACAGACCTCTTGCACCTTTTCAACCGCATATGCATTCACTGAGACTTCAATCTTGGTATGAGCTACTGCGCCTGCCGCACGCCACGACGTCTGAAAAGATCGAGCGATCCATGCCGGGCCGAATGCAGAGATTGCTTCCTGCACAGCCATGACAGCCAAGAGGACAATGGTACTCCCGTCCAGCCACAGACATCGCAATGGGGGCGG
>CACZHW010000049.1 GCA_902781095.1 uncultured Eubacteriales bacterium
CACAAATAGTATCAATCCAGTATCAAGAGCAGTATGGACGGGCAAAAAAGCCTGTATTCATGCGGGTTTTCGCCGTTTCGAGCGTCATTCCCACTCGATGGTTCCGGTGGGCTTGGGCGTCAGGTCGTAGAGCACGCGGTTGACGCCGGGCACCTCATGGGTGATGCGGTCGGTGATGCGCAGGAGGACCGGCCACGGCACTTCTTCCACGGTGGCGCTCATCGCGTCGCGCGTGTTGACCGCGCGCAGAACGACCGGCCACTCGAAGGAGCGCTTGCCGTCCTTGATGCCCGTAGACTTGAAGTCCGGCACGATGGTGAAGTACTGCCAGACCTTGCCGGAAAGGCCCGCTTTGGCGAACTCCTCGCGCAGGATGGCATCGGACTCGCGGACCGCGGCCAGCCTGTCCCGGGTGATGGCGCCGACGCAGCGCACGCCGAGGCCGGGGCCGGGGAAGGGCTGACGGTTGACCATGTCCTCCGGCAGGCCAAGCGCGCGGCCGACGACGCGCACCTCGTCCTTGAAGAGCAGGCGGACCGGCTCAACCAGCTCGAAGTGCACATCCTTCGGCAGGCCGCCTACGTTGTGGTGCGCCTTGATGCCGTCGCTCTCCAGAATGTCGGGGTAGATGGTGCCCTGCGCCAGGAAGGAGATACCGGTCAGCTTCGCGGATTCTTCCTCGAATACGCGGATGAACTCCGCGCCGATGATCTTGCGCTTGGTCTCCGGATCGGCGACGCCCGCCAGCTTGTTAAGGAAGCGGTCCGTCGCGTCGATGTAGATGAGGTTGGCGCCCAGCTGACGCTGGAAGACCTCGATGACCTGCTCGCTTTCGCCCTTGCGCATGAGGCCGTGGTTTACGTGGATGCAGGTGAGCTGCTGCCCGACCGCGCGGATGAGCAGCGCCGCCACGACGGAGGAATCCACGCCGCCGGAGAGCGCCAGCAGGACCTTACCGCTGCCGATCTGCGCGCGGAGCGCTTCCACCTGCTGCGCGATGAACGCTTCCGCCTGCGCGGGCGTTTCGATCCGCGCCATATCCGCAGGACGCATGTTCGGATTGTTCATATCGGTATCTCCCTTCACAGTGTTCAAAGGATTCAAAATGCGCGCATAGTATACCATAGCTTTTGAATTTGAAAAAGAGGAAATGAGCACCCGACGGGGGCTTAAATAAACGGAAAAGGTTGAAAATCCGGCCTGAATGGATTATTGTTAGGATAAGAACAGACAGGAGGGACACGCGATGAAAGTCATTGAAACCAGCAAGGCGCCCGGCGCCATCGGGCCGTATTCCCAGGGGTATATCGCAAACGGGATGGTCTTCACGTCCGGCCAGATTCCGGTGATTCCGGAAACCGGCGCGATTCCGGAAGGCATCAGCGCGCAGGCGGAACAGAGCTGCAGGAACGTTGGCGCCATCCTGGAGGCGGCGGGCAGCGGCTACGAGAAGGTCGTGAAGACGACCTGCTTCCTTGCGGACATGGGCGACTTTGCCGCCTTCAACGAGGTGTACGCGAAGTACTTTACCTCCAGGCCGGCCAGGAGCTGCGTCGCGGTGCGCGAACTGCCCAAGGGCGTGCTGTGCGAGGTGGAGGCCGTCGCCGTAATGGAATAAAAGGAATCACGGAAGAAAAAGCGGGCCCGGCGCCGGAAGGCGCCGGGCTTTTGCGCGGGCTTACAGCAGCGCGTTCAGCAGGTGGTAGTAGACCGTCATCAGCGCGCAGAAGGTGAGCGCGACGGGCAGCGTGCGCCGGATGAGGCTGCCGAGGGAGACATGGAAGGATTCCGCCGCCACGGCAAGGCAGACGTGGACCGGCGACAGCTGGCAGGCTGCATGCGTGATGCACATGAGGTAGACCGCCAGCGGGATGCCGCCGGGGAGCGCCGCAAAGGCCAGGGGCGTACCCAGCGCGATGGCGGAGGTCGTGCCGCCGATGAGGGTCGCGACAAAGAAGAGGACGGCGAAGACGAGCCAGGCAGGCAGCGGCAGCGTGCTCATCGCCTGCGGCAGCGTTTCCAGGACGCCCGTTGCCGCGATGAACTCCTTGAGGACGAGGACCAGGTAGGTGGACAACAGGATCTTCCACTCGAAGGAGTCCCGGAACATGGGGGAGAGCTCGGCGGGGGTGAGGCGCAGGATGAGTGCCGCGCAGACGATCGAGACGAGCACGGCGAGGCTGACGTCCATCCCGAAGGCCAGGATGAGCACGAGGATGAGCAGCAGCGGCCACAGGTGGCGCAGCAGCGCGGCGAGATGGGGCAGCTTCGCGCCGCCGGAGGCTTGACCGGTGCGGCCCGGCACCTTGCGCAGCACGAAGAGGAATCCCAGCAGCGCGAGGAAGCAGACGGGCGGGATCATCGCGAGCATAAAGGGTCCCGCGGGAAGGCCGGTCAGGCTGAGCATCAGGATGACGCCGGTGTAGGTGGGCAGGATGCTCTCCGGGATATGCCGGAACCAGCTGGCGGTAAAGGCCTGCTCCTCCGGCGTGAGGCTTCCGTCCGTAGCCTCCCGGACGATGTCCGCACACAGGAGCATCGCGGCGGCGCTGGGCAGCAGGCCGATGAAGACCGGCGCGCCGGAGGCGTTGATGCGGCGGTTGTGGAAGAGCGCGTCCAGATCCTGCTGTGCGCCGCGGAGCATTCCGCGCGCGTCCAGCACGCGCTGCAGGAAGGCGATCAGGTACACGACGAGGATGACGGACAGCGAGGACCAGCCGGCAAGCGGATTGAGAAAGAGGCGCGCGCCGTCCGCCGGAGCGATCCTGAAGAGAGCCCACAGAAGGACGAGGCCGCCGAGCAGCGCCTGCCAGAGCGGGCGGCGCAGAGCGAGCAGGCCGATGATGGCGAGCAGGACGAAGGCGAGAAACAGGATTTGCATAAGGACTCCTTTGCTGCCGCTGCGAAATGAAAGATACAAAGGGATTATACAAGCAGGGGGCGGCGGTGGCAAGCCTTTCGCCCGCCCGCCGCGCCTTCCCAAAGGAGGGCGCGGCGTTTTTACTGCCGGATGTTATGTAAATGGGCCAAAGCGTTTTCGAAATTGTTGAAAACATGGATAAAAGTGCGTATAATAAACCGCATCAAATGCTCAATCATCCGCACAGTTGTTGTGCGGATGATTCAGACCATCAACAATACCCTTGTTTTCTGAGAAGGAAGCAAGGGTATTTGTTTTACAAAAGCAAAGAGGATAAAAAAAAGAAGCCTTTACCAGGCGCT
>CACZHW010000050.1 GCA_902781095.1 uncultured Eubacteriales bacterium
AGGAAAACGGCGCCATCTTCTGTCACAATAACCCGTGGATCTCCATCGCCGAAGCAGCGATGGGACACGGGGACAGGGCCTTTGAAGTGTACCGCCGCATCTGTCCCGCATTCCTGCAGGACGTTTCGGAGATCCACCGCACGGAACCGTATGTGTACTCGCAGATGGTTGCGGGGCCGGACGCCGCGCACTTCGGTGAGGCCAAGAACAGCTGGCTGACCGGCACGGCGGCGTGGACATTTGTCAACATCTCGCAGTACATTCTGGGCGTGAAGCCGACGCTGTCGGGCCTGATGGTCGATCCTTGCATTCCGGCAGACTGCAAGGGCTACACGGTGACAAGACAGTTCCGCGGCGCGAAGTTTGTGATCCAGGTTGAGAATCCGGACGGACATTGCAGCGGCGTGCGCGAGCTTACCGTGAACGGCAGAAAACTGGAAGGAAACGTGATCCCCGTCACGAAAGACGACGCGGACAAGGTATTTGAAGTAACAGCAAAGCTTTAAGCCTTCTGCAGGGCACACTATGAAAAGCCACCGGAAACCGTATTGTCTGCGGCTTCCGGTGGCTCTTTCTCTGCAGGCGCCGCCGGAAACATCCGGCAGTGCCCGTTGCCTTTATCTGAATTTACGTTCTCAGCCTTTCGCTTTCTTCGAAAATTTCATGTTGTCTGTATTCCAGAGCTGGTCATAGGCGATGCCGGTGACGCGCTCGCAGATCTTCTTCTCTTCTTCCGTCGCTGCTGAAAGTTCTTCACCCTTGCGGCGGGCGATGTCGATCTGCTGCTCGACCGTATCGACACCGGCGAGATCCGGCAACAGCAGCCCGCGGCGGTCACCGCATTGAACGATGACGCCATAGCGTTTGACATCCAGCTGATCCGGGGAATCGATAGGTTCTGGCTCCGTGAGTACATCGACATCGTAAACCAACTGGGCAAGTTCCTCCGGCGTCACCGGCGAAAACCGCGGGTCTCTCGTCCCAGCCGAAACGGCATTGTAGAGGATTTCCTCGGCCAAATCCTGACGGACCGGCTGGATGGTGCCAATGCAGCCACGCATTGGCCATCTTTCTTGAGGGAGACGAATGCCCCCCGCCTTTTATCGGCGAAAGACTTCCGCATATCTTCCGGAATAACCGCCAGTTGATGGGTACGCACGAAGGTTTCCAAGCTGAGCCGCGCCAGCTTTACCAGCGAGTCTTCCCGATCCCTAATGGCCCGCATTGCCTCGGCTTCGCACCGTGCCAGCTGTACGCCGATATCCCGTGAATCGTCAAGCCCCCCTGGCAGGAACCAGCCCACGCCATACCCGACGCCAAATGGTCCTTGATACGACAGCAATTCGGATTTTACCTGCCGCCCATCCAGCGTCCCTGCCATAATCCAAAAGGAACGCAAGCCGCATTCCGCCGCCCCACTTGCAAGATCCGCCGGCGTCAAAAGCAGCCGCAAAAAATCCCCACTGCGGAAAACCGCCTGCATCCGCGCATCGAACACAGGGCCCTCTGACGCAAATCCATAGGGACCATCTGCCTTTAGCTTATGCGACAGGTCGCCGCTGGCGATGATGAGTACCCGGCGCCCCAGTTCCTCAGCCACCGCGGCAATATGCTGGCCAAGACGGTAATGCGCCCGCGCCGGCAGGCCCGAAAGGCCGATTCGCACGACGGGAACACCACGCAGATGCTGTTGCAGGAAATACAGCGGAATCATCGTGCCATGGTCTAACTCCGCATTCTTTTCCCCCAGCGTCCCCGCGGGAAAAGCCTCCTCCCGGCAGCGTTTCACCAAGGCCTCGCAAAAACCGCTATCGTACGCAGTTGCTACCTGAACCTGCGGTGCCCGAAAGGCCGCAAAGGAACCGGATGCTCCAGCTCCCGGTGACACGTGAAAGTAATCGGCATACATAACCGTATGCGGGCTGAGAATCACCACTGTATCCGGCCGCAGGGCCGCCGCCCGTTCCATGACCCGCTGATAGGCCGCAATCGTTGGAGCTATTTGCTGTTCCGCGCCATGACCGACTTCCGGAACGATAAGTGGCGGATGCGGCACCGCCATCGCTGCCAAAATTGCCATCAGAATCTCCTCCCCGTCCCGGACCGTCGTATGTGTGTCCAGGTAGGACTGGTAGTGGTGGAACCCGTCAATTCCGATTGTCGTAATCGGAGCCAGCTCCGCTGGTCCTGCCTCTGACGCCCCCGGCAGAATCTCTCCGCATGACAGCATTCTTAGGAACGCAAGGAGCGTGCTTTTCCCCGTCCCGGGCGGCGCCGCAAGAAAAACCAGGATCCGGCGCCCCTTCCTCTCCTGCATCGTCTTCCACTTTTCCAGAAGCGGGAGAAAAATCTTCTGAACGTCTTCATCCCGATACTGAACCGTTCCTTTGATTCCATTAATGGATGCTTGAAACTTCATCCGATACTGAACCGTTCCTTTGATTCCATTAATGGATGCTTGAAACTTCATGTTGTCCTTTCCTCCTTCTGCATTCTTCTTGCCTGATGGTCACAATTCTGTCATCGGAAATGCAAAAAGTTATTTACATATAATAATTGTTAGGCTATACTAATTATATCCTTTTCACCGGTAAATTTCAAAGGAGAGTCTGTATGAGCATTGTCATTATCGGCGGAAATGAATGTATGGAGCGGGATTATCTGAATCTGTGCAGGGAACATGGATGTAACGCCAAGGTTTTCTGCAAGTATAAATCCTGCATGAAAGACCGGATCGGCAACCCAGATCTGATGATTCTGTTCACACACACCGTGTCCCACAAGATG